>NYUD01000071.1 GCA_002683825.1 Planctomycetota bacterium
CCTCATTTTTTTTGCCTCAAGACCGCGGCCGCTCGTCCCTCAGCGAATCTCGCGCCAGATCTCGCGCAGAAGATCGGCGATCTCTTCACAGGCATGTGCAAGCCCGTCGCGCACCTCGCCCCAGGCGCTCTCGCCCTCCTTGTGTACCTCGTGCCAGGCGTCCTTGCCCTCTTCGTGCAGCTCCTCGCCGAGCTCGTGTAGGGCTCGGCGTGCCTCCTCCAGCTGCCGCTGCAAATCCTCGTTCTCAGCGATCGCCTCCTTCAAGCGCCCGATCTCGGATTGCAGCGTTTCGAGGCGCTCGTCGAGAGCGTTCCGGAATTCCTGCGCCTGGTCACTCGAGTACGACCGCACGTCGTCCCAGGTGTCCGAAAGCGTTTCGTGCAGGTGCTGGCCTAGCTCCTTGGCGTCCGCCTGGACGTTGCCGCAACCTGCGAGAAGGCCGGCCGACAGAACCAGCGGTAAGACTCGAAGAAGGGAGGGGTGGGGGCGGGCTGGCACGCTGTTCTTTGGTGGGAAAGGAGCCGAACGCGTTTCAGGACGTCGAGGGTTCCTGTTCCAGCTCGTGGTTCGCGCCCTCCTCGTTCAGCTTGAGGGAGGTCGAATTGATGCAGTACCGCAAACCGCTCGGCTCGGGCCCATCCTCGAAGACGTGCCCGAGGTGCGCATCGCAGCTGCTGCAAACGACCTCCGTGCGGCTCATGCCATGGGTCGTGTCGGAACGCATCTCGACGCGCTCCTTGTCGATCGGTCGCCAGAAACTCGGCCAGCCGGAGCCGGAGTCGTACTTTTCGGCGGATCCGAAGAGATTCTGACCGCAGCACACGCAGGCGTAGTGGCCCGCCTCCTTCGAGTTCCAGTAGGTCCCGCTGAAGGCGGGTTCGGTGCCCGCGTGTCGCGTGACCCAGTACTGTTCCGGAGTCAGTCTCTCGCGCCACTCCTCTTCTGTTTTATCGACCTTGTCTGCCATGTGTCGCCCCGCTCCTTGCCTAATACCCCGGCCATCTCTTCTGGCAACCGATTCTCCGGGCAGGGAAACATCCTACCCGGGCGGGTCAGTGACCGGCAGAGGCCGTCGGCACCGGGCCCCCCGGAGAATGGGGAAGCCGGGGCACCGCCAGGGAATAGCCCCCCTGGGACGAGCCCAGGACGCGGTCGAAGCGGGCGTTGCGGCGCGTGGGGGTGACCCCGATCGCAGGTGTGTGGAGCAACCCATTGCCGTCCGGGGTCAGCATGTGAGTGGCGATGAGGTTCGTGCCTTCACGGAGGGTAAAGAGCACCGTATCACCGGCGCTTAGAGTAAAAGGGCCGGTTCTTCGGGGAGTCAGCGACACCTGCGCGTCGGTGACCGGCGCATCGTCCAGCGCCCCTTCGCTGCGTAGATAGACCTCGAATTCACAGAAATCCGGGTCGCTGATGGCGGTTTCGGGGTCGTACTCGATGGTGCCGTTGAGCGTTCCGATGGCGTCTCCATCGCCCGGATCGCCCATGCCGGCCTCGTCGTTGATCGACAGCCCGCCAAAGTGGAGCGAGGGACGATCGCGACGGGTTGCGAGGGTCCGTTTGAGCAGTTCTTGCTCCATACCGGCCCAGTGTCCGAACGGGGAGTGCCTACGCGTGTCGAAGTAGTGGCCACCCGGGTAGTAAATGCTCGCCAGAGCTTCGTACAGAGTTACTGCGCTTTGCCAGCCGACCGTCGTGTCGTTGCGTCCATTGATGGTTCGGAAGACCGGTCCATCCACGGCGGGGAACATTTGGCTGAGTGCCGAAGCATTCGTGCGATCGAAGATTCCTATGTTCTGCGTCGCTAAGCCGGGCGCCACGGGCAGATTCTGGGAGTATGTGCCCAGGAGCGACTGGACGAAGGACGCATTGTTGATATCGGGTGCACGCAAGTCGAAGTTTCCGTTGCGACACAGGATTGCGGCAAACCGGTCCGGATACTCCGTCGCGAGATAGAAGGTGCCCATCGCTCCCATCGAACCTCCGACGGCATAGACCCTTTCCGGATCGTGACCCGAGCCGAGCCGGTCCGTCATCCAATCGAGCGTCCACTTCACTCGTTGAATCGTGAACAGGTTCACTACTTGTGCGCCGGTGCTCGAGCTGGGGAATGCGTCGTGTGTTCCGAGCCAAAGCGTGAACCCCGCTGCGGGATCCGAATCGGAAAGCGACAGGATGTCGACGTCGGTGGGGACTTCGTTTCTGTGTGGCCAGCCGATGGCATAGGTTTGTCCGGCCGAGTGCAGCCGAACCAAGAGGCCGCGTGGCTCGGGTGCGATACCCGGATCGAAACGGAAGTTGAAACCCTGGCTCGCGTGCCGGTGAAGCGCCGGCTGAAAGGGTGTAGCACGATTCCCCACCCAGTGTGCCCAGAGCTCGCCCGACAGATCGGTGTTTTGCAGGACCGGCGCGGGTTGGGCTGCCCATTCGAAGGGCACTGTCGCCGTGTTTTCACCGCGGACCAGGGTGCGGTCCTCGAGCCCGTTCGTTACGGTCGTTACGACGTAGTGGAACCTCCGAAAGGCGGGGTAGGGGCGTCCGGCGAAATTTGAAGTCCGGAAGATGGGGCTTTCACGCACGTTGTGAACGAAAAGGCCCTGGTCATCGGCGAGCTGCGATCCCCCCGTTTCGACGATCCAGTTGAAGCTATGTCCCGTCGCAACGCTGCGCCGGTGGTTGTCCGAGCTGGACGAGTCGACCCGGCCCAGCAGGTCCGCGCTGTCGAGGTCACTTTCCCGGAGGAACGGCTCCCGAGCCCGGTAGACCCGGTAATGGGTCAGGGGATCGGGTAGCTCGTTCCACGTGAGGAACGTCTGGCCGCTGTAGTGGCGCGCCGACAGTCCGTCGACCTGGGCAGGGGCCGGGGTGGCCAGGGCCCAGAGCACGGCCAGAGGCAGGCCTGCGGGTCGGAAGAGAAAGAGCAAGGTGTTGTGGAAGGAGTGTTGCCGGGACCCCCCATCCCGTCCGGAACCATTTTACGGGATAGGAAAGCCTTTCCGTGGCTCAGGTTTCGACATCGAGGTGGAAAGGGCTGCTTTTTCAGGAAGTTCCCCCGCCGGGGGCCGTCGAAGCGCGCGATGAGCCTCCCGCCCCGTAAACGACCGCCGCTGCAGCTCCAGGGCCTTGCGGAGCTTGTGGTGGCCGATTCCGGCCGTCCGACGGCGGCCACGGCCTATCGCAAGCCGCGCGTAGCCCCGGGGTCTAAGAACCCGGTGTGGCGATTCTATTTCGCCGGCTGGTTGGGCCTGATGTTGGGTCCGATTCCCATCGGCCATCTGGCGATCGGTTTCCTGGGACTCTATTTCAAGCTGAAGTAGAACGCCGTGGACCTCGGTCTATTCCGATAGCGCACGCAGAAACGCCACCAGGTTTAGCGCATCCCCGTCGCTCATCTGAATCGGAGCGATCGACCGGTCGAGGTTCTCGTTGGTGTTTCCGCCCGCGCGGTAGAACTCCACGACCTCCTCGAGCGTTCTCAGGCTTCCGTCGTGCATGTACGGAGCCGTTGTCGCGACACCGCGCAAGGTCGGGGTCTTGAACGCTCCCCGTTCCTCTTCTTTCAACGTCACCTGGAAACGGCCCTCCTCGGGGACGCCGTCGCGCACTCCCACACCGGTGTTGTGGAACTTCTCGTCGCTGAAGTTGGCCCCCGTGTGACAACGCCAGCAGCCACCGCGGCTCTCGTAGAGCCACAGTCCGGAGCGGGCGGCCGGAGAGAGAGCCTGGCGATCGCCGGCTCGGAATTGATCGACCGGACTGTCGGCCGAAAAGATGCGCCGTACGAAACTCGCGAGAGCCAAAGCGAGCCCTTGGCGGTCCGCAAGGCGGTTGAAGTTGGCTTCGAAGAGCTTTGCGTAGCGTTCCTCCGACCGCAGTCTCTCGACCGCTTGGTCGAGAGGCAGATCCATCTCCAGCTTGTTCTCGATAGGCAAGAGAACCTGTTCTTCGAGCGTTTTCGAGCGCCCGTCCCACATGAAGCTTCGGCCATAGGCACGATTGAAAAGGGAGGGAGCGTTTCTCAGCGTCTGTTTGCCTCCGACCCCGAACGACAGCGCTTTGTTGTCGGCGAACCCCGATTCAGGACGGTGGCACGAAGCGCAGGCGATCGTTCGATCGCGCGAGAGAACGGGGTCGAAAAAGAGCATCCGGCCCAGCTGGACGAGTTCGGCCGGATCGACATTTTCGATGCGGAGAAGGCCGAGCGGTGCTTCGCCCGGCAAGTTCTCGGGAAGTGTGTCCTCGGGAACCCCGGGCGGCTCCTGGGGCGCCATCGAGAACATGAAAAGGGCCAGAACTCCGATCCACCGCGCTCGAGGGATGGGGCCTACCCACCAAAATGAACCCATGGGGGCGATATTACAGCAGAGTTCGCGGGCCTGGTGCGGGGGTGGGGGAGCGAGCCGGGAGGGCCCGGGCCGAAAGAGAAAAGCAGACCAATTGCAGACTCGTGCGGCGGAGGGCTACCAGATGGCAATGGCGGGGCCGGCCCCGGCGACGATTGCCCCCTGCCCCCTTGACCCGTGTGTACGGAAAACGTAGCGCTGGACGGTTTCGCGAATGGCCGTCAGAATCGTCACAAGCCGTCCAAGGGACAGGCCGCTTCCTCCATAAGGATGTGGGGGAAGTGTACGTATCCAAACTATCGGGAGTCGGAAATGCACAGATCTATGAAGCGGTCCCTCTGCACCGTGGCCGCGGCCTGCCTTTTCCTTTCATTGCAGGCGTACGCGGAGAAAAAAGTCGACAAGAAGAAGCCGGATTTCAAGCCGTTCTCGGAAGTGTCCGAGGGTTACGAAAAAGTGGTTTCCACCGCAGACGGCCGCAGCCTCTACAACGTCTGGCAACGTACCAAGGACGGTCAGACGCTGGCCGAGTTGCCCAGCGGGTACGCGAAGCAGAAGCACTACATCCTCACGTCGGTACCTACCGGTGAACTTTTTGCCGGTTTGCAGTGGGGCGATCTCTATGTGCAGTGGAGGCGTTTCGACAAGCGCATGGCGTTGATCGTTCCGAACCTCGGCACACGTTCGACCGGTGATCAGGAATCCAAGGACGCGATCAAGAACCACGCCGTCGACCGCGTCCTTGTGGACGTCCCCATCAAGTGCATGGGCCCCAATGGCCAGCCGGTCATCGACCTCGACGAGCTCCTCCTGGGGCAGGCCAAGGTCTTTTACGGAAGCGTTGGCTCGGGCCTCAAGCGTTCGCTTGCCAAGATCGTTGAAATCAAGTCTTTCCCCGATAACCTTGAAGTCGCCTGGGAAGTGCCCTCCTCGAGGGGGCAGATTCGCACCTTCCACTACTCGCTCAGCAAGATCAAGGGCTCCCCCGGCTACAAGCCGCGAACCTCGGATCTGCGGGTCGGTTTCTTTCAGACCGACTATCGGGATCTAGGCAAGATGCGCGACGACAAGACGACGACGCGCCTCATCAACCGTTGGCACCTCGAGAAGGCGGATCCCAAGCTCAATCTCAGCCCGCCGAAGAAGCCCATCACCTACTACCTGGAACACACCGTTCCCGTCCGTTATCGCCGCTGGGTGAAAGAGGGCGTGCTCTACTGGAACAGGGCCTTCGAAGAGGTCGGCATTTCCGATGCTGTCGTCGTTCACTACCAGGACAAGTCGACCGGGGCCCACATGGAAAAGGACCCGGAGGATGTGCGCTACAGCTTCATCCGCTGGTTGGCCAACGATTACGGCACCGCGATCGGCCCGTCGCGCGCTCACCCCGAAACCGGTGAGATCCTCGACGCCGACATCATTCTGACCGACGGCTGGATCCGTCACTTCTGGTGGCAGTACAACGAGTACCTTCCGGATGCCGGAGCCGAGACGGCGATGCAGGGCATGAGCGCCGAAACGCTGCAGTGGCTCGACGCGCACCCCGATTGGGATCCCCGCGTGCGTCTGGCGCCGTCCCACCTGCGCCAGGAAATCCAGGCGGAGATCCATCGCAAGGCGATCCTCGGCGAGACGGGCTACGAGCTCACCGCCGGTGATTCTTCCGTGCTCTACGGTGAAGGGGCGGGCATCCTGGCCGAGAAATTCGGCTCTGCGGCCATGCTCTGCATGGCTTCGCGTGGCAAGGCGCGCGCCATGGAAGCGGCGGGCGTCTTCCTGAACCTCTTCGAAGAAGAAGGTGAGGGTGATGAGGACAAGGAAGAAGTGCCCGAGATCGACGGTGTGCCGGAGTGGTTCATCGGTCCGATGTTGGCGGACCTCGTCGCGCACGAGGTGGGCCACACGTTGGGGCTACGCCACAACTTCAAGTCTTCTAGCATCTACACCTTCGAGGAGATGAATTCGGAGGAGTGGAAGGGCAATAAGCCGATGGCGGGTTCCGTCATGGATTACTTGCCGGCGAACATCAAGTTCGACGAAGACGGCAATCTCATGGGCGACGTCGCGATGATCGACATCGGCCCCTACGACATGTGGGCCATCGAGTACGGCTACACGATGGAGGATTGCAAGGAAGTTCTCAAGCGTGTCGCCGAGCCCGAGCTTGCGTACTTGACGGACGACGATACGAGCGGACCCGATCCCTTCGCTCGTCGCTACGACCTTGCTGCCGATCCGCTGACCTGGTGCAACAACCAGATGGACCTGTCACGCAGCGTACGCGAGCAGGTGCTCGAGAAATTCGTCAAGGATGGCGATGCATGGGCCAAGGCCCGTCGCGGTTATGAGATCGCGCTGCGCCAGCACCAGAGCACGTTATACGTGATGGCGAACTGGCTGGGCGGCACCTTCGTTGTGCGCGACCACAAGGGTGACCCCGGAGCCCGTACGCCGCTTCAGGCCGTTGAGGCCGAAAAGCAACGTGCGGCGTTGGACTACGTCATCGATAACGCGTTCTTTGACGATGCCTTCGGCCTCGACCACGAGCTTCTGTCCCACATGACCGTTGAAAAGTGGGAAGATCGTTGGGGCAGCGCCGGTACGGCGACCTATCCGATCCATGATCGTATCTCCGGCATCCAAGCGTCGGTGCTCACGTCGATAATGACGCCGAGGACCTTGGAGCGCATTTACGACCAGGAGTTGTTCCTGCCTCAGACCGCGGATTGCCTGACCCTGCCCGAGGTGCTCGATAACCTCAGTTCGGCGATCTGGGAAGAGGTCGGCTACGGGGATCCCCGTTCGGGCTCCTCACTCGTCCGCGAGGCCGGCTTCAAGAAGAAGGCCTTCACCACGCGCTCCCCGATGATTTCGAGCTTGCGTCGCAACCTGCAGCGCGAGTACCTCGAGCGCCTGATCGATCTGGCTTTGGAGGACAGCACACGCTCGTCCGTCCGCTCCATGGCACTTCTCGCCCGTAAGACCATGGGCGGGATCCAGGATTCAATCGAAGAGTTCCTCACGCAGGAACTCGATCCCTATACCCGAGCCCACCTCGAGGATGCGGCGACCCGCATCTCCAAGGCCCTGGATGTCTCCTACACCTACGGAGGCAACTCGGGTGGCGGTGGCTCTCCCATCATCCTTCGCTTCGGTCGGGAGACCGACGCCGAAGCGGGTCGGTAGATCCATACCCGGTTCCGTTGAAAGGGCCCGTCCGGTGCATGCCGGGCTGGCCCTTCACTTGTTCTGTCCGCATCACATTCGACGGGATGCCCCCGCCTCCGCCAGGGCGGTTAGAATCAAGGGGACGCGTCCGGCTTCGCAAGAGACCCTCCCATGCTTCGCCGATCCCTCCTCGCCCTGCTTTGTGCCTGTTTTTTCGTGCCGCATGCGGGTGCGACGTGGTCCATCGTCGTCGTCAATCGACGTACGGGGGAAGTTGCCGTGGGCGCTGCTACGTGCATCGCTCAGATCAATCTCACACGCGGCCTGCCGGCCATCGTCAACGGCGTTGGGGCGGGGGTCATTCAGTCGGCTGGCAGCTCGTTCGATCTGCCGCCCATGGTCGAAGGGATGCGTGCGGGGTTGTCGCCCGAGGAGCTGCTCGAGATCGTCTTGAGCGTTGAGCCGAACGTTCCCCAGTTGCAGACCGGCATCGTCACGATGGAGGGTTCGCCGGTGACGTTTTCGGGTTTCGGGGTCGGGCCTGCCAAGCTCGGGGTTGTCGGTGAGGTAGGGGATCTGGCCTACGCGATTCAAGGGAACGTGCTCGCCGGACAAGCGGTGGTCCTCCAGGCGGAGCGCGCGCTCTTGGATGCGGAGGGCGATCTCGGCCAGAAACTCCTCGCTGGAATGATCGCCGCGCGGCAATACGGCGGCGACGGGCGCTGCTCCTGCACGCTCGAGAACTTCGGAAAGGACGCGGACGATTGCGGTTCGCCGCCTGAGAGTTTTGGAAAGTCCGCCCACGTGGGCTTCATGCTGCTGGCGCGTCAAGGAGATCTGGAAGCTCCCTGCGTACAGGCGAATGGAATCGATTGCGCCAATCGGGGCTATCACATGCGCCTGATCATCCGCGGATCGAACGCTCAGATACAGGATCCCGACCCGATCGATCAACTGGTCGGTCGCTATGCAAATTGGCGTGCCGAGCGCCTCGGGCGTCCCGATGGCGTGCTTTCTCGAGTTTCAAAGCCCGTGCCCATGCCTGCCGATGGACGCACGCGTCAGGTCATCACGGTTCAGTTGGTCGACATCGATGGTCGTGCCCTGACCCACGGCCGCCCGCGCCTGGAGATCGTGGCGTTAAACGACGATCACACTCTCACGCGCATCGAGGAGATAGAAAACCACCAGGACGGGACCTACTCGATCACCATCCGCTCGGCGGACAGTCCTTCCACGGACACCTTTGTGATCCGAGCCCGGGACGATCTGTTGGACATGGCCCTGTACCCTTTCCTCGAGATCGAAAGCAGCGCTACGCAGACCTTGTACGTCGGCAACAGCGGCATCTCTGCGGGCCAGGGTGCAGCTGTTCCCATGGTGCTCAGTGTTCCGGACATGGCGCGGGCCGACTATCTCATCCTCGGTAGCCTCGAGCCTGTGGATACGGGCCTTCGGCAGGCTACCGGGCTGCTGCCTCTCGGTAACGACCCGATCCTGGCCTTCACCGTGGCCGCAGCGGGCCACGAGGAGTACCTCCCCGGAACGATCGGGAGGCTGGACGAACACGGGCGGGCGGAAGCGTCGTTTCGGCCGCCCCCCGGCGTGCTGATCGACCTCATCGGTCGCAGGCTGGAATGGGCCGCGATCGTCGCGGGAAAAGACGTGCGCATCACCAACGTGGCCGGACTTGAGATTCTTCCCTGAGAGGCGAGTGCAAGAGATCCTTCTCCCGCACGTTTCTGTTGTTGCTGATGGGAGAGTTGCTCGTCTCTCCGCACATGGCAGTTGCGATATGACAAGGGCTTTCGGTTGTCGAAGTTCTTGATGTAGTCCTGGCCTCGAGCCGAGCGTTCCTTTCTTGCAGACGGGCATCGTCACGCCGGATGGGGTGCCTGTGACGCTTTCCGGCAGTGGCTTCGTGCGCACAGCTGGGTGCCGTGGGGGAGGTCGCTGATCTGGCCTGGGGATCCAGGGCAACTTGCTTACGGCGGTCCAGGTCGTGCGACGTATGAGGCGGGCTTCGTCATCCTGCCGTAAGACCTGGGACCGCAGTCGATTGTCCGACGGCACGTTTTCTCTTCGGGATTGCTGTCTGCCGCGTGCGTCGGAAGAAATTTCCGAGCTGAGTACGCGAGGCTTGGAACGAATGCCCGGGTTCCATCAAGACGCGGAATCCGTGCACCCGATGGTATGCGCTCCCCCCCAACGCAGTCTTATAGGACCAATTCAATGAGCACCGATTATCCCACGTTCGACGAGGAACAAGTTCCCTTCAACGATGAGGACTCTCCGTTCGAGAATGCGGAGTTTGTGGAGAATCCCGAACCGCGTTGCCCTTGTGTACTCCTGCTGGACACCTCCTCCTCGATGAAGGGAAGTCCGATCAAGGAACTCAACGACGGACTCGAATTCTTCAAGAACGAGCTGCTCGAGGATGACTTGGCCGCCAAGCGCGTCGAGGTTTCGGTCGTTGCGTTTGGCCCCGTACGGGTCGAATCGGAGTTCCAGACGCCCGAGTTCTTCGCGGTGCCGCAATTGGAAGCCCACGGTGATACGCCCATGGGGGAAGCGGTCGAGCAAGCGATCGAATTGGTTCGCGAGCGCAAAGAGACCTTCAAGGCCAACGGCGTGAACTACTACCGCCCCTGGATCTTCCTGATCACAGACGGCGCACCTACAGACGAGTGGGAGCACGCGGCTCAACTCGTGCACGAGGCCGAGTCGGACGGCTCGCTGGCGTTCTTCTCGGTGGGCGTAGAAGGCGCAAACATGGAAGTTCTAGGCAGGATGAGCGCGCGCGAGCCTCTGCAGCTGGACGGCCTGCGGTTCCGCGATCTCTTCGCATGGCTCAGCAAGTCGCTGCAAATGGTGTCGCACTCGCAGCTGGGCACCGAGGTAGATCTTCCCACGCCTTCCGGGTGGGCCACCATCTAGAAGCCCCCACATCCGGCGACCAGACAGAAAACATGGTTGAGCGCGAACCCCGACGTTGGAGGTATTCCTTTGCATCTGTAGTGGGCTCATCGCATATCAAGCGAGGGCAGCGCTGTCAGGATGCGTCTGCGTGCGAAGTCGTAGAGCATGACGAAGGATCCCTGCTTGTAGCAGCGACCGCAGATGGGGCGGGTACTGCCGGCCATTCGCGTACCGGGTCACGCCTGGCCTGCTACGTTCTGGGAGAATCGGTGCGCAGGCTGCTCAAACGCGGTGGTGGGGTCGAGGACATCGATCGCTCCTTTGCGGAGGGCGTGGTGGATCGGTTCAGGCTGGTGGCCGAGTGTGTTGCAAAGCTTTCGGGGCATGGTCGGCGAGATTTTGCCTGCACCCTGCTGGCGTGTTTCGTGGGACGCGAGCGTTCTGCCTTCATGCAACTGGGTGATGGCGCGATCGTTATTGCACGTCGCGAAGCTCCCGATATCTATGACCACGTCTTTTGGCCTCAGCAGGGTGAGTTTGCCAACGAGACCACGTTCGCCACCGGTTCCGAGGCGGAGGACGACCTGCAGTTTTGCGTTCATCACGGCATGGTCGACGAGGTGGCGCTATTCAGCGACGGTCTGCAGAACATGGTCTTGGACTATGAGGACCGCAAAGCTCATTCCAAGTTCTTCCAGCCGATGTTTCATTCAGCGCGCCACACCAGCTCCGGCTATTCGCGCCGGCTATCGGTGGCCTTGGCGGAGTATCTGGCTTCGCCGGAAATCGTGTCGCGCACGGACGACGACAAGACACTGGTTCTGGCGACTCGCAGAGCTCCTTCCCGCCCCATGCCGCGTCGTTCCCGCGCACGCGTCTAATCACCTGGATCAGACTGACAAGAAAAGACGCATATGAAGGCCTCACTATTCGATCGGCAGGGCGTCCCTATCAAGATCGGCAAAGAGATCGCCCGTGGTGGCGAGGGAGCGATCCTGGAGATCCAGGGCCATCCGAAGTATGTCGCCAAGGTGTATCACAAGCCGGTTTTCGAGGCGAAAGCGGCCAAGCTGAACGCGATGGTCGACACGAAGACCGCGCGCCTCGTCGAGCTCGCGGCCTGGCCGGTCGAAGTTATTCAGGACGGCGACGGGCATGTGGTAGGGGTCGTCCTGCCCAAGATTCTCGATTACAAGGACATCCACCTTCTCTACGGCCCGCGGTCGCGCATGCGCGAGTTCCCCACGGCGACGTGGCCGTTCTTGATCCGAACCGCAGCGAACCTGGCGCGCGCCTTCAGCGCCATTCACGAGGCAGGTCACGTCATCGGCGACGTCAATGACAAGGTCGCCTTGGTGTCCGAGAAGTCGATCGTCAAGCTCATCGATTGCGACAGCTTTCAGGTCAACGCAGACAAGAAGCTCTATCCCTGCGATGTCGGTGTGCTGACGCACCAACCACCGGAGTTTCAGGGTGTAAAGACCTTCCGTGGGCTGCGACGCACCAAGAACCACGACAATTTTGGGTTGTCTGTCTTGATCTTCCAGCTGCTATTCATGGCTCGTCACCCCTTCTCCGGATCGTATGAAGGGCCCGAGGACATGCCGATTGAGAAGGCCATCAAGGAGTATCGCTACGTATATGGCCCCGATGCGGCGAACAAGAAGATGAAGCCACCCCCGCACGCGATCATGCCGACTGCGCTTCCACCCGAGATGCGTGAACTCTTCGAGCGTGCGTTTGCAGAAGGTAGTGACAAGAAGATGCGTCCCGCAGCCAAGGAGTGGGTCGTTGCTCTCGAAGAACTCTTCAGCGCGGTGACGAAGTGCAAGACCAACCCCAGCCACTCCTTCATCCTTCGGAACGGACCCTGTCCCTTCTGCGCGCTCGAGTCGACGACCTGTTCGGCCCTTTTCAACCTTCCGGTTTTGTTCCAGACCAAGGAAGGGCGTCAGCGGACGGCGCTCATCAACATCGGAACGATCTGGAAAGAAATCCGCACGGTGAAGCCGCCGGGCAAGCTCGCTCCCTTCCAGCAGATGACCGAGGGCAAGGCGTTGCCCAAGCCCGCGTCGAAGTTCATCTACTACGTTAGCAGCCTCGCCATTATCATCACGGCGATCGGCCTTGCGCACTCGACGGACAACGCCTCGCTGGCCCTCCTGGGAGTGATTCCTCCGCTGTGGCTGTTCTCTCGCGGCAATTCGTCGCGCGCGGGGCGGAGTAGAAAGCGCTTTACCCAGGTGGAGTTGCGTTGGAAGGCCCTGGTCTCTCCGAGGGAGTTCCTCAAGTATCACGCGAAGCTCGTTGAGGCCAAGAAGGCCCTCAACAATCTAGGGGATGAGCATGAGCGCAAGATGAAAGACGTGCACTCGAGTAAGCATCAGGACCAGCTCGATTGCTGGCTCGACAAACACAAGATCGCTCCCGGCGAGATCAAGGGCATCAGCTCGGCTGCCCTGGCGATTCTCCAATCCTATGGCATCGAGACCGCAAAGGACCTGAAGCGCAAGAGCCTGGCGGAGGTCCCGACGATCGGTTCTGCGCGGGTCAAGGCGCTGATGGCCTGGCGGCTGCAGCTCGAGAAGAAGTTCATGTTCGACCCCGGAAAGGGCGTCGACCCGATGGCTATCGCTTCCGTAGGGCGCGAGATCGATATGAAACGTGCCGAACTGGTGCAGTTGTTGGCCGAAGGGCCGGCGAAGCTGAAGCACATCGCACGGCAAACCCATCTGAGGCGAGTGGCGCTGAAGACGGAGTTCGATACGATCTGTGATACGGCGGTTGCGGCCTAGGCCAGGTAGCCCGGCTACGGCGCATCCCGAACCTCGATTCGCTCGAACTCGATCACCGAGCCGTCGTGGTGCTGTTGCAGGGCGATACTCCCCTCGCCGAACCGGCGCTCCGTGTCGACAAAATCGTTTATGCGGATCCCGTTGACGAAGACCTGAATCCGCGTTCCCGCATCGGTGTCGGTGCATTTGACGCGGTATTCAAACCAGGTGTCCGAGGCGATCAGGTGTGTCGTTACAAGACTGAGGTCGTACAGGCTGGCCGTTTTTTGGGGATCTGCAAACGAGCTGTTGATCTGAGCCTCGTAGCCCTTTGGCCAGCCCGCCTCGATGTATTGGGCGCGTACGTAGAGCCCGGAATTGCCCCCGTCCGAAATCTTGACTCGTGCGCGGACCTCAAAGTTGCGGTAGTCGTTGCGCTCGCTGAAGAGATGGCTGCGCGGGCCTTCCCCGACCAGGATGCCGTCCTGGATTGACCAGAGCCCTTCTTCGTTCGGGAGCCATCCCTCGAGCGTCTCACCGTCGAAGATAGGAGTCCAGCCCTCATCGGAGTGGGGTTCTTGCGTCTGTATGGGCCGAACGCGAACATTGCCGAAGGCGACCGGGCCCGAATCGCCACGAAGAACGAGAGGGCCTTCGGCCACTTCGTCGACTCGACCGCTGGAGCTCGGGCCGATCAGCCGCACGTTCTCGTGAAGAAGCGTGTCGTCCAGCATGGCCCGCAGAAGCACCGCATCCTGGGTCTTATTGCCGTGCTCGTCGAAACGCGGTGCACGGAACTCCAGATCGAGTTCGTGCAAGAGCCCTGGACCCCGGTACGCATCGGTTGCCGGTGTCACCCCCTTACGACCCGCCGACGGTGCGAGAGCCCCACAGTGAGCATCCGTCAAGTCGCCGGACGATTCCAGATCGGCCAACACGATCTCGTAGCGACCGTGCAAGAGCACGCCCGAGCGACCACCCTTCGGAAGCATGAATTCGACATGCACCTGAGCATCGCCGAAGACGGGCTTGCTGACGAAATTGGAGGGCTCTCGAGAAGCCGTGTTCGTCAGGGCATTGACTCCGGGTGTCGTTTTTAGCCGCGTCGGATCGTCCGGATCCAGCTCCGCATCGACCAGTTCCCAGCCATCATGGTGCCAGCGATCGGTCGCATCGCCCCAGGTCAGGCGCAACCATCCCTCCTCGTCGCTTTCCCGTGCCGGTGGAGGTGGGACGATCTTTGCGACATGTGAACTCGTGGGGGGGGCTCCGGGAAGCTGGTTCACCGTGTAGGCGAATTCCGAATGCAGAAGGGGCGTGCCGTCGGACGCCTTGAGACCGCTGAAAAGCACTCGGGTCACTCGAGCGGCTTCCATTCCGTCGATGATGACGAGGGCCCGCTCAGCGCTGTTCGGCACTTCCACAAGCGAGGCTGCGAGTTCCGTGGTTTCGCGTTCCGGCGAGCCGTATTCCCACCAATAGTCATAGTCGTACTGGACGACTCGAACCTCTGCCCGATCGATCCGCCCCAGTGGTTTCGTGAAGCGAAGCGCGAAGGCGTGTTTTCCAGGTGTGTTCCCCGAGACCTGGGCTTGGCGCAATTCGATGTTTTGTATTTCGAAGGGCTTTGCGTCGCTCCAGCGTATTCGCGCGAGGCCGTCGGCGGGGGGCAGGCCGCCCCAGCCACGATTCGTCAGGCCGCAGAAGAGCATGTCGTTCGGTCTGGAACTCGGCGGTGGAAACGCGACGCGAACAACCGATCCTATTCTTCGGCGGAAAGGGACCACCCAGCCCTGCAGCTCGCTCGGCCCCTGGGAGGTTTCGACACGCTCGAAGTCCCCCCGCAGGACCATTCCGTTCGTCAATTCTGCCAGGAAGAATTGTCCGGGGAACGGATCGTCTTCATCGTCGGTCTCTCGCCAGGCCATGTTTCCTGGCGAGCGCGACCACTTGTAGGGAAGCCAGATCGCCGCGGGCCTGCGGCCGTCTTGGGCGTGCGCAGAGGGGACCGTCTGGCTGGCGAGGGTTCGGCTCTCGAGATACTCGGGTGTCCAGTTCAGCGAAGCTGGGTGCCCGTAGAAGCCGCCCTCCTCGACGTGGAAGACAGGTGAAGCCGCCATCCAATCGCCCTGATTGTCCGTCACGAAGAGCTCAGCCTGGGGACTTATCGAGATGCCGCACGGACTACGAAAACCGTAGGCGAAGGGATGCACCTCGCCCTCGGGCGTGATTTGCAGCGTCCAGCCACGATAGGGCACGTTCGAAGCTCCCAGCCACCACTTGGGACTCAGGAAGCCCACGTTCAGGGACACATAGAAGTTGCCCGCTTCATCCACAGGCAGCCCGTATGCGAATTCGTGGTAGTTCCCCGACAGGCCCCAACCATCCGACAGTGTGTCGATACGATCGCAAGTGCCGTCGAGGTTCGTGTCGCTCAATCGCGATAGTTCGCCCCGTTGCACGACGTACAACTCATCGTCGATCACGTTCAAGCCGAGGCCTTCCCACAAACCCTCGGCAAACAGTCGGAAGCGCGCATCGCCCGGATTCTTGGCACGCGGGTTCTCGACCATCCAAACCTGACCCCGGCGCGTCGAGCACACGAGCGTGCCGTCCGACAAGAAGCCGATCCCACCGACCTCCAGGGTCTGCCCCTCGGGCGGCGTGAGGTAGTCGACCTCATAGTAGGTGTCCTCAGCCGTGGGAGCCTGAAGGAGCGCGAGCGTCAGAGAAAACAGGTGGGTCATCATCGATCGTGTACTTCCGAAAGGCTGTTTCGAATCCGCTGCGACCATTCCGGAGAGATCAGAGTGATGAGCTCGATCTGCGATCTCGAACCGGGCGAACCCTGTAGGCTCAGCTCGATGCGCTCCAGGGAAGAGGCTTCTTTCCACGTTTCGCTGGAGCCCCGGCACTCATAAAATCCGTCCTCGCGCCTCAGGATCACCCATTCGAGCCGGTCCGTAGGAAAGAAACCGATCGGACGGCCCTCGCCTGGATGACGTACCCGCAGGTCGATCTCGCCCGTGTTCGTCCAATCGAAACGCAGGGATCGTCGAAAACCGGTCACGATGTCGGCGCTGACGACTCGAACGGATTCTTCGACGTCGGCCAGAGCTCCTCCCGCTTCCGTTCTCAAGCGGTAACGCACGCCCGCTTCCGGGCCTCGGACCCAGGTTCCGAGCATGCGCGTCTCCAGGGCCTTCGAATCCCGCCAGAACATCGGCCGCGGATCGCCGTTCTCCATGAGATGCACGACCTGTCCGAGCGGTTTCAGCTCGGTTCCACCGCGTCCGACCCAATCCGTGCGCTCGCAGAAGTCTCCCTGACGCAGCCCCAGGAGCCTCACGTCGTCGAGGCGGTACTCAAAGCTCATCCCACTGGGCATGCCGATCAGGAGCCCCCGCGTATGGGCCGTCGCACCGGAGGCGATCGGGGGCAGCATGCCACGCACGATCACGGGATCCTCGCCCAGCTCCATGATCGTGTCGGAGCGTTCGACCTGGGGCAGCGGCGGCCCCAGGGTGATCACGTATTCCGCCAGCGCCTGGCGCTCTTTTTCGGACAAGGAGAGGTCAAAGCCGGGCATCGGCGTACCCGGGATGCCCGTAGTCAGCGTGCGAAAGATCGCTTTGGGCGTGTTTCCGTAGGAGAACCCACCGTCTCGAAAACTTCGTGCGGGACGGTCCAGTTCGGCCCAACCTCGGCCGTCACCTGTTTCGCCGTGACAGCTGGCGCATTGTTGAACGAAGATGGCAGCGGCTCGATCCGTTTGCGCTTTTTCTTGCGAAATTGACACTCTTGGGCTTATCGATTTCCCGGCGAGGAGAAGGGGCAGCACAGTGAATGCCAGGCTGGAGTAAGGGGGGCTCGCGTGCATTCCCGAGAGACTAAGCGATGGGTACAATTCCCGGCTCGAAATCGAGCGCATGTCTCGCAACAAAGCCCTTCCGATCGTGCTTCTGGCAGTGTTGGCCGCCGTCATCGTAGGCGGGGCATTCTGGCTCTACCTCAGCTTCGACGGGGGGCTCGGCCCGTGGTCGAAATCCGACCCCTCCACGGCGCGCGAGTGGCCGGTGCGGTTCGATGTGCCGGCCAAGGTCGATCCGACCTATGACCGGGTCATTCTCGTTACGCTCGACACCCTGCGCGCCGATCACGTCTCGGGCTATGGCTACGCGCGGGAAACGACGCCCTTTCTGGACTCCATGATCGAGAGCGGCGTCGCCTTCGATCGAGCGATCGCGTCGGTCTCTCACACAGCTCCGAGCCACGCCACGATGTTGACCGGCCTTGCGCCTGTGGAGCACGGCGTCGTTTTGAACGGGCTCTCGCTGCCGCTCGAGGCCAAGGATGCGGCCTCCATGTTCGATGCTTCAGGTTTCGAGACCGCAGCCTTTGTTAACGCGCGTTTCTTGGCGGGCGTGGCGGTTAATTTCAAGAATATCGGGGTCCAGGTAGCCCAGGGGGAGCGGGTCGTGCTCGCCGCGATCAGCTGGCTCCAGAGGGAGCACGCTTCGGGCCGTTTCTTCATGTGGGTGCATCTCTACGATCCCCATCACTGGAAGCTCGCCGATCGCACGCCGCAGTCCGAGCTGGCCGAGCTTCAAGAGAAAGACGCCCTGGAGCGCTCCGACCTCTATCGCTATTTCGAACAGCTCCACGCCCTCAAACCCCAGGTGCCCGGGCAACCGTTTGATCTCGGTTGGACGGTCGAGGTCAAGGGCAGGTTCAGACTCCCGACGAACAGTCGCGAAGACTACCTCGATTTCGTCGATGCTTACGATGCCCACATCCTCTACTCCGACCGCCAACTCGAACGCCTCTACAAGGCGGTTGAGAGCCTCAACCTTCCCGGCCGTACGCTGTGGATCGTGACCTCCGACCACGGCGAGGGGCTCGCTAGCCACGAGATAGCCGGGCACGGCGGCAGGATCTATCAAGAGCAACTGGTCGTGCCGATGGTCTTCCACGCCTCCGATGGCTCGCTACAGAAGCGGCGCGTGGACACCATGGTCCAGCACGTCGATCTCTTTCCGACCCTGGCGGAGATCGTCGGTGCCGATATCGAAGGGTTCGATCGGCCGATGAGTGGGGCTTCGCTCTGGCCTCTCATTCATGGCCAACCCGGCTGGGAGGAGCGTGCAGCCTTCTCTCAACGTCGCCCGATGATGGATATCGACCCCGACGCCGAGGCCATCTCTTCGCTTCAGACCGCGGCTTTCAAGTACATCCTGCACGAGCCCGGCCCCGACGAGTTCTTCGATCTGACGGTCGATCCGCTGGAACTCACCAACCTGGCGGAGCGAGCTTCCGATGAGCGGGATCGCATCCGCAACCTGCTCGAGACCCGCCTGCAGCAGGCGCGCGAATTAGGCCAGGGCATAGTCAGGGGAAGAATCCCTGACAAATGGGCTCAGGAACTCCGCGACCTGGGCTACGTCGGCGAAGAGAATTAGGGGGGAACCTCACGCGGTGGCGCGGAGGGTGCCGTACGGATCAGAACCCGACCAACACGTCGACCGCGTTGCAGAGTTCGATACTGCCGCCACCCAGGATCACCGCCTGGGTCGTTCCGCCCAGGCCGATGAAGGCCAGGTTCGGGACGATGAAGATGTTGACCGTCGCCAGGTCACTGACGACCGGAGCACCGGCGTTGAATAGCGGAGGACTGGCGACGTCCATCAGGAGCTCGCCGATGGAGAGGACCGGACCCGTCAGGCCCCGCTGGAAGCCGTAGATGAGAACCAATGTGGCACCCGGGTGGTGGGCCGTATTGATCGTGCCTGTCCAGGTCGTGTCCAGAATGGGTGGGGTCGCACTGTAACTCTCGACGTTCACGCCCGTGCCGTTGCGCACAACGGCCTGGGCCACCTGGGCCAGAAGGACCTGATCCACATAGCCGAAGGAAGAGTTGGCTCCATCGCCGCCGTTTCCGACCCCGATCGTCAGGGTCAGCATGCTGCCGTCTGCAAGTGTGGGGAACAGTGCCCGTAGATCGGCCCTGGCAAGGGCCAGTTCCGTCATCGGGAGACCGTGCACTGCAGAGAGTAAGGGGAAGTCAGAGAACGAGTCGGCGTAGTACAGGTTGTAGGTGGTCATGCCGTCCGTGATGTCGACGCTCATGAAGTCGTTGGTCGTCGTCTGACCGGCCGGTTCCACGGAAATGAAGGCAGCAGTGAAGGCGAGGTAAGGCGTTGCGAGGTTCAGGGCAAAGTCCTGGCGGATACCAACTGTTGCAGTTGGCGCCGTTCCCTCTCCGCCGGGGTTGGAGGGCGGCGTTCCTGCTGCCGAACCGTCGCCGGAGATTTCGGCCCATTGCTCGCCGCCGCTGGGCATGCCGTTGTCGGCGCCCAGGAGCGATGTCGGATGGACCACGTGCCCGGTTCCCGCGGTGACGATCCAGGGGGCGCCCGGAAGCTGGCCAGGGAACTGGCCCTCGAAACTACCGTCGAGAATCTCCGGCGTCAGTTCCGCCGTGACGAAGCCGAGTAGCGTGCGTGTATCCGTTCCCGCGGGACCGTCCGTCGTCAACGTAACCGTATACGATCCCGGGTCAATGTACGTGTGGGAGGTGTCTTGCGTCGTCGCCCCGTGACCGTCACCGAAATCCCAGGCCCAGGTCGAGACGTCTCCGGTGGAAGTATCGGCGAAGACGACCGTCAAGGGGGCCGGCCCCGTCGTCGGCGACCCCGTGAAGTCCGCGCTGGGCGGTATCGCGCCTAACTGGACGTCGATCAAGTCGATCTGTGTAAAGGTGTCGACTCGTCCTGCCCGGTCAGCGGTCATCGAAACCGTGAACAGGCCATCGGTCACGTAAGTGTGCGTGGGATTCTGCAGCGTGGAGGTAACACCGTCACCGAAGTCCCAGCTCCACGATGTTGCTCCACCGCTGCTGAGATCGTTAAAGGTCACGATCAGCGGCGTGAAGCCGTCGGTGGGTGAGGCCGAGAAATCTGCGATCACGGGGACCTCTGTCAGTGTGATCAAATTGGGCTTGACCAGAGTGTCCGTCCCATGTGGCCCGACGGCCGTCAACGAGATGGAGAACGTTCCAGCGCTCTGATAGATGTGAGTAGGCTCGAAGAGGGTCGAAGTTGAACCGTCTCCAAGATCCCACACATAATCAGTCGGATCGCCGCTACTGAAGTTACGGAAGTGAACGCGCACAGGAATGTTTCCGAACCTCGGTGTGGCAGTGAAGTTGGCGCGTGTGACTATCGGACCGACCGCGACCATATCGACCACGCTCGTTGTGTCGGTGCCGTTAGGGCCGTCCGCCGTCAGCGAGACCGTGTAGAACCCCTGAGAGGCATACGCGTGCGATGGGTCCTGGAGTGTCGAGCTCTGTCCGTCGCCAAAATCCCATGTCCAGGAGGTGGGGGAGCCCAGCGACTGATCGATGAAGTTCACCGTGAGAGGCGCGTTGCCGGCCAGGGGCTGACCCGCGAAGGCTGCACGGGTCACCGGCGGACGCACCTCGATCAGGTTGTTCTTGACGAGCGTGTCCGACCCGTTGGGCCCTGTCGCCGTCAACGAAACGGTGTACGTTCCCGGCGTATCGTAGGTGTGTGACGGGTTGCGCGTTGTTGCGCTCGAACCGTCTCCGAAATCCCAGGCAAAGGTGTTCGGAGTGCCTCGCGAGCGATCGGTGAAGGTCACCGTCAAGGGTGCCTCGCCATCCAGCGGAATCGCGTCGAATTCCGCGCGCGTCACCGGTAGATCGACAATGATCAGGTCTGATTGAATCAGGGTGTTCATGCCCTCCGGTCCGGTTACCGTCAAAGAGACGCTGTAGGTTCCCATGTCCGTGTAAGCATGATTGGGATTTTGGATAGACGAGGTTGTTGCGTCTCCAAAGTACCAACTCCAGCTCGTCACGTTGCCGGTCGATTGGTCGGTAAACGCCACCACCAAAGGCGGTTCGCCGGTGACGGGCGACGCGGTGAAGGATGCGTTCGGACCGCTGGGGTTGACGACAACGAAGTCGGTCTGAACCAGCGTATCCGTTCCTTGGGGACCGGTGGATGTGAGGGTGACGGTGTACGTCCCCGTTGTTCCGTAGACATGCAGCGGACTTTGGAGTGTCGAGGTAGACCCGTCACCGAAATCCCAGCTCCAATTCGTAACGCCTCCGGTCGATTGATCGACGAAACTGACGTTCAGCGGCATCTCTCCAGTGCGAGGTGTTGCCCCGAAAGCTGCGCGCGTCAATTCGGGGCTGACGACGATCAAGCCAAGTTGAGCCATCAGGTCGGTCCCGTCGGGACCGGTGACGGTCAAGGTCACGTCGTAGGTACCCGGGGTCGTGTAGGCGTGATTCGGACTTTGCATTCCCGATCCGGCTCCATCTCCGAAACGCCAGGAGTAGGTCGTAACGTTGCCCGTCGAGAGGTCGGTGAATGCAACCGTCAGAGGCGCCGGCCCGTCGATTGGATTCGCGCTGAAATCCGCTGTAGGACCCATGGGGTTGACCACGATCAGATCCGTACGCGTACGCGTGTCCTGACCGCTCGGGCCGTCGGTGGCCAGGGAAACCGTGTAGGTGCCCACCGCAACATAGGTATGGGTCGGGTTCTGGAGCGTCGTCGTCGTCCCGTCGCCGAAGTCCCAGTTAAAGGAAGTGGGCCCTCCGCCTGAGCGGTCGCTGAAGGTGACGGCGAGGGGAACCTCCCCCCGGGTGGGCGTCGCATCGAAGGCGGCAACGGCGCCAGGAGGATCGACGACGATCGAACCGGCCAGCGAGATCGAGTCATCGCCATCAGGACCATTCACTGTCAGCACGACGCCGTAGGTCCCTTGTTGCGTGTAAGTGTGAATCGGGTGCTGGTCACCGGATAGCTCACCGTCGCCGAAGCGCCAGCTCCAGCCCGTGACACTTCCGGTGGAAATGTCGGTGAAGTTCACGGTCAAGGGAGCGGGGCCGCCGGGAGGGTCGGTCACAAACGCCGCTGTCGGGCCGACCGGGTTGACGACGACGAGGTCTGTGCGGACCCGCGTGTCTTGCCCGCTTGCGCCGTCGACTGCCAACGAGACGGTGTAGGTGCCCACGTTCGTGTAGGTGTGCGTGGGGTTTTGCGCCGTAGATGTGGCTCCATCACCGAAGTCCCACACAAACGACGTGACTCCGCCGGTCGACCGGTCGGAGAAGGAGACCAAGAGGGGTACTTCCCCCCTAGTGGGAGCGGCGTCAAATGCGGCGCCAAGCCCCGGAGGATCGACGACGATCAAACTCCCCTGGGACAGTGCATCGGTCCCGTCCGGTCCCGAGATCGTCAGGATCACGCTGTAGGTGCCCTGCAGCATGTAGGTATGCACGGGGTTTTGCAGTGCCGAGCCGTCCCCATCGCCGAAACGCCAGATCCAACTCGTGATGTTTCCCGTCGACAGGTCCGTGAAGGCGACCGTCAGCGGTACGACTCCGCTCGTCACATCGGGAGTGAACGCGGACGTAGGCCCGACGGGGTTGACGACGATCAGGTCCGTGCGCACGCGCGTGTCGGTACCGCTGGTACCATCGGCAGTCAGCGAGATCGTGTAGGTTCCAACGGCGCTGAAGGAATGCGTCGGGTTTTGAAGCGTGGACGTCGAGCCATCGCCAAAATCCCAATTCCAGCTGGTAGCCCCACCACTGGAGCGGTCCATGAAGGATACGATCAGGGGAACCTCCCCACGGGTCGGCAACGCATCGAATGCGGCCTGGGTCCCTGCCGGGTTAACGACGATCATGCCTACCTGCGAGAGAGAGTCCTCACCCTCGGGACCGTTCACCGACAGAATTACGCTGTAGGTTCCAGCCTGCGGATAGGTGTGCACCGGGTTCTGCTGTCCGGAGCCGATGCCGTCGCCGAAATGCCAGCTATAGGACGTGATGTTTCCAGTTGAAAGGTCGGAAAAAGCCACGATCAGCGGTGCGACACCGTTGGTGACGTCGGACGTAAAGGCGGCGGTCGGCCCTACGGGATTGACGACGATCAGGTCGCTGCGGATACGCGTATCCGGACCGGTCGGGCCATCGGTGGTCAAGGCCACGGTGTAGGTGCCTACGGTCGTGTAAGTGTGCGTCGGGCTTTGCGTGGTCGACGTGCTTCCATCGCCGAAATCCCAGCTCCAGCTGGTCGGGTTTCCGCCCGAGCGGTCCGTGAACGAAACGACCAAGGGCAGCTCGCCGCGGGTAGGCGAAACATCGAAGGCGGCGTGAGTTCCGGCGGGGTCGACCACAATCATGTTGGTGACCGAGAGCGTGTTCTCTCCGTCAGGGCCATCGACAGTCAGCACCACGCTGTAGGTCCCGGCGGTCAAGTAGGTGTGCTGGGGGTCGGCCAGCACCGAACCATCGCCATCGCCAAAGCGCCAGATATACGAGGTGACGTTGCCGATCGAGCTGTCGGTGAAGTTCACGGTCAGCGGTGCGGGGCCACCGATCACATCGGAGGTAAAGGCCGCCGTCGGTCCCGAAACGTGAACGACGATGAGATCCGGGCGCAC
This sequence comes from Planctomycetota bacterium, assembly GCA_002683825.1. Lineage (GTDB taxonomy): Bacteria > Planctomycetota > UBA1135 > UBA1135. The sequence goes on from NYUD01000071.1 coordinate 23,693, forward strand.
GAGTGTGTGAGAGCCAGCCGGGCCCTCTGACATCAGCGAAACCGTGTAGGTGCCAAGGGCCGTATAAATGTGCGTCGGGTTCTGAGAGGTTGAAGTCGAACCGTCGCCGAAATCCCAGCTCCAGCTAGTCGGGCCTCCGGACGAACGATCGGTAAACGTCACGGTCAGGGGGGACTCGCCCGAGGTCGGGTTTGTCTCGAAGTTGGCCTGGGTCAACGGAGGATCCACGACGATCAGATCCGTCACGACCAAGGTGTTGTCACCGCCGGGGCCGGTGGCTGTCAGCTGAACCGTGTACGTCCCTGGATTCGTGTAGACATGCCCGGGGTCTCGGATGTCCGACGTCGTGTTGTCGCCGAAACGCCACAAATGACCCGTGGTCGTGCCGGTCGTCTGGTTTGTGAAGTTGACGAACAGTGGTGCGGGTCCCGTGGTAGGGACGGCGATGAACGCCGCGGTGGGGACCGAATTTCCGGAGACGACATGGTCCGGACGGGTCAGCGTGTCTTGACCGTTGGGCCCGTCGGTGGTCAGAGTGATGTCGAACGCGCCTTCAGTGAAGTAGGTGTGCGACGGATTTTGCAAGGTCGAGGTCGAACCGTCACCGAAGCTCCAGATCCACGATGTCACTCCTCCCGTGCTCATGTCCGTGAAGTTCACCGTCAACGGCGTTGCACCACTCGTTGGCGCCGCGGTGAAGTTGGCGATCGTGACAGGCAGACCCACCACGACCAGCTCGAGCTGCGTATCGTTGTCCACACCACCGACGCCGGTGGCCGTCAAGCCGACACTGTAGGTGCCTGGAATGGAGTAGACGTGGCTGGGGTTCTGCTGTGTCGAGACACCGCCGTCGCCGAAATCCCAGCTCCAGAGGTGGGCGTTGCCGGTGGTTTGGTCGAAAAAGTTAACACGGAGCGGAGCTGGCCCGCTCGTGGGTGTCGCCGTCAGGTGGGCTACCGGTGGTGCTGCGGGGCCGTCTTGGATGGTAATCACATAGATAGCCCCTTGGTTGGGCGCGTCGCCGTCGTCGTCGTTGCGTGCGCCGACCGCGAGCTCGACTCCCGTGTTGCCGTTCAGATCACCGAGGAAACTGAGGCTGGATCCGAACATGTCGCCATTGTCAAGGGTGCCGCCGAACCCTCCCTCAGAGTTGCTGATCTTCTGGAAACCTCGAACGTCCCCTGTGCTTGCAAGGAAGAGGATCCAGATGGAGCCACGGTCTGCACCGCCATCGTTGTCACGCGAGCCGATGGCGATGTCGCTGAATCCGTCTCCATCGAGATCGCCGAGCGAGGCGAGGGCAGAACCGAAGCGGTCTTCATTGGCGAGTCCGCCCGTGAAACCGTTCAAGCCTTCGCCGATCACGAGTTCACTCAAAACCGTCGCGTCGGACTGGAGGAAGAGGACGTAGACGGCACCCTTGTTGTCGACGCCCGATTGCGGCACTCCTACAGCAAGGTCGGGGCGACCGTCGGAATTCAGGTCCCCGAGGTTGGTCAAAGCGCCGCCGAAGCGGTCCTGATCGACCAGCGCAGCCCCGAAACCACCCGCTGTACTGCTGATCTTCATCGATCCGGCCAACGCGGCGTTAGAGTCGATCGAGAGAACCCAAAGCGCACCGCGGTTGGCGCCGCCGTCGTCGTCGCCGGTCGCTCCGACCACGACCTCCGCATTGCCGTCTCCGTCCAGGTCGCCCATGTGTTGGACTGCAATGCCGAAGTTATCGTGGTTATCCAGCGTTCCTGTAAAACTGCCGGAACGGGAGCTGAACTTCTTGCTGGAAAGCACCGTTCCGTCGCGCTGTAGGAACATGATGTAGATCGCGCCGCGGTTGATTCCCCCGTCATCGTCGTTGGGTGCCCCCACAACGATGTCCGGGATTCCGTCGCCGTTGAGATCGCCCAGGGCGGAGATCGAATTGCCGAACAGGTCGCCCGCCTGCGTGCCGGCGAGCTGGCTGATCCGTACCTGGGACCGCGCGCTGCCGTCGGCGTTCATGAAGAGGATCCACACCGCCCCCGAGATCGCGTTGTTCGGCAGGCGGAAGATGGCTCCGACCCCCAGGTCCTGGATGCCGTCACCGTCGACGTCACCGATGCGTGCCACGCTACGACCGAAGCCATCATCCTGACCCAGTAGGCCCGTGAAGCCCCCCGTGGCCTCGCTGATCTTCTGAAAGGAAAGAACTTCCCCGGGCGTTTGGGAGGCGGGCGGGGCCTGGAGAAGGAAGATGGCGGTAAGGGCGGTGATACGGCGGAGGGAGAACAGCGGGGAAACGGTCATTGTCTCTGGCTCGAAAGGGTGGGAGCGCGGGTTTTGTACTCCGAGCGCAAACGGGCCGTCTGCGATCGGTGAGTGGGGACCGGTGCCCAGCTGGAGCACCCGCCATTCTTTCGACCGCAACCCCGGGTTTCCTTGGGGCCAAGGCGCCTTCTATTTCAAGGGGGTCGACAAGGGGCGGCCGAGAGTCCGCGGTCGGTCTCGGGACACCCTCAGCGAGGAGGCAGGCTCTGCCCCGTCAGCTCCCTGTAACGGCGGCGATACGACGCCGCTTTTTCCCCATTTCCGAGCGCTTCGTAGAGGTCGATGAGGTGCCGGACCGCCTGGGCGTGGCTGCCATCGATGGCCAGGGCAAGCTCGAAACACTCGATCGCCCGCTCCGTGCGTTCCGCGACGCGCATACACACACCGAGGTTGACGGCCGCTGAGGCCGTGACTCGGTCGCTCGAATAGACGCGTTCCAGGGCAGGGATGGCTTCCTGGTGGCGTCGCTGCCGGATGAGACAGATGCCCATGCGCGACCAGGAGTGCATGTTCCGGGGATTCTCCGCGAGGATCCGGGCGTGGATCTTCTCGCATTCGGCGTAGTCGCCGGTGTTGAAGTACTTCTGGGCCTTGAGCGTCAGCTTCTGCTCGTCGATCATCCCGTGGGGGCTGGGGGCGGAACTCTGCGACAGCGGGTGCGGTAGGGCATCCCTTTGCTCTACCTGCGCGTAGCCGAGCTGTCCGATCTCTTCGTCCAACCCGGAAACTTTTTCCGGCCTCACATCCGTCAGTACGCGTCGATCGCCGATCTCTCCGATCGCCCGCCGATAGCTGTCGTAGGTCGCGTCTGCTGCGGCCCGCGGCCGCTCCTCTTTCGGGTCCTCCTGTGCATCGAAGAAGATGGGTTGAGAGCTGTGGAGGTACTTGCCTCGCTCGTCGACCCACCCTGTCAGCGGGCTCCAGCCATAGGCGAGGTAGCCGTAGTAGGACTCCAGATAGACTCCACGGTCAGGTGCGATGGGGTCCAGGAGATTCTGCCCATCGAGTTGGGCCTGGGTGGGTGGAAGTTCCATTGCCGCCGCCAACGTCGGGTGCACGTCTGCGACGCTTGCGATCGCCTGCACGCGCTGGCCGTTGCGCACATCTCCGGGGGACCGCAGCATCAAGGGCACGCGCATCGTCGTGTCCCAGCAATACGAGCCGTGACTGAACTCACCGTGCTCCCAGAAGGCTTCGCCATGATCCGCCACGATCAGAACCGTGGTGTGGTCATGGATTCCGTCTTCCTTCAAATAGGTGAGCAGCTGCCCGACGGCCTTGTCCGCCGCGGCGACCTCGCCCAGGTATGGATGTTGGGGGGCGATGTCGCGGAACTCGGCCGGCGGGTCGTAGGGACCGTGAGGGTCCCAGATGTGAACCCACAAGAAGAAGGGGCGTTTTCGGTCGCGGTGGGCCAGCCAATCGAGGGCACGCGACACGATCTCGCTTCCCCGTCGTGAGGAGTATTCAGTCGTGAGCTGCTGAACCGCCAGGGGGGGGGAATCGTAGACGTCGAATCCCTGGTTCAGACCGAAAGCGCCGTCCAACACAGCCGCCGAAATGAAAGCCGCGGTTTGAATGCCGACCTCTTGGGCGCGTTCGGCGAGCGTTTCCGCTTCGCTGGACAGCCTGCGAGCACCGTTGTTGCGCAGTCCATGCCGAACCGGATAAAGGCCGCTCATCATCGATGCATGCGCCGGAAGCGTTAGCGGAGTTACCGTGTAGGCCCGCTCAAAACGAACCGCATCCGCTGCGAAATGCTCGAGGTTTGGAGTCAGGGCCTCCTGTAGGGCGTCGGCGCGAGTCGTATCCAGGGTGATCAGGAGCGCCGAGGTCGGGCCGCCCGATGCGGCTCTCGAGCAGGCACCGCAAAGACCCAGAACTGCGATTGCGCGCCACCTGAGAAACACCCCGCTACTCGTGACCTTCGGTGCCATGACGTGCCCCTACTTTGGCTCCGCAGACAAAGAGGATCCAAAACTCGCTCCGAGATTCCACCCCCTAGCTCCCATTTCTATCATTCGGTTTCCTTTGACCGCCCCTCCCCAGCTCTGTGGACGAACATGATCGCTATCGGACTCCTGACCCTCCAACTGTCTGACAGGCCGACTTCCGCCCCTATCGAGCAGGAAAAACCCACCTGGAGCGCTCCCGAGGAGGGCGTAACGGTCTGGAGTGGGGCCTTTACGGTCGGTACCTTCTTCACCGAAGGCAACTCCGACACGCGGGAGACTCATGTTCTCTTGGATGCGGAGCGTAGGTCGAAAAAGAGCCGTCTTATCCTGAATTCCTACGCGGACTTCGCGGAGACGGATACGGAGACTGGCTCGCAGAGAACCGTTGACAACGTCGGGGCGGGCGGCAAGTACGACTACTTCCTCAGTGAGGACATCTACGCCCTCGGCAACGGCTCCTGGCAGTCGGATAAAGTCGCGGAATTGGACTCGCGGTTTATCCTCGGTGCGGGAGCCGGCTGGCAGGTTCGCGAAGACGATGGGTTCAAGTGGAGTGTCGAAGGGGGGCTGTCCCACGTCGACCAGAATTTCAGTGATGGTAGTTCGGATGACTACTTCGCTTTACGTTTGGGTTCGAACATTACCTACCAGGTTTCGAAAGCTACGACCTTCGAACAAGTAGCCGAGTTCCTGCCCAGTCTCAACGGCGAAACTTACTACACCAAGTGGGACAATCGCTTGAAGATGGAGGTGCTAAACAACTGGATCGCCCAACTTCAGTATGTCCTCGAATACAACGATCAGCCGTCCATTGGGGCGGTGCGTGCCGACTACAAGTTCGTCTTTACACTCGGATGGTCCTTTGGCAAGTAGCCGCAAGAAAAGATGCAAACCATGTTTCAAGGATTGGCACAAACAGACTCTCCCGGTGCTCTGGCCGATACGATGACCAAGGCATTCGATCTTGTCGAGATAGCCCAGGCGTGGCTCGCGGCTGAGGGAATCGCCGTTGTTCTTGCCCTCGGAATGTCCCTGGTCATCCTGCTTTTCGGCCGTTGGGGGGCCGGGTTTCTGCGCAGGTTGCTGGGCGTTGGTCTTGCGAAGCGCAACGTCGACACAACGCTGTCCAGTTTCCTTTGCAACATCGCTTACATGGCGATGATGGCCATGGTCGTGATCTCAGCGCTCGAGGTCGCCGGCATCGCGACGACGTCCTTCGTCGCCGTGCTCGGAGCGGCGGGGTTGGCGGTGGGCTTTGCACTGCAGGGGTCGTTGAGTAACTTTGCGAGCGGGGTGATGATCATCCTCTTCCGCCCCTTCCAGAAGGGTGACTTCGTGGAGATTGCCGGTGTCGCGGGCGTCGTTCTGGAGGTCCAGGTCTTTGCGACGACCTTGAAGACGGGCGACAACAAGAAGATCATCGTCCCAAACGGTTCAATCACGAGAGGCAACATCACCAACTATTCCTCCCATGACACTCGTCGCATCGACATGGTTTTCGGGATTGGCTACGACGATGACATTCGTCAGGCGAAAGAGCTTTTCGAACGGGTCGTCAGCGAGGAAGAGCGTGTCCTGGAGGATCCCGAACCCCAGATTGCGGTTGCCGAGCTCGCCGATTCGTCGGTGAATTTTGTAATTCGGCCGTGGGTGAAGAGCGACGACTACTGGTCCGTGAAGTGCGATCTGAACGAGAAGCTCAAGATAGAATGCGACAAGGCCGGGATTTCCATTCCGTACCCGCAGCGCGACGTTCATCTGCACCAAACCGGTGTCTAGCAGCCCTTCACCCGACCCGCCAGCCGGTTCCAGGGTCTCTGCGGCGCGAGCCCTAGGCGCCTATCTGTACATGCAGTCCGTTGCAGAGTTCAGTCGTTCCACCCAGGATGAGTCCCTGGAACCAGGCTTCAAAGCCAAGGTAATTCGGATCTGCTGGAACGTTCAAGATGAACGTGGGTGTACTTGCCGGTTGGGACAAGCACATAAGAAAAGTCCCTCCCCGCGTATCTAGCAGAAACTCGCCATAGGGAATCTGAAGCCCCGGGCTGAGCACTGCCGTGTATCCGATTAGAACGAGTCCGTATGCGCCGGCGTGGCCCTGAGCGTCGATCATTGTATTCCACGAGCCGCCTACTCGTGGAGCGGAATCGGTGATGAGGCAGAGTCTATTGATGCCGGCACCGTTGACGACTTCGGCGCGTGCGCGAAAGCTTCCGTCTTCGGGCGGCAGGAAGACCGTTCCGTGCGCATCCAGACTCAGCTGAAGCCCGGGAACAGGAGGGCATTGTCCGCCTGCCACCGATCCGCGAATGAGCAGGCGGTTGGTGGCGTCATTCTCGATGTCCAGGATCAGATCCAACGAGCCCTCCGTATGGCCCGACCGCGGTGTGAACCAGATTTTGCCAAGGGGCGAGGCGAACTGAATGAGGTTCGAGCCGCAAATGCTTCCGTCGATCTCGTTGAAGAGAGAGCGTTGATCTGGAGTCCAATCCATCTGATCGATCCAGACGGCGTCTCCCTTGTGGTAGACGATCTCGGCGAAGCTATGGCCCAGATCCACCATCTCTTGGACGAAAGACGGATTGATGTGATCCTGGTGGCCGTGGGGAGCCACGAGGTGGATCGTCGACATTCCAGGGCCATAGCCCATGCAGTCTCGAAGGGTTGCATCCACGACGGCTGCCTCCGCCTCCTTCCCCTGCATCGAGTTTTCCGCGTACCCCGCCCCGAAGATCAATACCTCGTTGTTTTCGAGCGGCAAGATGAAGATCCCAACCGTGAAGGAGTTGTCGCTCTTCACGCTGTAGGACACGTGAAAGCCCAGGGAGTCATCGGGCAGGATCGGGACGAAATCCGTACCGGGTTTCAGGTCTCGGTTGAGGTTCAGCCGAGCGTTCGTGGCCTGGCAAGCCACATCGGTCTGCTGGGCGGGAGCTGTCCCGGCCGTGGCGAAGATGCTCAACCCTGCGATCCACTTGGATACTCTTTTCATTGATGCTCTACCGACGGGGGGACCGAGTCGCGACCTTTCCGAAACATACCCGGCCCCTCCTCGATCCGATTGCCGCAGGTGGCGGTTTGCAAGACGGGGCAACAATTGAGTGGTGCGCGGCGGAAAAAATCTACATTCGCGGGGACCACTGAAAAAATATGACCATCATTTCTTGCGTCGTCTGTCTGCCGAACCTCACTGTTTGTTCCGGATCCGGATTCGCCGGGTTGTCGGCGCTGTTGTCATACCATCCCGTTGCCCGTAGCACCGCGCCTTTGGGTACTTCCCGCGGTTGCTCGAATACGTAGTTCATCTGCCAGTTGAAGTCGTATTGAGGGACATCCAACAGGAGTTCTTCCGTACCGTCTGGAAGGACGAGATCCACACGAAAGCTCTTCGCACGCAAGTGTCCATGGGGTAGGAGCGACAGCAACGTTCCGTTGATTGGAAAGGTGAAGTCCCCCGAAATTTCGTAATTCTCTGCGTGCGGTGGGATTGCGAACTTGAACTGCGCCGACACGTTCGATTCGACGAAGCGCTGCGGCGGTTTCTCCGAGAATTCAAAGCCGATTCTCGTTTGATCGGTGACGGCTCTTCCATCCGGCGTGTAGTGAAACTGCACCTTCAGTGGAGCTTGTGCCGGCAAGAGGCGCCCATAGCCCTTGGGAAAACGTGTTGCTTCTTGCCCCGGGACCATCATCGCGAAGTAACGTTCTATGAGTTCGAACTTCCCGACGACGGCCGGATCACGCTTCTTCCACCCCTCATAATACTCGGGCGACTCGTTCCAGAAGAGGATGTGATGGACGACCTGGGGTGCGCCGGGAAGAATTTCGACCGCCTTTATCCAGCGTTCTTCCCTGAGGTCCGCCGTGGCGTACTGATAGAGATAGTCGAGAACACCTTCGGCCGGAACATCGTTGGAGGGAAATTCGACGATCAAGTCGGGTTCGATCGCCCAGCCGTCGGGATAGTTGACCGGCAGAGGCGCGTGGGAAGGATCACCCTCCGGCATTCCGTTCGCTATCCAACTCAACAGGTCGCGTTTTTCCTCGGTCGTCAGGCGAGCATCGTTGCTCCAGGGGCCGGTTTCGCCGACGGAAAACCACGGCGGCATGAAGCCTTCTTCGAGCGCCAGACGGATCATGGGTGCTCTTCGCCTTGCGTCGCCGTAGGACATCAGAGAGAAGGGGGCTGCCGTACCCGGGCGATGACAGCGTTGGCAGCGCTTCTGAATGATGCGGCTGACATGCTTCTGGTAGGTGACTTTGGCCGGCATCGAGGGGCCGTCCCCGATGCTCAACAAGCAACCCTGCGCCTCTGTAGCGGGGACCGCAACATTCCGCCCGCTCGACAGGTCGGCCAACGCATCCAGAAGGTAGGTGTTGCTCGCCTTCTGCTTCGCAAATGCCAGGCCGTACTGATCGTCGATCATGCCGCGGTAGGCCAGTGTCTGCGCCGCGTCGATCACAAAGAATTCGGTAGTCGTGTTGACCGACAGCGCGCGTGCGATCTCTTCGTTCTCGTCGACGGCGTACGGGAGATCAAGTGCATAGAGATCGATATCCCGTAGGGCCGACTCGCGGTCGTAGGGATTGACCAGCAAGAGCCCGAACCCCTGGGCCGCAGCTTCGCTCTCAAGGCGCTTGATGCGGGGTGTGTACCTCTTGGAAAGGGGACAATCCGGGTCGCGCATGGCCAGGATCAGTCCATTCCTTCCGGCGACGTCCGACAGTTTCAGAGCTTTCCCGTCGACATCTCGAAAACGAAGATCAGCCACCCATTTTCCCACTCTCGGGGCGTGGGGGCCGAGCACGCGCGGCTGGGTACGAACCTGCATGTGCGGCATCGAGCTGGAAGCGGTCTTGTCTTGCGATAGCGCCGCTTCATGACTGGAACCACAGCCCGTTGAGATCCACGTTACGGCTGCGAGGAGGATCGCTCTGCCCGGGTGTCGCTCGGGCACTGGTGCGTCTGAATTCACCTTCTTCTGTTCTGACATGCGATCCGGGCCAGTATAGGCGTCGAACCCATGAATCGGCAGGCGCGCCCGCCGATCGCTTCCATTGACGGCCAAAAAAGTTGGGAGCCTGACGGTGTTTCACCGCCAGGCTCCCATCGGGGAGACAGTATTAGGGGCGGGGGGGCGAGGTCTTGGAAGAAAGGCTTTTTTACTCCCGCGCCGATGACAGACAACAAACAGTAGCCGCACGGGAGCGTTTGGGATGAACGAAGTCGAATGAGATGAAAGGTACTGTGAGGACAAAGAACATTCTTCACGGTTTGACCGGTGGTGTGGCCATTTGATGGTTTTCGGGACTTGGACTCATCTCACGAGATCCCAAGATCCGAATAGGTTGTTCGACACGGCTGCTTGGGGGGCAGTCGTTTGCCGCTCGGTTCAAAAGAAAGAAGGGGGGCTCCGGGCGCACGCCACCACCCGGGGAAGAGATGGGTAGATCGGGAACGAAAGCCCGGGACGGAGTATGGAGAGAGACCGGGGAACGTCGCGCCTTGCTTGCGCTCTCGATCTTGTTGTTGGTTGCCGGATCTCGCAGGTCGAACTTGCACGCGGCTGCTCTCGGGCAGGAGGCCGCTTCACGCGAAACGGAGATGGCGCTCGAGCTGGCCGCAAACAGTGACTTCGTGTTGCCGCGGCTCTTCGAGACGCTCGTAACTCGCAATGTCGCATCAGAAGGCGGTGAGCCGCAGCCCTTGAGTCTCGAAAGCGAGCGCGTGATCCTGCGCGCGCTTCAGTTGATGGACCCGGAACAGGTGACAAGTTATCTCCAGCACGAGCTGGGGACGCGTCTGCCCGATCGTCGGCGTGCGGTCGTCCAGTTCCTCGGAGCGGTGGGGCGCGGCACGGAAATTCTGCGGCTGTTGGGCATCGCCATCACGGAGGAAGAGACGAAAATCGATTCGTCCATGGCCAGGGCAACTCGCGAGGCGATCACTTCGATCCTGGTACGCGATCCGGTGGCTTTCGGGGTTCTCGAAGGGAGTTTTCCCGCTCTGCGTTCCGAAACTCTTCCGCTCGTCGTCGAGGCCCTGGGAGCTACGGCAGATCAGCGCGCGTTCGGTTTCCTTTGCCTGGCGGCACGAGCTCACAAGAATTTGCGCCGGCTGGTGCTCGATCAAGTTCCGGCGGTCGGCGGGGCTTCGGAGGATGCGCTCAACATCGAGATGCGTGGCTATGCCCGTGCGACGATCCGGCGCGACCTGCCCGAATGCCAGTCAGCCATCCGGGCCGCGGCGACCCTGCGTGACGCCGGCTCGATTCCCGCGCTGATCATGCTCTTCAACGGAGAGCATGACGATCTCGAAGTCGCTGCCGCCGCTGCGCTCCGTGAGATGACAGGCATGGCCTTCGAATCGAGGACCGGATGGACTCGCTGGTACGAAGCCGAACGGGCCTGGATGGTCGCCGAGCGAGCGGCTGCCTTTCAGAAGCTCTACTCCTCGGACCACCGCCAGGTCAGCGAAGCTCTCGACTCGATCGCGCCGCACGCTCTGGTCCGCGATGAGTTTCTCTCGGTCCTGGGCGACCTCCTGAGGACCCGTCCGGTCGAGATTCGCCTCCTGGTTTGCCGGGCCTTTCAGGAGAGCGGGGCCCGGGAAGGGATTGGGGAGCTCGTGTTGGCGCTCAAAAACGAATCGAGCTCGGTCGTGGCCGCTGCTCACCACGCGCTGCAGTCGCTGACAGGCCGGGATCTACCGCTCGACCCGGAACTGTGGAGCAATGTCGCGCGAGAACTCGACTGCGCCGGGGGGAAGCGCTAAAAGCAAAGGGGACGCCCGCGCAGCGTTTGTCTGCGCGGGCGTCCCCTCTTGTCTATCTTTGTCGAGCTCTTTCGAGGTGCGGTTAGTTCCGACGACGGCGGGCCAGCGTGATGCCGGCGATGCCGACCAGACCGGCGAGCGCGAAGAGGAGAGACGTCGGCATGGCGGGAACGCCCACCGGGCCGCCGCCGATGGCGAGGACATCGTCGAACGTCTGGCCTACTGCCAGGTTGTCAACGCGAACGGTTTCGTTCTCAGTCGAGTCCGACTGGCGCAACCCGAAGGAGACCACCGCATCGCCCGGATCGGCTTGGTCAGCACCCGTAACCGAGGCGTCCGTATCGACAGCCGCGTCGATCCAAAGCTGAGCGATGTTGAGGTCTTGGTCGTAGCGTACGATGGCGCGATAGGTGGTCGCGTAGGTCAGGTCCGTCGGCCAGAGCACATCGGCCGTCGAGCCGTCGCTCGAAATCCCCACGGTAAAATCACCGGCGCCCGTGGGAGCCACGATGTCGAGGCGCCCGGAAAAATTGAACCCTTCGCGGAAGTGGGCGAAGTATTCGTAGTCGCCACCGGCAGCATAGGGAGCTCCCAGGTCGTCGACCGAGAAGTCGATCCCATAGTAGACGTTTCCCGCTACGCCGGTGAAGGCGAGGTTGGCGTCCTCGGAAGGAGTGCCGTGTTGTACGACCACCTGGCCGCCGGAAACCAGGAGATCGCCTACCGTACCGCTGTGGTTTGCCCAACCGCCGTTGGGGACGAGAGGCCCGTCCGGGTACGAAAAAGTGTCGGTCGCTATGACCTGGGCGCTGGCGGTTCCGGCAACGGCGAGCAAAGCCGCGCCGAACATGAGCACCTTCTTGTTGATATCCGCTGCTCTCATCTGAGTTCCTCTGTGTTCTTTGTAGTAATTGCAGGGTTCGGGGGGGCCCTGACGCCTGGCAGCTTCACCGTCCCCCCCTCGGCCGAGATAGTACCGGAATCAGGCCAGATTTGGCTGCTTTTACTGCATTGACGGCTCGAAAGAGCCTCCCTGGCGGCTTGTGGTGATGCATCGCTGCTTGGCCCTGGACACCTCAGATCAAGAGATCGTGCACCACCGTCCCGTGCACGTCCGTCAACCTCATCGCCCTGCCGCTGAAGCGGTAGCTCAAGCGCTCGTGATCCATCCCCAATAGATGCAGTATCGTCGCGTGCAAGTCGTGCATCGAGACCGGCCGATCCACCGCGTAGTAGCCGTACTCATCCGTCGCCCCGTAGGCCACCCCCGGCCTCACGCCACCCCCGGCCATCCAGATCGTGAAGCCATGGGGGTTGTGATCTCGCCCCCGGGTTCCCTGGGCCATGGGTGTCCTGCCGAATTCACCCGCCCACAGGACCAGCGTGTCCTCCAGGAGCCCTCGCGCTTTCAGGTCGCGGATCAGGCCAGCGATCGGCTGGTCGACGGCCCGGGCGTTCCTCGTGTGTCCATCCTCCAGGTCGTTGTGCTGATCCCAGCGGTCGACGCCCACGTTCGGGCACGTCAGCTCCACGAAGCGTACATCGCGCTCAACCAGCCGACGTGCGAGCAGGCACAGGGTTGCGTAGGTCCGGGTGTGGACGTATTCCGAGTCGATGCCGTAGAGCTTTCTCGTCAGTTCTGTCTCCCCCGAAACATCGAGCAGCTCGGGCACGGCAGCTTGCATGCGGAAGGCCAGCTCGTAGTTGGCGATGGCCGACTCGACCGCATCGTTCCGGCTCCAACGTTCAGCTATTCCGCTGTCGAGTTTGCCCAGGAGTTCCCGTTGACGACTTTCGGTTTGCATTCCCCCTTCCGTGTCGGGGCGGGAAAGGTTGGCGACCGGATCGGCGCCGGGACGGAACATGGAGCCCTGATAAGTTGCCGGCAAGAAGCCCGAGTTGAAGTTGTCCAACCCACCGGGCGGAATCAGTCCGCCGTTCAGGACGACAAAACCAGGCAGATTTCGATTTTCGCTGCCCAGGCCGTAGGAGACCCACGACCCGATGCTGGGCCGGCCCTGCTGTCCGAAGCCCGTGTGCAGGAAGTAGTTCGCGCCGGTGTGTTCGGGGAAACTCGCCACCATCGAGCGGACGAAGCACAGATCATCGACGCAACGGGAGAGATGGGGGAAGAGATCGCTGACCCACGCCCCGCTCTCGCCATATTGACGGAACTTCCATGGCGACTGCAGCACCGTGCCGACGTTGTCGAACTGCGTGTCGGGAATCGCCATCCCGATCGGCTGTCCGTTTTCCTTTTCGAGCCGTGGTTTGGGATCGAACGTGTCGACCTGCGAGGGGGCGCCATCCATGTAGAGAAAAATGACGCGCTTGGCCCGTGCACGATGATGGGGAAGGGGTGATCCGTCCCCTGTCAACGTGCGCGAAAGGTCACCTGGGGACATGCCGGCCAGGGCCAGAGCTCCAAAGCCATTGGCGCACGTCATCAACGCCTCGCGCCGCGTGAGCGGCCGATGCCTGCGGTCAATCGACAAACAGAAACTCCTTTGTGTTGAAGAGCACATGGCACAGCTCGGCCAGGGGCTGGGCGGCCTCCTCGGGGTGTTCGTCGAGAAACTGCCCGGCGAATTTCAGCTCGTCCTCCTCCGGAGGACGACCCAGGGCCGTGAGGTAGATCGTTTCGATGCGCTCATCGTCGGTTGCGTGACTCTTGTAAACAGCCTCCGCCCATCGCTCGGCCTGTCCTATGACAAAGGGGTCGTTCCAGAGCGTCAAAGCCTGGGCCGGCACGTTCGAAACGCCTCTGCGCCCTTGGGTGGTGAAGGGCGTGGGGTAGTCGAAGACCTGAAAGAACGGCATCAAGAAGTTGCGCCGGACCGCGAGGTACACGCTGCGGCGTCCGTCGCCGTCGAGCGGCCCGCTCGTGCCGGGCCGTCCGCGTCCATCCAGGAAGGAGGTGAGATGCAGCGGCACGGGGGGGCCGTAGGGTGTCTGGTTCAGGTTTCCGGCGACACTCAAGAGCGTGTCACGCAACACCTCGGCATCGAGTCTTTGCAGGGGATAATGGTGCAGTAGGCGGTTCTCCGGGTCGAACTCGCGCGCGCGTGGACTCGGCTGTGAGCCCTGTCTGTAGGTGCGCGAGAGCAGGATCTGTTTCAGGAGGCGTTTGGTCGAGAAGTCTTGCTCGATCAACGTCGCGGCCAGATGGTCGAGCAGCTCCGGATGGGTGGGTTCGTCGCCGGAGATGCCCAGGTTGTCCACCGACGGGACGATGCCGCGACCGAAGATGTGGTGCCAGATGCGATTCACCCAGACGCGGGCGAGGTAGGGATTCGTCTCGGGGTCGGTCAGGCGTTGCGCGAGAGCCAGGCGTCCGCTGCCCTTTTTCGATTCCGAGCCTGATTCCTCCGGCGAACGCAAAGCCTCAGGCAGGTTGCGTGCAACCACCCCCTGTGGTTGATGTGAGTCGCCGCGCAAGAGCAGGTGCTCATCGACCCCGTTCGCATCGAAGAGGGCCGGCGCCGTGGCGGATTCGAGCCGCAGGCTGGACAGCAGCTCGACCCGCCGTTCCAGATAAGGAAGAAGCGCAGCTCGAACCCCTGACGTATCGAGTGGGCTCGCGAGCAGGCCGGGGTTGTCCAGGAGCCACCCGAGGATGGCGAACCCCGGACCCGCCTCTTGCCCCGTGAGCCGTCCGTCGCGCAACCGGGCCGCTACAAAGAGGAACAGCTCCTCGTAGCGCTGCGCGAGTGCCTCGGCGTCGTCGGGATCTGCTCCGGCGAGCGCGTGTATCAGCCAATCGGTGTCCGACCCGAGGGCCGGAGGCTCTTCGTCTGACCCGATCACACGCTCGATCACCAGTTCGCTTCCATCCCCCTGCGGACTGAATTCGACGTGTGCGGTGTGCCCGAGGTAATCCTCCAGCTCATGTCGGATCCAGCGCCGACCTTCGTCCTTCCAGGAGAACACGGTGCCCCCGTGCAGCGGTCCCTCGATCATGCGGTGCCCGTCGACCTCGAGGAATGCTCTACCCCCGCCTTGAACCAGGTAGAAGAGGTTCTTGTGTTCGAGCCGGATTGTCTCTGTCCTCAGCATTCGTCCCGACTGGACCCAGTCGACACGGCCGGGAACGCGCTCGGTTTGCGGTGCGAGCACCAGCCGATCCCAGATCGGGTCCGAAGCGGCGCCGGCGTAGGCGAAAAGCCTGGCGAGGGGTTGTCGCGGGTCGGTTCCGAGCCGTGTGAATCCGGCCTCGACCCTCGAAAAACAAAAGCCATCCTGGATCCAATCCTCGGCCTCGGATCGGGCGAAATCAGCGATCGCGACGGTCTGATCGGGGCTGGCTCTTGCGGCTTGCAACTCGCGCGTCAAGAGGGGCTGGATCCCTTCGCCCTGCACCCATGGCAGAAGGATGGGGGTCTTGTCCGCTCGAACCCTCGCAAATGCGGCGATCCAGGCTTCGATGCGCGCCGTGGGCACCGAGGTGCGCTCGGAGACGCGTTCGACCACGACCGTCCGAGCGGCCGGCCACGTGTCCGGCGGTTTCTCGCCGCCGACACCGGCGTCTCCCAAGAGTTCGTGCTCGACCTCGCGCGCTGCGAGCATCGCCCGGGCCGTTCCCGCGAGGGATTGTTCGAGCGCTGCACCGGTGGCTCGCACCACCTGGGCACGATGGCGTTCCTCGAGGCGGGCGAGCTCCTGTGCGATGCGCGCGTTGTTCTCGCGCGTCTGGAAACGCACCTGTCGATAGCTGGAGCTGAGCAGATAGCCCGAAAGCGCATAGTAGTCGCGCGCTGAAATCGCTTCAAACTTGTGATCGTGACAGCGAGCACAGGCAACCGTCAGGCCCAGGAAGGTCTTCGAGAACACGTCGATCTGGTTCGCAATGCGCTCGGTTTGGTCGGCGCGGATGTCTACGGGTGAGTGTTTTTCCTCTCCGAAGAACCAGAAACCGGTTCCAAGCACGGATTCGTCCCAGCCTTCGTCCCGGTGGGGGCGTGGTTCAGGTAGAAGATCTCCGGCGACGTGCTCGCGCACGAAACGGTCGTAGGCTACGTCCTGATTGAAAGCGCGGATGACGTAGTCGCGATACTGCCAGGCGTTGGCGATCAGATAGTCGAATTCGTGGCCCTTGGTCTCTGCGTAGCGTACGAGGTCCAGCCAATGGCGTCCCCAGCGTTCTCCGAAGCGTGGCGAGGCCAGCAGCCGATCGATCTGGCGCTCGAAGGCTCCGGGGGACGCATCGGCCTCGAACACGGCCAGCTCGTCCGGCGTCGGAGGCAACCCGACCAGGTCGAATGCAGCGCGTCGGAGTAGCGTGCGCCGGTCCGCAGGCCCCTTGGGTGTGAGATCCGCTCGTTCCAGTGCGGCGGCGATGAACGCGTCGATGGGTTTTTCTGACCAGGCCTTGTCGGCTACTTGCGGAGGCGCCGGTTTTGTGATCGGGCGAAAACCCCAGTGTTCTCCGCGCCGCTTCAAGAGGTCGAACGTCTCAACCGTTCGCGCTTTGGTATCCCTCGGCCCCGGCGCTCCCTGTGCGATCCACGTCTCGAGAAGCGTGATTTCCTCCGTCGTGAGCTCTTCAAGCGGGGGCATGCGGAACTCGGGTTCGTCACCCCGTACCGCTCGCACGAGCAAACTCGACTCAGGACTTCCCGGGACGATGGCCGGTCCCCGACTTCCCCCGACCAACAGGGCATCGAGTCCGTCGGTTCTCAAACCGGAGCGCTGCTTGTCCGGTCCGTGGCAGTCGTAGCATCTCGCGGCGAGGAGCGGCCGGACCTTGGTCTCGAAGAACTCGTAGGCCTGCGGTGCTTCCTGAGCGCTGGAGCGCGCTACAAGAAGCGGAGCGAGGCCGAAGCAAACGCCGACGAACATCCGCATCGGCGCATTATAGGGCTTCCCTCAGACCGGCAATGCCGGTTGGTCGGAATGCGCCCGGGCGAGGTCCTTCGCCGCCCCGACCAAGCTCGTGATTCCGATCCCACGCGTAAAATTGCCCAGGACGCCCAGGTTTTGAGGCAGCAAGGCTCGCAGTCGGGCCAGACGCTCTGGATGTTGCAGGTCGAGTCGCGGCAAGGTCTCCGGGTAGCGCACGATGCGCTTCCATACGGGCTCGCCGTGGATCTCCAGAAGTTCGCTGACTTCGTCGGCAGCGATCGACGTCAAGTCCGCATCGCTCCTTTCGACCAGCTCGGGATGGCGTGCTCCTCCCGCCAGGGTTCGCAACAGGACGGTTCCTTGCGGAGCGCAGCCGGGATCGATCGTGGAGGAGAAGAGCGTTCCCAGATGACGTTTGCCCTCCCGCTGCGGCACGAGATAACCGAAGCCGTCGAGCGCGTGTGCCACCTGTTCGCGCCCGTAGGCGTGAAAAATGCCGACCAAGCTCTCGCAACGCATCGATCGCAGTTCGGACCCGGCGGCCGGCAAGGCGCCGGTCAAGAGCGAAGTCGCGGATCGCAGAGGCAGCGCGAGAACGACGCGTGCAGCGTCGATGCGGCCCGTATTCGTCCGAATCTTGAAGCCGCGCCCGGCGATCTCAACCGCTCGCACCGACACGCCCAAGCGCAGGCGGCTCTTCAAGCGATGCGCCAAAGCTTCGCTCAAGCGCTCCATGCCCCCCGCTGGTTTCCACAGCCCGGGCAGCTGGTCTTTTCCCTGCGCATTCTCTCGTTGCGCGCGCATTGCATTGAAGATGCTGCCGTGCCGTTCGATCATCGAGATGATCTGCGGGAAGCACGCGCGCACCGAAAGCTGGTCTGGATCGCCCGCGTGAATGCCCGAGACCATCGGATCCACGAGCGTCTCCAGCGCTTCCCGGCCCAGGCGATGCCGGACAAAATCGGCGATCGATCCGTCCAGGGCTTTCTTCCCCGAGCGCCATGGCTCGGTGGCCAGCCGCAGTTTGCAACGCGTGGAGAGCAGTCGCGTCGTCACTAGCGCAGGCGGAGAAAACGGAACTTCTCTCAAACAACCGTTCTTGACCACGAAGCGTTTCGAAGCGGCCTTGCCCACCGAGTGCAGGGACAGATTGAGATCGTCCGCGAGTTCCCGCACGGGTTGCGTAGCACCGGACAAGGCCTCAGGGCCGTATTCGTAGCGTAGGCCCGGGCGGGCGTCGACGGCGATGGTGCGAACGAGGCCGCCGGTTCTGCTGCTGGCCTCGAGTACGATCAGGTCCGCCTCCTTACCACGCGCATGTGCGTAAGCGAGCCCGGAAATCCCTGCTCCGATGACGACCGTTTCGACCGCTTGGTTCACCGTTTGTCAGGGGGGGCCAACACGGCCTCTCGTGTGTCGTGACGGAATTCCTGAGCTGCCTGCACGAAAGCACCGACGCACTCCGGAGCGGTTGTCTTGAAGACCCCGTGCCCCAGGTTCAGGATGTGCCCGGGACGGGCGCCCACGTGCTCGAGGATCGCGCGCGTGCGACTTGCGACCTCTTCGGGCGTGGAGAGCAGGAGGCCCGGGTCCAGGTTGCCCTGCAGCGCGATGTTCGGACCGACCCTGTCGAAGGCACGGGCGATGTCGGTGCGATGATCGATAGCCACGCACTCCGGTCGCATGGAGGCGAGCTCTTCGACCAGGTGGTCCGCCGCGCCGGCAAACGCGATCCGCGGGGCTTTGCCCTGCAGGCGATCGAACACGCGCTGCGACCAGGGCTTGGCATAGCGTTGGTAGTCTTGCGTCGTCAGAGCCGCCGCCCACGTGTCGAACAACACGACGGCTTCCGCACCGCTTTCGATCTGGAAGAGCAGGTGATCGGAGACCGCGTCGCATAGCTTGTCCATCAGGAGCTCCCAGGCCTCGGGCTCGTGGTACATCATGCGACGCAGCTCGAGAAAGCTCTTGGAGGTGCCTCCTTCGATGGCATAGCTCGCCAGCGTGAACGGCGCACCACAGAAGCCGAGCAGCGTCGTCTCCGCGGGTAGTCCGGCGGCCGTTCGTTTCAGGGTTTCGCCGACGTAACCGAGCTCGACAGAGGGGTCGTAAGCCCGAAGGCGTTGGACGTCCTCCAGTTTGCGCAACGGTTCCGGCAGCGAAGGACCTCGCTCGTTGAAGATCAAGGGCATGCCCATGGCCTCGAGGGGCAACAGGATGTCGCTGAAAAGGATCGCGCCGTCCATGCCGAAGCGGCGAATGGGTTGTAGCGTCACCTCCGCGGCCCAGTCGGGGTTCTTGGCCAGCTCGAGGAAGCCGCCGGCTTTTCTCCGAACCTCCTGGTACTCGGGCAGGTAGCGACCGGCCTGGCGCATCAACCATACGGGAGGACGCGCCAGGGGCTCGCACCGGAGGGCACGGAGTAGAAGCTTGTCGTTGTTCATTACGGGGTCAATCGGTAGCCGCTGCCGCGAATCGTGTGGATGTAGCGGGGGTTTTGCGGATCCGGCTCGAGGACGCGACGCAGGCGGACGATGAAATTGTCGATGGTGCGCGTGGTCGGGAAGGCTGTGTAGCCCCAGACCTTGTCGAGGATTTCGTCACGCGTGATGACCTCGCCCTTGCGCTCCGCGAGAAAGCGCAGAATGAGGATTTCCTTGGTCGATAGTTCGATCTCCCGCTCGTGGGTCTTCACGATGTACGTGGCAAAATCGACCGTGGTCTCGCCCAGTTGCAAGCGCTGGCCCGTGGTCGGGGGGCTCTCCGTCCACTTGTGACGTCGTAGGATCGCCTTGACACGCAGAATCAGTTCGCGCAAATCGAAGGGCTTGGGCAGGTAGTCGTCGCCGCCCAGCGAAAGGCCCCGGACGCGATCGTCGTCGCCACCCTTGGCGGTCAGGAACAGAATCGGCACCCGGTTGTTCTCCTCGCGCAGCTTGGAACAGATCGAAAAGCCGTCCAGGCCGGGCAGCATGACGTCCAGCAGCACCAGATCGGGCGGATTCTCGCGGATCGAAGTGAGTGCGAGATCGCCGTTCGATTCCAGATGCACCTCGTACCCCTCGATTTCCAGGTTGTCGACGATCACCTCGGCCAGGTGCTTCTCATCCTCCACGACCAGAAGACGTTCGGGCATGACCGTCTACGCTTTCGGGGCCAGGGGGAGGAAGACTTGAACGGCGAAGCCGGTGCCGTGCTCGGCGTTCTGGGCACGGACGCTCCCGCCGAGGGCGCGGGTCAACTCCGCCACCAGATAGAGTCCGAGCCCGACGCCAGGGCGATTCTTCACGAGCTCGTTTTCGCCCCGGACAAAGGGCTCGAAGACGCGTTCGGGTCGAGTTTCCTGGAGGCCGGGGCCGAAGTCACGCACCCTCAGCTGGGCACGGCCTGCGTTGTTCGACACCTGCACCTGGATACGCGGCGGTTGGCCACCGTACTTGATGGCGTTGGCGATCAGGTTGCTCAGGATCGTTTCCAGGGCCGAAGGGTCGGAGACGATGGGTACGTTTTCTTCGGTGAGGATCTCGACCTCGACGTCACCGCGCTTCGTCAGGTCCGCGACCGTCTTGCGAGCAAAATCGGAGAGATCCAGCGGTTCCAGGGACAACTGCACGCGATCCGTCGTGATGCGCGCCGACTCGAGCAGGCGTTCGACCATTTGATCCAGTCGGTCGAGATCCTCTTCGGTGTGTTCGAGGTAGCGCTTGCGTTTTTCCTCATCCTTGACGCGCCCCAGGAGGAGGCTTTGCACGTAGAGCTTGGCGGATGCGACCGGGCTCTTGAGCTCGTGTGTAACCGCGGACAGGAGGTTGCGCTGCTGGCGATGTAGTAGCACCTCACGGCGCATCGAGCGAATGATCATGTAAACACCGACCAAGAGCAGCGCGATGAGGAATCCGCCCTCGAAGAGAAACATGCGCATGCTGCGGGCCGCAGCATCCCGTACCGCTTCCGCCTGCTCAGGTGTCAGTTCGGCGCCGGCCTGGGTCGCGCGTACGACCAGCAGCTTGCCCTGCTGGGTGAAGAAGTACACCCACCACGAGAGCAACGCGATCAGAACGAGCACGACGCTCGAATACAGGATCAGCATGCTGCGCGAACGCATGGAATCAGACGAGCGCCGCCTTCGCTTCCACGATCGATGTCTCGAAGGCCTGGAGAATGCGCTCGATGTGGTCGTCCGTGTGGGCGGTCGAAAGGAAGGCCACCTCATAGGCGGAAGGAGCCATCCAGACGCCGCGTTCCAGAAGATCGCGGTGGATGCGGCCGTAGCGCTCGGCCGAGGCGCTATCGATCGCACCGAAGTCCCGTGGCGCTTCGCCCTCCTGCAGGTTCAGCCAGAGCACCGAACCCAGGCGAGCTACGTTTGCAGGGATCGCATGGCGTGCGAGGGCTGCCGCTAAGCCCTGTTGCAATTCACGCCCCTTCTCCTCGAGCCCCTCGTAGACACCCGGTTGTGCCAGCTCGTGGAGCGTGGCGAGGCCGGCAGCCATCGCCAGCGGGTTTCCTGACAGGGTGCCGGCCTGATACACCGGCCCGTTGGGAGCGACCTGTTCCATCAGAGCGGCGCTGCCGAGATAGGCGCCGACCGGCATACCGCCGCCGACGATCTTTCCGAGGGTCACCAGGTCGGGAGTGATCCCCGAAAGTTCGGTCATGCCGCCGGGAGCAACCCGGAAACCGCTGATGACTTCGTCGAAGATCAAGAGCGCGCCGTGCTCTCGGGTCAGTTTGCGGAGAAAAGCCAGGAACTCGGGTCGTTGTAGAAGCAGCCCGGCGTTGGCGGGCATCGGTTCGATCAGGATCGCCGCGATGTCGTGCCCTCTTTCGGCGAAGAGCTGCGTCAACGCCTCTTCATCGTTCAGCGAGACGACGTCCGTAAGTTCAGCGATCTGCTCGGGTACGCCCGCTGACGAAGGCGTGCCGAACGTCGCCAGGCCGGATCCGGCTTGGACCAGGAGGCCGTCGGAATGGCCGTGATAGCAACCCTCGAACTTGACGATGCGCGCACGGCCTGTTGCGCCGCGGGCCAGGCGAACCGCACTCATCACCGCTTCCGTTCCGCTCGACACGAAGCGCACGCGTTCTCCGAGGGGGAAGCGCTCGAGGATGGCTTCCGCCAGTTCCACCTCGCCGGGGCAGGTTGCGCCGAAGGTCAGACCCTTGCGTGCCGCCTGTGCCACCGCCTCGACGACGGCGGGGTGTGCGTGGCCGAGGATCAGAGGGCCCCACGAGCCGACCAAGTCGATGTAGCGTTTGCCATCGGCGTCGACGATTTCGGCCCCGTTCGCGCTCGCCACCAGGGGCGGGTCTCCCGGCACCGCGCCGAAGGCCCGCACCGGGCTGGAAACCCCGCCGGGCATCGCTCGGCGCGAACGTTCGAGGAGATCGCTCACTTCAACCATCCCTTTTGCAGCGCTTCCCGCGCGTGGTAGGTGATCACCAGATCGGATCCGGCCCGCACCATGGAGTGCAGGATCTCGGTCACGACACTACCCTCATCGATCCAACCCCTTTCCGCAGCCGCCTTCACCATGCTGTATTCGCCCGAGACGTTGTACGCCACCAGCGGAACCTCACAGGTTGCGGCGATGTGCCCGATGATGTCCAGATAGGAGAGCGCCGGCTTGACCATCAGCATGTCGGCCCCTTCCTCGGTATCGATCTGGCTTTCGCGTACGGCTTCACGGGCATTGCGCGGATCGAGCTGATAGCTCTTGCGGTCACCCGCCTGCGGTTTCGAGTCCGCGGCTTCACGAAACGGTCCGTAGAAAGCGGAGGCGAACTTGGTCGAGTACGACAGGATCGCCGTGTCGGAGAGCCCCGCCGCATCGAGAGCTTCTCGCAGGGCCGCCACGCGACCGTCCATCATGTCGCTCGGAGCGACGATATCGGCACCGGCCTCTGCGTGCGCCACCGCCATGGCGGAAAGCAGGGGCAGGCTCTCGTCGTTGACGACCTGGCCCGCGCGTAGGACGCCGCAGTGCCCGTGGTCTGTCGAGCCGCAGAGACACACGTCGGTGACGATGGTCAGCCGCGAGCCGAACTCCTCGCGCAGGCGGCGGATCGCGCGGGGCACGAGTCCGTCCGGGTTCGTGGCCGACGATGCCAGCGGGTCTTTTTCCTTGGTGATCCCGAAGAGCAGGGCCGTCGTCAATCCCAGCTCCAGATCGCCGCCGATGCGATCGACCAGCGGCTCGACGCCCATGCGCTGGATGCCCGGCATGGAAGCGATCGCAACCTTTGCGGCGGGGTCGTCGACGACGAAGTGCGCCTGGATCAGCTGCCGGGGATGGACGCGTGTTTCTGCAACCATCTCCCGCAGGAGCGGCGTTCGTCGCAGGCGTCGGGGACGGATCTTCATCGCTTTTCTTTTCTGTTGATTTCGATCAGGCGGCGAAGCACGTCCTGCGGCCCTGCGATCTCACCGTCCATGGCGGCCAGGCCTGCTTGCCGCATCGCTTCGCGTGTAGCCTCGCCCAAAGGGATTCGCACCGTCGGAAGATCCTCGTGTTCGCGCTCCCAGAGGGTGCACGCCTCGACGGCGGTTGGACTGGTGTAGATGCGGTAGTCCACGGATGAATTCAGGGCCACATCGGAAAGCGTCACCGTATGGTAGACCGCTCTGCGCAGCACCTCGATCCCGCGTTTGGAGAGTTCCTCTTCCAGGTCGGTGCGAGCGTTCTTGGCGCACGGAAAGAGTACGCGGGTTCCGGCCGGGATGTCGAGCGCGTGCGCGAGATCGCGCGCACCACCGGTGCCTACCACGGTGGGCGTCCAGCCGCATGCTTCGAGAGCCTCCGCCGTGCTCGGTCCGACGGCCGCGATGCGAATGCCCTTTGCGGGCCTGAACCCTTGCATGAGCTCCGCTGCACGCGCGCTGGTGAAGGCGATCATGTCGCCCTCGGCGAGACGTCCCAGATACTCGGCCAGATCCGCGTTGTTGAGGGGCTCGGTCGCGATCACCTTTTCGATCCCGAGGGAGGCTCCCAGGGTTCGCAGCCGGCGGGCCAGCCAACCGTCACGGGCTCCGGATCCTGCGAGCGCGAGGCGCAAACCGCCGAGGGGCCCGCCCGTGAAGGGGCGTTCGTCCGTTTCGAGTTCCTCGAGCAGTTTGTCGGCCGCCTCGTCGAGGGTGGCGGCAACCGTCGATACCCAGCGCGAGGGCTGACCCGCACGCGGGTAGTTCTCGCCCAGGAAGGCGTGCGCCCACCAGCGCGTCGTGGGCGTGGACTCCGGGCCGTCGAGCTCCTCCATCAGGACGCCCAAGGGCAGGCTGCAACCGCCCCCCAGCTTCTTCAAGAGCGCGCGTTCTGCCTGAATGATCGGCGCGGTCTTGCCGTCGTCGAGGGAGCGCCGACAGATCTCGGCCAGCTCATCTTCGCCTTCACGAATCTGAATCGCCAGGGCACCCTGGGCCGGGGCCGGCACGAAAATTTCCGGCGACAAGCGATGATCGACAAGGCCCTCGAGGTCGAGTTGCAAGCGGTCGATTCCCGCTGAGGCCAACACGATCGCGTCATAGCGCCCTTCCTGCAGACGCTTCAAGCGCGTGGGTACGTTGCCACGCAGCATCGACACCTTGAGGTCCGGACGCAACGCCGTGAGTTGTTCCGAGCGGCGCGGCGCGCTCGTGCCGATGTTGACGCCTTCCTTCAGGGGTAGCAGGAGCCCGTCGGGATCGTGGGCAGCGGGGTGGATCAGGAGTCGCTCGGCAGGGGAGGCGCGACGCGGAACGGCGACGATGAAGAGCCCACTCGGGCCGTCGAAGGGCAGGTCCTTGTGGCTGTGCACCGCCAGGTCCACGTCGTACTTGAGTAACGCGCGCTCGATCTCGGCGGTGAAGAACCCCTTGCCTTCGAGGCTGTTCAGGGGCACGTCATCGATGCGATCACCGCGGGTCTTGAGGACGGTGATGTCGACCTCGCAGCCTGCTTGACGCAACAGATCGGCGACGTAGTTCGCCTGCCAGAGGGCGAGATCCGAGCCCCGTGTTCCGATTCGAATCTTCAAGCGGATAGAGCGCTTTCGTCAGGAGGGTCGCTGTCGGCACCGGCCCTGCGCGCGAGATCCTGGAGCGCCTTGGTGGGCAGGTGAGCGAGTCGACCGAAGGTAGTGCGGGCCCAGCGCTCGACCGAGCGGCGGTCCTCGTCGCTGAGGTGGGCGAGTCTTCCACGGAAAAGGTACCCGAGCTCGATTTCGAAGCTCTCACGCGCTTCTTCGAACAGCGCGGCGACCACCTTGGAGGAACGGCCCGAAAGATCGCGACCCTCGAGCCGTTCGAGTTTGCGTTCGATCAAGGCTTCGGCCCGAAGGGCGGCATCGCGGCGCAGCCGTTGGTTTTCGGCCGCCAGCGCGCGCAGTGCTTCGAGGTCGATCACGAAACCGGCCGCCTGCCCGTCGCCGGATCCCTCCGCCTGTAGCCGCTCGAAGTCCGCGGGGACCTCGAGATCGCGCGGGAGCGCAAGGTCGACCGCGACGAGGGGGGCGCCGGAGGGAGTGCGTAGCGCCAGCTCGCCCAGGGTCTGTGAATCCAGCAGCGAGCTCTTCGCAGAGCTCGCCGACAGAATGACATCGGCAGGTACTTCGCCGGCGCGTACGTGTTCGAGTGCGACGACCCGGGCGTCGCACTTGCTCGCCAGCGCTTCGGCGCGGGCGATCGTTCGATTGGCGACCCAGGCGATCGAATAGCCGTTTTGGAGCAGGCTCTTCACGGCGTGCTCGCAGGTTCTCCCGGCCCCCAGGATTCCGATCGTCGCGCCGGTCTTGATGCGCGGGCGCATCAGCCGTACCGCCAGGCTGACGATGGAGACAGGATGGCGCGACAGGTCGGTCTCCGTTCGAACCTGCTTGCCCAGCTGAAAGGCGTTTTCGAAGAGAGGCCCCAGCACCGGGCCCGTCAATCCGAGTCGCTTGGAGTCTTGGAAGGCCTGGCGCACCTGGGAAAGTATCTGATCCTCACCGACGACGAGTGAATCGAGGGACGCGGCGACGCGCAGGAGATGCCTGGCCGCGGCCTTACCGACGTGGTGAAAGAGCCTGTCCCCCAGGGCGTCGAGCTCCAATCCCAATCCGCGGCGCAGGTCTTGCAGATCCTCCCGGCAGGGTCGGTGTCCACTCTCGCGCGCGTACACGATCTCGAGCCTGTTGCAGGTCGAGAGCAACACCAGCTCCGAGGCTCCCAGGACGTCCGCCAGCGCCCTTGCGCCGCCGCCGTTTTTCTTGGCCCGTTCGAGTCCCTCGAAGTCGCTCTGATGCAACGAGAGACCGCCCACTGCGATGCGGTCCATGAGGAGCGATCCTAGGGGGTCTTCGGGGAGGAGTGTCATGCCTGTGTCAGAGCCGTCTCCCCGGCGAGGAAAGGGTCAGAAAAAGACGCTCATAGGGCGGGAAAACAAGTATGGAGAGGCCTTATTCTTTCGTCTCGATCGTCCGAGTCCATGAGCGCTTCCAAAAACACTTCTCGAAGGGCTGGATCGGTTTCGAGGAGTCCCACCGGGGTCTTGATCTCGAACATAGGCTCGCCGGATGCACCGACGGCGACGGCGGTTCGTCGCTATCTCGACGAGTTTCTGGGGGATCCCATGGTCGTGGACCAGAACCGACTCCTCTGGTGGGTGGTCCGCAAGCTGATCATCCTCCCTCTACGGAGCCCCAGGAGCGCTGCGGCCTACCGGGCGGTGTGGAGCGAGGAGGGCTCTCCTCTGGTTGCTATTTCGAAGCGATTTGCTGAGAAGCTGGCGCTCGAACTCGGATTCGACTTTCGGGTGGCTCTGGGAATGCGCTACGGCAATCCGTCCCTCGCGGCAGGTGCTGCGGAGCTGAGCGGGCACGGCTGTGAACGGATCGTCTGCCTCCCCGCCTTTCCGCAGTACAGCCGAACGACCTCGGGCACCCTGGAGAAGGAACTCGCCCGCCGGTTCGGCGCCGACGGGATCGCCTGCGCGCCGGCCTACTACGCGGATTCGGGCTACATCGGGGCGCTGGCGGCCTCGATCGCCGAGGCGATGGAGGCCGGGGGGTTCGAGCACGTGGTGTTCAGTTTCCATGGATTGCCCCTGCGCTACGTGGAGAACGGAGATCCGTATCGCGATCACTGCGAGCAAACTGCGGCTCTCATAGCAGCCCGGCTCTCCCTTGCCGAAGAGCGGTGGACCCTGTGCTACCAGTCGCGTTTCGGTCGCGAGCCGTGGCTCGAACCTGCGACCGCGGACCGCGTTCTCGAACTGGCGCGGCGCCATCCACGTCTCCTGATCGCCTGTCCTGGTTTCACGGCCGATTGTCTCGAGACCCTCGAGGAGATCGGAATCCGGTTGCGCAAGGACTTTCTCGCCCGGGGCGGGCTGGAGCTTCAGGTCGTTCCCTGTCTCAACGACGACCCGCGCTGGGTGCGCGCCGCGGCGAATTGCGTTCGGGCGATCAGTCCTTGTTCGACGGCGCCTCTTCCTTAGCTCGCAGCGTACGCTGCGAGCCGTGGCCGTCGTAAAGCTCGACGATGCCGTCGCCGTTCTCTCCGGCCAGCAGGTAGAGCGCGGATTCGCCCTGGCCGTTGCGCAGTTCCATCCATCCTGCGCGGCCCGAGGATAGCGAGCGCGTCCCGCAGAGAAAGCCGCCTTCCTCATCGCTGTCGATCATCTGAAAGTTGGCCGTACCGTTTTGCGTCCACATGCTGATGACCGGATAGTCGTCGGAGGTCAGGCGCAGGAAGCCACCCCACGTTTCGCCGAAGCCCGTGGCGCCCAACGTCGCGGCGGTGCTGCCGGCGACCGAACCGAGATTCAGCTGACCCGCGCCGCGTTCCGCGGATAGGGATGCGTAGGCTTTCTCCGCTTCCCCGCCCTCGGTCTGCACTCCGAAGAGCTCGAGTGCTCCTGCGCCCGCCTCATCGACACGAATCGCCGCGCATCGACGTCCGGCCTCGTCAACGATCAAGAGGCGTTTGGCGCGAACCGTTTCGAAGGTCGGATCGGCCGCTTGCCGGCTGACGACGCCGGCTCCGAGAACGGCGATCAGCGCCATTGAGGCCATGAGGGCCGGGCGGGAAGGGCGCGCGTACCTCCGGCTCGCGAGTTCCGCTTCCAGGGCTTCAATACGGCGCTCAAGATCCTGCATGGTGGTTTCCTTTCCTGCCTCGGTTCTTCCTGCGGAACGGGCCTGCCACCCGGGTCCGGGGATCCCGGGATCCTATCTGCGCAAGGATAGCGAGCCGCGAGCTCCGGGGTTGCTCGGAATCAGGCCCCAGCGTCTATAATTGCGCGGAGTGGGCGGAATGAAGCTTTCCTTGCTCTCGTTGCTCTCCTGTGGGGGAGTCATGACCGCCGTTGCGGCTGCGGCGGCGGTTTCCGTTCCCCAAGGAGTCTCGTTCCTGAACGGCGAGCATGTCGTCTGGAAGGGAACGAGTCAGGTGATCCCGTTTCGTTCTGCGGAGGTTTCCGCGGACCGTGTCACACCGGACTTTGCCACAGACGCCACCTTCCTGGAGGTGCTGCGACCCCCGGAAACGCTCGCCGGAGAGGAGTTGGGCTATCTGCGCATCCGCGGAGTGAGGATCGGAACCAGCCAACTGCGCGTCGGCGATGCGGTGACGAGGGTGCATGTGTGCGAATCGCCCACGGAGACCGCGCTGCACCGGCCGCGGGTGCTCATCACGACGCCCGTGGACGGCGCCGTGGTCTGGGGAGCTTTCACGGTAGGTGTCGAGGTGCGTGGCATCGCCCGGCGCCCGCTTCCGGAGGATGGCGAGATCAGGTTGTTGCTCTCGAACGGCCAGGCGCTGAGCCCCATTCGCCACCCCGCCTCGCCGAGCCCGGATCTTCGTGCGACCTTCGAGATCGATACCGAGTCCTTGTCCCGGGGGCTCTTGACGTTGAATGCCCAGTTGATGGGGGGGGATGAAACCGTTTCAAGCCCGGCGATCGCCGTGCGTGTGGTGCGCCCGCACGAGCAATGGTTGCTTACCGCCGAGTGTGAGGAGCTCGTCGGTCGTGATAACCCCGCGGGCTTCGGGAATGGACGGCCCACCCTCGGCAGCCGTTCCGATGGGGGAGCTTTTTCCGTGCATACACGCGCGGATCGCGCGCTCGTGGCGCCGATTCGAGTGAACTCGCCGGGCAACTATCAAATGATGGTCGTCGCCCGTGGAGACCTCGCGGCCGGCACGTTTCCTTCGATCGGGTTCGCCCTCGAATCGAGGCGGAACATCCTGACAGCGGGACAGGTGGTCGATCAGCGCTGGCACCGGATTGCGCTGGGCCATCCCGTTCGACTCGGGGCGGGCGATCACGACTTTGGGCTGATGTTCTTGAACGACCGTTCGATCTCCACGACCAACGATCGAAACCTCTATCTCGATCGCTTCGAGTTGTTGCGGATCGAAGAACCCGGTGGGGAATTGATCGAGGCTGGATATCGTCCCGGCCCCGCGCTGTTGTCGCCCGAATCGATGATCGCCGGCGGGGCGGTCGAGAGCTCCGAGCGCCTGATCGCACAGGACGGTGCTTTTCGGTTCGGTTCGGGCGGGCTCTCCGTCGCCCTCGATCGACCCCTGGATGGCTTGCCGATCACCGGAAGGGTCAACATCGGCGGCGTTTGCCGCTGGGATGGAGACATCGGTGCACCCGAGGTCGACCTGGTTCTGAATGAACGCACCGTCTTGAGCCAGCAGGCAGCGCGCCCCCTGTTTGCACTCGACCGCGCGAGCTTTGCCGAGGGTGTGAACGAGCTCTACCTGCGCGCCCGGCTCGGTGACGGTCGTATTGCTACGACACCGATCCAGACCCTTCGTGTCGAAACGCCCGTCGAGACTCAGGTCCGTGACCTCTATCGCTTCGAGGTGCTCGACGAGCGCTTCGAAGCGTCGATCAAGGAAACCTTCGCCGCCGGTAGGGGGAACCAACGAATCGCGAAACTTCCTCCGGGTTACGAACTGCGATTGCAGCTTCCCGAAGAGCTTGCGGGAGAATTCCAGGCTCTCTTCCACGCGAAAGGCGGCCGCAAGCCCGAAGGGCGCATCAGCTTTCAGGTTCACCATCAAGGCGATGGAACTTCGACACCTGAAAAACCGAAAATCGTAGCGTTCCGTCCGTACTTCTCGTCTCGCGATGCCGGGTCCGTGCGCTTGCGGGCGGGACCGAAGACGCTTGTCATCAAGCGCGTCGATCGTGGCGAGGAGGTTGACCTGCAGTTCTTGGCCGCGATACTTCGACGACGCCGTGAAGGGGCGGACTTTCAAGCTCCTGTCACGCGTCTTCTCTACCCGCCCGATGGGCACGCGACCGACGCGGTCGACGTCTGCATCGTCGAGGCCTGGGACGACGATCGGTTGAGTCAGGCGGACGTCTGGATCGACGGCCGCCCCCAGGGGACATTCGGCTTTCTGGCACCGGGAGCAGGCTATGCCGTGCTCCCGCTCCTGACCGCGGGCCTTTCCCCCGGGGCACACACCGTTTTTGTGCGTGCTAAAGACCCGCACGGCAACCTCGGTGAGACCCGCGAGATCACCATCCAGGTTGCAGCACGTACTGAAGCGGAGCCCGGGCCCTACGCGCGGGCGGTTCATCTCTTGAACCGCTTTGCCTACGGAACGGATCCGGCTGAGCTGGCGCGATGCCTCATCATGGGTGAAGAGAGCTGGTTGCGCGACCGCCTGATTTCGATGGGCGTGGGAGATCGCACGGCGATCGGTGCGGCGGAAGCACGTTTGACGAGTGTGTCGCGCGGATCCGTTTCGCGCGCGGCGCTTACACACGCCCTGCGCACAGACAATCCGGTACGCACCCGTTTCTGCTTTTGGGTCGAAAACCACTTCTCCACGTGGGTTGACAAGACACGTGGGCCGGCGGAATGGAGCGAGCACAAGCGCTTCCTCGCCCTGGGGGCCGCCCCCTTCGTCGAACTGCTCTGGGCCTCAGCCACCAGTCCCGCGATGGTTCACTACCTCGATCAATCGCAGAGCTTCGGATCGCGCCTGAACGAGAATTTTGCGCGTGAGATTCTCGAGTTGCACAGCCTCGGCGTCGAAGGCGGCTACGACCAGAAGGATGTAACCGAGATGGCCAGTCTTCTGGCGGGGTTGACCTTGAATGAGGAAGCCCTGCCGAACGGCCAGGGCGGTCGCGGAAACTACGTCGCGGCCCAGGTCCTGCGCTACGACCCCGACCTGGGTGACGCGCGCGAGCGTGAGATCCTTGGACTGCGTTTTCCCGAGGCATGCCCGGAGAAGCGTTTCGACCGCGTGCGGTTGGCGATCGAGCTCTTGGCCGCGCACCCCTCCACCGCCCAGCACATATGTCGCAGTTTGGTGGAACACTACGTCGTTCTGCCCGCACCCCAGCCGCTGGTCGATGATCTGGCGCAGGTCTTTGCGTCCAGCGGTGGAGACCTAGGAAAGGTCCTCCTCGCGCTTTCCCGTCACCCGCTCTTCTGGAGCGAGAGTCAGCCCCGCGTCGCCACGCCACTTGACTATGCGATGCGTCTCGCGCGTGCGACCGGGTCGGTGGAAATCGACGGGCAGGTGCACAACTTCCTCGAGCGAAGTGGGATGGGGATTTTTCGGCGCGAAACACCCGACGGCTATCCCGAAGAGGACGCCGCCTGGGTGGATACCAACGCGTTGATCCAACGCCGCTGGATCGTCGAAGAGATCGCTTCTACCGTTCGTCGTTTGAGCTCCGGAGCCCTTGCGCGAACGCCGGTCGGCGATCCACGCGCCTGGCACGAACGTTTGATAGACACGACCGCGGTGCGCCTTCTCGGTTGGACCCTGTCCACGGAGTCCCGAGCTGCGGCCATCGCTTTCCTGGATGCGATCGAAGAGCCGGAGGATATCCCCCGGGAGTTGCCGCTCTTCATCGCACAGCTCCCCGAGGCGAACACGCGCTAACGCACCGAGAATCCGATGAGAACGACAAGACGTCAACTCTTGGGAAAGCTTCAGGCCGCGGCGGTCTGCGGTGTGATTCCGCAGTGGGCCCAAGCCGCTGCGGGTGCAGCGGGTGCGAAGAAGCGGCTTCTGGTCGTCGTGTTTCTACGCGGGGGCATCGATGGATTGAACCTCGTCGTTCCCCACGGAGAAGCGGAGTATCCCAAGCTGCGGCCAGGCCTCGCGCTTGCGCGGCCGGGTCGCAAGGACGGGGTTCTCGACCTCGACGGCTTCTTCGGTTTGCATCCGCAGGCCGCGGCCCTCGTGCCACACTTCAAAGCAAAGAATGCGGTCGCGATCCACGCGGTCGGTCACGACAAGAACACACGCTCCCATTTCGAGGAACAGGATCTCTGGGAAACCTCTGTTCTGGAGAACGAAGTAGCGACCGATGGGTGGCTGAATCGCCACCTCGCTAGCGTTCAAGGTGAGGGTCCGTTGCGGGCGGTCGCCCTTTCCAACGCCTTGCCGCGCCTTCTGCGGGGGCCCGTTCCCGCGCTGGCGATTCGTGGACTGAGGGACGTTACCGGGCGCGGGAAAGACACGACCGGGGCCATGCGTCGGGCCCTCGAGTCAGACGCCGGGCGGGCGAACGAACTGTGGATCACTCAGGCGCGCGCGACCCTGGACCTGTTGGAAGAATTGCGTGCGGTCGAGGCCCACAGGATTCCTACGCGAATCGACTATCCCGATTCGTATCTCGCAGGGCGACTCAAGGCGGTCTCTCGGTTGACGCGAGCGGGCATTGGCCTCGAGGTTGCGACGATCGATTTAGGCGGCTGGGACACACATCAGAGCCAGGGTGGGGCAGGAGGTACCTACGGCCGCAAAGTCAAGGAACTCAGCGAAGGCATAGACGCGTTCCTGAGGGACTTCGAAGGCGAGCTCGATGACATCATGGTGTTGACGCTTTCAGAGTTCGGGCGAACCGCGTTCGAAAATGGAACCGGCGGCACGGATCACGGGTGGGGCAACGTCGTGCTGTCCTTCGGCGGCGGATTGCAGCCGAGTGCTCCGGTTCTCGGCGACTGGCCGGGCCTCGGGCCACAGCAGCTCCACAAGAGGCGTGAGCTCAAGATCACCACCGACTTCCGCGATGTGATCGGCGAGGTGCTGGCGAGCCATCTGGGCAACCCGCAAGCGGCGCGCGTCCTTTGCCGGCCTGGGCTGCGTCCGGTCGGGTTCCTTTAGGGGGAGAGGTCGTTCCCCCCGCGAGTGTACGATTGGTACACCATGGGTCTCGAGGACTACCAGGATGTGAGCATCGACGACCTCCGCTTCGAAGCAGGCTCAGATGCGACCGAGGAGGAGGCTTCGCGCTCGGAAGAGCCCAGGCCCGGCGTTCTGGACGGTGGCTTCCAGCCGCTACACGAGAACTATGTCGCCGCCTCCCGCGTCAACGGGTGGATAGGCGCAGGGATCGCTGGAATCGGGCTCCCGATCGGACTCGCCATCCTGATCTGGACCAAGGAGCCCGGCCGCGTCGGTGTGTTCTTGCTGATCGCCGCCGCCTTTCTGCTCCTGTGCGCCGTGGTCTTCCTGGCGCACTTTTGGCCCGTGTTCGAATTCCGGCACACGCGCTGGCGATTGGACGGCGACGGTCTCGAGATCCGGCGCGGGGTCGTGTGGCGGCACACGATTTCGATTCCACGGACGCGGATCCAGCACACCGATGTCGCAATCGGACCGATCCAGCGGCGATTCGGCCTGGCCACGCTCGCCGTGCATACCGCCGGCACCCACGATTCGCAGATCGATCTGGAGGGTATAGGGGAGCGAACGGCACAGGCGATCGGCAACTATTTGCTGGAGGATGAGGCATCCTCCAGGGAGGCGCCGCGCCGGAACCGCGGGGTCATGGACATCGCAGGAGGGGAGTTCCAGTTGCCTCCCATGTCCGAAGGGTCACTCGGCTCCACGGGGTCTCTCTTGATCGAGCAGGAGGACGATGAGTGAGCTGCCGAGCACCGGAGTGATCCGGCGGTTACATCCGAGCTCGCTCATGTTCGAGATCGGCAAGTCGTTCTTCTCCATCGTCGTGATGGGGATCGTCGTTTGGTCTTTCGCCAGCGGCCGCAAGGGCGAGGCGTGGTTCATGCTGTTGATCGTTCCGGTCGTAATCGGTTCGATCACGCGCTTTGCCACCTTCCGCTATCGGTTCGCGGCCGACAATCTGATCGTTCGCGAGGGCTGGATATTCAAGAAGACGCGCCACGTTCCCTACGATCGCATTCAAAACATCGACACCGTTCAGGGGCCCTTGCACCGCCTGTTCGGGGTGGTCGAAGTGCGCCTGGAAACGGCGGGGGGAACCGAGCCCGAAGCCGTGTTGCGCGTGGTCTCTCTGGCCGACCTGGAGCAGATACGGGCCGGGGTTTTTCGTGGGCGGGATGATCTGGCCGGGCCCGCCCTCCCCGAGAAGGAGGATGCGACCCTCTTTCGCATGGGCTCGACGGACGTCTTGTTGTTCGGGCTTTTCTCGCAGCGCGGCCTCGCTTATCTCGGTGGACTCCTGGTCCTCGGCTGGGAATTCGATCTCTGGGAGCGCGCATCCGACGCGATCGGGAAGAACTGGGTCACTGTCGACATCCTGCGTGTCTATCCGTGGCTGTTCGCCGGGATCGGTGTCGTACTGCTGGGCGTGTTGCAGGCGTTGACCGTACTCTGGGCCTTCCTGACATTGTTTGACTTCCACATCGTCCGTAGGCGTGACGATCTGAGGACATCCTGCGGTTTGCTGACGCGACAGACGGCGACCGTGCCCCAGGATCGGATTCAGTTCTTGAGCGTGCGGGAAGGGTGGCTCCATCGCCTGTTCGGACGAGCGTCGATCAAGATCCAGACTGCAGGTGGTGATTCAACCAAGAAGACGCAGGTGAGCCGCAAGTGGCTGGTTCCACTGGTGCGCCGCGGAAGACTCAAGGAAATTCTGAGCCAGGTCCAGCCCGAGGCGATCTCGGGCGGGCTCGACTGGCACGGGGTCCATCGCCTCGCTCGTGGGAGGATGTTTCGCAAGTGGCTCATCGTATTCACGATCCCGATCGCCATCTCGGTCCGTGACCTGGGCGGGTGGGCCTTGCTCGGCTATTTCCTGGCCATTCCCCTGGCGTTTCAGCTCGCCGCTCTGCGGGTGCGCTGCCTCGGTTGGGGGGTCAGCGAGAAAGCGGTTTTCATGCGGGATGGCCGCATAGCCCGCGCAGAGAACTGCGTGCGCTTCTCGAAGATTCAGAGCGTGTCCCTGTCGCAGAATCCCCTGGACCGGCGTCTAAGGATGGCGCGGCTTCGCGTCGATACAGCCAGTTCGGACAATGCCCAGCTGGGTTTTGTCATTCCCTACCTCGGACTGGACGTGGCGCGCGAGCTGATGCAAAGGCTCCGCCGCGAGGCGGCTGCAGTCGAGTTTCGGTGGTAGGTCCGGGCGACAATCGAAACACACCGCATGCTGCAGTCGATCACAGAAGGTATTTGGGTCTGGAACTCGGGAGAGGCCGGCCCGTCAATCGGCATTTCTTTTGGGGTCCACGGAAACGAACGTCCCCCGATCGATGCAGGTCTGGAGCTGGTACGGGCCCTCGAGAGTGGCGCGTTGGCGCTCGATGCCGGCAAGCTGCTGCTCATTCACGCCAATCCGCGCGCCTCGGCTGCGAATCTGCGTTGGTCGGAGGGGGGCGTCGACCTCAACCGCTGTTTTCATCGCGATGTGTTGGGGCGCCGACCGATCCTGTTCGAGGAGTCCCGTGCGGCTGAGATCGTCGACGCATTGAAGGATCAGGCCACCGAGATCCTGGTGGACTTTCATTGTACGGTCGAGCCTGGACCGCGTTTTCTCATGCAGCACCCACCGGTCAGCGACGAGGCTCACCGGCGTGTATTCGAGCTTCTTCAGGGCGAGGTTCTGCTCTCCGATCCCGACATGCACTTCGGATGCGTTTCGCTGGATGAGTGGATGTCCACCCGCAGTCTTGTCGGGGTCTGTTATGAGACAGGGTGGATAGAAGATCCGGAGAACACCGCAGGGTCGGTCCTCCAGGAGATGCGCAATGTCCTCGTCGGCACGGGGCTTCTCAGGGGTGAGCCCGCCCGCTATCGGGACAAGAGGCTGATCCAGCTGGAGGATTTCATGAGCTGTGCGGGCGAGGGATTCCGATGGGTGGAAGGGGTCGGCCTGAACCTACAAGAACTCGCTGCGGGCACGAAGTTGGGCGAGTACCCCGATGGAACCGAGGCGGTCCTGCGTGAGGACGCGACGCTCATCTTTCCGAAGAAGAATCCCGAACTGGTCAAACCGGGTCAGCCCCTGGTTTATCTCGCCAGGTCAGAGAGCTGATCCGGTTTTTTCAGCAGCCGCGCAGGTTCACTCGAAACGACCGCTTGCTGGCCGCGGGCGATCCATTTGCGAATGGCCAGTTCCAGTTCTTCCGTCTTGATGGGCTTGACGAGATAGTCGTCGAAACCGGCGCAACGAGCCTGGTTGCGGTCATCCTCGAGCACGTTCGCCGTCAAGGCGACGATCGGAATGTGCGTTTCGCTGAGAACCTCGAGTCTGCGGATTGCCGTCGTCGCCTCGAGGCCATCCATGATCGGCATTTGCACGTCCATCAGGATGAGATCGATTTCGCCGTTGCGGTAAGCTTCGACGGCTTCCCGGCCGTTGCCGACCAGGCGCCATTGGACGCCGATCTTATCGAGAAACTTGGTGGTGATCTTCTGATTGACGGGGTTGTCTTCGGCGACGAGGATCGTCCTGTTGGCTACCCCGCTGGGCTCAGCGCGGGCCTCCACCGGCAAGGCCGCGGGCACCCTGTGCAACTCGGGTCGTAGCGATTCCGAGATGCACCACAAGAGATCGTGACAGCGTACGGGCTTGGCGACACAGGAGACACGTCCATTCCAATTCACCGCAGAGGCCGACGCGAGTTGGTTGATTGGAGCCAGCAGGATCAACGGCGTCGGTAAGGGATCCACGTCGCTGGTGGACGGGGCCAGGAATGCGTCGCCAAGGCGCACATCCAGGAGCACCATGTCGAAGGGGTTGCCGCTCTTCGTGGCCTTCAGCAACAGTTTGCGACCCTCCGGACCTCCTGCTGCGGTCTCGACGGTGTTGCCGGCGCGGAGCATCTGCGCAATTGCGCGGCGGCTGGTCGTGTTGGGGTCTGCGATCAAGACGTGCAGGCTTCTGGGGGGCATTCCCCCACCGACCTCGCTTGTCTCACGATCGATCGGCAGCGTGATATTGAAACCGAACAGCGAGCCGTGGTTCTCGCGTGTCCTGACGGAGATCGATCCCCCCATCGCTTCGACCAGTTGTTTGCTGATCGCCAGCCCGAGGCCCGTTCCGCCGTACTTGCGATTAGCTGATGTGTCGACCTGCGAGAAACTCTTGAACAGGCGATCCAGACGATCCTCGGGGATACCGATGCCTGTATCCTCGACTTCGAAGCGAATGGAGGCCTGTTTGTGGTTGATGTTCTCCACAGCCAGGCGGACGACGACCTCCCCCTTGGTCGTGAACTTCATGGCATTGCTCAGGAGGTTCAAGAGCGCCTGCCTCAGCCGCGCGGGATCCCCTTTGAGGTAGGCGGGTACCTTCTCATCGACCTGGCAAACCAGCTCGATCTCCTTCTCGCAGGCGACGATGGCGACGGTTTCGACGCACTCATAAATGACCTGCGAGGGGGAGAAGGAAACCTGCTTGATCTGGTGCCGACCGGCCTCGCCCTTGGAAAAATCGAGGATGTCGTTGATGATCGACAGCAGCCCCTCCGCCGAACGCGATACGGTGTGCGCAATGTCGTCCTGTTCGGAGTCCAGTCCCGTATCCAGCAACAGTTGTGTCATCCCCAGGATGCCGTTGATGGGAGTGCGAATCTCGTGACTCACGGTCGCCAGGAACTGTGACTTGGCCACTTTGGCCGCCTCGGCACGCTCGAACTCCCGCTTGAGCTGGATGTCCTGCAGCTCGATCTGCGCCAGCATCTGGTTCAGCGCGTCTGCGAGCAATCCGATCTCGTCGTCCGATCGCCGCAGAGCGCGGATCGAATAGTCCTTCAGCGTAGAAACCGCGTTCACTGTGCGTGCCAGATCGAGGAGCTGGGCCGAAGTCTGGCGATGAATGCGGTGAGATATGAGATAGGCCAAAAGTCCTGCTCCGCCGCTCAAGAGGCAGACGGTAAGGAGCAGGAAGATCGCTCTGTCCGTAACCGTTCTCGGGTTCACCGCAACGGCGACGACCACGCTTTCAGTTCCGAGGACGGAGGGCCAGACCTTTTCCAGGCCTAACGTCTTCGTCAGCGCCGGGAGAGTTTCTCCTTCCGGAACTTGAATCAGAGTGGCGCCCGAATTTTCGTAGACCGCGATCCTCGCGATCCGATTGTCGTTCAGGAACGGGTGTGCCCAGGAGTCATTGTCCGGGTTCAGGTCTCCGAGACGAATGCGGAGGGCCAGGATCTCGGCGGTGTGATCCGCAAAGTTCCGCATGTGGTTAATTCGTTCCTGAACTCCGAAGACAGCGAAGACCAACCCGCTGACCAGGGTCGTGGCTAGACCCGCCCATAGCAGGGAAAGCAACAATCGACGCCGGAGCTTGGATCTGAGCATCATAGAGCAAAGAAAGGGCTCCTTTTCTTCGACAAGCCGTGCTGGTCGCGCTTGAGGTGAAGCTCATCTTTGCCGGGGTTTAGGCCTGGAAAGACTTTCCCTCAGGACAGGGGATTCCCGATCCCGATGGGTAGGCGGTACCGTTTCGGGTGACCGACAAAGATCCGATGAGTTTCAAGTCTGACAACGACCGGCGTGCGATCGTCCGCCAACGTGTGCACTACCGGATGGATGTTTGTGAGAACTCAGAGGCTCTCTTCGGATGCCTTCTAGACATCTCTACGACCGGGATGCGCGTCCTCTGTTCGGAAGACGTCGACGTGCTCAACGTAAGCAAGCTTCGAATCCGGTTGCCGCTCTGGTTGGAGCTTGGCCCTGAAATCCGTGTCGAGGGCCGCTTTGTCTGGTGCAAGGCCATGGCGCGCCAACGCGTGGAAGCCGGATTTTCCTTCGGTGCCCTGAAGGAACGCGAGCGGACGGTGCTCGAGCACCTCATACAACGCCTCTCGCAGGCTGCGGACGAGGACGGGTTCGAAACCGTGTCCCTCGAGGCTCCGTTGGTTCTGGGCTCAAACCCGTAGAAAAAGTCGTTTCCGGTAGAGCTGGTACAGGAGGAGCCAGCGCAGGAGGATTCCCAGGGCGGGAACGAAGGCGGGATGGAGCAAGTGCTGTCCTCTCGCAAGTACGAACTGCGCGATGCCATCGAAGTCGATGAAGCGGTTCAGTAGATAGATCGTGATCGCATTCTGTCCGATGACGACGAAGAAGAAGGCCACTCGATCGCGCCCCCAGACGTCGATCACGAGGTAGAAGCAGGCCAGGAGCATCGCACTGAGGCCCGCGGTCCAAAGCACGAACGAGCTGGACCAGAGGTTCTTGTTGAGAGGAAAGACGGAGTCCCAAAGCCATCCCAGGGCGAGGCCGATTGCCCCGTATACGAAGAGCCGCAGGGCGATGTGTTCGCCTTTGACGTCGCTTCGCATCCCCGTTTGAAGCAAGCGCCCGGCGAGTGCTCCGAACAGCGCGGTACTGACAGCCGGAACCGTCGCCAACAGGCCTTCGGGATCTCGATCGCCGTGGTAAAGCCTTCCAGGCAAAAAGAGGCGGTCGACGTAGTCGGCCAGCGTTGCGCCCGGAGCCCATTGGCCGGCCCCGAAACCCGGCACCGGGGGGAACCAGCTCATCAGGGCCCAGTACAGGATTGAGAGTCCCGCGGCCCATGCGAACCATGCCCGTGTGCTGCGGCAGAGGAGAACGATCAGCCCGGCCGCCGCGTAGGCCAGACCGATGCGGCCCAAAACGCTAGCACAGCGAAGGCTGGCGAAGTCGAAGGCCAGCAGGCCGTTGTAGACCAGCCCCAGGAGGCAGAGCACGGCGCCGCGTTTGATGACCTTCCGTGCGAGAGCTCTTCGGGGGACGCCGGCCGCGAGGCGATCCGACAGGGAGAAGGGCATGGCCGCCCCTGCGATGAAGAGAAAGAGCGGGAAGATCAGATCCCAGAGCGAGAAACCGTTCCATTCGACATGGTGCGTCTGGGATTCCACCCACTGGACGAAAGGGTTGTCGGTGGTTTTCGCGATGGCTGCGACGACCGCGCTTCCGCCGACGATCCAGAACATGTCGAAGCCGCGCAGGGCATCCAGGGAGCGCAGCCTGCCGGTCGTTTGTGTCGGAGCGCTTTCCCGGCTCATTGGTTTGTTGCGTTCGTTCCGGCGGAAGAGGAATAGGTCTTGGACGGGAACTGATCCCCGGCGAGCTGTTCGAAAAGCTGCCGCGTCCGTACGGCAGCGTCCGGCGGATTGCTCTCGAACAGGAGGTAAGTTTCGTGGTCTCCTCGGTTCATGAGCCGTTGCATCGTGCCCTGTGTTTTGTGTTCGGCGATCGCCCAGTTGATGACGATCTTGTAGTCCAGGCTTTGCCGGTGTCCGAACTTCTGCGTACGGTCGAAAACGAATGCTTCCGGAAGGACTTTCGTCCCGGGCAGGCCCGGCAGGGGCGACCTGGCAGGGATGGCTTCGTCCGAGGGAGAACGTGTGCAAAGCACTACGGGTCGTTCGTTCTCAGGTAGTGAACCGACCGCATCGAGAGCGAGCAAGGTCGCAGCCCGGTGATGGGCGTGGGTCGAATTCGTGGGCGACAACGTGAACACGAAGTCATAGCGGTACGTTTGCAATAGTCGGCGCAGGCCGGTGAGAACTTCAGCGACATCCCACACCCGCGCATCAGGCCCGAGCACCTCGGCGAGATCGGTCGTGTAGCGGTGATCTTTTTGCTCGAAAAAATACAGGTTGCGCACGCCCAAGAGTCGGCACCCCGCCTCCAGCTCGAGTTTGCGAATGTGTGGCAGGTGGGCGCGCCCTACGGTTTCCTCGGTGAGTTCCTCGCCGTAGATCCGCTCGCTCAACGTCGCGTACTTGAAACCGCCCTCGCCGTTGGTGATGACGGCCACATCACATACCCCGTCGAGGTATGTCGCGGTCTTGAAGAGTGTTCCGGCGAAGGAGATCTCATCGTCCGGGTGGGCGACCACGGCCAGGATTCTCGGGCCCGCGCCACCGGTGTGCGTGACACGGTGGGGGGGCGGGACGGCGTTGGTCGTGTCGCTCGGGGTCAGCCGGCAAGCGGCCGGTAGGGCCGAGAGAAGGAGCGCGAGGCTTCGGGGCTCAAAATTCATGCGGATCCTCGGTTCGCTTCTGCCAATCCTTCAGTGCCAGGGCGAGCCTGGCCTTGACCTCCGCATACTCCGTCTTTTCCGACAGATCCGTTTTCTCGAAGGGATCCTTTCCCAAATCGAAGAGCTGGTCGCGCTTCTCGCCCCGCACGGAATAGCGAATCAACTTGAAGCGCTCGTCCCGCACCATGCGCTGTACATCGAGGTAGGCCGCGTACATCGTCGATCTAACCGGCCCGCTTTTTCCCTTCAAGTAAGGGAGCAAGCTCCTTCCATCGATCTCTTCCGGCACCGATAGGTCCAGGTACTCGAGTACGGTCGGAAACAGGTCGAAGAGGTAGCAGGGCTCGGCGATGCGTTTGTTCTTCCGAACCCCCGGGCCCACGAAAACGACCGGTGTCCGTAGCGAGTATTCGTAGAGGTTCTGCTTTCCCAGGAGCCCGTGCCGCCCCAGGGCAAGCCCGTGGTCGCCCGCCAAGAGGATCAGTGTATTCTCCGCCTTGCCGGAGCGCTCGAGGGCTTCGAGGATCCGTCCGATCCAGGCGTCGAGGTGGGAGACCATCCCGTAGTAGCCGGCTCGATGGCGGCGGATGATCTCGGGCGTGCGCGGCAGGGGGGCCAGGAGCTCGTCCCGTGCCAGGATATCCCCGTTGTCGAAGGGGTGATAGGGAAGGTAGGCCTCCGGCAGCGACAGATCCTCCGGATCGTAGGCGTCAGCGAAGGGGGGCGGAGCCTGGAACGGATCGTGCGGGGCGGTGAAAGCGACGTAGGCAAAGAACGGCGCATCCCCATCGTAGCCCTCGATGAAGTCGATCGTATCCTTCGCAAAGAGCTCGGTCGAAAACGTCTTCGAAAAGTGCGGTGGCTCCTCGTACCTTCCGTCCTTGCGGAAACGATGTACGGGCACCGGAAAGTGATCGCTCATCGCTCCGAAGAAGATGTGGCCCCCGTGGGTGAAGCTGCGCCGATACGAATCCGGCGAGTTGTGCCACTTGCCGACGCCGAACGTCGAATATCCGGCCTCGCGCATCGCCTCCGGCCAGGTCCGCACCCCCTCGAGGGACCCGTCGACACGCCACAGCGA
This sequence comes from Planctomycetota bacterium, assembly GCA_002683825.1. Lineage (GTDB taxonomy): Bacteria > Planctomycetota > UBA1135 > UBA1135. The sequence continues at coordinate 65,840 of NYUD01000071.1, forward strand.
CTTTCCGGAGAGGATCATCGAGCGGCTGGGTAGACAGACCGCCGGGGTCCACGACCCCATGCAATAGGCGTGGGTGAACGTCGTTCCCTGTTCGACGAGACGGTCGAGGTGCGGTGTGCGGATCTCCGCGTTGCCAAGGCTGTGGATCGCTTCGACGTTGAAATCGTCAGCCAGCAGGAACAGAACGTTGGGCGGCGCTTTCGTTTCTGGCAGGCCGAAGGCCGCCAAGGATAGCAAGGGGAGTAGCATGCTCGGGTTCCCGGGTTCGGGGGCGCCAAGGTTAATGGATGGGCCTGAGCGCCGTCTCGTCCGACCTCGAGACTTGCCCAGGCATTCGGGCGCGCGGCCGAGGAGTGTTCCTGCTGCGATGGGGGGGCGTGCGCTTGCGAGTGCCGACGAAGTGCTCGTCGCCATCGAGAGCGTTCTGTCCCTGTAAGGCCGGGTGGCCCTTCTCCACCGTGGCGGCCTGCCCTGAATCGATCCTCTGGGTGGGGTGCCACAGCCGGTTTTTTTAACGCCCTCTCGTGCTCCACCGAATAACCTACAGATCGAAAATATCCGCCCCCACCGGACGCAGAGGGGCGACCGTCTTGGTCGCCACTCCTCATGAAGACCCCTGGAGTTTCCGATGATCCTGCCCTTTCTCTTCGGCCTCGCCCTTTCGAGCGCCCCGGGCTACGGCCCTCCTGTGGCTTTCAGCGTCGCGGCGCTGAATCAGGAAGAAGTAAACGAGCGCATCCTAAGAGCCGGCGATGATGTCGAAAGACTGATTGCACTCGCCGCTACCCTGAAGAGTGAGGACAACCGCGACGGCGCTCGCGCCGCATTCCGTCGAGTCCTCGAGATCGATGATATGAACGAAAAGGCGCACAAAGGGCTGCGCCACCACCTCTACGACGGGAAGTGGTTCGAGAGCTATGCCAAGCTCTCCAAATATCGGCGCGAAGAAGCCAAGCGGATGAAGGAAGAACACGGGCTCGTGCGCTTTGAAGACGCCTGGGTTCCCGTGCTGGACGTTCCGTTCCTCCGCATGGGCTGGGTCAAGGTCAACGATAGCTGGGCCCACCCGCGCATCGTCAAGGAAAAGGAGCGCGTGAATAAACTCAAGGAAGCCGGCTTCCAGCTTCGCAAGGACGACATGAGCTGGGTCGGTCCCGACGATTTCGACAAGTGGACACAGCTTCTGTGGAAGTGTGGTGAGGACTGGCTGACCATGGAGGAAGCGAATAAGTTTCACTCCGAGCTCGGTCAGTGGTGGAAGCTCGGAGGTAACTACTTCGAGGTCTACTCGACCTGCAAGTGGGAGATCGCTGACGCGGCCCGTGCCTACGCGGACCTGATTTACCCCGAACTCGTCCGTCTCTTCGGCAAGACGCCTGAAGAGCCGCCGGTCTTCGTCGTGCTGAACGACCTGACCCAGTACAACGCCTTCGCTGCCGGAGATCAGGCGACCCAGCGCCAAGGCGCGGAGTTCGAGGGCTTCTCATCCCTGCACCACTCCTTCTTCGCTGATATGTTCTACGACAACACCGAGCCGCCCTACATATACAAGGGTCCGGGCGTCGGCTACTGGGACGAAAGCTCTTCCGCGTGGGGCCCGCACTCGGTGCGCCACGCCGTCGCCCAGAGCTACTGCGACCAGATCGACCGTAGCTGGAATACGATCAGCGAGGTTTTGGACCAGAGTGGCGGCGGCCAGGCCGGCTTCGATAACTTCTGGAAGGAAAAGGACATCCCGCGCTGGCTGCGCTACGGAGCAGCTTCCTACGTCGAGCGCTATGCCGACGACCGCTTCCTGGGGCTCGGCAAATCCGGCTCGACCGTTCGTGACTGGGCCTTCTCCGAGATCCGCAAGGACGGCCTCCGCCCTTTGGACGAGATCTTCGAGTTCAAGCTGTCCCTGGACGATATCGAAAGCTCCAGCAAGATGATCCACGAGGCCGGTGTGGTCGTGGCCTACTTGACGTACTCGAGCGACCCCAAGGTTGGAGAGGCCCACGATGCCTTCAAGAACGCCCTCAAGAACGGCGAAGGCGTCTCCGAAGCGACGCAGGCGTTCCAGAAGCTGCTCCTGGAGCGCGAGAAGGAGATACGTAAGTACATCGGCGTCTGAGCCTGTACTGATCCCGGAGGACCGATGCAAACTAGGAGCCGCGGGTTGTCGCAAGACCCGCGGCTTTCTTTCTAGCCCTGTCTCCGTAGCCTGATCCCGATGCTACGCCTGCCCACTACTTCCACCCACCCTCTATTGACGCTGCCGCTCTTCGCTCTCGGGTGCGGCTCCGGGGTGGGGGACCCGGAAGGCGCTCCGGCGACCGCTGCACCCCAACCGGAGCAGCCGACCTCGAGCCTGCCCCAGGCGGGCACGCTCCCTTCGGCTCCCTCGATCCTGCTGGTGACGGTCGACACGCTGCGGCGCGATCATCTGAGTTGCTATGGGTACTTTCGGGAGACCTCACCGTGCATCGATGCCTTTGCGAAGAAGGGGGTTCTTTTCGAGCGGACGCTCGCCCCGATGGCCAGCACCTATCCCTCACACCTGTCGATCTTGACCGGGCTCTATCCTCATCAGCACGGTCGCACGGCAAACCGCGACGGGGTGAAGAACCCCTTCAAGTCGATCGAAGGGTGTGCGTCGGTGGCCGTGGCGCTCAGGGATCAGGGCTACCGAACGGGGGGATTCATCAGCAGCACCGTACTGCACGCGCGAACGGGTGTGGGCGAAGGCTTCGATCACTTCAGCTGCCCGAATCCCGGGCAGAAGCCGTTCAAGGCAGCTCGTATCAGCGGTGCTTTTCTCGAGTGGCTGGGTGAGGAGACGGAAGAGCAACGCCCTTTCTTTGCTTGGGTTCATTTTTGGGACACGCACGAGCCGAATTCGCCCCCCCCAGAACACCGTGCCTTCTTCAAGACGACTCCGGAGCTCAAGGAACGGATTGCGGCGGCGGGGATCGAGCCCGAGCCCTTGGTGCGCGAATTCGCTGAGGATGAGCGCGTCATCGACCGTTTCTTTCTGGGCAATCCGGTCGAGGGCGGCGGCAAGAACCGCCAGCGCTCGAATCGCAAGAAGCCGCAGTACAAGGCCGATCCCGCTTCCATCGAGGACTTGTGGAATCGCTACGATGCCGATCTTCACTACATCGACGAGAGTCTGGGGCGCATCTTTGATGACTTCGACGAGAAGGACCTCTGGAAGTCGACCATCGTGATTTTCGTCGCCGATCACGGTCAGTCCCTGGGCGAATTCAACTCCTTCGGCCACGGTCTGATTTCGAACATCAATACGTTCGTCCCGCTCATCATGCGCTTTCCGGAGGGGGTCGTTTCCCAGCCCGCCCGCGTGAAGAGTCTGGTCTCGCTCGTGGATATCATGCCCACCGTTCTTGCTCGCTTCGGGCACGGCAGGCTCGGGATTCTGCCCCAGTTCGAGGGCGAGGACCTTTTCTCGGGGTCTTTCCTGCGAAACAGGGTCATGGTCCAGGAGAGTTCCCGCTTCCACCTGGGCGGGGAGCGCGAGGCTGCCCACGCGCTTCTTTCCGGCGACTGGAAATTCATTCGCAGGGAGAGCGGGAGCGAGCTCTTCAATCTCGCCGCGGGGGGGGAAACCTCCGACGTTCTCGCGGAACATCCAGGCGTTGCGAACCGTCTCAACTCCGAGCTTTCTGCCCTTCTGGAGCGAACTTCCGCCTCGGGCAGTGATGCGGTCCTCTCCGAGGAAGAGGGCGAAGCACTGCTCGAAGGCCTCAGAGAGCTGGGCTATGGCGGTGGCTAGCTTCGGGAGTGGCGGTGGGCCCTTTTTTCTGGCTTCCTTCCCTGGAATCGGGATTTTCCTGAGTTCCCTCGTCCGCTCTCTCATCCGGATAGAATTCCACTGTTGAACCCCCCGGGAATGAATCGACTCGCAAAGACCGTGCTCGCCAGTCTTGCCCTGGCCGGCCTCACTTACTTGGCCCGGGCCGATACGTGGCGGATCGTCGTTCTGCCGGACACGCAGAACTACACCAATCTCGACAACGACCTGGACATGGACGGGACTTCCGACTACCTGTTCCATTTCCAGAACCAGATCGATTGGATCGTCGCCAACAAGGCTGCGCTGAACATCGTTTTCGTGTCGCATACCGGCGACATCGTCCAGCGCGTGCATTTGACAAACCCGCCGACGGAATGGCTGGACGCGGACGAGGTGATGAGCGGTCTTGACGGCGTGGTTCCCTACGGTGCGGTTGCAGGGAACCACGACATCCTCAACAGCGGGCTATTTCCGTTCAACTACATCATCTACTTCGGTCCGGCCCGGTATTCCTCGTACTACTGGTACGGCGGTTCTTCTCCGAACGAGCTGTCCCACTATCAGCGCTTTCAGGTGCAAGGGGACTACGGTCTCTATCGCTTCACCCACATCTCAGCCCAGTGGCAGTTGCCCGGTGTTGTCGATGACCCGACGACATCCCTGGGGTGGGTGCAGCAGGTGATCGATCGGGATACGCCGCTGCGCAACATTATCTTCTCCACCCACGCGACGATCGACACCAACAACGAATTCGGAGCGGAGGTATGGGGTCTCGATGGTGAGAATACGCCTGAGGAGATCCGCCATGAGCTTCTGGAACCGAACAGTGCGGCCATCGACCTCGTCCTCAGCGGCCACTTTCATGCGCCCAATGACGGTGCCGGGTACCTCGAAGTGCGTAGGACCCCCGTGCTCATGGCGGACTACCAGAGCTTTCCCGAGGGTGGTCAGGGGTACCTGCGTATCATCGAGTTCATCGAGGGAGGCGGAAACCTGAACCTGGACCGCATTCAGGTCCGCACCTACTCGCCCAGTCTCGATCAGAACCTCACCGACCCCGAGAACGAGTTCTTCATCGATCGAAACTTCCACGTTCTGTTGAATCCCCAGCCGGATGCGACCCCGTTGCCCAGGCCTCCGGGTCGGGGCGTGACGCCCGGCTAGCCAGGCCCCCGATCTTGGGATGCTCACCGGAGGTGAGCATCGATCCCGAAGGGCTCGTCGTGTGGGAGGCGCAGGGGCCCCGAGGTGAGCGCCCCGGACCCCGGCCTTTCTGCGTGAATCCGTTCTTGCCTAGAGGTTGCCTACCGTGAGTTCGAATCCATTGGTGAGGCGCAGGCCCTGGGAGGCCGACAGGAAGCAGCCCTGACCGTAGTAGACATTGCCCAGGAGCGTGGCCTGGATCGGGATCGGTAGCGTGTGCGTGTTCCCCGTCTGGACCGAGATCGGTGTGGCCAGGAACGCGGGGTCGGCGATCAATTCACCGAACGGCGTTTGAAAGCCGAACAGGCGGCTGTATGAAACGAACACAAACGTCGAGGTGACGTCGGGGAAGGCGACCAGATTGAAACGGGCCCCCCATCCGCTTCCAAGCAGCGGCGGCCCCAGGGAGAGCATGTTCGACGGATTTCCCACGCCGGAAATGACGGTCGAAGTGCCGGGCACATCGTTCTCTGAAATCTCGATGTGGAACGTGTTTTCGAACGGATCGTCCGATGAACCTCCCGGTGGCAGGTTGAACGTTCCCAGATAATTCCCCGCCGATGCCGGGCCGGGGCGGTAGACATCGAAGAAGTTCTGCGTTCCCAAATCGATGGTCACATCCCGCAGGAGCGGTGCCGTCAAACCGTCGGGGTTCTCGTAGGACCAACCGATCGGGCCGTCGGGCAGGGAGAAGGCCTGGTTGCCGAGATCGATCATCACATAAAACGGATTCAGGACCCCCCCCGACGGGCTCGGACCATCCGACGGCAGCCCCGTCAGATTCATCGCAAGCAGCTCCTGTCCCGGGATGTTGAAGCCGTGGGCGTTCTGATAGATCCGCAAGGTCAACGCGCCGTTGAAACCCTGGGGAGCCATGCTGGCCATTCCGATCTCGATCCGATCTACGAATCCCGACCCGCCGCAGGTCTTGATTCCCCAGTCGAAGAGCTCGTCGCCCGCCGGAAACAAGAGCGCGTCGGAGTAACCATCGTTATCGACGCTGTTGGCGTAGCAAGCTCCGCTACCCAGCGCCTGCGGTTGGCCCGGGAAGGGTTGATCGGAGCGCTGGGCGGTGTGTGTTTCGAGGTCATAGAGTACGTACTGCGGTTTGCCCAGTGCCGGGATGCGGGTGATCCCTGGAACGTCCTGTGCGGTCAGTGTCGGTGCGAACAGAAGGCTTGCCAAGAGGAGAATTCGGCGGCTCATTGTGACTCCTGGGAAGAGGCCCGGGGGTAGAGAGAATCGGAGTGTACTGCGAGGGCCTTAGGTCAAAGTCTGGATACGGTAACCGGTGCTCGAGTTGTTTTTCTTGCGGACTCGGGGAGGTTGGAGCAGGGCCCCGCATTCACGTGGCGGCAGAGTTACCGACTTTGACGTGAGCGTAAGCGAAGAACCGAAATGCGCGGTTGCGGCTACTCTTCTACTCGCCTGCTTCTCGATCCCGTGGAGGGGCGGGGCGAAGTGATTCAAGAAAACAGGCTACTGAAGAACGGGTAGCGCCCTGTGTTCTTGAATGGCGAGCCGTTGCGCGAACCGCCCTGCGATCGATCTGAACTCCTGAGCGATGGTCGAGTCCGGATGGGTCACGGTGACCGGGTCCCCTCCGTCGCCACCGGCGCGCACCGCGGTGTCCAGCGGAACGCGTCCGATGACCGGGAACTCGTACTTTTCGGCCAAACGGTCCGCAGCGCCGGCGCCGAAGATGTGCACCACCGTCTCGAAGCGGCCCTGCGCGTCGATTGCGACCTCCTGCGTTGCTCCGCCCGTCTCCAGCCCCATGGTCGAATCGCCGGATGTTCCCGACACCGTTCCGGCGACGGCGAAACCGGCCATGTTCTCGACGATGCCCAGGATCGGTACGTTGACTTCCTTGAACATGGAAATGGCCTTGGACACGTCGTAGGCGGAGACCGCCTGGGGAGTCGTGACCAGGACACCTCCCGAAAGCGGCACGATCTGAGCCAGAGACAACTGCGCATCGCCGGTGCCCGGGGGCATGTCGACGAGCAGATAGTCCATCTCGCCCCACTCGACATCGGCCAGGAACTGTTCGAGCAGCTTGTGGACCATCGGGCCCCGCCACATGATCGGTTTGTCGTCATCGACCAGATAGCCGATCGACATGGTCTTGACGCCGTGCCGCTCCATGGGGAGGAGCTTTTGCCCGACGGTTTCCGGGTTGCCCGTCAGGCCCATCATCATCGGGATGTCGGGGCCGTACACGTCACAGTCGAGAACGCCTACGCGCGATCCCGTCTGCGCGAGCGCCGCCGCCATGTTCACGGTGACCGTGCTCTTGCCCACGCCGCCCTTGCCGCTGGAGACGGCGACGATGTGGCGAATGTTCGGCGCGATCTTGCGGGGCGCCCCTGCCTGACCCCGTACCTCCGCGGTCATATCGACCTGGACGTTGTTCACCCCGGAGAGAGCGCGAATCTTCGTTTCGGCCTCGGCCTTCATCTGATCCTTCACGGGACAGGCCGGGGTCGTCAGGTTGATCACGACCTTGACGTCGCCATCTTCGACCGTGCACTCCGTGATGAACCCGAGGGTGACGATGTCCTTGAAGAGATCGGGATCCTGGATGGTGCGTAGGACATCGAGAACTTGGTCGCGGCTGGGAGTGTTCACGGTTTCGCGTATGGAGTTCGGGCCAGGGGAGGTAGGACAGCTCAATGTAGCTTGAAACCCGTTCCTCCTCCCAGAAGAAATGAGCTAACCTCCGCGCATGGTCGATGCGTCTCGGGAGCCAGGACGGGAGACGGACCCGAAGGCCGTTTGTCTGGTTTCGGGAGGCATGGACTCCGCCGTGACCTTGGCGGAGGCGGGGGCGCGGGGATTCGAGACCTACGCCCTGTCCTTCGACTACGGTCAGCGCGCACGCGCCGAGCTCGATTGCGCGAGAGCCGTCGCCCGGTCGCTTCGGGCGAGCGATCACCGCATCGTCCGCCTCGACCTCTCGGCTCTCGGTGGTTCGGCCCTGACCGACGACATCGAGGTGCCGAAAGGCAGGACACCAGCGGAGATCTCCTCCGGTGTCCCCCCGACCTACGTGCCTGCGCGCAATACGGTCTTCCTGTCGGTCGCCCTCGGTTGGGCGGAAACCCTGGGGGCGCGCGACCTTTTCCTGGGCGTGAACGCGATCGACTACTCGGGCTATCCCGATTGCCGGCCGGAGTTCCTGGCCGCCTTCGAAGCGCTCGCGAGCACCGCCACCGCTCAGGGAGCGGAAAGCGGCGCACGCTTTCGCGTGCAGGCACCCCTGCTCGAGCTTTCCAAACGCGAGATCGTCCTGCGGGCGGAAGAGCTCGGCATCGACCTCGGCCTCACGCTTTCGTGCTACGACCCGATCGAGACCGACCCGATCGAATCCGGGCCGATCTCCTGTGGGGCGTGCGATGCGTGCCTCCTGCGCTTGCGTGGTTTTCGCGAAGCGCAGCGGTCCGATCCGTTACCCTACGCCGATGAGCCGGCCACGAGCCCCCGCCGGCACTGAGCCCCATCATCGACATGACAGAGGAGAGCACCGGAACGGAGAAGACGGGTCCGCGACCCCTCGAAGGTCGTTCCCCTATCGGACATGGAAATCTCGACGCGCTGGCGCGGCTCCTGGAAATCGTCGATCGTTTGCGGGCTCCCGACGGATGTCCGTGGGATCTCGAGCAGACGGTAGCCAGCATGGCTTCGTCCCTCGTGGAGGAGGCCTTCGAAGCCGTGGAAGCGATCGATCGAATCGCGGAAGGGCCCGAAAGCTCGGCGGACGATGGCGACGTCATCGAGGAGCTCGGTGATCTCTTGATGGTGATCTGCCTGATCGCGAAGATCGCCACGCAGGAGGGCCGTTTCGACCTCGGCCTGGTGGCGACCCGCGTGGGCGACAAGCTCGTGCGCCGCCATCCCCACGTGTTCGGTGACCTCGAAATCGACGGCAGTGAAGTCGCCATCGCAAACTGGGAGAAGATCAAGCAGGCCGAGCGGCGCGAAAAGAAGTCCGATGCGAGCGCCCTGGCCGGCGTTCCCGTGGCGCTGCCGGCGCTGCAACGGGCGGATCGTCTGGCTGCGAAGTCCGTCTCGGCCGGTTTTTGCTGGTCCGACAGCCAGGGCGCTTTCGCCAAGTTGCGCGAGGAAGTCGAGGAGCTGGCGGACGTTCTCGCCGACGAGAACCCCGACCCCGATCGCGTCGAAAGCGAGCTGGGGGATGTCTTCTTGGCCTGCGCTTTCCTGGGCCACTACCTGAAGATCGATCCCGAGCGCGCGGCCAGGCGGGCGGTGCGGCGCTTCGAAGAGCGCTTCAGAAGCATGGAAGACGAAATCGAGGGGCCGCTCTCGAAACGGACGCTCGAAGAACTTCTCGGCGCATGGCGGCGCGCCAAGGCACGGACCGATACCTGAATCCCCACCCGGAAAACGCCATGTCACCGATCTGTCACATTCAGGATCTGGTCAAGGTCTACGGCGCCGAGGGTGGTCAAGAGACCGTGCTGCGCGGTGTCTCTTTCGACGTCGAAGCCGGACGCTTCGTCTGCATCATGGGCCCATCGGGCTCGGGCAAGACGACGCTTCTACATCTGATTTCGGGCCTGGACGAAGCGAGCGCCGGCACGATCGAGCTCTCCGGGGAGGCGATGCACGACCTTTCGCTTCGGGCGCGCACCCTGCTGCGCAGGCGCACGGTGGGGTATGTTTTTCAGTTTTTCAACCTGCTGTCCAATCTCAACGTAATCGAAAACGTTGGGCTGCCCCTGGCGATCGCGGGCCGGCCCCCGAGCGATCAGGAAAAGGTCGTGCCCCCGCTGCTCGAGCGCTTCGGTATCGCACAGCGAAAAGACGCCTTTCCGTATCAGCTTTCCGGAGGCGAGATGCAACGCACCTCGATCGCCCGCGCTCTAGCCGGCGGTCAGCCGCTGCTCCTTTGCGACGAGCCGACCGGGAACCTCAGTCAAAAGGCCGGACTCGAAGTGATGGAAACCCTGCGTGGCGTCTGCGACAACGACGGCCGAACGGTTCTGCTCGTGACTCACAATCCGCGCGACGCCGCGTTTGCGGATGAGGTGTTGTTTCTCGTCGATGGGCAGATCTCGAGCGGGAGAAGGCTGAAGGGGCCCGGCATCACGGTCGAGGACGTCCACGAGGCCCTGGCCGCGCTTTCTATCTAGGCGAGCTGGGATGGACCTCACCGCAACCATCGCGCGACGGAGTCTCTGCGGTCATCCCGGCCGTACGATTTTCTCGATCCTCGGCGTCGCCGTCGGCATCGCCACCGTCGTCGCGGTGTTCACGCTGGACCACGTGACCGTCCTGAGCCGCACGCAGAGGCTGGAGGCGGGCTGGGGTGCCGACCTCGAGGTGCGGCCCGGCGCCGACACCACGGACCCGCGTCGCGAGCTGCTCGAGCTCGAAGGCGTGGCCGGCGTGGCAGCATTCTTCCAGAACGATGTGCGCCTGCGACCCACAGGCGTTGCCGCGGATCGAACGGCGCGTGTGCGCATGGTCGGCCTGGAGGCGGGCAGCGGTCCGGCGCTCGGCGTCTATCACGTCGAGGAAGGCGAGGATCTTCGAGCCGGCAGGGACGCAAGCGGGATCCTGGTCGGGCGCAAGCTCGCCAGCGACCTCGGGTTGGTGCCCGGTTCCGAGGTCCTGCTGGCTCCTCCTGCGAAAGCGGCCAAACAGGCCTGCATCGAAGGCCAGATGCAGAATCTTGGGCGTGCGAAGACCACCCCCATGACGGAGGTTTTCAGGGTCGTGGGGATCCTGGCCCCCGAGGGGATCGGCCGCAAAGCGAGCGGGCGCTGCGTCGTGATCGATTACGACGAGGGTCGGCACCTGTTGAAGGACGTGTACATCTCCTCCCAGTTCTGGTTGCGCCGCGACCACGCGGTCGACATCGAAACGCTGGAGTCCGATCTGTCGAAGAACTTCACCTTCGAGCGCAACGCCTCGAAAGCGGTGGGGCAGATGGCGGACGAACGCGCCTTTCGCAACGGCGTGCGCATGGCAGGGCTTTTTGCGCTGCTCTTGGGGCTGTTCGTGATTTTTCACACCCTCTCGATGTCGCTGGTCGAACGCGTTGGAGAGGTCGGGGCGTTGCACGCGCTGGCCGCGTCGCGCCGTCAAATCGCGCGTATCTTCTTCACCGAGGCGCTCGTGATCTCGTGTGTGGCGGGAGTGCTTGGGCTCGTCGGCGGCATCGCTTTCGCCAAGCTGCTGCTCTACTTTGGAATCACCACGCTCGGCGTTCAACTCCATCCGGTCCCGCTGCTCGGGGTGCCGTGGAACACGGTCCTCTCGCTCCTGGCCCTGGGCGTGGGCATCGCGCTGATCGGGTCGGTGTATCCCATCCTGCGCGTGCGCGGGACCGATGTGGCCGCCGCCCTGCGCGGCGACGAGCCCGGGCGCCGTGGCGGGATGCGCACATCCTTTCATATCTTCAGCGTGTTGCTTCTGGTCGTCGTGGTGCCGGTGGCGTTCTTTCAGGTGGTCCCCGTGGTGGGAGCCGCGGATTCCACCGTGGTGACGACGGTTCTCATCGGCCTGGTGGTCTTGGGCGGGCTGATCGGCCTACCGCTCTTCGCCCCCCGGCTCGTGGCCTTTCTGACGGGCCGTGCGGCCAGGCCCATGCAGAAGCGCTATCCCCTCGCCGGGCTGATCGCCGCACGCAACCTCGAGCAAAACCCCGGTCGCATCGGAGCTTCGATCGCCGCCATCGCCCTGGTCGCGGCGGCCTTTTGCGGGCTGAAGGGGATGACCTCGAGCCTGGCGGCGGAGATCGAGGTGTGGGGGGAGGGCGCGCTTGCGCAGAAGGTTCTGGTCGAGGGCTTGCCCGACCTCTCCCTCGACGAGATCGAAGGGGCCTTCGCCGACTACCCCGAGGTTCTCGGCATCGAATCGGGAGACGCGCGCGCGTTCGTCAGCTTTCTCTTGCTGGGGCAGCGCATCGACCAGCTCGAGGGTTACGGGCCGCTGAAGGACGATCCGACCCTGGCGCGGGCCCTGCGGGAGGAACAGAGCATCCTGATCTCCGAGCGTTTGGCCCGTCAACGCGGGCTAAATCCCGGAGACAAGTTGTTGGTCGATACCTCCGGCCACGGCGTTCAGGAGTTTTCCGTCATCGCCATCGCCGACGACTACGGGTATTTCCCCCATCCGGACGAGCGGGCCTACGGGATCATCGATGAGCGCCACATGCGCCGCTATTTCTGCGTCGCCACCGACACGACCGATGTGATCTCGGTCCGGCTCGCAGGCTCGGCGGACGTCCAGCTGGTCGAGACCGCCCTGCGGGAGGGCTTTCCCGCCGCCCGTGGCCTGCGCTTTCTTTCAGGGCCCGGGATCATCGAACACAGTCTGAAGGACCTGTACCAGGATTTCGTGCTGTTCGACATCATCCTCTGCCTGACGGCGGTTCTCGCGGGACTGGGCGTCCTGAACGGTCAGCTGCTCTCGGCGCTCCAGAGGCAAAAGGAACTCGGGGTCCTGCGGGCCCTCGGGATGACTCCGGGACAGGTCGCCGGCTCTGTCCTGCTCGAGTCTGCGGTCCTGGGGCTTTTCGGTGGCACCCTCGGCCTTTTCGTGGGGGTCGGCCTCACGCCGGTCCTGGTCTCCTCCCTGCGGGCGCTCTCGGGCCTCGCCCTGCCCCTGCGCAGCGCCGGGCCGTGGCTTTTCTTCGCCGTGGTCGGTGCGGTCGTCGTTTCGGTCCTCGCCGGGCTCTACCCCATCTGGCAGTCAAATCGCATGGATGCGGTCCGCGCCGTGCGCACGGGCTGATGCAGGTCAGATGTTTCGTCCACGGGATTGACCTAGAGGTAGGTTCGCGACGATACTCTCCGCCCCTTGAGCGGGGACGTAGCTCAATTGGTTAGAGTACCGGCCTGTCACGCCGGGGGTTGCGGGTTCAAGTCCCGTCGTCCTCGCCACTCCCTTGATTGCTGACCGACCCACACCGCCGAAAGGTCTGCCGCCCCCGGTAGTGATTCAGGATGCGGAGGGGTTGGGGCGGCTCGTCCGTGAGGTGGAACAGGTCGACGAGTTCGCCGTCGATACCGAGGCGGACTCCTTCTACAGCTATCAGGAGAAGGTCTGCCTGATCCAGATCACCGCCGCGGGGGTCGACTACCTGGTGGATCCCTTGAGCGGGATCGATCTCACCCCACTGGGCGAAGTCCTGGCCGATCCGGCCACGACGAAGGTCTTCCACGACGGCGAATACGACGTTCTGATCCTCAAGCGCGACTACGGCTTTTCCTTCGCCGGACTGTTCGATACGCGCGTGGCGGCGGCAGCGCTTGGATCCGAGGCGCCGGGTTTGGCGTCGGTCTTGCTCAGGCGCTTCGGGGTCCAGCTGGACAAGTCGCTCCAGAGATCGGACTGGTCCGCACGGCCCCTCACGGAGAAGCAGATCGCTTACGCGCGCCTCGACACGCATTACCTGATGCCCCTGGCGGAGGAGCAGCGCGTCGAGTTGAAGAGCCGCGGGCGGCTGATGATCGTGGAAGGGGAGTGCCGGCGCCTGGAGGGGCTGGAACCTCCGGATCGGGAATTCCAGGCCGACGATTTCATCCGCTTGAAGGGGGCGCGCTCCCTGCGTCTGCTCGAGATGCAGGTTCTGCGCGAACTCTTTTGCATGCGCGACAAGTTCGCCCAGGATCGGGACGTACCGCCCTTCAAGGTTCTGAGCCATCCGTTGCTCGTTTGGCTTGCAGAGCTGTGTCCCAAGAACCTGCGTGCGCTCGAACAAGGCAAGGGGATCTCGCCGCGCCAGGTGCGCCAGTTCGGACATGAGATCGTCGAGGCCGTACACCGGGCCCAGAACCTGGGCCCACTGCGTCGCGTGCCTTCGCCGGCGCCACGCTCCGACATCACGCTCGACGAGATCGAATCCGAGCTGCACGAACGACTGAAGGTCTGGCGTAAACGCCACGCGGGGTCGCAGGGTATCGACTCGTCCCTCGTCTTGAACCGCAAGGTGCTCTTGCGGCTGGCCCGGGGGCGTCCGAAGGGACGTGAAGCGCTCGTGGCTACGGAGGGTCTGCTCTCCTGGCAAGAGGAAGCCTTCGGGGACGAGCTGCTGGCGATCGTGGCGGGGTTCGAACGGGATCTCGCGGCGGGGAGGATCCGGACGAAGCGCCATGACCGGTAGCTGAGGTGGATTTGTCCCGCTCACCGTATCCGTCCCACGGGGGGGCGGGAAATTCCGTCCATGGGACCCTATTCGGCCATCCGAACCGCCGCGTTCCCGGCCGGTCTCTTCGCTGTTCCACACCGAAACCCGTAGGGTCGTTAGGCTCTCAGGCCCACTTTGCGGCCTCGAACGGCTCGTTCTTCCGGGATGAGAGCCCGGGATCGTCAACTGACGCGGTCCCGTCTGTACAGTTGGCGCAGTTCTGACACCGGCCACCTTCGCTACGATGACCCTGCCTAGACCCTTCGCGTACCTGCTCTGTTCGCTCTTGGCTCTGGGTCTGGCCGCCCAGGACGAAGACCCCTTTGTGCGCTGCACCAGGTGCAAGAACGTGGGGGCCAAGCCCTGCTCCGAACACAAGAAAGAAGACTGCGAGCTCGAAGGCAACGCGCTCTATTGCACCGTGATCGGCCTGTGCCACACCTGCGGCGGTACCGGGTGGGTGGATTGCAAGCACTGCAAGAACGTCGCCGTCGAAGAGCGTTTTGAAGGGCGACGCAAGAGGATCCCGCAGGTCGAAAAGGGCATCGCTCACTTTGAGGAGGACCTTGCGCGGCCGCTGTCGATCGCCGAGAGCCCGCATTTCATCGTCATCTGGGATGTCGAGAAAATGAAGGTGGGCAAGAAGCTCTTGGGCCGGCACGAGATGCTCCATCGCTACGTCGACCATGTTGAAGAACTCTACAAGGATTACACCGACCTCCTCTCCGTGAGCGATCGAGCATTCAAGAGGAAGAGCCGTATCTTTGTGTGGTCGAATTTTCAACAGCACCGCGAAGCCTCCACGCGCTACTGTCGCATGGCTTCCAACGGTGGGGTGCGGCTGATGGGGGCCAATCCGACCTACTCGGTGGCCGCCGAAAAGCGCCTGTTCGTGAATGAGGAATCCCTGCGGCGTAACGTCATTCACTGCACGGCCCATCTCTTGCTGTCCCATCAGGCGCCGATTCACTGGATCGGCAAGACCAAGGGCGGCTGGGCCGATGCGGGTGTGGCGCACTGGTTCGAGGATCGCTATTTCGGCATTTGCGACAACTACTGCTTCCAGGAATCGGACACGGCGGGTGGCGTCAAGGGAGGGCCCTGGAAGCCTGCTCTGCGAAAGCTCGTGGCCAAGAAACAGGCGCCTTCCCTGGCGGGTCTCTTTCAGCAGAACACGGAGACGTTGTCGGCCGAACAGCACATGGTCGCGTTCAGTATCATCGATTACCTGATCACCAAGGATGCGAAGCAGCTCAACCAGCTCCTTATTCGCTTGCGTCAGAAGGTGACGACGCGCCAGGCTCTCGACGAAGTTCTGGGGACGAATGCCGTGCGCCTTCAGGAGGCCTGGCAGGCCTGGGTGAGCGCGACCTATCCGGCGCGCTGACAGCCGCTTCGGCGGCTCCCAGCCGGATGTCCCCTTCCCCCGGGCAGGTCACGGTCGCTTCGCACAGCCGTGGCCGGGACAGCCTCGAGGCCTGCGCCTCGAACGCCACAGGACCGACCCCGTGCCCGTCTCGCCGCCGCCGGCAGCGCCTTCATTCGCAGGACCACCTTGATGATGGGCGCTGCGAAGGCGAGGCTTATGGTACATGTTGAATCGACGGCTCGTCCGGGTTCTGGGTCTTCTGCTCTTCCTCTCGGGGTGCGGCACTTTCAAGTACAACCGCGCCTGGTCCAGGTTCGAAGCCGCCCCACAGAGCGCTGGTTTCGAGGGCCGCTGGAAGGGGGAATGGAAGAGCGATTGGAACGGACATTCCGGCAAGCTGCGCTGCATGGTGAGTCTCGAGGAGGAGAACCGCTATCTCGCCTGGTTCCACTCGACCTACGGCATCTTCTCGTTTCGACACAAGGTGATCTTCACTCTCACCGAGGAGAGTGACGACCAGCTGCAGTTCGAAGGTGAGGAAGACCTGGGGAAAATGGTCGGCGGCGTCTATCGATATCGGGGGACAGTGAGCGGAGATGCCTTTGGTGCGACCTATGCGGCCGACAACGGTGACCACGGCGTCTTCGACATGACGCGTGTGGACGTTCGAGACGTCGAGAGCACGGCGACGGCCGTCCGGAGTTTTTGACGAACATTCCCGCGGGCGTAGAATCGCGGCCCATGAAGAACCTACAGGCTCTGGCGTTCCTTCTGACGATCGTTGCAGCGTCCTGCGCCTCGACGGCCGGGGAGGGCGACCCCCGATGGACTCCCCTGTTCGACGGGGAGACGACGAAGGGATGGCGCGGGTTCAAGAAAGAAGCGATGCCCGACGGATGGGAGGTTCTCGACGGTTGTCTTGTCTGCACGGGCGGTGGAGGCGACATCCTCACCGAAGGAGAGTTCGATAATTTCATCCTGCGCCTCGAGTGGAAGATCGGGCCAAAGGGCAACAGCGGCATCTTCTTTCGCGTAAGCGAGGACCACGGTGCGACCTATTTCACGGGCCCTGAATTTCAGGTCCTCGACAACGCCGGCCACGGCGACGGCAGAAGTACGAAGACGTCCGCGGGCGCCAACTACGCCTTGCACGCCCCCGTCCGCGACGCGACACGCCCGCTCGGCGAGTTCAACGAGGTGGAGATCGAAGTGCGCGGGGACTACGTCCGGCACTCCCTGAACGGCGTCGAGCTACTTTCGTACCGTCTCTGGACGCCGGAATGGGAAGCCCTGGTGGCAGGCAGCAAATTCGTGCGCTGGCCCCGGTACGGCCGCAACAGGAAGGGTTACATCGCCCTGCAGGACCACGGCGACGAGGTCTGGTACCGCAACATCCGGATCCAGCGCCTACCCCGGGAATAACGGGCCTCCACACCCCGGCCGGCGTCGGAAATGGCTGGGTCTTGAGATCGTGGGAGCGGAGGAGCTGCCGGCTCGCCCTCATCGGTTCACCAACGCCCTGGTTGATGGCTGCGGCGGCGACGATTACCGTGCCTCACCATAACCCTACTAGCACACATCGATGGCGGGGCGAGCGGCGGCGTTTCTACGGCTCTCGTGACGAACGATGCGGTCGTCTTCGGGATGCTCATCTCGATCCTCGGCTTCGTGTTCTGGAGCTGCAACAGCACCCACCCTCTCTGGCGGCGCTTCTACAAGGTCGTGCCGATGCTGCTCCTGTGCTACTTCTTGCCGTCGCTTCTCACGCTGTCCGGGATCGTCGATCCAAAGGTCTCCAAGTTGTACTTCGTGGCCAGCCGCTATCTGTTGCCGGCCAGCCTCGTCTTGTTGACGATCAGCGTCGACTTGAAGGAGGTCGTGAAGCTGGGTCGGAAGGCGATGATCATGTTCCTGACCGGTACGGTCGGCGTCGTCCTCGGCGGTCCTATCGCCGTCTTGCTCACGTCGCTCGTGAAGCCGGAACTGGTCGGAGGTGCCGGACCCGAAGCCGTCTGGCGCGGCCTGTCGACCGTGGCCGGCAGCTGGATCGGAGGCGGAGCGAATCAGGCCGCGATGAAGGAGATCTTCCAGCCCACCGACGAGCTCTACAGCGTCATGGTCGCCGTCGATGTCATCGTTGCCGAGGTGTGGATGCTCTTCCTCCTCCTGCTGGTCGGCAAGGCCGAGCAGGTCGATCGGTTCTTCAGAGCCGACTCCGGTGCGGTGAAAACGCTTCAGAAAAAGATGGAGGAATTTTCGCAGCGAACCGCGCGTATCCCGAAGGTCTCCGACCTCATGGTGATCCTCGCTTTCGCCTTCGGCGTCGTCGCCATTTGCCACGCGGCGGCGGACGGCCTCGCGCCATGGATCTCCGAGAGCGCGCCGGGATTGAGCAAGTTCAGTCTCGATTCCAAGTTCTTCTGGCTGATCGTTCTGGCGACGACCCTCGGCGTCGGCCTTTCCTTCACGCGCGCCCGCGAACTCGAAGGCCCCGGCGCCTCGAAGATAGGCACGGTCTTCATCTTCATCCTGGTCGCGACCATCGGCATGCAAATGGACATCGCCGCCGTCTTCGAACACCCCGGTCTCTTCGTCGTCGGGGGCATCTGGATGGTCTTCCACGTGGGCCTCATGTTCATCGTCGCCTATCTCATCAAGGCCCCCTTCTTCTTCCTCGCCGTCGGCAGCAAGGCCAACATCGGCGGGGCCGCCAGTGCGCCGGTCGTTGCTGCGGCGTTCCATCCCTCCCTGGCGCCGGTCGGAGTGCTGTTGGCGGTGCTGGGTTATGCCCTGGGCACCTACGGCGCCTGGTTGTGCGGTATCTTGATGCAGGCGGTCTCGCCCTCGTAGCCCTCGGCCTCGATCCTGTGCTCTTCGCACCGACGCGCTCGCCGGGCCCGAAGCGCAGAGTCGAGAACTCAGAGCCGCCGGTGGCGATTCAGGAATTCTTGCGCGTCACGTCCCGAGCTCGTGTTTGCGTACTTCTTGGCGATCGACTTGTATTCATGGGCGACCTTCGCGAAATCGCCTGTGGCCGCGACCTTGTCCGCCTTCCGTAGCATCCGGAAGGCTGTGATCTCTTTCTTCGCCTGGGGATCGGACTCGAGAATGGGGCCAGGAGAGTCGGCGGTTCTCCACCCATCCGCTTCGTGACGGAGAACCCCACAGGGGGCTGCACCGCATCCAGGGTGGGTCCGGTGATCCGGGTCACCGGACCCACCCCGGTGCACCTCGATCGTGCCTCCTGATTGCAGGAGGGTGGTGGAGACGAAGGGGCTCGAACCCTCGACCTTCGCGTTGCGAACGCGACACTCTACCAGCTGAGCTACGTCCCCGGGGGTCCACTCGTTCGTGACCGGCCGGTGCACGAACGCTGGGATGGTAGCGGGCTCGGTGGAGCTGGGAAAGGGGGCAGTGGGGACCCATCGTCCCTACCGTCGCCCCCCCCACCACCCCCGCAAGAGCGGAGACAAGATCGGTGCGTCGTTCGGGCGGTAACGGCGCCGGCCCCATCCTGGAGCGTGAGCGAGGCATACCCGGTCCGGCTCCGTCTCGTCGCGCGCGCAAAGGGGCTCCCCTGAAGGACTAGAGAGACTCGGTGACCCAGTCGTAGCTCGCCAAAAAGCGCCCGTCCGCCGTCTCCACGCCGCAGGGATTGCCCGGTGAGCGGCCGATCCGCACCGTGGCGCGGGTTGCGAGGGCGGTGATGCCGTGCTCGCGGACCGGGCGGACCTCGCCGGCCTCGGCCAGGCCGTCGCAGTCGTCGTCGAACCAGAGGGCCACGCCCCGAAGCTCCTCGTTCGAGAGGCGCTCGTCCCCGTCGTCGTCCAGGGAGCTCAGAGCTCGATAACCGTCGTCGAAGTAGAGCTGCGCGCTGACGGTTCCAAACATCTGCCGGCCCGAGCTCACCCGACCGCTCTCTTGCGGATCCCAGACCAGAAAGCCCGCGCCGGGGCGGAGCCAGGGCCAGGCCTCGTCGGTGCCGTCGCCGTCGAGGTCGAAGAGCACCGTGGAATCGGGAAGGAGCAAGTCCTCCAACCGCGCGCCCTCTTCCAGGCTCAAGATAAGCGGCGTGATCGCGTTCGTCGGCGGGAGTGCTTCAAACTTCTTGAGCGCATCGCGCACCTCCATCAGGCCCTCGCGTTCCGTTTCGTTGACCGGGCCCCGCTCTTCGACCAGCCTGAGCCACGCGCGGCCGGCTTCGTAGGACACTAGCGTGTCCAGACCATCGCCCTGCATCGCCAGGGGTTTGGTGTCCAGTTCGATTTCGCGGGGAAGGGCCATCTCGAAGGCCAGGCGGTCGTGTTCGATCGCTTGCTCTTTCCAGAAACGCTCCAAGAGCTCCCGCGCGCCGTCCGAACGCCGGCGATTGGAGGACAGGCATTCGCTTTCGAGGTAGCGCAACGAGGGCAGGAAGAAGCGGCGTTCCTGGAGCTCGCTGAGCGCCCGATCGCGTTCGGGCGTGTCGCTGGAACCCAGGGCTTGCAGGCGTTGCAGGATTCCCTCGTCCGTGTCCTGGCGTATTCGAATCTGCGGCAGGCGGAAGATCGAGAACGTTTCCAGCCGGGGAGCCAGGTGCGCTCCACGCTCGATCAGGTAGCCGAGGCTGAGATGGGTCGCCGCCCTTTCGGGCGCGAGGTCCAGCGCGCGCTGGAGATGGCGGATGCCCTGCCGCAGGTGGGAGAGCATTTCGTCCGGACCCGGCCCGTCGCGGTCGGGTTTGCCGCGACCGTAGAAGGCCCTCTGGATCGGGTCCTCCGGAACCGCCAGGAGTTCCTCCGCACCCTCCTCCGGCTCGAACCAGCAGCCCAGTTGCTTGGCCTCCAGGGTGAAGGCCAGGGCGTGCACTCGCCCCAGAACGAAGTGCCCCTGGTCGTCGTCGGGGTTCTCGGTGACCCAGCGTTGGAGGTTCGCGACCATGCGCTCGACCGGCCAGGGGGTCGGCGTCATGTACTCCGGGGCCGGCGCGCCGCGGAGCGTCGACGGGAGCAGGAGGCCGGTGGATCCGATGGCGAGAAGGAGGGGGAATCGACGCCGGGAGAGCTTCGGCATGGCGCTGGTGGGTGGGATGGATCGGTGAAGGTGGACGAGGAACGCCGGGGAACGGCGACGGGGCTCGAGATTTACGGTGTCGAGATCCTACAATCCGCCTTTCCTCCGATCAGGACGAACCGATGAGCGACAGCTTCCAGAGTCACGGAACTTTTGAGGTCGAGGGCAGGCACTACCGGATCGCGCGCCTGTCCGCGCTGAAGGATCGCGGATTCGATTTGGGGCGCCTCCCCTTTGCTCTCAAGATCCTCTTGGAAAACCTCTTGCGTCGTGAAGACGGGGGCGCGGTGCCGGCCGCGGACATCGAGAAACTGGCTTCCTGGAAGCCGAACTCGGGCGTTTCCGAGGAGATCGCCTTCATGCCGGCGCGCGTCCTTCTGCAGGACTTTACCGGCGTTCCGGCGGTCGTCGACCTGGCGGCCATGCGCGACGCCATGGTTCTGATGGGGGGCGACCCGAAGAGGATCAATCCGCTCCAGCCGGTCGAGCTCGTGATCGACCACTCGGTCCAGGTGGACCGTTTTGCCGCTCCGGATGCGGCGGAGAAGAATTCTGCGCTGGAGTTCGAGCGCAACCGCGAGCGCTACCTCTTCTTGCGCTGGGGGCAGAGCGCCTACGAGAACTTCCGGGTGGTGCCGCCGAACACGGGCATCGTTCACCAGGTCAATCTCGAATACCTGGCCCGCGGGGTCATGGAGGAGGAAAAGAACGGCGAGATCTGGGCCTTTCCCGACACGCTCGTAGGCACCGATTCGCACACCACGATGATCAACGGGCTCGGCGTGCTCGGTTGGGGCGTCGGTGGAATCGAAGCGGAGGCCGCCATGCTGGGCCAACCCATCAGCATGCTGATTCCGCAGGTCGTCGGTTTCCGCCTCGTCGGCAAGCTGGCCGAGGGATCGACCGCGACGGACCTGGTCCTGACCATCGTGCAGGTGCTGCGGGCCCACGGCGTGGTCGGGAAGTTTGTCGAGTTCTTCGGTGCGGGGCTCGCCAACCTTTCGCTCGCGGACCGCGCCACGATCGCGAACATGGCGCCCGAATACGGTGCGACCTGCGGCATCTTCCCCGTGGATGAAGAGACCATCCGGTTCCTGCGCTTCAGCGCTCGCCCCGAAAATCAGGTGCGTCTGGTCGAGGCGTACATGAGGGAGCAGGAGCTCTTCCACACGCAGGACTCGTCCGAGGCGGAGTACTCCGAGGTGCTCGAGCTGGATATCAGCACGGTCGAGCCCAGCCTGGCCGGTCCCAAGCGCCCGCAGGATCGCCTGGTTCTCTCCGAGATGAAGTCCTCCTTCGAGAAAACCCTCGAAGCCCAGAGCCGGTTCCTGTCCGGGGGCGGGGGCACCGCTCAGAAGACAGGCGTACAGATGCAGCTGCGCGGCCAAGCAGCCACGCTCACCCACGGTTCGGTCGTCATCGCGGCCATCACCAGTTGCACGAACACCTCGAATCCGAGTGTCATGCTGGCCGCCGGGCTGGTGGCCAAGAAAGCCAACGCCCTGGGCCTCAAGGTCAAGCCCTACGTCAAGACCAGCCTCGCGCCGGGGTCCCAGGTCGTGACGGACTATCTCGAGAAAGCCGGTCTCCAGGGCGAGCTCGAAGAGCAGGGCTTCCACACCGTCGGATACGGATGCACGACGTGCATCGGGAACTCGGGACCCCTGCTCGACGAGGTTTCGCAGGCCGTTGAAGAGGCCGATCTGCTGGTCGCTTCGGTGCTTTCAGGCAACCGCAACTTCGAGGGACGCGTGCACCAGGCCGTGCGGGCGAACTACCTGGCCTCGCCACCCCTGGTCGTGGCCTATGCGCTCGCCGGCCGCGTCGACTTCGATCCGAAGACCGAACCCCTCGGCGAGGGCAGCGACGGCCCCGTCTTCCTCGAGGACATCTGGCCCACCCAGGCCGAGGTGGCCGAGGCGGTCCGCACGGCGGTCACGCGCGAGCAGTTCGAGACGCGTTACCGAGACGTCTTCGCCGGGCCCGACGCCTGGCGCGCCCTCGATGTGCCCGAAGGCGATACCTACGCCTGGGACGAGGCTTCGACCTATGTGAAGTCGCCGCCCTTCTTCAAGGGCATGGGCGCCGAGCCGAACGAGGTGAAAGACATCCACGGCGCCCGTTGCCTGGTCATGGTGGGCGACAGCATCACCACCGACCACATTTCGCCCGCCGGCGCCATCAAGGCCGACAGTCCCGCCGGCAAGTACCTGCAGGAGAACGCGGTCGCCAAGAAGGATTTCAACAGCTACGGCTCTCGCCGCGGCAACCACGAGGTCATGATGCGCGGCACCTTTGCCAACATCCGCCTCAAGAACCAGCTGACGCCGGGCGTCGAGGGTTCCTCCACGCTGCTCTTTCCGGGCAAGGAGGCCATGTCGATCTTTGATGCGGCCATGCGCTACAAGGCCGGCGACGTTCCGACGATCGTTCTCGCCGGCGCGGAGTACGGTACCGGGTCGTCGAGGGACTGGGCCGCCAAGGGCCCGGCGCTGCTCGGCGTGCGTGCCGTCATCGCCCAGAGCTACGAGCGCATCCACCGTTCGAACCTCGTAGGCATGGGGGTTCTTCCGCTCGAATTCCCCCCCGGCGAGAATGCCGAGAGCCTGGGGCTTACGGGGCACGAGACGTTCGACCTCGTCGGTCTGGCCGCGTCCTTCGGCGGGAGGTTCCAGGCCGGTTTCACGATCCGGGTCTGCGCGAAGGCCGACGATGCCAGGTCGATCGAGTTCGATGCCAACGTGCGCATCGACACGCCCGAGGAGGCCCAGTACTACCGCCATGGCGGCATTTTGCACTACGTTCTGCGTCGGCTGCTGAAGGCGTAGGCGCAGGCGTCTGTCTGGATGCGAGTCGGGGCTTTTCAATTCGACATTCGCCGCGGCGACGTCACGAGCAACCTGGCCGAGGCCGAGCGGGGGCTGAGCCTGGCCTGCGATTCAGGGCTCGACCTCGTGCTCTTGCCCGAGATGTGGCCCACATCGTTCGTTGCTCCCGGGGAAGAAGAGCGTTGGCTTTCCGAGACCGAGGCCGCCGTCGAGCGCCTGCGCGAACTCTCTTTCGAGCTCGATCTGATCGTCTGCGGCAGCGCCTTCGGAGCGAACCCGAGCGGGCCTCCGTGGTGCAACCGACTGCAGATCTTCGATCGCGGGAAGGAGCGCCTGGCTTACGACAAGGTCCATCTCTTTTCGCCGACCGCGGAACAGCTCGGCTTTACAGCCGGTTCCCATCCGCCGAAGACGATCGTTCTGGGTGAGGCGCGCGTTTCGGGTGTCATCTGCTACGACCTGCGCTTCAGCCAGCTCCTGCGCACTCCGTTTCTGGAGGAAGCCGAGATCCTCCTGGTCCCCGCCCAATGGCCCGATGCGCGCAGTTCCCAGTGGCGCGCGCTCATCTGCGGACGTGCGGCGGAACTCCAGGCCTTCGTGATAGGCGCCAATCGAACGGGAACCGATCTCGTCGGTCGGCGGGAGATGGAGCTTTCGTTTCCGGGGAACTCGATCCTGTGCGATCCGGGGGGAGAGGTACTCGCAGAGGGGAAGGGGCGGAGCGGGTTGATCTACAGCGACATCGACCTCGAGGAGCTGCGCGATCTGCGCAGGGAAGTGCCGGTGCGCCGCGACGGGCGGTGAGGATGCGGAGGCCGGCTACGCGCGCAACAACCGTTGCAAGAACGAGCGAGGGATGCTGCGGGCATTGTGGTCCTTGCAGTCGCTGCGCAGGTTGATCTTCTTGTGGTTGCCCGCGATCTGTTGCTCGTCCAGGTAGGTCGTGGACTGCTTCGAGGGCATGTTGTCCGAGAAGTAGCACGCGTCAGCACGGGCCTCGTAGGGCGCGGAGCGGAAATGCGTGCAGTTCTTGCAGTCGACCTTGTTCTCGCTCATCGTTCAGGTGTCTCGGGCCGGGAAAGGACGGTTCCTTCCCCGGCGGCCGAGAATCCTATCGTCGTCAGGCGGACTTTTCCCTAGGAGGCTTTGTCAGCAATCTGCGCGGCTCCTTGCGTCACCGCGATCCTGCGCGGTGCGTCCGCCGCCGGGCGCGGCAGCGAGAGCGTCAAGACACCGTGCTCGAGGTGCGCGGTGCTGGCCTCGCCGTCGATGGCGAAGGGCATTTGCAGGCGGCGGGTGAAGGTGGGCGTCGCGTCCTCTTCGGAGGCGTCGGGTGCGCGAGTGCCGCGCAGGGTCAACCAGCGGCCTTCGACTTCGATTTCGAGCCTCTCCGGTGCGACACCGGGGAGCACGGCGCGGACGTGGAGGCCGTTCTCGTCCCGTTCCACGGAGGAGATGGCACAGAAGCCTCCCCCGTCATCGGCGCCAAACGGGCTCTCGAGACGCGGGCCATTCAGGTGCAGAAAGGGTTGAAACAGAGGGTTCAAACGCATGGTGTCCATCTTTCTGGTTCGGTGCGACCGCCCTCTCGGCGGGCGCGGAGACCCTGTAGGAGCAAGGGGGATGCCAGGCCCGGAAAACACCCTGAAGGGCCGTGGGAGAGGGTTCCTGGGCCTCATGGAGAGGTCGCAGCCGCCAAAATGGCGGCTGCACTGCCAAAGTGGCCTGGGCCCCGTGGCCCCAAAAAAGTAGCCGGCGAACCCACGAGTTCGCCGGCCGTCTCTCTCGCGTTCTTCCTAGGAAAGGTTGAACCCCGCGGAGCAGCGCTCCCGGGAGGCCTTCTATCGGTCCCTCCGGAGCTTTGCTTGAGCGCTTCCGGGACGGCGGACCGGGGACGCCGCCGGCGCTATACTGCCACGCCTGGAAGGACCCGGACACGGTCCCCAAGTCCGCGCTAACCCCTTCCAAAAGACCCCCCAAGTTCCCTGGAGAGAAGCTCTTGAAAGAGGTAGTCATCGTCAGCGCCTGCCGTACTCCAATCGCCAGGTTCCAGGGCGGTCTCGCCTCGTTTCGCGCGCCCGAATTGGGCGCCCTGGCGGTGAAAGAAGCCCTGCGCCGGGCGAACGTCGCCGCCGATGCGGTCGAGGAGGTGATCCTCGGCAACGTGCTGCAGGCGGGTATCGGACAGAACCCCGCTCGGCAGGCCGCCCGCGCCGGGGGAATCCCCGACGAAGTGGGGGCCTTCACGGTCAACAAGGTCTGTGGTTCCGGGCTGAAAGCCGTGATGCTTGCGGCCCAGGCGATCCGCGCCGGCGATGCGGACGTCATCGTGGCGGGCGGCATGGAGAGCATGACGAACACGCCCTACCTCGTGCCCGCGGCGCGTAAAGGGGTACGTCTGGGCAACGCCCAGCTCGTCGATGGAATGGTTCACGACGGCCTCTGGGACATTTACAACGACTTCCACATGGGGCTGACTGCGGAAAAGGTCGCGGAGGACTTCGACGTGTCGCGCTCCGCCCAGGATGTCTTCGCGGCCGAGAGTCACAGGAGGGCCGCCGAAGCGACCGCGGCGGGAAGATTCACCGATGAGATGTTCTCGGTCGAGGTGCCCCAGAGAAAGGCCGACCCGATCCAGTTTGCAACCGACGAGAGCATCCGCGAAGGCACGACGGCCGAAGGCCTCTCCAAACTTCCTCCAGCCTTCAAGCGCGACGGTGGCACCGTCACCGCGGCCAACGCTTCCTCCATCAATGACGGTGCTTCTGCTCTGGTCGTCATGAGCGCTTCAAGAGCCGAAGAGCTCGGCTGCAACCCGCTCGCGCGCATCACCGGCTACGCGACCGGCGGCGTGGCGCCCGAATGGGTCATGATGGCGCCCAGGGTCTCGATCGAAAAGGCCTCGGCCAAACAGGGCATGCAGCCTTCCGCCTTCGATCTGCACGAAGTCAACGAAGCCTTCTCCGCCGCCGCGTGCGCCCTGACGCGCGAGCTCGAGCTGGATCCCGAACGGGTCAACGTCAACGGTGGTGCGGTCGCCCTCGGTCATCCGATCGGTGCATCGGGTGCGCGGGTCCTGACCACCTTGCTCCATGCCATGCGTCAACGGGATGCGAAGACGGGCATGGCCTCGCTCTGCCTCGGGGGCGGAAACGCGGTTTCACTGACCGTGGAGGCCGTCTAGGTGGCCGGCAAGCTCGAACGCATGGCCGTCATCGGTGCGGGCACCATGGGCAACGGGATCGCCCAGACCTTCGCGAGTTACGGGACGAACGTCCAGCTCGTCGACGTGGAGGAAGCCGCCCTGGACAGGGGCATGGCCGCGATCGGAAAGAGCCTCGCGCGCTTGGTCAAGAAGGAAAAGCTGACCCAGGCCGAGGCCGACGAGATCCAGGCTCGCGTTCGACCCTCGAGCCGTCTCGAGGACACAGGCGACGCCGCCCTGGTGGTCGAGGCCGTCGTCGAACGGGCGGACGTCAAACGCGACGTTTTCCAGAAGCTCGACAAGATCACTCCGGCGACCAGCATCCTGGCCACGAACACGAGCTCGATCTCGATCACCGAGATCGCCGCCAATACCGAGCGTCCCGACAAGGTGATCGGGATGCACTTCATGAATCCGGTACCCTTGATGTCGCTGGTCGAGCTGATCCGCGGTCAGGAAACCTCCGACGAAACCTGCGCCCAGGCCACCGCCTTTTCCGAAGCCATCGGCAAGGTGCCTGTCGAAGCCAACGACTATCCGGGCTTCGTTTCGAATCGCGTCCTGATGCCCATGATCAACGAGGCCATCTACTGCCTCGTGGAGGGTGTCGCCGAAAAGGAAGCGATAGACACGATCATGAAGGTCGGGATGAACCATCCGATGGGGCCGCTTGCACTGGCCGATTTGATCGGACTCGACGTTTGCCTGGACATCATGAACGTCCTGCATTCGGGCCTCGGGGATTCGAAGTACCGGCCGTGCCCCCTGCTGCGTCGCATGGTCGCTGCGGGCCGTCTGGGTCGTAAGGTGAAAAAGGGCTTCTACGACTACAACTGAAACGGTTCAGGAGACCGAAGCGGATGGATTTCAATCTGGACGAACAGCTCACGATGGTCCGCGACATGGCGCGCGGCTTCGCGAACGACGTTCTCGTACCGAACGCGCCCAAGCACGACCGCCAAGCGAAACTGGGCCCCGAGATCTACGAGGGGATCGCCGAGTTGGGCCTGTGGGGCCTGACGGTCCCCGAGGAATACGACGGTGCAGGCATGGGCAGCATCGAGCTTGCCGTCGTGCTGGTGGAGCTGAACCGTGGTTGTGCGTCGACCGGAGTGACGGTTTCGGTACACAACAGCTTGGTTTGCGCTCCCATCATTCGTCACGGCGTCGCCGAACAGAAGCAGACCTGGCTGCCGCGCCTCGCCTCCGGCGAGGTGATCGGCGCCTACTGCCTGACGGAAGCCAATGCGGGTTCCGACGCTGCGGCGTTGGAGACGTCAGCCGTGCGCGATGGCGACAACTGGATTCTCAACGGCACCAAGCTGTGGGTGACCAACGGCGCCGACGCCGGCGTCTACATCGTCTACGCGCGTTCCGATCCCTCCGAGCCCAGGGCCCGGGGCATTTCGGCCTTCCTCGTGCCGGGCGATTCCCCCGGTCTTTCCGTGGGCAAGCAGGAAAAGAAGACCGGGATTCGTGCCTCCTCGACCACCGAAATCCTTCTGGAGAACGTGTGCGTCCCGCACGCGAACCTTCTCGGAGCGGAAGGCAGGGGCTTTCACCTGGCCATGGATACGCTCGACGGCGGTCGCATCGGGATCGCATCCCAGGCCGTCGGCATCGGTCAGGCCTGCCTCGAGGCGGCGCTCAAGTACTCGAACGAGCGCGAGCAGTTCGGCAAGTCCATCGGTCACTTCCAGGCGATCCAGTGGAAGCTGGCGGACATGTCGACCCAGCTCGAGGCTGCGCGGCTCTTGACGTTCAGGGCCGCCAAAGCGCGCGATTCGGGAGAATCCTGCAGCCAGGAGGCCGCCCAGGCCAAGCTCTTTGCTTCGAGGACAGCCAACTTCTGCGCCGACGAGTGCCTCCAGATCCATGGGGGTGCCGGCTATACCGACGACTTCCACGTCGAGCGTTTGCTTCGCGATGCCCGAATCACGGAAATCTACGAAGGCGCCACGGACATCCAGAGGATCGTCATCGCGCGCAAGCTGCTCGCCTCGTAGCCGTATGCAGGATTTGCTCGAGATCGTCGAACGCCTCTTCGCAGGTGATCGTGGGGCGCTGGCGCGCTTGATCTCGTGGGCCGAGAACCGCGATTCGCGTTTTCCCGCCGCGCTTGGACAGATCTACCCACGGGTCGGTCGCGCCTGGCGCATCGGCATCACCGGCCCGCCCGGTGCGGGAAAGAGTTCTTTGACGAATGGGCTCGTCCAGGCTGTGAGGGCTCGCGACGAAACCATCGCCGTGCTCGCCATCGATCCGTCTTCCCCCTTCACCGGGGGCGCGCTTCTCGGCGATCGCATCCGGATGGAGGAGAGGACGCAAGACAAGGGCGTCTATATCCGTTCGATGGCACAACGCGAGAGTCACGGTGGACTGGCGCGCGCTTCCTCGGACGCCTGCGACGTCATGGACGCCTTCGGCTTCGATCGGATCGTGGTGGAGACGGTCGGTGTTGGCCAGGCCGAGTACGACGTCATGGGAGCGGTCGATACTGTCGTCGTCGTCCTGTGTCCCGGCGCCGGGGACGGGATTCAAGCGATGAAGGCCGGGCTGCTCGAGGTGGCCGATGTGCTCTGTGTGAACAAGAGCGATCTCGACGGCGCCGACCGCTTGATCCTCGATCTCGAAGACGCCCTGCGACTGCGTCGACCGCGCGACCCTGCCGCCGCGGGGGCCGGCGCGATGACCCCTCCCGTCGTCGCCACCAGCGCCCACGAGGCAGAGGGGCTCGACGATCTTCTTGAAGCGATCGATTCCCACCGCCGGCACCTGGAAAGGGGAGAAGTCGAGGATCTCGAGAAAATACGACGCGGAAAACGAATCGCTCAGGTCCGCCGAGTCGTCGGAGAGCGGCTCGAGGAAGAGCTTTGGAGCTCTTCGGGCCACACCGCGACCGTAGATTCGCTCCTGGAGAAGTCCATTACGCCTTACGATGTCGCCGAAGAGATCCTGGGTTCGGTCCTGGGAGTCTCTCCAAAGACGCCATGAGCGAAACCGAGACCGCAGGAACCAACTCCAAGCGTTCTCCCGCGCCCGCCGGCGGGATGGATCCGCGGCTCCTGTGGGAGCAGGCCCTGGCACAGGCGAAGCTGCGCGAGGCGAACTTCTCCACCCTCTCGGGCGTTCCGCTGGAGCCGCTCTATGGCCCCGACGATGTTCAGCTGGATTACCAGCGCGACCTCGGCTATCCCGGCGAGTACCCATTCACGCGCGGTGTGCATCCCTCGATGTATCGCGGTCGCCTGTGGACCATGCGACAGTTCGCGGGCTTCGGTTCTTCGAAGCAGACGAACGAGCGCTTCAAATTTCTTCTGGAGCACGGGCAGACAGGCCTTTCGACCGCCTTCGATTTCCCCACCTTGATGGGGTACGACTCCGACCACGAGCGCAGTCTCGGGGAGGTCGGACAGGTCGGCGTCGCCATTTCGTCCTTGATGGACATGGAGACGTTGTTGGAAGGCATCCCGATGGACCGGGTGTCGACATCGATGACCATCAACGGGCCGGCGCCGATTCTCTTGGCGTTCTACATCGCGGCGGGCGAAAACCAGGGTGTCGATCCCAAGCTCCTGCGCGGAACCGTTCAGAACGACATCCTCAAGGAATACCAGGCCCAAAACGCGTGGTTGGTCAAGTGCGAGCCTGCGCTGCGCATGATCACCGACGTGATGGAGTATTGTGCGCAGCACGTGCCCAAGTGGAATAGCATTTCCATTTCGGGCTATCACATTCGCGAGGCCGGATCGACCGCAGCGCAGGAGCTGGCCTTCACGTTGGCCAACGGGATGGAGTACGTCCGGCGCGGTATCGCCGTCGGGATGGATGTCGACGCCTTCGCACCGCGGTTGTCGTTCTTCTTCGATGCTCACCTCGACTTCTTTGAGGAGGTCGCGAAGTTCCGTGCCGCCCGTCGCATCTGGGCGCGCAAGCTGCGTAACGAGTTCGGTGCCAAGGATCCGCGCTCTTGGATGCTGCGCTTCCACACACAGACGGCAGGCGTATCGCTGACAGCACAGCAGCCCGAAAACAACATCGTGCGTACGGCGCTCGAAGCGTTTTCGGCCGTCCTCGGCGGCACCCAGTCGTTGCACACCAATTCGATGGACGAGACGCTGGCGCTGCCGACGGAGAAGGCCGCCAAGATCGCGTTGCGCACGCAGCAGATCATCGCCGAGGAAACCGAAGCGGCCCACGTGATCGATCCGCTGGCGGGCTCCTACTTTGTCGAGTCGCAGACCAACCGGCTGGAGGAGGAGGCCGAGGCCTACTTCCTGGAAATCGAAAAACGAGGCGGTGTGGTGTCGTGCATCGAACAGGGCTACATCCAGCGCGAGATCCACCACTCGGCGCTCGAATATCAACTGGCGGTGGAGCGCAAGCAGAAGAAAGTCGTTGGCGTCAACATCCATGTTGAGGAACTCGACGCCGCCCCCGAGATCGAACTCCTGCGGATCGATTCCGAGGTTGAGCGTGGCCAGCACGAACGCCTGGCCGAGCTGCGCAAGAAACGCGATTCGTCGAAGGCCCAGGCGGAACTCGATGCCGTCCGCGACGCTTGTCGCGACGGCGGCAATCTCTTGGAGCGTTTCGTTGCGGCAGCCCACGCAAACTGTACGCTCGGCGAGATCGCTGAAGTGTTGCGTCAGGAATTTGGCGAGTATGAAGAGCCGCGGATTATCTAAGGACGACGAGCATGGGACGAAGGATTCGTGTTCTGGTTGGCAAGCCCGGCCTCGATGGGCACGATCGTGGTGCGAAGACCATTGCGGCCGTTTTACGCGACCACGGTATGGAGGTGATCTACACGGGCCTGCACCAAACGCCCGAGATGATCGCCGAGACGGCCCTGCAGGAAGACGTTGACGTCGTCGGGCTCTCGATCCTGTCCGGTGCACACATGACGCTTTTTCCCCGCGTGCGTGCGGAGCTCGAAAAACGCGGTCTGGGCCACGTCCTCCTGACGGGCGGGGGCATCATTTCGAAAGAGGACATGCAGGCCCTTGAAGAGCACGGCTACGTGCAGCTCTTCGGCCCCGGGACGGCGACCGACGACATCGCCGATTGGATCAGGGAAGAGATGGTTAAACGCTGGAAGAACGAGGAGATCCCATTATGACCAGAGAGCCTTCAAGCTCCGCTCCCCCCGCTAGCGATCGTTCCACCGCCATACCGCGGGACGCGATCGACCCCCGGCGGGAAATCTTCAATCTGGAGGAGGCCGCCCGTTTTCTGGGGGTCAGCGTGAAGACCTTCAACAAGGTGCTTCACTCCGAGAGCCTTCCGGCCCGGAAGATTGGCCGTGAGTGGAAATTTTCACGCCAGGCCCTGGTCGCCTGGGTGGGAGAGGGTCGCAGTGACCGCTACTACCGCGAATCGGCGTTCACCCAAAACGGTGATTTACGTCCCCACCGTTCGGCTTCATCAGCCCCGCAGGACACGGGCTCTGAGACTTCTTCAACCCCGCGTCGCACGACGGGCTGGCGTCTGGAGCTGGATTGATCCCGCACCTGCATTCTCGACAATCCTCCGGCCATGACGGTTAGCAGTCCGACCAAGTACACGTTACCCGGGATCCGCCACTCCTTCGATCTCACCGAAGAAGAGCGCATGATCCAGGAGATGATGCGCGAGTTCGCGCACTCGGAAGTGGCGCCGATCGCGGCGGAGATCGACGAAAACCACCGCTTCCCCACGGAAACGTGGGCGAAAATCGTCGAACTGGGCGTTCCCGGGATTCCCTTCTCCGAGGGCCTGGGAGGATCCAACGGCGGCACCCTGGCGTATGTCCTGGCCGTTGAGGAGCTCAGTCGCGTTTGCGGATCGACCGGACTGACCCTGGCCGCACACGTCAGTCTGGGGACGTATCCGATCTACGCCTGGGGCGGCGAGAAGCTGAGCAGCACCTATGTTCCCAAGCTGATCGCCGGTGATTACATGGGCGCCTATGGCCTGACCGAGCCGAACGCGGGTTCCGATGCGGGCGGGACGCTGACGACCGCCGTTCTTCAGGGCGGCGAGTACATCCTCAATGGGCGCAAGTGCTTCTGTACGAACGCCAACCATGCGGGAACCTTCATCGTCACGGCCGTGACCGACCGTTCGGCAGCGGCGAAGGGCATCAGTGCCTTCGTCGTCCCGCGCGACATCCCCGGGTTCTCTCTCGAAAAGGGTGAGCAGAAGCTCGGCATGCGCGGCTCGGATTGGGCGAGCCTCGTTTTCGAGGACGCGCGTATTCCGCGGGACCACCTGTTGGGCCCCGAGGGCCAGGGGTTCGCGACCTTCATGAAGACGCTCGAGGGCGGTCGCGTTTCGATCGGCGCGCTGGGTTTGGGCATCGCCCAGGGTGCGTACGATTGTGCCCTGCAATATGCGAAGGAGCGTGAAGCCTTCGGCAAGCGTTTGGCGGATCAACAGGCCGTGGGTTTCAAGCTGGCCAACATGGCGGTAGAGATCGAAGCGGCGCGGCACCTGGTCTACCACGCCGCGCGCCTGAAGGATGCGGGTGAAAACTACGGTACTCAGGCCTCGATGGCCAAGCTGTACTCCTCCGAGGTCGCCATGCGCGTGACCTACGACGCGATCCAGATCTACGGCGGCTATGGTTACAGTCGTGAGTATCCCGTCGAGCGCATGTGGCGTGACGCGAAACTGTGCACGATCGGAGAAGGCACCAGCGAGGTACAGCGAATCATTATCTCGCGCTCGCTCCTGTGCAAGTGAGCGCGCACGCCTCCGAGGTTCAGGGAACATCCGGCTGGGAGCGCCGGAGCGTTCAGGCAGGCGACTGGCGCATCACGGCGCTCTCCGATGGCTACATGCGTCTTGACGGCGGTTCGATGTGGGGCGTCGTTCCCAAGGCCATGTGGGAGCACATGACCCCGGCGGCGGACGACAACACGATCCGTCTGGCGCTACGGCCGTTCCTCGCTGAACGCGGGGATGTCAAGCTCGTCATCGAGGTCGGGTTGGGCGATCGCTGGGAGGACAAATGGCGCTCGATCTACCACATCGAACGCGAAGCGACGCTCGAGTCGACCCTGAGAGCTTGTGGCGTCGTCCCTGACGAGGTGACCCACGTCGTCGCGTCCCACTGTCACTTCGATCATATCGGCGCGATGGTGGTCGAGCGCGACGGCGAGCTGTGCCCGCTGTTTCCCAAGGCCGAGCACTTTGCTCCGGCGATCGAGATCCAGGTCGCCAAACACCCCGATCACGTGCGTCGCGCTTCTTACCGCTCAGACGATGTGGTGCCGATCGAAGCGGCTGGTTTGCTGCACGGCTTTGAGGGCGTGGCCGAAATCCTTCCCGGGATCAAGGTGTACGAGGCCGCTGGACACTCCGACGGTGTCAGCGTGATCACGATCAACGAGGGGGCGGACGGCGAAACGGCGATTTTCTGGGCCGACGTCGTACCCACGTCGCACCACATTCAGCCACCCTACATCATGGCTTATGACATGGATGTCGCGCGCTCTTTCGAGAGTCGCTCGCTGTGGCTCGAGAAGGCGGCCGACGCGTCGTGGTTGGGGCTCTTCTACCACGATGAAAAACACCCCTTCGGGCGCATATCGCGCAGCGGCAAGCGTTACCTCTTCGAGCCGGTCGAAGGGCAAAGCGGATGAAGGTCGTCTCGCTGTGTCCCAGCTTGACCGAACTCGTGTTCGATTTAGGGCGCGGCGACGATCTCGTCGGCATCACCAAGTTCTGCGTGCATCCCAGGGATCGCGTCGGAGCACTCGAGAAGGTGGGGGGCACGAAAAACCCCGACGTCGAGCGAATTCAGGCCCTGCAGCCCGACCTGGTGCTTATGAATCGAGAGGAAAACCGCATCGAAGACGCCGAGGCGCTGACGGAAATGGGCCTCACGTGTCACACCAGCATGCCCAGAACGCCGGAAGAAACGGCTGCGATGGTGCGATCGATCGGTGCGTCCCTCGAGCGTCTTGCGGAAGGGGAAGCGATCGCCCGCGATATCGAACAGCGCGCCGAGCGCGTGCGTGCGGAGGCTGTCGGAAAAGTGCAGGTGTCCTATGCCTACCTCATCTGGCGCAAACCCTTGATGAGCGTCAATCGCGACACCTTTTCGGATGCGCTGCTGGCCCTTGCGGGCGGTCGCAATGTCTTTGGAGCGCATGCGGATCGCTACCCCGAAATCACCATCGCCGACCTCACAGGCGCCGACCCCGCGCTGGTGTTGCTCTGTACCGAACCCTTCCCGTTCCAGGAAGAACACATCGCGGAACTCGTCGCGGCTACGGGTTGGCCGTCGATACGATTCCGCATTGCGGACGGTGAGTACCTGTCGTGGCACGGTTCGCGCACCCCGGACGGCATCGACTACGCTGCCGACTTGATCGCTTCGTCGCGGACCTGATCGCTTTCAAGCTCGGCTGCTCAAGCGATTCCGAGGACACTCGACGGAGGCATAGCGGGATTCTATTCTGCACCCGTGCACGCCACATGTTTTGTGACACCTGAGGGGGACCGCCATGTTGCAACGCTTCTTTCAGACACTCTTCTTGCTGTTCGTCGTCGGCACACTCATCGGTGCGCAGCGCATCAACTTTGAAGCGCTTCCCGGCGGGGGGGGGCGGCCGGCCGATGGCATGCCCATCGACAATCACTGGCGGTCGGCACCGTACTTCGTGGCGTTCGCCCTCGAAGGTACGGGTCCGTCAGCACCCCAGATCGCGTGGGCCGGTGGAGTGCTGACCGCCTTCGACGGTGTGGCCGGAGGACTCTGCGACGTCACCAGCGTGGACATGCCGGTTACCGGCCAGGGTGCGGACTGCACCTTCCTGACCGATGACGGCGTCGCCGGTCCCCCCGGACGTCCCTACACCTACCGCGTCACCTACAGCCAGCCCGTCATGGAAGCCAGCGGCATCCTGCTCGATGTCGATGGCGTGGAGAGCTATCACATCGAGGCGCTGGACGAAATGGGGTTGGCCATCCCCGGTGTCTTCATGGACGTCGACGCCATGTCGCCCGGATCGGGGAACGGACAGGCTACGCCGTGGGGCCTCGTGACCGGCGATCCCTCGCGTCCGATCCATGTGGTGCGCATCGAATACACCGGGCCCATGACCGGGCCGGACATGGGCGACGGCATCTCCTTCGACAACTACGCCCCTTCCACCAGTTGTCCCGCCAGGGTCAAGCACAACGGCGGTGGCCTGTCCGGCGCAAACAATCGCCTTGCGCGCATATCGGTCGGATGTCCGGAGGTCGGCAATCCCGGTGCGATCAACATCTTCAACGCACCCGGCGGTGCGGCCTTCTGCCTGATCATTGCCAATGCGACCTCCATCCGCCCCTTCGGCTCCTGCGGGTCGGCCGACACCGTCATCGCAATCCCAGGGAACTACATGACGGAAGCCGTTTTGAACGGCCCTTTCGGGCTTGCGGGTGCCGGTTCCATTTCGATGCCCTACGGCCCGATGGACCCGTCCTTTGGCCAGCAGTCCTTCTCCATCCAGGCGGCCTTCGTCGACCCGGGAGTAAGCTGTGGCTTCTCCCTGTCCGAGATAGTGAAGGTCAAGATCCCCTAGGGTGGCTCGAGTCGATGCCTATCATTGCCGGGTGCTGCGCGGGATCGGGAACAGGTTGGACAACCCGAAGAAGACGGCAGGGAAGGTCCAGACACTCCGCGAGAAAGCATGATACCGGGTGGGCTTCTTTTCTATGGTACGGGGGATGAAGCTCGGCCTGTTTCTCCCCCTGCTCTTCGTTGCGCCCCTCCCCACGTCTGCCCAGGAAGAGCTTGCACGCAAGCTCTCGCTGCCCGAACTCTCCCAGATGGATCTGCCACGCTGGCGCGCCTTCATCCGGCCGACGGAGAAGGAACGCGGCTACGCGGGGGTTCGTTGGTTGCCCGATTTTGCCAGCGGGATACGCCGCTCCGAGGCGGAGCAAAAGCCGCTGCTCTTCTGGGCCATGAACGGCCATCCTCTGGGATGCACATGAGGCAACGGACTGGCGGATCGTCGATCCGTCTTCATGGACCCGCGGGTCATTGCCAAGGCCGAGAGCTTCGTCTGTGCCGCCGATGAGGTCTGGCGCCTGCAGCGGGGATCCGAGGCGGACTGTGTTTTCTTTCAAAAGGCCGTCAACCAGGGCGAGCGCATCACCGATCGCGGGACGCGACAGGGCACCTGGATCATGACGCCGGGAGGGGGCGTCCTCGCCCGGGTCAATTCGCGCAACATCGACGACGTCCTGGCGACCCTCGAGCGCGGGCTTCAGGCCTGGAGGGAACTGCCGGCCGACCAGAAACGCGTCCCCGAGGGCGTCAAACTGGAACCGCAGCACCGCTGGGAGCACAGCTATCCCCAGGGCGGGTTGGTTCTCGAACGCATCGTGCGGGAACTGGATGAACACGCTCTGTCGGGGCGGCCCTCGGCCCGTTGGAACCGCGACATGTGTTGGTTCTCGAAGGAAGAGGTCCAGGCCATGTTGCCCTCCCCCTTGCGACCAGGAAGTTCCTTCGATCTCTCGGAGCTCGCGCGGCGCCTGGCTCGCTTTCACCTCGTCGACAACGCGCGGGGCCAAACCCTGCCCTTTGCAGAGTCCGAGCTCCAGAGGGTCAGGCTGCGGGCGGAAGCGATCGCCAAGGTGGGGGACACGATCGTTCTTGCCCTGGAAGGAGAGACCCTGGCCAGGGCGAAGGGGCCCTGGCTTCTGGGGCAGAATCTCTGGAAGCCCGAGGCTGAGCTTGCCCACGGCATCGAAACGAAGCTGATCGGTCGCGCCAACGTCGATGGGAAGAGCGGTGCCTTCACGGATTTCGAGTTGCTCGGTGTCGCCCGTCGCTGGGGGCGAACCCAGAACAACGGTCGCGGCAAGAATGACGAGCCCGGCCGCCTGGCCTTCCACCTGCTGATCGACCGCAGCGGTACGCGCCTGGCCCCGACCTTCATCGATTTGTACGACCGCCCCTGGGTGCGCCTTCCGGAAATTCCTGGCTGGATGGAATCGCCCGCGGAGATCGGCCTGGGGGACGACTGAGCACTGACAACTCATGTGGGCCCTGAGCAACCTCCTCGAAGATCGCGGCTTCCTCATTCTCGACGGGGGCCTCGCCAGCGAACTCGAACGACGCGGCCACGATCTCGCCCATGCCCTGTGGTCGGCACGCGTGCTTCTGGAAGACCCCGACGCCATTCTCGAGGTGCATCGAGACTACCTGGAGGCCGGAGCCGACTGCATCACAACCGCGGCCTATCAGGCGTCGTTGCCCGGATTGCGCGCGGCAGGGCTGAGCGACAGCGAAGCGCGCACCTGCTACATGGAAGCGTTGCGCCTGGCTCGACGCGTGCAAAGGGAATTCCCCGTTCCCTCCCGCTGGGTGGCGGCATCGATCGGGCCATTCGGCGCCTATCTCGCGGACGGCTCGGAGTATCGCGGCAACTACGAGGTTAGCGAAAGCCAACTGGATGAGTTTCATCGCGAGCGCATCGAGCTTCTGTCCGAGGCGACCGCGCGCGGGGAAGGCCCGGACGTCTTGGCGATGGAGACACTGCCGTCGATCACCGAGGCCCGGGTTCTCCTGCGGATCTTGAAGGACTACCCGGCGCTATGTGCATGGATGAGCTTCAGTTGCCGCGGCGTAACGACCTGTGAAGGCCAGCCGATCGAGGAGTGCGCCGCCTTGCTCGAAGAATCCGACCAGGTTCTGGCGTTGGGTGTGAACTGTACGGCCCCACAGGACATTCCGGAGCTGCTCGCACGTTTGCTCGCGACCTCCAGCAAGCCGCTTGTGTGCTATCCCAACTCAGGTGAAGTCTACGATGCGAGCAAGCATGGCTGGGAAGGCACCAACGTCTTCGCCTGCGAGGACGAAGACCCACGCGAATGGCTGCGCCGCGGAGCCAAACTGATCGGCGGATGTTGCCGCACGACACCGCAGGACATTGCGCGGTTGGCTCGCCTGCGGTGACCTTCACCGGGTGCGGAGAAAGAGGGCTTCGACCATCCTGCATCGAAGACGGGCCCTCGAGACAGCTCGTGGGCGATCGCGAACGGGTCCTGACGATCCTCGAGAACAAGACCACGGGCACGCACCGCCTCGCCCCTGCCCTATTCCTGAAGGAAAAGTCCCGGTGAGTCCTCGCGCGGGATGACAGGCAGCAAGAGATGACTCGGGTGCTCGGCGTCGTGGTAGATCGTGTTGTTCGCGGCCACCGCGGACTCCGCATCGACCTGGTCCTCCAGGGTGTTCAGGTTGCGTGAGTAGCCCGGCCAGGCCCAGGAGGAAACCTTGACAAGAAGGCGGTCCCCCTGCTCCAGACGCATACCGGTCGCCCACAGGTCGATCTCGACCCGGGCGATCTCACCCGGCGGGACCGGCCGGTCGCTCTGCGGATCGGCGGCGTAGCGCAAGCGCTGGACTCCACCGCGGATGTAGTACATCTCGCCCTTCTTCGTCAAGCGCATGAGACTTGCGGCGTAGTCGGTGTCCTTCGCATCCGTCGAGGTCCACAGCACGAGCGTGACGGGTCCCAGGATACAACAGGCCTCCGACAGCGGGGCGGAAGTGAACTCCAGGTCGTCCTCGCGATCGGGCTGATGGGACTGATCCTGCGTCACCTGCGCGCCGGAGAGGTCGGTGTAATCGACATCGAGCTCGGGGAGATCCAGGGGGTCGTAGCGGTACGTGGTGGAGTCGTTCCCCGTGGCGGGTTCGAGGGCGAGTCTGCCATCGCCTTCGAGCTGGTTGCAATCACCCTGGCTCTGCAGATAGAGCTTGGTGAACCGCGTCTGAGGCAGGGGCCAGTCGGCCTCGGCGCTCCAGCTGTTTGCGCCCATGGTGAACACGTGCACCGGCGGCTCCCTGTCGATGCCGTTGTCGATGCCTTTGAGGTAGCGATCGAAGAAGCGCAGGATGCGCGCATCCAGATCGATCATGGCCTCGTCGCCATAGTCGACATGCCCGATCGAGCGCTCCGTGTTGAAGAAGTGCGTCCAGGGACCCATCACCAGGAACTGGCTCTCGCGCGCTTCCTTGGTCTTGGCCGAGCGGCGCATACCCTCGTAGTTCTGCACCGCGCCCGGTTGGTCACCGTCCCACCAGCCGGAGATGTGAAAGGCCGGAACCGTCATCTTGTCGAACGAGGCCTGATAGCAGGCATGCTCCCAGAACTCGCGGTCGTGTGGCGGGTGGGCGAGCCAGGTGTCGAGGAAGGTCTCTTCCTTGATCCCCAGGTTCTTGTCGAGATCCCCCAGCGGGAGCGTGGCGTACAGCTTGTCCCAGTCCGTGCCCTGGATCCAATCGGTGCCCTGCTTCATCGCATCCAGCACCTTGGCCCACCAGGCCGCGCCCATGAGGAACGCTCCCCCCTCATAGGGGAAGTTCTCGTGCGGATCGGGTGGCGAGACCTGGGGGACGATGCACTTGAGGTGGGGGTTTTCGCTCTTCGCTGCGAGCCACTGCACCAGACCGACGTAACTGGCGCCGATCATGCCGATCTTGCCGTCGCTCCAGCCTCGCTTTGCCATCCAGTCCAACGTGTCGGAGCCGTCGTCGGTCTCATGGATGAAGGGAAACCAATTCCCCCCGCTGTCGAAGCGGCCGCGCACGTCCTGAGCGACGAAGACGTAGCCCCGTTGTGCGTACCATGAACCCTTCAGGACGCCTTCGGTGATCCGGTTGTACGGCGTGCGCGAGAGGATGGCCGGAAAGCGTCCCTCGACCGCGGGGCGGTAGATGTCGGCGATCAACTTGACGCCGTCGCGCATCGTGATGGCGACACCCTTTTCGATTTCGACCTCGTGCGCAACCTCGGAGAGCCCTTCTCGCCAGGGACCCGAATCGACGATCGAAGTCGGCTCGCCCCCGGGGCCGCGCAGTTTTTCGAAACCGACCGCTTCCACCACGATCTGTTGTGAGGGAATCTCGATGCGCACCGGCAGGCCGTTAGGACCGCACACCATCACGAAATCGACCCTTCCGGCGACCTTGAAGGTAAAGAAGCGCAGGGCGATGCGTTGGCCGTCGATGACCTGCTCCGAGCGTTCGCTCTCGATGAATTCGACCGGGAAACCCACGCCGGCGGCGGCCGAGAGGGCCGTCACCTTCGTACCCGCTGGCAACTTGCCGGCGTCGTCGCGATACGCAAAGATCCGACCGAGATCGATCAGCGTGGCCCAGAGCAGATCTTCGTAGAAGAAGAAGTCCTCGCCATCGACCTCGGTGACCCTGGGTTCGCCGGCGCCGGCGGGCTCTACCATCAACTCTCCATCGCCATAGGCTGCAATCAGCGAACGGTCCTTCCCCTGGTCATTCGTGGAGAACTCAAATTCGATCCAGCCCTCGTCCTCGTGTCTGAGGACAGCGTGATAGTTCCCCTTGCGTTGACCCAGAAAATCGAAACTGCCCTCCGCGGACCAGCCGTCAGCGTCAAAGGTGACCGTCTCGCGTCCCATCTCGCCCGAGCCGAGGCGGACGACGTAGACGACTTCATCGGGCTCGAACGGATCGATCTGTGCGAATCCCGGTGCGGAGAGGGAGAGCGGCGCCAGAAGGGTGAAGAGAGACAGGGTTTGAACCATGGGGGTAGCCGTCTGAGGGGGTTAGGGTCGCAATTCGTCCCGGTCAGCCCCGCATTCACCTGAGATGTTAGCGAACCTGAGGGGGGCACTGGACCGATTAGGTGTTCCGGGTACGCTGCGCGGCCATTCGATGGAATCCGTGACTCTTCGAATTCGATCTCTTTCGCTGACCGCACTCGCCCTGAGCGGCTGTGGTCCGGGCGGCCCCGGGCGTCTGGAACCGGT
Organism: Planctomycetota bacterium; assembly: GCA_002683825.1. Taxonomy (GTDB): domain Bacteria; phylum Planctomycetota; class UBA1135; order UBA1135. Next base: position 107,231 of record NYUD01000071.1, read on the forward strand.
CGAGTTGGGGCCGGAGGGTAAGGTCGAACGCCGGGTCGGGGAGCTGGTGGCCGAGCACGTCGCCAGGGTACGTTCCGCCCCCGGAGACGCCCTGGCCCACGGGACCCTCGGGTTGGTCTACCAGGCCAACGAACTGTGGGCGGAGGCGGCTGCGAGCTACGGGAACGCGGCCATGCTCGATCCGTCGGAGGCGCTCTGGCGCTTTCACCGGGCCATCGCCTTGCAGCAACGCGGTGGCGATGAAGAGGCCTTCGAGTTGCTCCTGCAGGCGGCGGAGGAGCTTTCCGAGGAGGCGGCGGTGTTGCAGCGGCTGGGCGATGCCTATCTCGAGCGCGGCGAGCCGCACCGAGCCAAGAAGCTCTTCGAAGGCGCCACGCACCATGCACCGGGTCGGGCCGAGGGCTTCCACGGACTGGGGGCGGTGTGCTGGGAGCTGCAGGACTCGGAGGGCGCGCGCGAAGCGCTGGAGCGAGCGGTGCTTCTCGATCCGTCACTGCACGCGGCCCACTATCTGCTCGGCACGGTCTATCGTGAGATGGGGCGCGTCGAGGAAGCCGGCATCGAGCTCGCGTTGGGGTTGAACCGGACACCCAAAGGCGATCCACGGCTGCGTGGAAATCGCGCCTTGCCCGGTCCCTTTGCGCGGGACATTCATCGTTATGCCGTCACGCGCAACGCCTTGATGAGACGTGCGATCGGACAGATAGAGCGCGGCAAGCTGGGCATCGCTCGTCGCCTCCTCGAGGAGCTCCACCACGAGCATCCCCAGGACCTTGCCGTGCTGAACAATCTCGCGGTCTCCCTGCTTCATCTCGGCGAGACGGAGGAGGCGTTACGGCTTTGGAATCGAGCGCTCGAGATGGACCCCGATTCGGTGGACACTCACATGGCGTTGGCCGGCGGGCTTCTGGATCAGGGTTTCACTTCACGCGCCACCGAGCATGCCGTGCGCGTGCTCGAGCTGGCTCCCGAGCTTGGCGAAAGCCACTACGCCTATGCCCGCGTTCTGGTGGGCCAGGGTGCATCCGAGGCTGCACTCGACGCGCTCGAGCACAGCCTGGAGTTGGATCCACGCCGAACCGATGCGTGGCTTCTGGCGGGCGACCTCCTGCTCGAGCTCGAGCGCCACGCCGAGGCGTCCCGCCACTATCGCCGCGCCGTTCGAACCCGGCCCGATTCGGTTGCTGCCCACCTGGGGATGGCCCGTGCGGCCGTCGGCCTGGGGCGACGCCAGGCCGCTCTGAAGGCTTTTGAGGCCGCGAAAAGATATGGACCTTCCAATCCCGCCGTGGCGGAGTTCGCTCGCGAGTTGAATCGGTAAGGTATGCGGGCGCCCACCGCGCTCCCTCGATCATGAAGAAGTTCATCCAGCGCACCTCCCTCTTCGCCCTGCCCTCGCTCCTGGCCCTCGTTTCCGCGCTTTCGTTGCAGGAGGGCTACGACGATACGCCCTTCCTTCCCGGCGGCAAGTGGCGCGTGCACGACAAGAGCCGTCCGCGTCCACCCCTCGTCACACCCGGCGTGGGTACCGGGGCACCCGCGGATGCGATCGTGCTCTTCGATGGCAGCGATCTCGCCGAATGGAAGAAAGGGGACGGTGACGATGCCGAATGGAAGCTGGTCGATGGTGCCATGGAGGTTGCACGTACCGGTTCGATTCAAACGAAGCGCGAATTCGGCGACATACAGCTGCATATCGAATGGCGCACGCCGCCCGAGGTGCAGGGTGTTTCCCAGGGGCGCGGCAACTCGGGGGTGTTCTTGATGGGCAAGTACGAGGTACAGATCCTCGATTCCTATAAGAACGAGAGCTATGCCGACGGTCAGGCCGCGGCCATGTACGGGCAAACCCCGCCTGCGGTCAATGCTTCACGCGGTCCGGGTGAATGGCAGAGCTACGACATCGTCTTCGACGCCCCGCGCTTCGAGAGCGAAAGCGGAAGTTTGGCCTCGCCCGCGATCGTGACCGTGTTTCACAACGGCATTGTCGTCCACCACGCTCGAGCGTTCATCGGCGCGACCTCCCACCGCACCGTGGCGGAGTACAAGGCCCACGCGAACAAGGGGCCGATCGTGCTGCAGGATCACGGCAACCCGGTGCGCTTCCGTAACATCTGGGTGCGCGAGCTCTAGCAGTTCGAGGGGATCCGTCTCAGTGGTCGCTCGCGGTTCCGTGGGCTTCGAGGTCGGCGGCGTCCGCCCAGAAGTTGGGCTGGCCCAGGGTGAGCTTATTCAGCGAGAGGATCAGAACCGAATACAGGATGCAGCCGCACCATGTCAGGAGAACCGGGCGCAGTCCCAGATAGCCGTTCGAAGCTTCGCTGGCAGTGAGTCTTGTGTGGAGGAGGAAGCCTCCCACGAAACTCATGACAACCATCAGTCCCAGAGCGATCAGGAATCCGATCCCGGCGGTTGCCAGGGCGGAGTGGTCGCTCCCATATCCGATGTAGGCCCAAACGAGTCCGACGGCCAGGGGAAAGGCGATCATGGTTTTGCTCCCCAGCGACCGTTTCATGGCGGCGAAAACGTGCAGGAAGGCGATCAGGGCGGCGATGGCTGCGAAGACCGTGAGGACGTTGAGGAGGTAGACGATGAGCGTCATGGTTTCTTGCGTGGAGTTGAGGGGGTGGGGATTCTAGCGGGGGGGTGGATCGGGCTCCACCCGCCACCCGCCACCCGCGAAGTCACTCGCCCCGGATCCGGGCCCGGAAGGGCTCCGCGCAGTCCTCCAGGACCACCCCGAGGGCCCGGGAGCGGTCGCGACCGAATCTGGGCTCGAGGAAGGTCAGGAAGGTCCGCAGGACGTCGATCGTTCGTTGGCCGATGGGTTCGGCCGGCGAGTAGAGCGCGGGCAGGCTCGTCTCCATGACCGCGCGCAGCTCCCCCTCCCCGAGCTTGTGGGCTTCGTACCCGAGCTCTCGGCAGGCCCGCAGATATCGCTCCATGATCGTGCGGAGGTCTCCGGGAGCGATGTACTCGATCCCACCGATGGCCTCGTGCTCGAGGAATTCCTGAAGGAGGTCCGAGTACGATTCCAAGCGGCCTCCTCAGTGGGGCTCTTCGCTCACCAGGTTGCGGTTCCAATCAGGGATCTCGACGACGATGTCGCGGGTTCCGTCGGGCACGCATTGGCAGCTCAATCGTGAGTTCGGCTCCAGGCCCGGCGCGTTGTCGAGCATGTCCTCCTCGTCTTCGGAGGCCTCGTTGCATGACTCGATGCCTTCGCGCACGATCACGTGGCACGTCGAACAAGCGCAAACGCCGCCACAGGCGTGTTCGATTTCGAGGTCATGGCCCAGGGCGATGTCGAGGATCGATCCCGCCTTGCCGTCGCGTCCCAGGGGCAAGTCCTGCGGATCGACCTGGATCCGCATCTCCATCGGCAAGAAGGTGATCGAATAGCCCTGCTCGGGAAGCTTGGCGTCCACCTTTTCGATGAACGGATTCGAACCACCCATGGAAACGTGCTAGAGCCCCTCGCCGAACCCGGGAAGGGAGGAGGGCTTGCGTTTCGGGGTAGCTCGTTTGCGAACCTCGTCGGGTTTGCTTTGCTTCTCGGTCCCCGAGTTCCGTGAATGGCGTTGACGCGGTTCGTCCTTCGGGGCGTCCTTCTGGGCGTCCTTGCGCCGGCTTCGCCCCTGCGGAGGTCGCTTCTCTTCGCCCGGAGCGTCTGCGCGCCGCCGGCGCGTCGGACGATCGCTGCGTTCCTCACGTTCACGCCGTTGGGTGCGATCGCCTCTCCTGGGACGTTCTTCGCGCCGGCCGCGGCGCTCCGACTCGTCGACACGTCTCGATCTCTGGTCTCGCCCGCCCGTGCGACCGGGTAGTTTCAGCTCCTCGATCTCGAACTTCGTGCGCCGCAGGAGCTCCTGCCAGCGCCGGCGGTCGGCGGGGATCAGCATCGTGATCGCAGTTCCCTTGCGTCCGGCCCGGCCTGTGCGCCCGATGCGGTGCGTGTAGGATTCGCCTTCCCGGGGGACGGAGAAGTTGACGACATGGGTGACATGATGCACATCGAGCCCGCGCGAGGCCACGTCGGTGGCGACCAGCGCTTTCACCTCTCCGGTGCGGAAGGCGGTCATGACGCGGAAGCGCGAGGCCTGGTCGTAGCCGCCGTGCAGGGCCTTTACCGAGAAGGGCATGCGTTCGAGTCGACGCATCAATTTATCGACATCGGTACGGCGTTCACAGAACACCAGAAAGACATCGTTCTTATCGCTTTGCTCGAGTATGCGGATCAAAGCCATGGGGCGGTCGGCATCGTCGACCTCGAAGTAGCGTTGATCGATCGCTCCGACGGTTGCCGTGCCCTTCGCCGTCGCCACCTCGAGCGGATCCTTCGTCGAACTTCGCGCCAGCTTCAAAACTTCCGTCGGGAAGGTAGCGGAGAACAAGAGCGTCTGCCGCTCGTCGGGCGTCATCGCGAGGATTTTCTTGATGTCGTCGATGAAGCCGATTTCGAACATCTTGTCGGCTTCGTCCAGAACGACGTACTCGGTCCACGGGAACGAAAGAAAGCGTTGCCCCGCGAGGTCCAGTACGCGTCCGGGCGTGCCGACGACGACCTGGGCACCCGCCTGTAGCGCCGCGATCTGGGGGTGGGTCGGATCGCCGCCGACCACGAGGGCGACCTGCACACCGCGTGGCAAGGCGAGCGTCTTCAAAACGTCGCAGACCTGTTGGGCGAGCTCGCGCGTCGGGCACAGAACGAGTCCGAGCACCGTCGAACGCGCGGGGTCGATGCGCGCTATCATGGGCGCTCCGAAGGCCAGCGTCTTGCCGGTACCGGTCTCCGCCTTCGCGATCACATCCCGTCCGTCGAGGATCGGCCCGATCGAAAGCGCCTGAATCGGGGTGGGGCAGGTGATGTCCATCGCCGCGATGCCGCGCTGGATCTCCTCGCCTAGATCCCACCCGGTGAACGACTCAATTTCGGGGATCTCTTCGACGGGGTGGAGTTCTTCGATATGCTCGCGCCGCGGGCCGTGGGGTCGGGGGCCCTGTCTCCGGCGTCCTTTTCTTCGATGGATAGTCATTCCGCGGGGTTCCGGCCCGCAATTTTGTCAGCGGCCCGTGCCGCGTCGCTTCCGTAGGGAAAGAGAGTCCATAAGCTAAGAGCCCCGCGCAGCTGGTCAAGGCTTCAGAAGCATGCGAATCGCAACCTGGAACGTGAATTCCGTCCGTGCACGCCTGGAACGCCTCCTGCCCTGGCTCGCGGAGAGACAACCGGACGTGGTTTGTTTGCAGGAAACCAAGTGCATCGACGAGAAATTTCCGCGGGAGGAGATTGAGGATGCGGGCTATCAGGTCGCCCTGCACGGGCAAAAGACCTACAACGGCGTTGCGATTCTGTCCAAAAAGCCGATCGAGGATGTCACGCGGGGGGTCGGCATCGAGCGTTTCGACAAGGATGCGCGGGTGATAGGTGCGACCGTCGAGGATGTGATGGTGCTCTGCGTCTACGTCGTCAACGGCCACGAGGTCGGGCATCCACGCTACGACTACAAGCTCGAGTGGCTAGGGGCCCTGAGGGACTTCATCGTCGATCGCTTCCCCATGGACGAAAAGGTCTCTGTGTGCGGCGACTTCAACGTGACCTTCGACGATCTGGACGTTTACGACCCCGAGCGCTGGCGCGGGCGCATTCTGTGTTCGGGCCCTGAGCGCAAGGCCTTGACGGACCTCTGTGAGACCGGTCTTCAGGATGGCCTGCGCCCGTTTCACCCCGAAGGCGGCGTGTACACCTGGTGGGACTACCGGCGCCGCGGCTTCGAACAGGGCAACAGGGGGCTGCGCATCGATCACCATCTGCTTTCCCCGTCCGCGATGGCGTGCTGCAGCGGGGTCGAGGTCGATTTCGAGGCCCGGGCCGGGGTCAGGCCGAGCGATCACGCGCCCGTCATTGCGACCCTCGAATAGGAGGTTCAATCCTCCTTCTCGGGGCGTTGCCCGTGTTCTTCCAGGGCGAGTCGCGCGCGCTTTTCGAGGTCGAGCTCCGAGTAGAGTCGATTCATGACCTCGTGCGGTATCGGCAGCCGCAGCGTCAGTAGATCGACCAGGCGGGACAGGGGGAGACTCTCGTGGGCGGGGTCCACGTTTTCGACCCGCTCGGCGATGGCGGCGCTCAATGCCGTGCGCAGACCCCCCTCGCGTTCACGCGGGACCTCGATTTCTTCGGTCGGGTGGATGGCGACCTTGCGATACAGGCGCTCGCTCTCGACCTCCTCGATCCACATGCGCTTCAGGCCGACCAGCCAGATGTTGAAGCGCCCGTCGTCGAGCCGCTCGTGCCTTCCGATCTCGCCGTAGCCCGCCAGGGAGTAGATCGGGGGATTCCCGGCCGCTTCGCCCTCGTGATCCTCCTGGATCGTTCCCAGAATCAGGCGGCCCGGCCCGTCTAGCGAATCCTCGATCAGCTGACGATAGCGTTCCTCGAAAATGTGCAGCGGCAGCACGACAAACGGAAGCAACCACACGTTCGCCAGGGGGAAGAGGGGCACGATGGTGCCCCCGAGCTCCTCTTCTCCGGGAGGCGGCCAGGTCTCGGGGAGATCTATCGCGTCACCCCTTCGACCGCCGGGACCATGTGCACGGGATTCATGGCCACCGCGATGCGGTGCAACTCGCGCGCGTCGCGGGTCAGACCGCGAACCTGAAAGCACTGCATCAGGTTCAGCAGGTGGCGCTGCAGGAGCGCCGCGTCGGAGGTATCGCGGAACCAATCCGGACGCGGAACGAGTCCGTGCAGCGACAGATAGCGAATGCAATCGGTTCGCGTCCGTGCCCGACCGCCGTCGAAGGGGTCGAGCATCATGGTCCGTTTGCCGAGGTAGAGCCGCAGCAGCACCCGACCAGGCAAGGCGATCGGTGCCACTTTGAAACCGGCTCGCCGCGCGACAGACATGTAGATCGCGGTCAGCGTCAGCGGCATGCCGCGCTTGCGTTCGATCGCGCGATGCAGGTAGATGTTGTCGGGATGGTCGAAGTCGACCTCGCTGCCGATGAATCCCAGCTCGTCCCCGAGGTACTGTGCGAGCGCCATGGGCTGCGCAAAGCTACCCGCTTCCCCGGCGGCGCGGCTCTTCACTCGCTCGGCCATGGCATCCAGTGCGCGCACGTAGGGCCGCTTGTCGAAGGGCTCTCGATCGAGACGCGACATGAGGAGCAGTCCGCGCTCCAGATCGACCTCTTTCCGCGTCGCGAACCCTAGCAAGCGCCGGTAGACGCGTTTGCGCTCGATGGCGACAAGAAGCTTGCGGGCTCTCGCGCGCAAGCGAGCATCCCTGTCCCGCACGCCTCGTCGAAGCGCCGGCAGCGCGATCCGTCCGGAGGCTTCTATCTCGCGACCGACGCCGGCGAGGACTGCGGGGGAATCGTCCCCGAGGAGTCCGACGAGGGTTTCGATCCGCGTTTTCCGAGTCCCGTTCCCCACGCCGCCCCCCGAGTCCATCCTGGCCGTCTTCGCCATTTTGGACACGCGGGTCGCTTGATGAGGTTCGCTGTCGAACCCGACCGGGGTCTGTTCGTCCGAGGAACTAATTCCCTTTGGCCTTCTTCTTCTTGGACTTGGGTTCGACAGTGACCGTGCTCTCGACCATCTTGACTGGCGTCTTGGTCTTGCCGTTCGCCGAGCCTTCGTCTTCCAGGGCCTTTACCACGTCCATGCCTCCGACGACTTCGCCGAAGATCGTGTGTTTGCCGTCCAGCCAACCGGTCGGGACGAAGGTCAGGAAGAACTGACTACCGTCCGTGCCAGGTCCCGCGTTGGCCATGCTCAGGAGACCGGGCCGATCGTGCTTGACGTCTGAACTCGTCTCCCCGGCGTACTTGTATCCGGGACTACCTCTTCCATTACCGGTCGGGCAACCGCCCTGGGCCATGAAGTTGGTGATCACGCGGTGGAACAACAGGTCGTTGTAGAAGCCCGACCGGATGAGGTAGATCGAACTCGAAACGTGCATCGGGGCGACGTCCGGCATGAAGCGGATCTTGATGTCGCCCTTGTTGGTGCGCAGGTTCCAGAAGTAGTTCTTGGTCTTGTCGAACGCAAGCTCCGGGGGGGAGGGCATCTTGGTGCGCCAGCTCGACTTCGACTTGTCGATGTTTCCCGCCTCCGTTCTCTCCTTGATGAAGTCGTCGATCTTGGCCAGTGCAGGGTCGACGGAGGATGCGCTCGAAGGCAGCGATTTTTCCTTCGTCGGTGTGGCCGCTTCCTCGGCCTGTGCGGGCTCGGCTTTCTCCGTCTGCCGACTCGTCTCGGAGGTCGAGGCTCTCGCGTAACAGCTCGACGCAAGGGTGACGAGGGCGATGAAGACGGCAACCTTTTGGCGGGACATGGGATCTCTCGTGAGGTAAGGAATTCGGTTCGGAGGGGATCGGTTCCTGCCCCTGACCGGGCGACGGGAACGCGTGGGGGGGCGTCAAGGTAACCGATGCCGGGGAGGTCCGGTCAACAGCCAGGTTGGGCCGTTCCGTAAGGGATCCGATCTCGAGGTTGCAGCGCGCCATCCCCGTCCTTATTCTCCCTGCCTCGTTCCTTCGCCGTATGCCCCGTCCGGAGGGCTCTTCCGCTCATGACCTCCCTGGGTTCCAGGGGGGGCCGTGGACGGGATCGCGGCGAAGACCGAGTCTCGACGCGTTCCCACAGGGCTCCGTCGGGGTCCCTGTGGACTCTCGACGCCAGCTGGAGGAAGCGGGTCCGAGTGATTCCCCAACAGGGCCCATGAACGAAGCCTCCCCTGGACACAAGGGCGACCCCAAAGTGGTCGTGACCCACGCGCTCCGCACACCTATCGGGCGGTTCCTGGGCTCGTTTGCCGACCTGACGGCGGTGGACCTGGGAGTCTCGGTGGTCACGGATCTCCTGGGTCGTGCCGGTGTGGCGCCGGAAGAAGTCGGCGAACTCGTTTTCGGGAACGGCCGTCAAGCCGGTGGGGGCCCCAATCCCGCGCGCCAGATCAGCGTGAGGGCCGGCCTTTCCCACGGGGCGCCCGCCTACACGGTCAACATGGCCTGCGCCTCGGGCTTGAAATCGATCGCCCTGGCGTCGGAGTCGATTCTCCTCGGACGCACGGACATCGCCGTTGCAGGCGGTACCGAGAGCATGAGTGGCCTGCCGTTCCTGTTGCCGGGAATGCGGCGCGGTTATCGCCTGGGACACGCACCGCTCGTGGATGCGATGTACAAGGACGGTTTCGAGTGCCCCCTGGCGGACATGTTGATGGGGGGGACGGCCGAGAAGCTGGCGCGCGAGTTTGACATCCCCCGGGAAGAGCAGGATCGCTTTGCGGTCGAGAGTCAGCAGAAGGCCGGGGCGGCGGAGACCGAGGGGCGTTTCGACAGTCAGCTTTCGCCCGTCACCGTCAAGTCGCGCAAGGGCGAGGCCGTCGTCGAGCGGGACGAACACATGCGCCCGCAGACGACTCTGGAGAGCCTCGCCAAGCTTCCGCCTGTGTTCGATCCCAAGAACGGGACCGTACACGCGGGCAACTCCAGCGGGATCACCGACGGCGCTGCGGCGCTCCTCCTGATGACCGAAGAGAAGGCAGAGGCCCTCGGACTGGCTCCGCTCGCGCGCCTGGGCGACCACACGCAGGTGGGCCTCGATCCCACCATCATGGGGCTGGGGCCCGTTCCCGCCTGTGAGGCCCTGCAGAAGAAGAACGACCTCAAGGTCGGGGATTACGACCTCATCGAATTGAACGAAGCCTTCGCGGCACAGGTGCTCGCCTGTGGGCGCAAGCTGCCGTTCCTCGGCGATCGCTTGAACGTCAACGGCGGTTCGATCGCCCTCGGTCACCCGATCGGCGCCACCGGTGCACGCATCGTGGTGACGCTACTGCACGAACTTGCGCGTCGCGGCGGCCGTAACGGGCTGGCGACGCTTTGCATCTCAGGCGGTCTCGGAATGGCGATGGCTTTCCATCGCGTCGAAGCCTGAAAGTCCAAGAGTAGAGAAAAGAAACACATGAAGATCGAAAAAGTAGGCGTCGTCGGCTGTGGTCTGATGGGTCACGGCATCGCTCAGGTAGCCGCCCAGGCGGGGTTTGAGGTTTGCGTCGTCGAGACGGAGCAGAGCTTTCTCGACAAGGGGCTCGGGCGCATCGAGAAGAGTCTCGCCAAGATGGCCGAGAAGGCCGTCAAGAAGGGCAAGGCCACGCCGGAGGACGCCGAAAAGAACCGCGCCGCGGCGTGGGGGCGCATCGAAGGGTCGCTCGACAAGCAGAGCCTTGCCGACTGCGATCTCGTCGTCGAGGCGATCGTGGAAGACCTCGACGTCAAGAAGACTCTCTTCAATGAGCTCGGCGGCATTTGCAAGGCCGACACGATACTTGCTTCGAACACCTCTTCTTTCCCGATCGCCCGGATGGCGGAGGCCTCCGGACGCCCGGAGCGTTTCGTGGGGCTGCATTTTTTCAACCCCGTGCAGCTCATGCGCCTGGTCGAGGTGGTGCGCACCGACAAGACCGATGAAGATGTCTTCGCGGCGGCGCGCTCGTTCGGAGAAGCCGCCGGCAAGGTCCCCGTCGCTTGCAAGGACACGCCCGGTTTCGTCGTCAACCGCCTCCTGGTTCCGTACATGACCCAGGCCCTCGAGATGCTCGAGCGGGGCGATGCGACGAAGGAGGACATCGACGCCGCCATGCAGTTCGGCTGCGGGTACCCGATGGGCCCGATCACGCTGACGGACTACGTGGGGCTCGATACGACGCTTTCCATCCTCGAGGGGTGGTGTGAACGTTTTCCGAACGAGCCCGCCTTTTCGATCCCTGAGGTTCTCTGCACAAGAGTCAAGCAGGGCAAGCTCGGGCGTAAGAGTGGCGAGGGTTTCTACAAGTGGGACGGAGACAAGAAGACCTAGGCTCCAGAACAAGAAAGCTATTTTGATGACCAATCTCACAGGCATCACCGCAGAGATCGACACGTCCGAGGGGAGCATGAAGTTCGAATTCTTCCCGGACAAGGCTCCCGGCCACGTAGACAACTTCGTGTCGCTTGCCGAAAAGGGTTTTTACGAAGGCACGGTCTTCCACCGTGTCATTTCCGGTTTCATGATCCAGGGCGGCTGTCCGCTCGGGACGGGGACAGGCGACGCCGGCTACAAGATCAAGGCCGAGTTCAACGAGACGCATCACGAACGAGGCGTGCTTTCGATGGCGCGTGGTCCCAGCGACGATTCAGCGGGCAGTCAATTCTTCGTCTGCCATGGCGAGGCCGGATTTCTAGATGGCCAGTACACGGCCTTCGGTCGTCTCATCGAAGGCGATGACACGCTCGATAAAATCGCCTCGGCACCGATCCAGCCCGGTGGCGGCGGAGAGAACTCCAAGCCGGTCTCACCTGTGCGGGTCTCGAAGGTCACGATAAGCCGGGGAGAGTAGAAACATGAACTTCGAGAACATCAAACTCGATGTTGCCGACGGTGTCGCCCGTCTGACGATCGATCGGCCGAAGGCCATGAACGCGCTGAATTCCAAGACGCTCGACGAGATTGAGGAGGCCTTCAACTACTGCCGCGAGAACGAAAGTGTGCGCGCACTCGTCATCAGTGGTGCGGGGGACAAGGCGTTTGTTGCCGGCGCGGATATCAAGGAACTGGCGCAGATGACCCCGCTCAGCGCGAAGGACCTTGCCTACCGTGGTCAGCAGGTCTACGCCCTGGTCGAGCACATGGGCAAGCCGACCGTCGCCATGATCAACGGCTTCGCCCTCGGCGGCGGCCTCGAGTTGGCGCTCGCGTGCAATCTGCGGACCGCGTCCACTTCTGCCAAGATGGGTCTGCCCGAGGTCTCCTTGGGGATCATTCCCGGCTACGGAGGCACGCAGCGGCTTTCCCGCGTGGCGGGTCCGGCCGTCGCCCGGGAGTGGATCCTGACCGGCGACATGTTCGGGGCCGAGGAGGCTCACCGCGTGGGCGTGGTGAACCGAATCTTTCCTCCCGAGGAGCTTGAAGCCGGGACGATGAAGCTGGTGGGGTCCATCCTCTCCCGCGGTCCGATCGCCGTCCGATTTGCGATCGAGGCAATCAGTCGCGGTTCCAACATGCCCCAGCGCGAAGGCGAGATTCTCGAGAGCGATCTCTTCGGTCTCGCTGCCTCCACGGAGGACATGAGGGAAGGCATGAGCGCTTTCCTCGAAAAGAGAAAGCCCCACTTTCAGGGCAAGTAAGACTACCGCTCGCTCCAACGTCGGCCACTGCTCGAGCGTGATTGTCCGGTTGCAGCCGTGGCCGGCCCTTCCGCTCCTGTGATAGATCCAAATCCTAAGAAGGACCATGAATAAAGACATCGCGATCATCGGCGGCGCCCGTACTCCCATGTGTGAGTACTCGGGTACCCCGGGTTTCGGAAAGTTCAAGGACATCAGTGCGATCGACCTGGCTGTGCATGCGTCCAAGGCGGCCATCGAACGCGCCAAGATCGATCCGGAGGCCATCGAACACATCATCGTCGGAAACGCTCTTCAAACCTCGAACGACGCCATCTACGGGGCGCGGCACGTCGGCCTGAAGGCCGGTGTTGCCCAGGACTCGGCGGCCCTGACCGTGAACCGTCTGTGCGGTTCGGGGATCGAAGCGGTCGTGCAAGGAGCCCAGCTGATCCAGCTCGATGAGGCATCGATGACTCTGTGTGGCGGCATGGAGAATATGAGCCAGGCGCCGTTCGTCTTGCACGGGGCGCGCGAGGGCTTCCGCTTAGGGGCCCAGCCGCAGCTAGAGGATCTCCTGTTCGCCGCGCTTCAGGATCCGGTATGTGGGCTGTACATGGCCCAGACCGCCGAGAAGGTCGCCAAGCGCCTCGGCGTCAAACGCGCGGAGCAGGACGAGTTCGCCCTGCGCAGCCACAAACTGGGTGCGGCTGCGGTTCAGGAAGGCCGCTTCGGCGAAGAGATCGCTCCGTACGTCATCGAGACGCGCAAGGGCGAGATCACCATCGATACCGACGACCACATCAAGCCCAACACTTCCCTCGAGGCCCTGTCAAAGTTGCGAGCCGCCTTCGGGAAGGACGGTACCGTGACGGCCGGTAACGCCAGCGGCATCGTCGACGGTGCGGCGGCGCTCGTACTTTCGACCCAAGAGCGTGCGCAGGCGGACGGCCTCGATGTGTGGGCGCTGGTTCGTTCCTGGGCTTCCGTCGGTGTCGACCCCTCGGAAATGGGCATCGGCCCGGTCCCGGCGATCAAGAAGTGTCTCGAACGGGCCGGTGTTAGCCTGGCAGACATCGATCTCTTCGAGATCAACGAAGCCTTTGCGGCCCAGTACCTGGGCTGTGAGAAGGAACTGGGGCTCGACCGAGACAAGGTCAACGTGAACGGCGGCGCAATTTCACTGGGGCACCCGCTCGGTGCGACGGGGTCGCGTCTGATACTGACGCTCATGTATCAACTGCGGCGCAGCGGCAAGCGTTTTGGCGTGGCCTCGGCATGCATCGGTGGCGGTCAAGGAATCGCCATACTTATCGAGAACCCAGCTGCATAGAGGCCGACAGTCCGTGAGCAACTTGATCAACACCCGGGCCGATGGGAAACGCTTCGCCCGCCTCGATCCTCGCAAGAGGGTTCTCTTCTTGACGGAGGATCTGGAGATGATTCGCCGTCAGCTGCGGGGCGAGATCGATCTGAAGATGCCGGACGTCGACCCGGACGACCTCCTGGACGACATCAACACGGACATGATGACCCCCGCCTGGGTGTGCTTCCGGCATCGCCCCGAAGACCTGGCCCTGGACGCCTACGCAGGACTGTTCGATGACCGGGGCGAGCGCGTCTTCGAGACGCGCGCGTTGATGGACGGCAACTTTCAGGTCATCGTCTCGGGACATCGTAAGGGGACCGGTTCGAGTCGCGAGACCGCGCCCCAGGCGGAGAAGTGGAGCGGGATTGAACTCGCCGTTGCAGCGTCTTTTGCGCCGATCCACGAGCGGAACAACATCAACCTCGGCCAGATCCTGGGGGATTACGCGCAGCTCGGGCGCTTGCAGGCTGGTGAAGAGATCCCCCTCGAGGAGTTCACCGAGCGTTTCGATCCGGTGACTCAGGCGATCCTCGAGGCGGGTGGACTGTCTCCGTTCTCGGCCAAGGTTCGCTCCGGCGAGGTCACAATTCCGCTGCCGGGAACGGGCGAGCGTCCGATGACGCTGGCGGAGAAAGTCGTAGTCGCCCACCTGGTCGGCGCCGACGACGCCCGTGCGAAGAGCGCTTTCGTCCAACCGGGAGATTCCTGTCTGGTTCAGGTCGACGGCGGCTACAGCCACGAGTTCACCACGGCCCAGGTGCACTACTTTCTTGCGAAGGAGTTCGGTGCAAACTATCAGGTGCAGAACCCTGCGAAGTTCGCCGTTTTCGAGGATCATCTCTTGTATGCGGACGGGGTCGAGAAAATGGCACCCTTCTCCGACCAGATTCAAACCTTGCGCGACCTGCAACAGGAATTTCAGCACCACACCGGCGTGCGTGACTACTCCGCGCGCAATGGAGTCTCCCCCGGCATATGTCATCAGGTCGCGCGCGAACAGTTCATCGACCCCGGTGATTTCATACAGGCGACCGATTCGCACACTTGTATGGGCGGCGGTAGCAACGCCCTCGCGTGGGGGGTGGGTTCGACCGAGTATGCGGGGCTGATCCACTCGGGATTCACGCTCGTCCAGGTCCCGGAGTCGATCCGCTTCGAGCTCACGGGCGAGTTGCGCGAGGGCGTCACCGCGAAGGATTTGATCCTCAACATCCTCAAGACCTACGCCGTGCGTGAGGAGACCCTGGATCGTGTGATGGAATTCGGCGGTCCCGGCCTCGCCACGCTCGATATGGACGAGCGTGCGACGCTGACCAACATGGCGACCGAGTGTTCAGCCAAGACCGGTATTTGCGAGGGCGACGACCACACCGCCGAATGGCTTGCGGCGCGGCGCGAAGGCGGCGACGCCAAGGCGATCGCCGATCGCTTTGTGACCGCCGACCCCGGCGCGCAATACCACGGCGGGGTGCACGGGATCGATCTGTCCACGATCGAGCCCATGGTGGCCAGGCCCGGTGACCCGACCTATGGCGAGACGATCGAAGCGCTGGGCGAGGTCGCTATCGACATCGCCTACGCAGGTTCCTGCACCGCTGGCAAGGAGCGGGACTTGGACTTCTATGCGCTCGTGATCCGCGAGGCGCTCGGTGGAAACCGCAAGGTTGCCGACGGCGTGCGTATGGTGCTGCAATTCGGCAGTGAGTCCGTGCGCGAATATGCTCGGCGTCAGGGCTACTTCGAGTTGTTCCAGCAGGCCGGCGTCGAAGTGATCAATCCCGGCTGTGGGGCCTGCATCGGTTGCGGTCCCGGAGTATCCAGCCACGCCGAAGAGGTCACGGTCAGTGCGATCAATCGCAATTATCAAGGGCGTAGTGGCCCGGGAAAGCTCTATCTCGCTTCTCCCTTGACCGTAGCAGCCAGTGCCGTTGTCGGCCGGATTGTGGCATACAGACCCGGCATGTTCTCCTTCCCAACAGCGAATGAGATCGTCGCCACCCAAGGCGGCTCTCCCACAACCTAGAATAGTCTTTCCATGCACGAATACAGCATCGCAGTCATCGGTGGGGATGGCATCGGTCCCGAGGTCGCCAAAGAAGGTATCCAGGTCGTGCGTACGGCGGCGGACATCTTCGGCTTCAAAGTCCGTCTCACGGAATACCCGTTCGGCTCCGAGAACTACTTCAGTACCGGCGACATTTTTCCCGACCGGGCCTTCGAAGAGGTCAAGGGGATGGATGCGGTGTATCTGGGCGCCATCGGCGACCCGCGCGCTCCGGTGGGCATGATCGAGTACGGCATCATCGCCAAGATGCGTTTCGAGCTGGACCTGTACATAAACCTGCGGCCGATCAAGCTCTACACCGAACGCCTGTGTCCTTTGAAAGGCAAGAAGCCCGAAGATATCGACATGATCTTCGTCCGCGAAAACACCGAGGGTGCTTACGCGGGCATGCACGGCTTCTGCCACAAGGGCCAGGCGCACGAGGTCGCCACCCAGACCATGGTCTATTCGCGCCTCGGTGTTGAGCGCGCAGTGCGCTTCGCCTTTGAGACCGCCCGTGAGCGCAGCATGAAGAAGCAGGTTACGTTGATCGACAAGGCCAACGCGGTTCGCGCACACGACATCTGGACCCGCGTTTTTGAAGAGGTGGCCAGGGAGTATCCGGATATCTCAACCGACCATGCCTACGTCGATGCTGCCTGCATGTGGATGGTCAAGAACCCCGAGTGGTTCGATGTTGCCGTAACGACGAATTTGTTTGGCGACATCGTGACTGATCTGGGGGCGATGATCCAAGGCGGCATGGGCATCGCTGCCAGTGGCAATCTTCATCCCGGTCGGGTGAGCCTGTTCGAGCCGATCCACGGTTCCGCTCCCAAGCATGCGGGGAAGAACACCGCTTCGCCGGTTGCGGCCATCATGGCGGGATCGATGATGCTGGACTACCTCGGCCAGAAGGAAGCGGGCAAGGCGATCGAGAACACGATTGCGAGCCTGCTGCAGTCCGGTCGTATCAAGGGTGTCGGGACCGGGGATCACCCTACGAACGAAGTGGGGGAGATGATCGCGACGGAGTTGAAGAGCGTGGCGGCGCGGGTCTAGGGGCGCGTTTCGCCGAGTGGTCACGCACACGGCCCCCCCCGAATCGCCCGGGGTTCCAGGACGACCGGCTCCACCTACCGACCCATCCGACAGGCCGCGGGCGGGGATGGCGCCTCCCGGCCGCTCGAATCAATACCCCGCGGCGTGCCCGTCCTTTCGCGATTCCGAGGCTCCGTACAGCACTCCTGTCTTCGGGTCGCGATGAATGGCCTGGTAGCCACCGTAGGCGCCCTTGCGTTCCACCAGTTCGTGCCCGCGCTTGGTGAGTTCGACGAGCACGTCCGGAGCGAATCCGCTCTCGATGGAGACGGTTCCCCCGTCCTTCATGCGGTATCCGGTCGGTTGTGACGATCCCTGGTGAGCCAGGCGGGGTGCATCGCCGGCTTCTTGAAAGTTCATTCCGAAGTCGATCAGGTTGACCAGCACCTGAACGTGGCCTTGAGGTTGGAATGCTCCTCCCATCACGCCGAACGAGAGCCAGGCATCACCGTCCTTGGTGACGAAGGCTGGAATGATCGTATGAAAGGGACGCTTCCTGGGCTCGTAGGAGTTGAAGCGGCCTGGCTCGAGGTCGAAGAGCTCGCCGCGATCCTGGAGGATGAAGCCCAGGCCGTCGGGGGCCATACCCGACCCCATGCCGCGGTAGTTGCTCTGGATCAAGGAGACCATGTTCCCGTCTTTGTCCGCTGTGGTGAGGTAGATCGTGTCGCCCTCTTCGAGCGCCGGGTTTCCCGGCACATAGCGTTCCGCGGCGCGGTGGGGGTCGATCAGTTCGCGACGTTCTTTCGCGTAGGCCTTGCTGATCAGTTGCTGTAGGGGGATCCGGTTGAAGTCCGGATCCGCGTAGAAGCGAGCGCGGTCCTCGAAGGCGAGCTTCTTGGCTTCCACCAAGAGGTGCAGGTAGTCCGCACTGCCAAAACCCAGGGAAGGGATGTCGTAGGCCTCGAGGATGTTGAGCATCTGCAGGACCGCGATTCCCTGACCGTTCGGCGGTAGCTCCCAGATGTCGTAGCCGCGGTAATTCGTCGAAACAGGCTGCACCCATTCTGAGCGATGGGCGGCCAGATCTTCGTAGGACAAGAAGCCGCCGTGCCGCTTCATGAAGTCCCCGATCGTTTTCGCAATTTCGCCCTTGTAGAAGGCATCGCGTCCGCCACGCGCAAGCTTCTCAAGGGTGTGAGCCAGGTTCTCGTTGCGGAAGATCTCGCCCTTCTCCGGCGCAGGCGTGAACTGCTCCTTGAATCCGGGATAAGCAGACAGGAGATCCGCACTCTTTTGCCAGTAGTACGCGATCAGCTCACTGACCGGAAAGCCCTCGCGCGCATGATGTATGGCCGGCGCGAGGATTCTCTTCATGCTGAGCCGCCCGAAACGTTTGTGCAGCGTGAACCAGCCATCGACGCAGCCCGGCACGGTGACCGGAAGAGGTCCGTGGGAAGGGACCTCGTCGAGCTCTTCACACTCAAAGTGTTCGAGCGTCAGGGAGGCCGGGGAGCGGCCGCTGCCGTTGAGTCCGTGGAGTTCTTCCTCTGCGGCATCCCAGACGATGGCGAACAGGTCCCCCCCCAGCCCGCTGCCGGTCGGCTCGACGAGTGCGAGGACCGCGTTGGCGGCGATGGCCGCATCGACCGCGTGCCCGCCGGCCTGCAGGATTTCCAATGCCGCCTGGGTTGCCAGAGGCTGGCTGGTCGCGGCCATCCCGCGACGCGCGATGACTTCGGAGCGGGTAACGAAGGGACGTCCGGTGATGCGATCTTGGCCGTGCACGGGAAAGGACAACAATAGGAACAGGGCGAAGGAGGTAAGTTTCACGCACAGATCCTACCTCGAACGGTTCTTGACGAAGAAATCCGGTCGCTCCCCGCGGGAGGGGCAAGGCCGTGTGCGGACTCCCCCGACCGCGGAAAGGGCCATCCCACGCGCAGCGAGACTCCGCTGCTCACGGAATACGCGCCGGAATGGATTCAGCAGATGCGGCCCGCCGAGATCATCGAAATCGGAGCGGTGTCTTCGCGCAAGAATCCACTCGTTCTCGAAAGCTCCATAACATCGCCGGCTGCGGGTATGCGCCGATCGACATCAGCCGGGAGGCTTTGAGAGTCACGGCCAAGAACCGCAGAAAGCGCTATCTCCGGTGGCAATTCCGCGGCCAGGTCGGCGACTTGACTCGAGACCGAGTCGAGCGAGAACCGAGGTTGGGCGGTATGCGCCCGGATCACTGGATTCCGGACCCTGCAGGGGATTTTTCCCTGACCCCCCCACGTCCTACCCCGGGAGCGGGTTTCGCAGCGTCCCCGTGTGCCCTAGACTTGGAGTCTGGTTGGCCCGCTCCTCCGGGTTGTCGGGGACCAAGTCATGTTCTTCGGCGCTCTCACTCCTCCGTTCCGTGGGCGGCCCGTCCACTCCCGCGTGCAGGTCTTCTTCAAGATCGAGGCCGGGGCCCTGGCGGAGAAGCTTCCAGAAAAAACTCGCCCAAGGACATGGCGCGGGGAGTGTCTGGGCGAACTGCGTTTCAGCCGTTTGGATGCCGGGCGCGCATTACTGCGCCCCCTCAGCGGCAGGACAGATCACTTTTCGTGTCGCTTTGCGGTCGATATGGAAACGCCGGATGGGCTCCAACCGAGAACGTGGGTTCTTGCGCGCAAGACCTCCTCGTGGTTCGAGGCGGTGTACGACAATGTGCTGCTTGGATCCGGATACAAGCGTTCCCGTTTTCTCGTAACCGACGAGGCGAATCGCTTCGACCTTCTCATCGCCGGCGACGGAAGAGCGGAGGTGAAACTGAGCGCCGAAGCGGTCGAGCGGTCTTGTTCGGTCCTTTTTCCAAGCGCCCGGGCGGTTCAGGAGTTCCTGGGATCCACCCACCGGCTCGAGCCCTTCGATTGCCGCGCCCCCGAAGCGGGTGACGACCCCCCGGTCCATCTCGCGCTCGAACCGCTGCTTCTCCACGAGCTGGAAGCTCGCACATTCGAGGCCTTTCCGGCGGGGTCGATCACGGTAGACAGCGCCTGGCGCTGGGTTGCCCAGCGCAGGGTCTTCGCGAGCGAGACCGCCTTCGAGAGCCGCGATTCAGCCGTCCCCGCCACCTGACGATGCGGATCCCGTTCTTCTGGATCGACGCTTTTACGGCGCGCGCTTTTGCCGGCAATCCCGCGGGCGTCTGTCCGTTGGACGAGTGGTTGCCGGACGACATGTTGCAGGAGATCGCGAAGGAGAACAATCTCTCCGAGACGGCGTACTTCGTGCCGCGCGGAGACGGCTTCGACCTGCGTTGGTTTACACCCGAAATGGAAGTCGATCTCTGTGGCCACGGAACCCTGGCTTCCGGGAAGGTCGTGCTGGACGAACTGCGTAAGGAGGCGTCATCGGTTCACTTTCATTCCAGGAGCGGCCCCCTGGCCGTTGAGCGCAAGGGGGACCTACTTGAGCTCGACTTCCCCAATCAGCCCGGCGAACCCATCGAGGCTCCCGAAGGCATGGCTTCCGCCCTGGGCGCATCACCTATCGAAGTCCTCCGAAGCGTGAACTACGACCTGGCCGTTTTCGAAACCCAGGATCAGGTCGCTGCCTTGGAGCCGAACGAGACCTTGCTCTTGGAGCAGGAGGCTCTAGGTCTCATCGCCACGGCGCCCGGGGATAGGGTCGACTTCGTTTCGCGCTTCTTCGCGCCCAAGGCGGGCGTCTTTGAGGACCCCGTGACGGGCTCAGCGCACTGCGTATCGACGCCCTACTGGGCCGAACGCCTGGGCAAGCAGCGCCTGATCGCCCATCAAATATCGAAGCGCGGCGGCGAACTCCGTTGCACGCTGAGGGGTGAACGCGTCGACATCGCCGGGCACGCCGTGCTCTACATGCGCGGAGACATCCTGGTCTAGCCAACCTCGTCGGCTTCGCCGGGCACGAGGTTCTCGAGCCTAGCGTAGCTCTTCGCCCCAGGCGAAGTAGTCGAGCAGCCGCGGCTCCGCCAGGGGCGTGATCTCCGTCAGAACGAGATCGCCGAGTTGCACCGTGAAGACCTCGAGCTCGCCCTCCTCGGGTAGCTGAGGTCGCACGCAGCAGCTGTAGGTCGAGCCCAATTCGGCCACCAACACCGCCGTGGTGTCGTCGGCCGTCCCGGTCAGAATCATGCCGCCGGGCCACAGCGGGGAGTCGAAGGGGCCCTCGAGTAGATCGGATACGTTGGGATGCAAGCGCAGCTCTTCGCAGCAGTCGTAGTTCGTGGCGAGTTCACCGGCCAGGCCCTCCAAAGAGCGGCAATGGAAGGGGTCGTCGACAGCTGTCGAGACCTCGTAGTACAGCGCCGCCAGGTTGGGCTCGCGAACCGGTAGGAGGGTGTCCCCTACCTCGGGAACGATCGAGGGGTAGCTCTGGTCGGGGTGTCGGTTGAACCGGGCGAACACGAGAAGGAGCACGGCCGCTGCGGCGGCGAGCGCCAGGACGAGCCCTCTGGAAAATAGCGACGTGTGCTCCACGGCCGGCAATACATTGGCCGGTCTCTCCGCCAAGAATGCGGCCGGGTTCGAGGGAATCGGAAAGCTACGGGCCAGGGAAGAGTCGAGCGCTTCATCAAAGGAGTCTCTTGTCTGTTCTTTCATCTTGTCTCCGTGTCGATGGTGACCTCCCCATTCGTGGGGTTGATCCTGTGGTCGCCCAAGCGTTGACGTAGGAGGTTTCGTGTGCGATGCACATGGCTCATGGCCGTGCCCTCCGGAATGTCGAGCGCCTCCGAAATTTCGCGATAGGAGAGCTCCAGAAGACTGCGTAGCAAGAGACAGGCGCGCGGGACCGCGGCGATTTCCTTGAGCTCGGCCAACAGGACGTCGTCGAAGTTCCCCTGGTCTTCGTGCAAGCGCCCGTCGGTTCCGATCGGCGGTTCGGAAGGTCCGGGTGAGGAGTGGGAGAGTTCATCCAGGTGCTCCGCGAGCACCTCCATCCTCGCGCTCTTCCCGCGACGGGAACGCTTGCGAAGGTGGTTGAGGCCCACGTTGCGGACGAAGCTACCCATCCAGGCCGGGAAGGAAGTTCCTCTTTGAAACTGCTCGAGCTTGCCGAGGGCTCGCATCGCCGCTTCTTGAAGAACGTCTTCCGCTTCCATGGGAGATCCCAGGACTCCAGCAGCGATCGTCCAGAGCAACCTGGACGATCCCTGGAAGAGCGTTGCAAACTCGTCTGGCGTGAGGGGTGCGCTCAGGTCTCGATCGAAATCGCGTTTCCGGCCGGGCATGAGTGGATCCACCGTGGTCCATGTCGGCGGAGTCCCCCGATCTTGCGTAGATGCGTGAAGTTTGGGTAGCCCGGAGCAGGTTCCGCCCCTACGCTGATCGAACTCACCTGGGGCGGGAGATTTACTCATGACGGGGATCGATAGTCTGCAAGCCGACAGCAGAGAGTACGCCAAGCTGTATTGCGAGCGCGACATGCGCGAGATCGAGCTACAACCCTTCTGCGGCGGCATGGCGGCCGTTTTTTCGATGAGCTCGCCCGGCTCGAGCGGCGTCAACGAGGATTGTGCTGCCCTTCTTCCGTTCGATGAGACCAGCGGAGCCCTGGTCGTCGCAGATGGCGCGGGGGGCCTGCGGGGGGGTGCCCAGGCATCCAATATCACCGTCGAATCACTCCGCGACACCCTCGAACAGGCCGTCAAGACCAATGAAAACCTGCGCGAGGCCATCCTCGGCGGCATCGAACTGGCGAATCGCTCCATCGACGGTCTGTCGATCGGAGCAGCCAGCACGGTGGCTGTGGCGGAGATTCACGACACCCGGCTGCGCACCTACCACGCCGGC
The DNA here is from genome assembly GCA_002683825.1 of Planctomycetota bacterium. GTDB lineage: Bacteria > Planctomycetota > UBA1135 > UBA1135. The sequence goes on from NYUD01000071.1 coordinate 129,639, forward strand.
GATTCGCAGATCATGATCCTGGGAGCCGGCGGGGCGCTGAAGTTCCTGACGGTTTCCCACTCTCCGATGGGCTATGCCGTACAGATGGGGCTGCTCGACGAACGGCAAGCCATTGTCCACGAGGATCGCCATCTCCTTTTCAACGTGGTCGGTCTTTCCGACATGCACATCGAGATGGGCATGGAGGTCGAGCTTGAGATCGGCGATACGGTTCTCATCGCATGCGACGGCCTGTTCGACAATCTGATCGTCTCTGAGGTCGCCGAGTTTTTTCGCGAGGGGCCCCTGGGTAACTGCACCAAGAACCTGATCGAAGCCTGCCTCAAACGCATGAGCGGAGTGGACGAATCCCAACCCGCGAAGCCGGACGATCTGACGATCTTGGTCTTCCGCTTCGGCGAGTCGACGCCAGGTCGCTAGTCCGCCGCGTCAGGACTCTTCCCAGTAGCCCGGGCTGATTTTCTCGATGCGTTCTTTCAGTACATCGATCTGCGTCTTGGCCTCCGCACGCTCGAGCTCCTGCAACACGCGTTGAAGGATCAGGTGTGGCGAGCGACCGAGACCATCCGCAGCGTGCGAGCTCTCGGGGCGGCGTTCCAGGCTCTGAACGATGAGTTCGCTGCTGGTGCTGAGATCCTCCCGTTCCAGTGCGAGGAAGGCGAGCTCCGCCAGTGCCAGGGCGATGAAGTGGTTGGAGTTCTCCCTGAACTCGCCCTCGAGCTCGGTGCTGTCCTCGAACAGACGGATCGCCCTCTCGTAGGCGGAGCGGGATTCTTTGGCCTTCTCCAATCGCCGCAGATGTTCTGCGCAGACCAGCGAAGCATAGGCTCTAAACCAGGTGTAGGCTGCAGGGCGCTCGGAGAGGTCGACCCTCTCGTAGGCCCGCTCCAGTCCGAAGGGGCCGTCGCTACGCCATACGTGGTCTCGAAACTGCTGGTGCAGCTCACCGGAAAGGGGAAAGCGAGCCAAAGCTCGTCGAAGCACGTCGCCGTTCTCGTGCTCCAGCCCGAGGTAGGTGAGGAGCGACGAGTAGCCCACGAACTGTGACTCGCTCGCGTGTGGGTGCAGGGTCAAGGCCTGGTAGGCGGAGTGAGCGTCACTCAGCCACGAAGCGGGCCACTGCTCTTGTTTGTCTTCGGCGTCATAGATCGCTTTGGCGCGCAGTTGAGCAAAGACACCCAGAAGATCGGCGGTCTCCCGTTTCGCGGCAAGCTTCAGGTGCTTGGGGAGCGCTTGCGACGCCAGTTCCAGCGCGACTTCAAACTCGGAGAGGAGATAGGCGGCTTCGGCGCGAATGGCGGCGGTGCGGAAATGGGTGGCACCCTCGGCATCCGCCCGTTCGGCGGCCGATCTTGCGTCGATCAGAAAATAGGTGGGGTCCGAGCCCTTCGCCATGCGTGCCTTGGCGATATCCAGCAATGTGCGCGCCGTGGCTTCCTGGCATGCGGCGGTGGGGGACTCCTTCTGCTGGTGGTCCAGCTGCTTGAGTTTCTCGAGCAGGAGATCGATGTCCTCCGGATTCCGCTCGGCGGCCGCGAGTTTCGTGTTGCCGATGGCTTTTTTCCAGGCGTTTCGATTGACGATCTTCGACGAGCTGTCGAGGCCAATCAGGATGCGCAGGGCCTTGGCGGCCGTTTTGTCGTCCTTGGCAAGCGGCGCGATTCTTTTCCGCAGGGCCTTGAGCGCATCCTTCGCAGCGCCACTGCGTAAAGCCTCGAAAACCAGGTCGACAGATTCCGGGCCGATCGCTCCGGCCAGAGCCTTGGCAGCCCGTTCTCGGACCTCGGCGGATTCATCGTGCAGGCCCAACCGAATGAGGTCGTATTGGGGAGGGGTGGACGAACGTGCCCGCTTGAGGAGCGCCAGACGCGCTTTTGCATCACTTGCAAGAAACTCGCGTTCCATCTTGGAGCGTGCGACGGCGTCGCGTTCAAAGCTGGCGTCGATTTCGGCGATGTTCTTGCCGTGGCGTTCGAGTGAAAGACCGACGACCGATAGATCCTGATTGAGAAAGTGATCGAAAATCGTTGCCCCCCCGGCCGAGACGCCGAGGTGGCGGGGTGCGTAGCGCAGGCCGCCGAAGTACTTGGCGTACATGTAGGGCTCGATGGAGATGTGTTCCCTGCAGGTTACTTCCCCAAATCTTGGACAGGCGATTCTGCGTCCGCGTTCGTCGTAGTCCCGTGAGTTGTGGCGCGTAGGAGAGGCGATGACGCATACGAAGCCGCGCGTGAGTTCTGCGAACTTCTCGTCCTTGTACTTGCGGTGGGCGAAGGCTTCGCTGGCCGACTCACCGTCCATGTTGACGCAGATGAGGAGCGGAACGCCCGTACGTTTCGATAGGAACTCGGCGTCCGCGAGCCGCCTTTGCCAATGGATCAGGTTCTTGGCGGCACGGTGCTCTTCATCGATCTTGAGCGAGCGCCAGTTTTGGGCAAACAGATTCGTCCCGAGTAGGAGGAGAACTCCGAGCAGAGTGAGTTTTTTCATACGACACGGGCCGAGCTGGCCTGCCGATTCAGAGCGCCGCGTAGGAGTGGCGAGCCGTTCTTGACACACGGGCCGTGCCTAGAGTGCCCACCGTTTGGATCGGGAGAGGACCCCCCATCGTAGGCGTAATTATAGGTGCATCGTCAGTGCTTCGCCGCCCAAGCTGCCGCCAGGGGGCGGATTACTTCTTTTGAGGTCGAAAAACGCTGACCACTTCGGGATCGCCCTCGACAAAGGGGCCTCCGATGAGGTCGATGCAGTAGGGGACGGCGGGAAAAACCGCATCGAGACAGACTCGGATGGAGCCCGGCTTGCCGGGCAGATTGATCACGAGGCTTTGGCGGAGAATGCCCGCCGTCTGACGTGACAGGATGGCCGTGGGGACGCCGATGGCCAGTGAGGCGTTGCGCATCCGTTCGCCGAAACCCGGGAGCATCTTTTCGCAGACCGCCTCCATGGCCTCCGGTGTGACGTCGCGCGGCGCCGGTCCGGTACCCCCCGTTGTGCAGATGAGGGCGCAGCCCCTGTTCGCGAGGCCTCGAATCGCCTCCTGGATACGCGGAATTTCATCGGGGATCACGATGCGCTCGTAGTTGCACTCCGTGATCAAGTAATCGCGCAAGGCTTCCTCGATCGCCGGTCCGGACAGGTCCTCGTATTCTCCCGAGGTCGCACGATCCGAGATCGTGACGATCCCGATGAGAGGCAAAGGTTCGCTCATGTCGTCAATCACCTTAATTTCTTCAGATTTTCGATCGGAGACTCTTTGCCGACGATGATGGTCGTCGTTCCTGCGGGGAGTCGCCCGCGTTCGATCTCTTGATCGAGATGAAGGGTCGTGATGCTGCCATCCGTGTACAGCACGTTCATAACGCCATCGTGATTCATCCCATTTGCGTTGTCGCAGGCCAGTATCGGTTCGTTGTTCGCCCCGCCGGCGGGGAACCTGGCCAACGGGTAGTCCTTCTGGTTCCTGCACGCATAGGCCGAGCTCGCGTTGTTGAGCGAAGCGGTTTGTGTGAAGTCGATCGCCTGTGGGAGCGCATGGGCATCCGGTCCCGGGCACGTCATCATCTTGCGGTAGGCGTCCGTGTCCTCCCAGATCCCGTTGGCGATCAATCCGGCGATCATTGCCGGCCCTGGACCCTGCGGGAGTTGGCCGGTTTGTTTTTTTAGTGCGACCCATCCCTTGTAGATCGCTGTCATGTTTTTTTTGCAGGTTTGAACGTCCGAGGGCACGTCGTGCCGCAGGTCGTTCTTTCGCGGCCAGAACAGGTAGGCGGCAAGCCCGAGGACAGCCGCAACAGCGAAGATCTTGGATCCCATTTTTCCAGAGACTCTAAAGGCGTGGATTCATGTCGAGTTCGTTGACGAGGAAAGCCCAACGTTGCGCGGCTTCCTCGATGCGCATGACCGTGGGTTTGCCCGCACCGTGGCCCGCACGGGTTTCGATACGAATCAGGATCGGTTGGTCACCACCCTGGCTCCCCTGCAGGGCTGCTGCGAACTTGAAACTGTGCGCCGGTACGACGCGGTCGTCGTGATCTGCGGTCGTGATCAACGTGGACGGGTACTTCGTTCCGGGCCGCGTGTTATGTAGGGGCGAGTAGGCCAGCAGTGCCTCGAATTCTTCCTGGTCGTCGACCGTGCCGTAGTCGCGCGCCCAGGCCCAGCCGATGGTGAACAGGTGGTAGCGCAACATGTCGTGCACACCCACCCTTGGCAGGGTGGCGCTGAAGAGCTCGGGACGCTGGGTCATGCAGGCTCCGACGAGAAGGCCGCCGTTCGAGCCGCCCCCGATGGCCAGTTGCTCGGGATTCGTGTAGCCGTTGCGAGTCAGCCATTCGGCGGCTGCGACGAAGTCATCGAAGACATTTTGTTTCTTGAGTTTTGTGCCGGCCTCGTGCCATTCTTCCCCGTACTCGCCGCCACCCCGCAAGTTGGGTATCGCCAGAAGCCCGCCCATCTCCATCCAGACGAGGTTCTCCAGGCTGAAACGCGGTGTGAGCGAGATATTGAAGCCCCCGTACCCGTACAGATAAGTCGGGTTGTCACCGCTGCGCTCCAGGCCCTTCTTGTAGGTCAGGAACATGGGCACCCGTGTCCCGTCGAGGCTGGGATAGAAAACCTGCTCGGTGGTGTAGTCCTCGGGGTCAAAGGCGACTCCAGGCTTCCGGTAGAGCTCGATCTTTGCGCTCTGCGGCTCGTAGCGATAGATCGATCCCGGGGTTGTCTGGCTGGTGAAGGAAAAGTACGTCGTCGCGTCGTTCCATTCTCCGCCGAATCCGGAGACCGTTCCCAGACCGGGCAAGGGGACCTTGCAGACGAGCCGACCTTCGTCGTTGAAAACGTGGATCCGCGACGATGCATCCTGCATGTAGTTGACGATGATGTGGCCGGCGACGGCACTGACGGAGCGGATCGTGTCGCTCGCCTCAGGGATGAGCTCCTTCCAGAACTCGCGTTGCGGCTTGCGCGCGTCGATCTCCACGACTCTGCGGCGCGAGGCGTCGAGGTCGGTCAGGATCCAATGCCGGTGCCCGACACCGCTGACATAGCGGTGCTGGGCGTCATAGCCGGAGACGAGCTGAATCAGGTTTTCGCCCGGCGGGCGGTTCTTGATGTCTCCAGCCGTGACGGGGCCCGTGCTCGGGAGAATCAAGAGTTCGAGCTCGGTCTTGCGGCTCTTGATCTCGTAGCGCGTGACCACGAGGCCGCGACGGTCGTCCGTCAGCTGGAAGTGGGCGCCGTAGCGTTCATCCTCCGGACGGTCCATGATCTTCACGTCGGAGTTCTCCAAAGCGCCGAGTGAATGGAAGAAGATGTCAGGACGCGTGTTCTTGGCCTGCAGCTCGGTGCCCAGCCCGGGGCGTTCGTAGTGCGAGTAGAAAAAACCGCGATCCGCCTCGGCCCACTGCACACCGCCGAACTTGTTGTGCGTGACTAGATCCGGGAACTCTGTGCCCGAAGCGGTACGCACAACCCTCCACGTCCTCCAATCGGAACCTCCATCGGAGATCCCGAGTGCGACGAACCTCCCGCTCGGGCTCGGACGATAACTCGCCAGGGCCACGGTTCCGTCTTCCGATAAATCGTTCGGATCAAACAGGACACGCTCTCCGTCAGGACCGGACACGTAGAGCACCGAATGATTTTGAAGCCCGTCGTTTCTGCGGTAGAAGGTGTATTCGCCCTTTTGCACGGGGAGCTCGTAGCGTTCGTAATTCCAGAGCTCGCTCAGGCGCTCTTGAATCGCTTGCAGCTCCGGAATCTCTTGGAGGAAGCCGAGGGCCAGCTTGTTCTGAGCCTCGATCCAACGCCGCGTACGCTTCGAATCCTCCTCGAGCCAGCGATAGGGGTCGGCGACCTCCCTGCCATGGAAGACATCGACCTGATCGCAACGGGGTGAAGAGGGGTACCGGAAGCCCTTGGTGCTCGCCTGGCACGCGATGAGGGTTACGAGAGCCAGGAGGGACGCTCGGAAGATCCTGGAAGAGGCTGTTTTCATGACATTTCAGATTCCCCGAGCGAGTCTCGTGTTTTTCCCATGTGCAGATTACGGCGAGCCGGGATACTTCGCGAGTCCGGCGAATCCGCTTGCGCGCGTATTCTCGGCAGCCTTTGCGGATTGGAGCCAAGGCCTCCAGGGCTCGAGCGGTAGAATTGCCGCTGCCTCGCCGAGGAACGCACTCGATGTTGAATCGTCGCCAAACTCTGAAGTGGATCGGGTTGCCCGCCCTGGCCGGAGGCCCCTTGGGCGGGCTGGCCGGAGCCCTAGAGCGGGCCCGTGCCTTCGACGATTCGGACGAGCGCTATTGGCATGAGATCGGACGTGCCTTCACCGTCGATCGCGCCCTGATCAACTTGAACAACGGCGGGGTCAGCCCCTCGCCGCGCCATGTCCAGGAGGCGATGAAGGAGTATCTGGATTTTTCGAACAAGGCTTCCGCCTACAACATGTGGCGCATCCTTGAACCTTGCATTGAAACGGTTCGAGTGCACGTCGCCAAGCTCTGGGGCGTCGATTCCGAGGAGATCGCGATCACGCGCAACGCTTCCGAGGGGTTGCAGACTTGCCAGTTCGGTTTCGACCTCGAGCCGGGGGACGAAGTTCTAACGACGACTCAGGACTATCCGCGAATGATCACGACCTTCCTCCAGCGTGAGCGGCGTGAAGGAATCGTCTTGAGACAGTTCTCTCTGCCGACTCCGTGCGAGGATCCGGATCGCGTGGTTCAACTCTTCGAGGAGAACATCACCGATCGGACGCGCATGATTCTCGCCAGCCACATGACCTTCACGAGTGGGCAGATCCTGCCGGTGCGTGAAATCGCAGCGCTGGGACGCAAGCGTGGGATCCCGGTCATCATCGACGGTGCCCATGCCTTTGCGCACTTTGATTTCTCGCTGGCCGAGATCGCGTGCGACTACTACGCCACAAGCCTTCACAAGTGGCTGTTCGCTCCGCACGGAACCGGACTCTTGTACGTTCGTCGCGACAAGATTCCCGGGCTCTGGCCACTGATGGCCGCCACGGAAGAACAGTCGGCCGACATCCGCAAGTTCGAACAGATCGGAACACATCCGCTTGCCAACTACCTTGCGGTCGCCGAGGCGTTGTACTTTCACGAAGAACTGGGGCCTGAACGCAAGCAACAACGCCTGATCGAACTGCGTGATTACTGGGCCGACAGGTTGCTACAAAACGACCGCGTTCGGCTGAACACCAGCCAGAAGCCCGGTCTTGCCTGCGGTATCGCCAACGTGTCCATCGATGGGCTGGATGTCACCGAGCTAACCAAGTGGCTGCGCAAGAAACACCAGATCCTCGTGGTGGCCGTCAAGCACGAGGACTGTACCGGAATCCGGGTTTCCCCCAGCGTCTATACGACCAAGGGCGAGTTGGATCGTTTCTGTGAAGTGATGGAAGGCGCCCTCGCGAACGGCCTGTCGGGCTAGTCCGCGGCGAAGGCACGCCCCAGGTGCCAGCCGATTCCCAGTTGCCAGAGTTCGGCCTCGAAGCTGCCTCGGTCGGCTTCGACCTTGCCGGCCTCCGCCTGGAAGAAAAGGTGTTTGCCCATGCGGTAGCGGTAGCCTGCGCTCATGGTATAGATCAAACCGGACCCCACATCGACGCCCGCCCCTCCCGCGGCGCCCATCTCCCCGCGCACGTGGAACGAGTGTTGCTCTCTGGGCAGGACGAACTCGTACTTGGTTCCCAAGAGACCCTCGGAGTAACCGCCGATGTTGCCGTCCCAGGCCGTGTAGGCTGCGCCGGTGATGACGAAGCCTCTGTAGACGGGCTGTTCGATGGTCACGCCGATCAGGTTGGCCGTTGAGATCGCGTCGCCTGATTGCAGGGTGGCGGTGCTTGGAGGCAAATAGATCTTGTTGCCGAGGCTGACGTTCAGGGGGCGGACTACGGCGTCGTCAGAGGAAAGGCCGAACTCGGACAGGCTCGAGCGTGAATGTGGCAGCGCCAGCTCCAGGGGGTGGGCGGTCCAGGTCAGGCCGGCGGAGTATTCGGCCCCCTCGAAATGGCCGCCGGGAAAATCGAAGCGCCCGGCGGAGACCTCGAGCCCCAAGTGCTTTGTCAGCCGGCCTCGCAATGCGGCCTTGGCCTGCCACAGGAATCCCCCTCCGGTGTCCACGGCGGCGCCGCCGCCTGCTCCGACCGAAAGCGTTCCCTCCAGCCTGAATCGTTCCCCGGCATCGAGCGCATAGGACCCTCCCACGCCCACGAGAGCCATGGAATAGCCTGCCAGTCCGCCGCCGACGGCGCCGTATGCCTGGAAGGGCAGGAAGATGTGTTCGTTCAGGAAGTAGTCGAAGCCTACCCCGATGAGACCGACGTCTGCGACGATGGGTTCCCCGTTCGTCTTGCGCGAGCCCGCATCGGGACGTTGGCGGACGTAGCGCACGCTCGTGCGCGTCGTCCGTTCGACGATGGCATCCTCGGGGAGGGTCTCATCGAGAAAATGCTCGCGCGCCAGGAGCACCTCGGAAGCGCTGGTCAACCCGAGGGCGAGATGCACGTCTTCGATTTCGATGTCCGTTTCCGGCACGTCGAAGGAGGCCACCTCCAGTCGCAAACCGAGGACTCCCATGGCCTTTTCCAGCGCGATGAAAATACGCAGCGCGAGTCCCTGATGTCTCCCCAGCTCGCCGCCGCCGCCGGCTCCGCCGACGAAGGCGCCGGCTTCCAGGAGGAAGCCGTGCCGGATCTCCTTCGAGAATCCAGCCGTGATTCCGGCCGCCTGAAATCCTCCCTGGTCCCCCGTGACGCCTGCGTAGCCCCCCAGTCCGAGGTAAAAGTCGCTCAGGTCCTCGAACGGCTCCAGCCAGTCGTAGTGCAGGCCGATCAGCCCCACATCCTCCCCCGGCAGGCGGAGGAATTCCGCCGTGGTTCGAAAGCGTGTGCGAACGCTCTCGAGCTGGACCTCCTGCGCCGTGATGGGGGTGGCGAGGGCCAGTCCGAAGAGTAGGAGAGAGCGCATCACGACATCCGATCATAGCGCCGAGGTCTTCCCGCTCATCGCATGCGGTGCTACTTGTCTTCCAGTCGTGCCACCTGTCTCTGCAGTCCCCCCGACTCGGGGAAGAGGGGGCCATCCCTCGAGTCATGTTTCGTGGACCTTTTCCCGCTCGCCGACCCATCGACGGGGGCCTACTCCGGCTGCGGCGATCTGTCCGGGGCGCTACGGGCTCGAGAGCCCGTCCTCAGGCCAGCTCGTCAGACTCGGCGATCTCTTCGAAGCGCTCTCGATACCCGTCCGGAATCCTGAGGGATTGCAAGTCCTCAAGGTCGACGCAGACCACGGTCATCAGGGCATCGACGCAAAGGACGTCGTCGACGCTGAAGTCGTAGTGCAGGGTCAGGGAAGAGTCGCCAAGCTTGCGGGTGGTGACCCGAACGAGTGGCCGGTCTCCGAAGCGGAGCGGGTGTCGGAAGGAGACCTCGGAATGGACGAGAGGGAACCCCATACGATCCTCGCCGACGAGGTGGTAGTAGCGCTTGCCGACATGGATGTCCCACAGGGCCTCGAAGGCCTGGTGGATGAAGTCATAAATCTTGGGAAAGTAGACGATTCCCGCCGGATCGACGTCGCCGAAGCGCACATCGAGCTGGGTGACGAAGGCCTTCCTTTTTGTCTCGCTCCCCATGCCGCGGGTCCCATCCTATTCTCTCGGCGAGCCGGGCTGAATTGGCGCTGCAGGAATCGGCTGACCCACGGGTGTTTTTTGTGGCCCAAGGAGGGATTTGCCGACTCCTTCGTCCGCCGACGGGAGCCCTGCGAGGGGATCGTTTCGAGGAAATCGGAGCTACAGGCGATCCAGAACCCGCACCAGCCAGCGCAGCGAGCGCTCCGACCCCCCCTGGCGTGAGCGCGCCTTCCAGAGCCTGTCGTGCCGATCCACCAGGGGGCTCAGGCGGGATCCAAGGGGTCGGGTGACGACACCGCCGAGATCCTCCAGACGACCCGGTCGGCGCAGCCTTGCCAGGCCCAGGTGACACGTGAACCTCAGGAGTTCGGTGCACCACGCGAATTCGTCTGCGAGGAGCTCGGCCTCCGGCCCCTCCTTCCGAGTTTCGCTCAGCAAGGCTTCGGCTGTCTCCAGAGCTTCGAGCCCGGCTTCGAGCCCCGCGCCGGTGAGCTGGGTCAGCTCTTCGGTGGGAAACTCCCGGTGGGCTTGAGTCAAGAGGAGCGAGAGGGGAGAGGCATTGGGCACGTAGAGCCCGATGCTCTCGGCCACGCCGGCCAGTGCGATCCAGGCGCTTCCCATCGAAGAATTGCTCTCGGCGAATACATGCAGGTCCAGCCGTTCGGCCAGCTCGTCGGGTGTGTAGGACGGAGCTTGCGGGTTCCATGCGGCCGCACCGGCCGCCAACCAGCCCGGATAGCTCACAGGCAAGGGCTGCAGGTGGCCTCGATCCCCCCAATCCGTGACGAGGATACCGAGGGCGGCGTTGTTTCGGGCGTGGCGCACCGCACTGGCCACGTTCTCGAGCATGTTCCGAAGGCGCCCGCCGATGCTTTGCCAGCTGCTCGTGCCGGGACAGACGATGAAGTCGAGCCCGGAGGAAGCGACAAGTGCACACTCCCGTTCGAAGGGGTGTTCGGCCTCGTAACCCCAGAGGTTGGGTACGACACCTTCGGGGAGCTCGGCTACCCGTTCGGGGTGATGCAGCACGATATCGGCCCAGAAGTGCATGCGTTTGCCGCGTGCCCGTACCCGTTGTTCGACCTGGTTCAGGAATTCGAGGTAGACCCGGTCCAGGCCGTGCTCTTCGACGGCGGCGCGCGAGCGGCCCCGGCCCAGGTCGAAGGTCTCATCCAGGCCGACGTTGAACTCGTTCGAGCAAAAGCAAGGCAGGAGCTGGTCGTAGAGCTCTTCCAGCAAGGCCAACCCGCGCGGGTCGCGCGGGTTGAGGCTGAAGGGTTCACGCTCGAAACTGAAGGGATGCTCGACTCCCTCGGGACATTCGGCCAGGTCCCGGTAACGCTCGTGCACCAGCCAGCGGTGCAGGTGTCCGAAGCTCTGCTGGTTCGGTACCAGCTCGATGAAGCGCTCGGCGCAGAAGCGATTCAGCTCGCACATCTCTTCCGGGGTGATGGGATCCCAACCGCGCCAAACCTCCTCGTGCCCCGCGTAGGCGAAGGTGTGCTCCGTATAGAGTTGAAGTTGGTTGTACTTCCAGCCCGAGAGCAGCTCGACGATCCGGAAGAGGGTCTCCATCGTGGGGATGCGGTTGCGGCTGATGTCCAGCATGGCGCCGCGCACGGCGAACCCGGGGTGATCCTCGATCCGCGCACACGGTATGCGGCACGGACCCTCGTCGGTCGCGTTGAGCGAGACCAGCTGGGCCAGGGTTGTCAGCCCGTAGAAGAATCCCGCGGCCTCGCCCGCGAACAGAACGATGTGCGTCGCGCCGATCTCGAGCGTGTAGCCCTCGCGACCGCCCTCGCCCCCTGGGATCTCACGCTCCGCAAGACGGATCGTCGGCGTCCCTCCGCTCGGAAGCGCGAACGCGTGCCTCGCGCGTGCGAGCGCCTCCCGCAAGCGCTCCTTTCCACGGGCCGGGGCCAGACGAATTCCGGCCAGGCTGACCTCCGCCGGGAGTTCGAAAATCCCCTCCCGCGAAGAGATGCGCCGCGGTTTGGGCACGAGCAGGTCGAATCCTGGAGAATGCATGGGGCAATGATGCCCTTTCCGGGGCGATCCGGGCCTCGCCTCTTTTGCCGGGGCGGCTAAACTCCCGCCCCCCGAGATTCCATGCCTCTCTCCAAACGATTCAGCGTCCTGCGGGACCCGGTCCACGGCGACATCTACCTCACCCACGAGGAGCTCGCCGTGCTCGACACGCGCGCCATGCAGAGGCTGCGCGGGATCAAGCAGCTGGGGATGACCCACCTCGTGTACCCGGGCGCCGTGCACACCCGTTTCGATCACTCGATCGGATCCGTGCACATGGCGGCACGCATGATCGAGGCGATCCGGCAGAACGCCGAAATGACCCCGCGTGAGTGCCTCGGTGTCGGGGAGGAAGAGGCGCGCATTATTCGCCTGGCGGCCCTGGTCCACGATGTCACGCACATCCCCTTCGGGCACAACGTCGAGGACCAGACCGGACTGTTTCGACGGCACGATACCGCCTATCGTTTCCAGCGCGCCCTGGATGAGAAGGGCGAGCTGGGGCGCGTGCTGGAGCGCTTCGGTGTGCGCCGCGACGTCGTGAACACCCTGCTGGCGAGCGAAGGTGAGGAGGAGGCCGGACGTGAGGTTCCTCCGTACTGGAGCCAGATTCTCGCCGACACGATCTCCTGCGACATCCTCGACTACCTCCAGCGCGACGCCTATTTCACGGGGCTGAATATCAGCGTCGATCCGCGCGTCGTGAACTACTTCCGCATCGAGCGCAAGAGCGGCAACCTCTACATCGATCTCACCAAGAGGGAGCTTCTGCGCGAGGACATCCTCAGCGAGGTCGTGCGACTGCTCGAGGCTCGCTATTACTTTTCCGAACGCGTCTACTATCACCACGCCAAGGTGGCGGCGGGCGCCTTGATGGCGCGGGCCGTCGAGTTGGCTTCCTATGCCGACCTGGTGAGGGAGGAGGACTTCTACGATCAGACGGACGCCTCCGTCGTCGACCTGCTCGAGCGCCGCGCCGAGCGTGCCGATACGGTCACGAAGAATCGCATCCGCCATCTCACAGGGTGTTTGCGCGCCCGGCGACTTCCGAAACGCGTGTGCGTGTTTCCGCGCTACGCCAACGTAGAGGTGCAGGAGGAACTGGTCGAGCGCACGTTCTCCCCCGGAGCTCACAAGGAGCGCGTGGCGATCGAGGAACGCGTGCGAGATCTGGTGCGCTTCAGCACGGGGCGCGAGGTCGAGTTTCTCGTCTACTGTCCCTCGGCGCACATGCAGCTGAAGGAGGCCCAGACCCATGTCCAGTGGCCCGGCGAGAAGGACATCAGGCCCCTGTCGGACTATTCGGCGTCGGTTCCCCGTCTGGCGGACCTCGAGCGTTCCTACCGGGACCTGTGGAAGTTCTATTGCTTCGCTGATGCCACGGACACAGACCTCCTGAGGAAGGTCCAGGAGATCGCCGTGGCGGAGTTCCCGGGAGCGAAGAACGTTTACCGCATCGAAGAGGCACCGCGCCTTGGCACCTGAGCGCCGGCGGGCGTGCACGGGAATCGCCCTCCTTCTCGCTCTTTCCGCCTTCGCCCCGTCTCGCCTTCTCCACCCCGATTCCCTCAGCCGCACCCGGATCGAGATCGACGGTGGGAAAGCCACGGTTCATGTGAGCTTTCAGGCCCTGAGTCTGATCGAGGCCATCGGCGCCCTCGATGTCGACGACAACCTGGAACTCTCCCCGGAAGAGGTGGAATCCGGTCGCGAGTCGATCGGGTCCTACTTCGTCGAGCGCCTGCGTTTTCTCCTTCCTTCACCTTCCGGTGATATCAGTCTCCTGGAAGGGCGTATGGAGGAGTTGTCGTTCCTGCCCGAGGCGCTCGTCGGTCCAGGTTTTCTCCAGTGGATGAAGGCCGAGCTCGTTTATCACAACCCGGCCGGCGCACTGGAGCGTTTCGACCTCGAGTTACTCTTCTTCCGCGAACTGAATCCGTTGCATGCGGACATCACGAGCGTGACCTTCGCCGGCGAAGCCCCGCTCGAGTTCTACTTCTCGCGCACGGATCTACGCCACCGCGTCGAGGCGCCGCGCCTGCGTCGCCCGGTCGTCCTGCGCGAGTTCATGCACGCGGGTTTCCTACGCGTCGTCCATGTGGAGACCCTGGGCATCCTCCTGGCCTTCTCGGCCGCCGCCCTCGTGTTCGGCAGCTGGAGGCGCGTATTCCTGGTCTTTCTTCTCGCTCAGTTCGCCACCTACTGCGCCGGCGCCTTCGGTTGGATCGACTATCCCCCGCGTCTCGTAACCCTTGCCGCCGCCCTTTCCATCGCCTACGTCTCGGCCGAAAACATGCTCACGGAGGACCGCGGAGGACTCCTGTGGGAAGCCGGCGGCTTCGGCCTCTTGCTCGGAGCCAGCGTCGCCGGCTCCTTCGGCGATAGGCTCCAAACGCAACCCCTGGCCACGACGGCGTGTCTCGGCTACGGGCTCGGCTTCTTTCTGGGATCGGTCGTCGCGATCGCGCTCCTGGCTCGCCTCGTCAACGGGTGGGGACGGATCACGGATCCACAGAGGGCGGCCCGCATCCTGTCGGCCACGACGATCGTTCTGGGGCTCGTCCTGTTTCTGCGCCGGGCCGGCTGGCTGTAGACCGAACTACCTGCGCGTCTTCAGGAACTCGCCCAGGCGACGCAGCGCCTCTTCGATCGTATCGAGTCCGAGCGCGTAGGAGAGGCGTACGTGGGAGTCGAGTCCGAAGGCCGAGCCGGGCACGAGGGCCAGGGATTGCTGTTCGAGCAGCGCGGCGCAAAAGCCCATCGAGCCGTGCTCGTCGAGATAGGGGGACACGTCGGGGAAGGCATAGAATGCACCTCCCGGTCTCGGGGTCGACAAACCCAGCTCCATCAATCCGCGCAGGATCACCTCGCGTCGTTCGGCGAAGGCGAGGCGCATCTCTTCGGTCTCGGGCGGCGTTTTTTCGAGCGCGGCGCGGAAGCCCTCCTGGGAAATCGCGTTTGGCGATCCGGTCATTTGACTCTGCATCGCGGAGACGGCCTCGATCGTCGCTTGCGGGCCGGCGAGGTAGCCGATGCGATAGCCCGTCATCGCGAACACCTTGCTGGCTCCATCGACGATCAACGTGCGCTCCCGTACCGACGGCGAAATTTCGACCGGGCTCGGCGCCTTGTCTTCGTAGATCAATGCGCGATAGATCTCATCGGAGATGAGCACGAGGTCATGCTCTTCGGCGAACTCGCTCAAATCATGGATCTCGTCGCGATTCAGGACGACGCCCGAGGGGTTGTTCGGGGAGTTGATCATCAACGCCCGCGAGCGCGGTGTGATCGCGGCGCGCAGACCTTCGAGGTCGGGGTGCACCGAGCCACTTTCCCCCGGCTCGATCAGGATCGGCTCAGCGCCCGCCAAACGCACGATGTCGAAGTAGCTCGACCACGCGGGCAGAGGGATCAGGACTTCGTCGCCCTCTTCGACCGTGGCCATGAGGGCCTGCGTGAGGGCATGCTTCGAACTGTGGCAAATCGCGACCTCGTCGCTTCCATAGGGCACACCGCGCGTGTCGGTCAGGTGCTTGGCGACGGCGCGCTTCAGCTCGATGGTCCCCGAGGCCGCGGTGTAACGCACGTCTCCGCTTTCGATCTTTCGAACCGCTGCCTTCCGGACCCGCAGAGGCGCCGGAAAGTCGGGCTCGCCGACGGCCATGTTGATGACGTCGCGACCCTCTGCCCGCATCACGGTTGCTTGGGCCGCCAGAGCCAAGGTGATCGAGGGTTGGATCGTTCGTGCGCGTTTCGTGAGCCTCATGGGGGAGAGTTTGCGGTCGGGATGCGTGAAAGGCTCGCTCGCTTGGAAGAAACCGTAGGACCGGGTCGTACCGTGAGTAGAATCCCGGACACGGCCCGGACACGCGGATCCGGGTTCCCTGCATGAGCGCCAAACGCCGCATCCTCAAGTACTTCTTGTACGCCGTTCTGTTTCTCGCCATGGGAGGGCTATGGGCCTTCGGGCAGTTCTTCTTCTACCCCTGGGAGGGAAGCTATGACGGTGATGTGGCCAGCCTGATTCCCCGGGATGTGGACTTCTATTTCGCCAAGGGCGAACTCAGGAAGGACTTCGACCCGTTTCCCAGGCCGGTTTTTCTGGACGACTTCCAGAACAGTAAGGGGGGCCGGGTCTTGCTGGAGACCGACGCCTACCAGGGAGTCATGGAGGGGTTGAATCTCGGGCCCGCCCTGGCCGAGCTCGATCTGGCCCTGGACCGGATGCCGATCGAGGTCGATCCCCTGTCCATCGTCGGGGGCAAGGACCTGGCCGTGGCGGGGTACTTCAAGGGGACGTCACTGGAGACCGCCGACTGGGCCGTCTATGCCCGCGTCAACTGGATGGGCAAGCTCGCCTACGGGGTGGTGGAGAACAACCTGGGGATCCAGGCTCAGGGCCTGGCGATCCTGCCGCTACTCCACGAGGGCGATACGGTCGGGCTGACGCTCACGGGAGGGCAGCTGACCCGGCCGATCCATCTCACCCGTGTGTACGACGTCGTGGTTGCAGCCACCCAGCCCGAGTTCATTCAGGACTGCCTCGAGCTGGTCACCAGAAAAGGCGCGGACTCGCTCCTGCAGTCGGCCAAGTACTTCGATCGCATCGGACAGGTCGAGCGGGATGGCGACGAGTTCGAGCTTTACCTCGACTACCTAGCGCTTTCGGAGACCCTGCGCCTGCCCGGCAACTGGCCGGATCCGCACTCGAAGGATCTGGGCGTTGCGCTGGCGGGCAAGTTCTTTCAACTGGCCGTGATTCGCGAACTCGCAGGAACGCTTTCCTTCGGGGAAAACCTGCGTCTGGATCTCACGGGCGATCTTGCCTCGAACGTGTTGACCACCACGCAAAAGTCGCTCTATCGCGAACGTGACTTTGAGCGCACGGACATGATCGAGGTTGCACAATGGGTGCCCGCTGATGCCGGTGCCCTGGTCTACGGCCACGTCGACATCGGGGATTTCTTGCGGGAAGCCGTCGCTTCGGTGGATCCCGATACCCTGGCCTTGATCGAGGATCAGGCCCGCGGCGTCTGGGGCTACCCGGACATCTACCCCCTGATCGAGGACATTTCGAACGCGTTGCGCGATCGTTTCGCGTTCTGCATGCGCAACTTCGACTATCCCGAGGATCCTACCGGGCCGCCGCACGACGACGTACCCGTTCCCGCCTGGGCCCTGATTCTGTGGATCGAAGACAAGGTCGAGGTCAACAAGATTCGCGATCGGATTCAGAGCCACCAGGCCGAATTCGGGCTGCGGGGCCATGAACCCGGATCACCCGGCGTGTTCACGATCACGCGCGGAGGTCTTCAGCACGAGTACTGGAACCCGTTGGTCTCCGGCACCGGGCACATCGCCACGCTCGAGGATGCCGGTCGTTCGCTCTACCTCATCGTCAGCAACGACAGCCGCATGCTGGGCGACATGTTCTCGACCTACCACACCGGCGGAGAAGGTTACCCGCGCCTCTCGAAGTATCCCCCTTATTACACCTGGGTCGCGGCCGGCCTGCCGAACGCCAACTTCCTCGTCTGGTGGAACCCGCGTGCGATGGGGGACACCCTGCGGCGCATGGCCCGGGCCGAGGCCGAGATCGATCTGCTCGACGCGATCGACTGGAGCGTGGAGCGTCCGCGCATCGAGCGTGAGGTGCTACAACGCCACTTCCCGGGTGAGAACCTGAATCGCATCTCCCAGGGCAACAAGGAGCGCTACGAGGACATGGTGGCGGACGAGCTCGACCGCTTTCAGGCGGAATTCGAACGCACTCAGGCGGCTGCCGTGGGGGACTCGTCGAGTGCGCGGATCGACCTCCTGGAGCTGACCAGCATGACGCTTCTGCAGCTGGCTGCGGACCAGAAAAAAATCCGACTGCACGGTCGCATCGGCCTCGATTTCGGGCCGGCAATGGTGCCCGGAACTGGACTCGAACCAGCACGGGAGTAAAGGTTCCCACCAGCACCTCAAGCTGGCGCGTCTACCAATTCCGCCACCCGGGCAAACCACCCCTCACGGGGGCGGGAAGTCTAGTGCTGGAGCTTCCTTCAGGCAAGCTCGGCCGAGCACTACCTTCTAGGAAAGGTCGTCGCGCCGCGCTACTTTCCCTTCTCGTCCTGGCCCCGTGCCTCATAGTTCCTGTGAATCTCCGAATTCCTCCCTACTCGAGCAAGGAATAGCCCGATGAGCGCCCTCCGCGGAAACGCACTGATCGGTCAGTCCGGTGGCCCCACCTGCGTGATCAACCAGAGCCTCGTCGGCCTCGTCGAAGCCGCCCAGGGGGAAGAGGCCATCGACCGCGTCTTCGGCGCCCTGCATGGGATCCAGGGCGTTCTCGACGACAACCTGATCGATCTCGGTCGGGAGTCGTCCGAGACCCTCGAACGCGTCGCGAACACACCCTGCGCGGCCCTGCGGTCGGTGCGGAAGAAGCCCACGCGCACCGACTGCGAAAAGGTGCTGGCCCGGCTGCGGGAACACGACGTGCGCTACTTCTTTTACATCGGTGGGAACGATTCCGCCGAGACGGCCCACCTCCTGAACGAGATCGCGGTGGCGGAGAGCTTTGACGTCCGGCTCTTTCACGTTCCGAAGACCATCGACAACGACCTGCGGGTCACCGATCACTGTCCCGGCTATGGTTCTGCGGCCAAGTTCGTGGCCCAGGCCTTCATGGGGGACAACCAGGACAACCGCAGTCTCCCGGGGATCAAGATCGACATCGTCATGGGACGCCATGCCGGTTGGCTGACTGCAGCGAGCCGTCTCGCGCGGGTTCGCGAGGACGACGGACCGCACCTGATCTACGTGCCCGAACGCACCTTTTGCATGGAGAGCTTTCTGGGCGATGTCGAACGTGTCTTCACGAAGCACGGACGCTGCTTGATCGCGGCCTCCGAGGGCGTGCACGACGCCGACGGAGCGCCCTTGATCACCAGCAAGGAGCTCGATTCCCACGGCAACGTGCAGCTTTCGGGATCGGGCGCCCTGGGCGATTTTCTGGCCGGACAGATCAAGGAAAAGCTGGGGGGGAAGTTGCGCGTGCGGGCCGACACGTTCGGCTATCTGCAGCGCTCCTTTGCCGGCGTCACCTCGGAGGTCGATGCGCGCGAGGCGCGCGAGGTCGGGCGCACCGCGGTTCGCATCGCCACGGCGGACGAGGTGCCCCATGGTTCGATCGTGATCGAGCGCCACGGCAACGGTGCGGAGTATTCCGCCAGCTTTGGGGCCACGGAACTCTCGAACGTGGCGAAGGTGACGCGCGATCTGGACCCGGGCTTCATTCTCGGAGACAACGACATCGACGAGAGTTTCCTTTCCTACGCCGCCCCGTTGACCGACAGCCTCCCCGAAATCGGGCGGCTGTCCGATTTTCCCATCTAGAGCCCGTGACAGAAATCGAGATTCCCGACCCCACTTCGCCCGAATCCGCAGAGGACGCCCCGGCCCAGAAAATCTCGCCCTACCGCAGCCTTTTCGTGCCGCTGGTCGTCGTACCGGCGATGATCGTGATGGTTCTCGTCCTGGTCTACGCGCTCTTCGGGGCTCTGGCGGGTTCCGAGGACACCCCCAGCCAGAACCTCGATCGGCTTCTCAACGGTGGTTTCAACGAGCGTCAGCAGGCGGCCTTCAACCTCGTCCGCCAGGTACTCGAGGAGCGCCGCGCGGATGGGCAGGGGCGCGAGTCCGACTGGGACATCGACGCGAGTTTCCTGCCCAAGCTGCGCTCGGCCCGCGCGGCCCTGGGCGAGCTGGAGGAGCCCTCGGACGTTCCCATTCCGCTGGTTCTGTCGAGCCTCCTCGCCCAGCTGGGGGATTCCGAGGGCGTCGGTCAACTGTGCGCGCTGACGGCTCTTTCGGAGAAACTCGATCCCCAGGGGCAATACCGGGTCTATGCGGCCTGGACGCTGGGGGCGATCGGCAAGGAACTGTCCGGACCCGACCGAGATCGCGCCGGCGAGACCCTGATCGCTCTCTTCGACCATCCCGATCCCGCCCTGGTGCTGGTGGCCACCGCAGGCCTGCAGAACCTGCCCTCAGAGGAGGCGACGGCCGCCCTGACGGGCATGCTGGGCAGCCGCTCCCTCGAGCAACGCGGGACGGCGGCGCTCTCCCTGGCCTCCCTCGGAGACCCCGCCGGACAGGGCGTCCTGACGGAACTTCTGGCGCTGGAGAGTTACGCCGGGGAGCGCGAGGGCGCGCCCCTGAAGTGGCCTCCCAAGCAGGTGTCGGAGAGCCGTTCCAAGGCTCTGGAGGCCCTGCGGCGTCTGGACCTCGCGCCCGATCGCGTCGTCCTCGAGGGCTGGGCGGAGGACGACCCCGACCCGAACATCCGGGCCGCGGCGCGCAAGCTCCTGTCGGAGATCTAGAGGCGATCGACGCTCCGTGCGATTGCCCGGTCACGGGGCTTGCCATTCGACCTTTCCCTGACCATCCTGATGGGCCCTTTTCGAGCGTCTCCACCGTCTCCCGACCCCCTCGGCCCCTTCCGAGGTTCCCGGGTTGGGCCGTGCAGAGCGAGCTGTGGCCGAAACCAAGGAAGAAAGTCCCTCGAAGGAAGTCCCTGAGAAGCCCGTCGGCCAAGAGGCCGCGAGCTCTTC
>NYUD01000107.1 GCA_002683825.1 Planctomycetota bacterium
GCGCCGGCATCCGTTCCCCGCCTGGCTGGCGCGATTGGACGAGATCCGTCCGGTTCGCGCCGTGCAGATGGGACACCTGCTGGGTGACGGCGAGAACATCGCACTCGGTGTGGATCTGCCGGCGGGGGAGATGACCGTGCTCGTCTACGTCGACCACAACATGGGCACGGTGGTCAAAGACGCGTTCGTCATCGACCGGCCGATCGCCGAGGTCGTGGGCCAGCTCGACAGCCTGAGCGCGGAGTCCGCGGGCGAGACCTTCACGCGCGAGCTGACGCTCGCCGACGCGCGGGCGAAGATCGACGAGGCGGTGCAGTTCGGGCGCATCACGTACCCGCCCTTCGAAACCGAGACGTGGCCAGCGGTGCGTCCTCTCGTCGAATGGCTGCTCAGTCTCATGCCCGCCGGCGGCGAGGGATACGAGGCCGATGAGGTCGACAGCGACCAGATCGAGGCGCTCACCGGTCGAGTCATGGCGTCCCCGCACGCGCGTGGTCTGCGCCGAGGAAGAGACTCCGACGATGCCGACATCGTCGAGACGCTGCTGTGGCTGGCGGCTCAGCAGCTGGGCGGTGACCCGCTGCGATGGTCGCCCGTGACGGTCGAGATCGTCCTCCTCGACCTGATACCGCGCAAGATCGTCGCCGATGCTGCCTACCTGCGGCGGGTACCGGCCGTGATGCGGCACGTCGTCGCGTTCGCGCACGCCGAGCGCGGCATCCCGAAGCACCTGACCGCAGACACGATGGCGGCCGTCGAGGAGTTCGAGTCGCAGTACCTCGAGGAGATCTCCACGCCGCGCCGGCAGGGGCCCGAGGCGCTCCTGGAGCGGATGGGGGTGCTGCCGCCTCTCGACGGCGACACGGCGGGCGATGAGGAGTCGCCGTCGCTCGCCGACGCGGACTACTCGTTCTTCCTCGAACTCATGGAGAACGTCGTCGGGGGGCGCGCAGCCATGACCTCGCTGGACGACACACCGCTGCCCGATGAGCCGCTCGATCTCTCCGACGTTCCCGGTGACGTGCACGACCGAGTGCGCGGCGTGGGCGCACGTGTGGACGAGGCTGTGGCGGCCCTCTTCTCGGAGCACGCGGTCTCTCCCGAGTTGCGCACGGCCGCGCGCCGGATCCTCGCGCGGATCGCGGCGGCCGATTCGGCGATCTTCCGCCGCAAGGCCAGCGACACGGGCGCGGCAGCAGCGGTGCTGTGGATCGCGGGATCGGTGAACGACGTCTTCAGTGCCTCCCGAAGCGGGGTGACCGTGGGAGCGATGATGGCCGCGTTCGGCCTGAAGGGGTCACCGTCGCAGCGGGCACAGCCGATGCTCCGCGCCCTCGGCGTACCGGTGCCGCAGGAATGGGACCGGACGCTCGGCGACCGGGGGCTGCTCGTCTCGGCGGAGCGTCGCGAGCTGCGCGAGCGATGGGAGTCACTGCGAGAGATGGGCTGACGACGCGACACACCACCTCGTGGTGGGCGCGGGACGAACCGGCGCGGGTGTCGGGTCACGGCGGTTCACTTGCTCATGCTTGTCGATACTATCGTTGGGCGTTAGTATAGCGTGGTGATCCAGTCTTTCGCGGATGAGTCGACGCGCAAGATCTGGGCGCGCGAGCATGTCCGGAAAATCGGGCCCGAAATCCAGCGCGCTGCGCAGAAGAAGCTTCGCCTGCTCAACGCGGCCGAGACGATCAACGACCTGCGAATCCCGCCGGGCAACCGGCTCGAGAAGCTGGCCGGCGACCGCGATGGACAGCACTCGATCCGGATCAACGACCAGTACCGAATCTGTTTCGTCTGGACACCCGCCGGCCCGACCGACGTCCAGATCGTCGACTACCACTGAGGGGGAACGACCAATGAAGAAAGAACACGGCCCGATCACCCCGGGCGAGATTCTCCAGACCGAGTTCCTGGAGCCGCTGGAGATCACCGCATACCGCCTCGCTCAGGCGACCGGCCTCCCGCAGACGCGGCTCAGCGAGATCATCCGCGGCAAGCGTCGCATCACCACTGATACCGCTCTACGGTTGTCCCGCGCGTTCGGCCTTTCGGAGCGCTTCTGGCTCAACATTCAGAACGACTACGACATCGAAATCGAACACGACGAACACGACGCTGACCTCGCCCGAGTCGAGCGGCTCGTCCCCGCCTGACTCTCGGATTCACCCGTCTCTCCCACGGAGGACCCCTGCTGCGCGCAGTCGGTTCAGACCGCCGCTGGGCTCCTGACCCACCGGGCGCAGGGCGCCTATCGGCGGTGCGGGGTGCAGGGACGCCTGCGTCACGCGCGGGATTCCGACGCGGGCCCGGCGGGGCGGTCGCGCCGTTCTGAGGCGGGACGTTTCGTCTCGCTCCGCTCGCTCAACGACCGGTTGGTCCGCGCGTCGCCGACGAGGTGCCCGATCACCTCGTCGTACAGCTCGACGGCGAGTCTCATTCGTCTTCGAGGGGCAGCTCGGCGGACAGTTCGACACCGGTCGCCCGGAGGAGGTCGAACACCTTGCGCATGTAGATCGTCGGCCTGCCCGACTCGATCTCGCTGACGGATCGTTGCGAGAGCCCGAGCTGCTCAGCAAGAGCGGTCTGCGACAGGCCGCGCGCGAGGCGCGCCTGCTGAATGACCAAGCCGATGTCGCTCGGGGAGTGGATACGCGTACGTGCCGTCGCCATGGCGCCGTCCTTGTTCGGATGTTGGTGGTTGCAGCTCTGACTAATGCGGATTTGCGGATAGCCGAGGGCTATTACATTTTCCGGATATCGCGTGGGTATGTCGATATCCGGATAGAGCATGCGACGCACCGCCGTGCGGCGACTGTCGTTTCGTCTCGCCTGCGGCTCGCTCAACGACCGGGATCGAGACCGGGATCGGGTGGGGTGGGCGAGGGGCAGCCGAGGGCGGCGGCGAGATCGAGGGTGCCGCCGGTGGCGACGCGCCCTTCGAGGGAATCGCGGGGTGACGTCGACGCCAGGAGGGCGGTCGTGGGATCGTCCGCGCCGCTCGAGACAAGCGCGGCCACCGCGCCAGCGGTCAGGGCCGCAGCGGGGGACGAGCCGCCGATCTGCGCAGGAGAACCGTCGATCGGGGTGACCGGGATCGCGACGCCGGGAGCGGCAGCATCGACCGTCTCGGCGCCCCAGTTGGTGCCGGCGCCGAGGTCGCCGTGTTCGTCGACGGCGGCCACGACGATCGACCCGGGCACATCGAACGCGGCGGGGTACCGGGGGAACCTGTCGAGATCGAGCTGCTGATTGCCGGCCGCGATGACGAGTGTGGCGCCGCCCTCGGCAGCCGCGTGCAGTGCGTTGCGCAGCGCCGGTTCGTCGCCGCCGGTCTCCAGGCTCAACGAGATGACATCCGCGCCCGCGGCTGTCGCCGCGTCGACCGCGTCTGCGACCCATTCCGTGCGCGCGCCACCCGTGCGATCCGCCGCCTTCAGCGCGAGGATCTCGGCGTCGGGCGCGACCGTGTGCACGAGCTCGGCCATGTTCGTGCCGTGCCCGTCATCGGCCTCGAGCGCCTCACTCGGCACGAACGACGCGCTCGCCGTCGACACCGCATCATCGGGAACGATTCCCGGTGCCAGACCGGAATCGACCACCGCGACCGTCACCCCGGCTCCCGTTGCCGCGAGTCCGTGCGCCCGCAGGGACCCGAGCGGCCAGTCCGCCGCGGCGGGGTCGACGTTTCCGCAGACGGGTGATGCCTCGTCCGCTGCGCATCCGGTTAGGACCGTGACTGTCATCAACGCCGAAACGAGGGACCACGTCACCGCGGTGCGGACGGGAGTCATCCGGTACCGCTGGCGACGAGGGTGTCGTCGGCGATGTCGATCACCGTCGCACCGGCACCGGCCGGCACGGCGATCGTGACCACGAGCAGGCCCGCGTCGGTGATGTCGACCGCGAGGTCGGTGCCACCCTCGGGGATTCCTGTCGTGGGGGCGGGTGCCAGGGACGGTTTCGACGTGGTCTCGACGGTGAGCGGTTCGGCGAGGAGCGGGTAGGGGAACGCGTCCGCGTCGGGCGAGGTCGCGAGGTACTCCGGCGCGAACCACGTCAAGCCGAGGTCGTAGATCGGGTCGGACGTATCGGGCGCGTCGGGCCCGAACGCGTCGGTGGTGATGCCGACGGTGTTCCACCCCGCCGAGGCGGTGAGCGCCGGCGCGGCATTGACGTTGTCGACATCGGGCGTCGCCGTGCCGCTCCACGACGTGTAGGGGAGAGTGCCGACGTTGTTCAGATTCCACGTGTACTGCGTCACGCACTCCTGCGTCTCGGACTGCGCCGCGCTGAATTGGATGCCGCCGGCCGTGATCGCCGCGCCGGTCACGGGCTGGATCGCCCCCGTCGCCGTCGTGCCGAAGCCGGCGAATGCGTCGCAGGTGGCGACGATGTCCGGAGACGCCAGGTCTGCCAGCGACCCGGCCGGCGGGAGCGGAGAGGTCGTCGTCGCCGACTCGTAGGAGGCCGGATCGGTCTGGGGCGGGCAGTCCGCGCTGCAGATCCCCGTCGTCGGGGCGGAGGTGTTCTGCAGGGCGTAGAAGAAGTTGCCGGTGTCGATCGAGAACGACGCGTAGATCACCGCGGGCATCGAGTCATCCGGTTGCCAGATCTGCAGCTGGTAGGTCGTCGGATCGAAGCCCTTGTAGTGCGATGCGGACGACGACGGGTTCTGGCAGGAGTCGCCGTAGATCTCGCCGGTGTGCGCCGGATAGCCGAACTGCGCCGGGAAGCCGCCATCCGATGCGTCGAAGGCGCCGACGTCGGTCACGGTGAAGACGCCGAGCATGTCGCCGTCGATCGGGTTCGCGATGCCGAAGCATCCGCCGCCGTACAGCACGCCGTCGGCGAGGGCGAGACCGGCGACCTGCGCGGAGTCGTCGCCGGGTCCCTTCAGGAAGCCCACGCGACCGCTGTCGGTGTCGAGCTGCCACAACGACCCGTCGGAGCCGCCGAGGTAGAGGGCGTTGCCGACCACGACCATCGCCTGCGTCGCGAATTCGGCGTCGAACGACGTGTCGGCGATCGCGAACATCAGATCCATCGTCGGCGCGCAGTCCGTCAGGGCGCATCGCACAACCGAGCCGTTGCTGAATCCCAGGTAGAGATCCTGCTGGTCCGTTGCAGACGAGACGATGTCGGCATCGGCGAGTCCGCTGTCGACGTCACTCCACGCGCCTCCCTCCCACACGAGGGTGCGCAGGGTTTCGAGGGTGCCGGGAGGTGTGTCGTTCACGAGCCACAGGTTGTCGTCGGCATCGATCGCCGAGAAGGCGCCGTCACCGGTGTCGACCATCTCGGTGATGGGACTCTGCGCGGGGACCGCGTACGCGAACGTGCTCGATGGTGGAGAGGACGCATCCGTCGTCGCATCGATCGCGTTCAGGCCGTCCTCATCATCCGATACCCAGACGGAGTTGCCGAAGAGGCCCATCGCGCGGACGGTGCCCGCTGTCGTGAGCACCTCGAGCAGTGCGCCGGTCGGCGTTCGGCGGAAGACCGTGTTCCCGATGCCGACGTAGGCGTTGCCGGCCTGATCGAGGGTCATCGCCGTGATCGCCTCGCCCGGGTTCCACTCCTGCAGCACCGCATAGGCGGCGCCCTCGGTGCCCGCGAGGTCCGCCGTCGTCGAGGGCACCTGCGATGCCGCCGAGATCGGCGCCGCGACGACCGGGCAGAGCTCGTTCTCGAATCCGCACAGGTCCGTGCCGGGAACGGACACCTGCGGGCTCGCCACGCTCTCTGGCGTGGGCAGACAGTCCTGCGGAACCGTCTGCGGGCACGGGCTGTTGATTGACCACTGCAGGTCGATCACGTTGTTCGTGGGGCAGTCCTTATCGCCGCACGCGTCGCGCGGAACCTGCGAGAGGTAGGGATGCGTCGCGAACGGCACGCCGTCGCGCTCGCCCGTGATGAATCCGGTCGACTGCGACAGCTGCACGCTGCCGTTGACCGGGCTGCCGTCGTTGGTGGCCGAGTGGTAGACGGAGAAGAATCCGTCGGTCTGATCCGCCCAGCTCACGCTACTCTGCGCGCCGCTCGGTTCGACGGCGGTGATGTTGACGACGTTGGCGAAGTCGGCGCACGAGTCGGTGCGGGCCTCGTGGATGTATCGGGACAGTTCGGTGATCGCCTCGATCGGAACGGCCAGGGCGAGCGTGGCCGCCGAGCTGACCGCTTCGAGTCCCTCGGACAGCATGTAGGCGTACTGCACACCCGACTTGATGCCGGGCGTCGTGAGATCCAGTGCGGAGGCGGTGATCTGCACCGTGGCGTCGGCGGTGTCTTCGGCCAGGTTCTCGGCCTCGCTCGGATTGAGGGAGTCGGATGCGACGACCGTCTGCGTCACCTGCGCGCCGGCGGGGACCGTGCCGGGCGCGAGGCCGTACTGGATGTCCCATCCGTTCATCAGGGAGAACCCCTGTGGATTCGAGCCGTTGCCCTGGGCGATGCACTGCACCGACTGGCCGGCGAGCGAGATGGGCGCGGCGAAGGCGTCGGTCTGCTCGACCAGCTCGGTGTCGACGCTGACGATGCGAGAGGACTTATCGACGTCGATCAGCTGATTCGAGAAGTCTTCGCCCACATACTCTTCGCCCTCGGTGTACAGAGCCGACACCAGGGATCCATCGACCGTGCCGTCGTAGAGGACGGCTCCCACGCCATCGGTGACGGAGACGACGCCGTCGTCCTGATCGATCCGGACCTCCGCCGCCTCCAGATCGGCCGTGCTCACGCTCGTGACGTCGGTGTCGTACACGCCGTCGTCGGTGGTGTTGCGTATCCAGTCCCCTGTCACTGTTTTTTCCACCACGGCGAAGTCCTCC
>NYUD01000108.1 GCA_002683825.1 Planctomycetota bacterium
ACTCGGTCTGCCGGGCAAGCCCGACCCCGCCATGTTCCTGCGGGCGGCCGAACGGCTCGGCGTCGACCCGGCCCGCGCGGCGGTGGTCGAGGACGCCGTCGCCGGGGTCCGTGGCGCCCGGGCCGGGGGGTTCGACCTGGTGGTCGGGGTGGACCGGGCCGGTGATCGTGCCGCCCTGGAGGCCGCCGGGGCCAGCATCGTCGTCACCGACGTCTCCGAACTGGACCTCGGGGCGCTGCGCGCCGACCCCTGGACCCTGGTCTATGCCGGGTTCGACCCGGCCCACGGGACCCACCGGGAGGCGCTGACCGCGCTGGGCAACGGGTACCTCGGCACCCGCGGGACGGCGCCGGAGCGGGCCGCGGACGGGGTCCACTACCCGGGCACGTATCTGGCCGGGGTGTACAACCGGCTGGTCACCACCGTGCACGGGCGGCAGGTCGAGGACGAGCACCTCGTCAACGCCCCCAACTGGCTGGTCCTGGACCTCCGCGTCGGCGACGGGCCGTGGTGGTCCGAGGGTGGTCTGACGGTCATGGACGAGCGCCGCGAGCTGGACCTGCGCCGCGGGGTGCTCACCCGCACCGCGGTGCTCACCGACCCCGCCGGACGGCGGCTGCACCTGACGCAGCGGCGTCTGGTGTCCATGGCCCGCCCCCACCTGGCCGCCCTGGAGACCACGCTGGTGGCACAGGGCTGGAGCGGCCCGGTCAGCGTCCGGTCCGGCATCGACGCCGGGGTGGTCAACGCCAACGTGGCCGAGTATCGGGCGCTGGCCAACCGTCACCTGCGCGTCCTGGGCGCCGACACGCTCGGCGACGGCTCCCTGCTGGTGGAAGTGGAGACCACGCAGAGCCGGATCCGGATCGCCACCGCAGCGCGCACCACCATCACCGGCGCGGCCGCTGCACCTCCCGTGCCCGAACTCGTCGGAGACCGGCACGCCCAGCTCTTCCAGTTCTCGCTCCGGGACCGCGTGCCGGTGACGGTCGACAAGACGGTCACGATGTTCACCTCCAAAGACCGGGCGATCGCCGCCCCCGCGCTGGCCGCAGCCGGTGAACTGGGCTGGGCGCGCGGCGGGTTCACCGACCTGCTGCCCGCCCACGAAAACGCCTGGGCGCGGCTGTGGGACCGCTTCGGCGTCACCCTGGACGCCGACACCCAGACCCAGCTGGTGCTGAACCTGCACGTCTTCCACCTGCTCCAGTCGCTCTCAGGACACACTGCCGGCGTCGACGCCGGGGTGCCCGCGCGGGGCCTGCACGGGGAGGGCTACCGCGGGCACGTGTTCTGGGACGAGTTGTTCGTCCTGCCCGTACTCACCGCCCACCAGCCGTGGGTGTCCCGGACACTGCTGGACTACCGGCACCGGCGACTCGACGCCGCCCGCCGCGCCGCCACCGCCGCCGGCCACCGTGGAGCCATGTTCCCCTGGCAGAGCGGCAGCGACGGACGGGAGGAAACCCCGGTCATGCTGTTCAACACCCGTTCCGGGCGGTGGATGCCGGACAACTCCCGCCACCAGCGCCACGTCGGGCTGGCCGTGGCCTACAACGCCTGGCAGTACTACCAAACCACCGGGGACACCGCCTGGCTCGCCCACCGCGGAGCAGACCTCATCATCGAGGTAGCCAGGTTCTTCACCTCCCTGGCCACCTACGACGGCACCGAGGACCGGTTCCACATCGCCGGCGTGATGGGACCCGATGAATACCACGACAGCTACCCCGACGCCCCCGGGCAAGGCCTGGTCGACAACGCCTACACCAACGTGCTCACCGCCTGGCTCTGCACCCGCGCGCTCGACACCCTTCGGGTCACCCACGGCCAGGACTGCGACGAGTTGCGTGCACGGCTGGGCATCCGCGCCGACGAACTCGCCCGCTGGGAGCACCTCTCCCGGCGCCTGGCCGTGCCCTTCCACAACGGCGTGATCTCCCAGTTCGCCGGCTACGAGCACCTCGCCGAGCTGGACTGGGGCGCCTACCGCGACCGGTACGGCAACATCGGCCGCCTGGACCTGATCCTCGAAGCCGAGGGCGACACCACCAACCGGTACCGGCTCGCCAAACAAGCCGACGTGATCATGCTGCTCTACCTCCTGGGCCCCTCGGAGCTAATGGCCACGCTGGGGCGACTCGGCTACCCAGCCGACCAGAACCTGCTCGCCCGCACGGTGGACTACTACCTCGCCCGCACCGCCCACGGCTCCACCCTCAGCCGGGTCGTGCACGCCTCGGCGCTGGCCCAGATGGACACGCTGCGGTCCTGGGCCACCTTCCGGGAGGCGCTCGTCGCCGACCTCGACGACACCCAGGGCGGCACCACCGGAGAGGGCATCCACCTTGGCGCCATGGCCGCCACCGTCGACATCGTCACCCGTGCCTTCGCCGGACTGCGCACCGACGGCGACACCGTCGTCTTCGACCCCCACCTCCCGCGGGCCCTAGGCTCGGTGCGCTTCGGACTCGTGCACCGCGGCCAACACCTGCGCGTCACCCTCGACCACCACAGCCTCATCATCAATGCCGACCCGGGCACCACCAACTCCCAGCTGCTGGTTCGCCAGGGCGCGCGGACTGTGGCAATCCCCGCCGGGGGCACGGTCACCTTCCAGCCGAGGGAAAGCCACTAGCGAGACGTCAGGATGGATGGGCGCGGTGACGGGGTGCATGGCTCATCGACCACGCCATCTGACCGGGGCTTCTCGCCGGTGGTGGCGCGGACCGAATGTGTGCACCAGCGGCGTGATCCGATCGCCTATGACTGCGTGAAGCTGATCTTCGTACGGGCCGGGTCGGCGTGGTTGTTCAGCGAGTTCGGTGAACGTCCCATTCGGCTCGGGGATGCAGTACTTCTCGCGGCGAACACACTCTGTGGCGCCGAATCTGAGGACTGGATCACCACCACGACGCTGTACCTGAACCGGGACTACGTGGTGGACCAGGTGTTCTGGCAGCACGCCGCGATCCTGGCCGACCGTCTGGAGGCCAAGGACTTTCTCGCCGCCCGGTATGCCGAACCCGCTCAAGTGCTGCGGCTGGGTGAGCATCGCGTGGGGTGCCTGATGCCGTGGCTGGACGAACTCGGCCAGCTCAGTCTCGACGGGCCCGCCCCGGAGCGGTTCTACCGGATGCAGGCGCTGCTGTTCGCCGTCCTGGACGTGGTCTCTCCCTTCGTGGCGACCACGGCGGTGCGCCGGTCCCCGACTCAGCGCAAGGCCACCTGGCCCGGCACCCCGGCACTGCGGCGGCTGGCGCCCCTGCGAATCGAGGCCCGGACTGCGGCTGACTTGTTGCGCGAGCACCCGGCACGACCATGGACGCTGAGCGCGCTGGCTGACGTGGTGCATCTGTCGCCGTCCCAGCTCGGACGGGTCTTCGTCGAGGCCTACGGTCAAACCCCGATGACGTACCTGACCACGCTGCGGGCCGAACACCTGGCCCGGCTGCTGCGCGAGACCGACCTGCCGGTTGAGCAAGCGATGGCCCAGGTCGGCTGGCACAGCCGGGGCCACGCCGCTCGTCTGTTCCGCCAAGCGGTCGGGCTCACCCCTATACGGTACCGCCACCGCAGCCGGCAGGGCACTTCCGACTGACCGCGTGATTCGTGTTAGCGCATCTTCGATACGCGGATCGGCATCATCGGCCCCTCCCGGCCCACGGCCGGACTTCGGTTTGGTAGGCCGGTAAGGACTTGTCGGGTTCACCGCTGCGCCTGACGGCCACCCCGTCGTTGTCCGTCTCATCCGTGCTGGTGGACCCGGCGTACCTGATGGTCACCGAGCCTGTTCGGCCCGGTGACCAGGGTAGCGGGAGGAGACGGCGACGATGGCCACGACACGGGAGAACGCTCAGGCGGCCCGCGAGGCGAAGCTCGACGAGCTGCACGAACGGCTGACCGGTGCGGTCGACCAGCTCGTGTCCGGGGAGGACTGGGCGCGGGCGCTCGCGTTCGCGGCACGGTTCAGGGCCAGATCGTTCTCGAACACGCTGCTGATCTGGGCGCAGCACCAAGCGGCCTTCGAGGCGGGCCGGGTACCGGAGCCGATGCCGTCGTATGTGGCCGGGTACCGGCAGTGGCAGACTCTGGGGCGGCAGGTCGAGAAAGGGCAGTCCGGGTACCAGATTCTGGCCCCGGTCACCGGCCGGTTCGCCTCCTCGAATCCAGCGGATGCGGAGTCGTGGCGGCGCCTGGGCAAGGGTGAGAAGCCGCGGCCGGGCGAGGTGGTCCGGTCGAAGATGATCACCGCCAAGCCTGCCTACGTGTGGGATGCCTCCCAGACCTCCGGGGAGCCGATCCCGGAGCCGCCGGCGCCGACGCTGTTGGAGGGTGAAGCTCCCACCGGTCTGTGGGACGGGTTGGCCGATCACGTGCGCGCGCAGGGGTTTGCGGTGCTGCGGGTGCCGCACGAGGGCATGATCCACGGCGCCAACGGGGTCACCGATTACACCGCGAAGACGGTGGCGATCCGGGAGAACATGGACCCTGCCGCGCAGGTGAAGACGCTCGCCCACGAACTGGGTCACGTCCTGCTGCACGGCCCCGACAACGACGAGGCGCGTCAGCATCGTGGCATCGGGGAGGTCGAGACGGAGTCGGTCGCGCTGATGATCGGCGCCGCCCACGGCATGGACACCTCCGGGTACACGATCCCGTACGTGTCCACGTGGGCCGCGCGGGTGGATGGCAAAGAGCCCGGCGAGATTGTCAAGGCCACCGGGGAGCGGGTCCGCAAGACGGCACTGTCGATCCTGGAACGGCTCGACACCGCACAGGTGACCGACGGCGCCCCGCCCGGCCTGGACCGCGACGCACCACAGCGCGAGGAGACCTCCCGCACTCAGCCGACCCACGAGGTCCCGGCATCGCGCCAGGTGACGCCGCTGCCCGAGCCCGAGACCCGGACGGTCACCGCGTCCGCGACAACACCGGCGAGGGCATTGTGACGGCCGCGGTAGACGCGGTCGCCAGCGTGCTCAGACACGCCGCCGACCCGCGGCCGGTCTCGGTCGTGGCACGGGAACTGGCCGCCGCCGGGGTGCCGGTGTTCCCGTGCCTGCCCGGCGGCAAGCGTCCCCTGACGACGCATGGTTTCCACGACGCCAACACCGACCTCGAACAGATCACAGCGTGGTGGCACAAGCATCCGGAAGCGAACCTCGCCGTGCCCACCGGCGCGGCGTCCGGGGTGGTGGTGGTCGATGTCGACGTGCACGGGCCCGTCGACGGCTACCGGGCGTTCGAGCGCGCCCACAGGACGGGGCTGGTGTCGGGGTGGCAGCTTCTCGTGGCGACGCCCTCGGCTGGGATGCACGCCTACTACCCGGCCACCCCAGACCGGGAACAGCGGTCGTGGCAAGCCGCGCGCGCCGGGATCGACTTCCGTGGTGACGGCGGGTACATCGTCGTCCCACCCTCGACCGTGTCCACCGCCGGTACGAGCGCCGGCTACCGGGTGCGGCGGATCAACAGCGGGGCGACGTCGGTGCTCGATGCCGACCGTCTGCGGGAGTTCCTCGATCGCCGTCCCACGTCCTCCGGCAGGTCGGGCCGGGAGGTGGAACGGTCAGCGGATGTGTCGCGCCTGGCGGCGTGGGTCGCCGGCCGCGGCGAAGGAGAACGCAACCGAGGCCTGTTCTGGGCCGCCTGCCGCCTCGCCGAGAACAACATGCCGGCGCCGGAAGCGCTGGAGGTGCTCGCGGCCGCAGCCACGGAGGCGGGACTGGGTGAGCGAGAGATCACCGCGACCGTCCACTCCGCCTACTGCACCGTCCAACCCCGCCCCCAGACCTCCTCACAGGTCCAGGGCGGCTTGTCGCCGGCAACGGATAGTTGGTTCAGTCGGGAGGCGACCGTGCGGCCCTCCCCTCCGGTGCGGGGGCTGTCATGACCGTCCATGCCGGCACGGGGCGGAGGAGCCGGCACTGGGCGGTGGTCACCGCCGTGGCCGGGACGGTGTTCATCGCCGCCGGCGCGTTCTGGCTGTCGTTCACAGCGCTGGCCGATCTCGCCGCTCGCTCCGGCGTTGGCGGCTCGCAGGCGTGGGCGTGGCCGCTGATCGTCGACGGCATCATCGTCGTCGCCACCGTCGCCGTCGTCGCCCTGGCCGGTCAGCGGTCGGCGTGGTACCCGTGGGCGCTGCTGATCGGCGGCGCTGCCGTCTCCGTGACCGCCAACGCCCTCCACGCCGTCGTCGCCGCGGATGCCGATGTCCCCGGGGTGCTGGCCGCGGCCGTCGCCGCGGTGCCGCCGGTGGTGCTGCTGGCGATCACCCACCTGACCGTCATCCTCACCCGACCCCAACGGAACACCGACGCATCCGTGTCCCACGACGACACCGTGGCCAGTGACACGTCCGCGTCCATCAATGAAGCCGGGTGGGGCGGGGTGCCGGCGCCGGAGTTGGGAGCGGAGCAGTCAGCAGAGGCTCAAACGGTCGTCACGTTGCCGGCGCCAAGGCCGGAAGCGATCGACCCGGCATCGGCGCACGAGAGCGCCGAACCGTCGGTCGACCCCCGGGCGGTCCTTACCGATCGGCGTGCCCGAGCAGCGGAGCTGCGCGGGCAGGGGTGGTCGAACAAGAAGATCGCGCGAGAACTCGGCGTGCATCCCTCCACCGTGGGCCGCTGGTTCACCGCGGCGCACCTTCCCGACAGCACCGATGTCGAGGAGGCGACCCCATGAGTTCCGAACACGACCACGATCCCCGGCGGCCCGACGCCGACGAGCGGGTACCCGAGCAGGACTCCGCGCGCACGTCGGCGGAGTCTGTCGAGAAGAGCGAGGCACCGGACGCGGTCCGGGCAACACGGGCCTCCCACCGACGCGGAGCCGAACGGCAGACACCAGCGGCGGAATCGAGGCGGGCGCGGGGTGTGGAGTGGGTGCG
>NYUD01000010.1 GCA_002683825.1 Planctomycetota bacterium
ACGACCCCGTCGCCGAGGCGAAGATCATGGAGCGGGTCGAGCGGCGCGCCGCCTGGGTCAAGCAACACAAGGACCTGCTCGGACGCGCCGGTATCAAGGGCGTCACCGTGGAGACGGACAACTTCAGGGTCCACTTCATGATCCCGAGGTGGAGCGCCAATGAGGCGAGGCTGACGCGCAACCGCGCCGCCCACCTGTTCGCGTATCGACTGCAGAAGGCCGCCGATCGTTTTCACGAGATCTGCGGCACGACCCCTGGCTTGCGGCAGACCCTCACCATGTGTAAGGACGCCAAGGAGAACCTGAGCTTCACCTTGAACCACATGGGCGGTGGCTATCAGGTCCCCTTCCGCCGGAGCGCCGCTGCGGGCCTGGTGTGTACGTGGCCGATCCCGCAGCAACCGTGGGATCTGAAGAACGACGAGAACATGCACTCCCACGTGGTCCACCTCGGCACCCATCTGATGCACTGGGCTAGCCTCAAGTTCCACCTGCAGACCGTTGTCTGGCTCGACGTGGGGCTGTGCCACTGGATGGAGCTCGACCAGACAAAGCAGACCCGGAACTTCTGCTTCAACGAAGGCGCCGCGAAGGACCTGTGGATGGACGCGGACTGGAAGAAGAAGATCTACTCGGAGGTCGGAGGCAAATCTGAGGTGACATTCGCCGCCCTCCTCACCAAGAAGAACCTCGACCAGACGGACCACCGGGATCACGCCTACTGCTGGAGCTTCGTCGACTACCTCGTCGCGGCGCATCCGGAGAAGTTCAAGAAGTTCTATCGTGAGATGAAGCTCCAAAACGACACCAAGAAGGCGCTCGACAGGGTCTTCAACATCTCCACTGCCAGCTTCCACGACCAATGGCGGAACTGGGTTCGCAAGAACTACGCGCCCCAATGAGTTCATCGATGCCCATGTATCGCATCATCATCCTGGCCGCGTGCCTCGCGCTCGTCGCGGCGCCGGTAGCGCTCGCCCAGGGGCGCGGCGACGACGGCGATCCGGTCATCGATGAGTTCAACAAGTACATCCGCTCGGCCGAGCCCGCCGTACGCCGCGACCAGGTCGAACGCCTCGCGCGTGTGAACAAGGTCGAGGCCGTATCGCTGCTGCTCACGAAGGGCCTCACGGACAACGACTACTCGGTGCGCGAGAAGGCCCAGTGGGCGCTCTCCCGGATGACGGGTGAGGCACGGAGCGCCGTCATCGCTGGACTGAGTTCGAGCAAGCCCGCCATACGCGAAGGCGTCTGCATGGCCATCGGCGCCATCAAGATCTGGGAGAGAAGACCGCCGATCGCACAGCTAGGCGCCGTGCTCCAAAAGGACCGCTCGGAGCTCGTCCGGGCCGCCGCCGCCGAATGCATGGGGCTGATGGGCAACACCAGGGGCACGCCGTTTCTCATCGAGGGCCTCAAGGACCGAACCGAACGAGTCGCCATCGCATCGGCGGACGGCCTCGGCCTCTTGCGGGCTACGGCGGGCGCCGCAGCGCTCGTCCCGCTACTCGAACACAGATCCTGGCGCGCTCAGGTCGCCGCCCTGTCGGCGATGGCGAAGATCCGCAACAAACAGACCGTCGGCCCGATCATCGATTACATGGAGGTCGCCGCGGGCCGCTCCCAAGCGGACGCCCATCGCGCGCTCAAGAAGATCACCACGCGATCATTCAGCATGAACGCAGCGACGTGGCGCGAGTGGTGGGACCGCGTCAAGGGAGAGTGGGAGGTCCCACCGCCTCCAAAGAAGGTCGAGGTCAAGGCGATCCCTGGTGGCAAGGACGGGTACGGCCGCAGCAAGCCCACCCGCTATCACCGGATCACGACGTACAGCAAGCGCATCATCTTCGTCATCGACATCTCCAACTCGATGAAGACCCCGATCATCGTCAAGGAAGGCAAGGACTCGGGCCGCCGGCGCCTCGCCACCGGCACCGCCAAGATCCTGCTCGCTCGAGAGGAGCTCAAGCGCACCCTCGAAGGCATGGACTCGGAGACCTGGTTCAACGTCATCGCCTTCGAGACCGACGTACGCCAGTTCAAGAAGGCGCCCGTCCGCGCCTCAGCCGGCAACATCCAGGGCGCGGTCCGGTGGCTCCTCAAGCAAGCACCGCGAGGTCAGCAGGGCGGACGACGTCCGTCGAGCAACGTCGACAAGCACGGATGGGTCCTCGGCAAGACGAACAGCTACGGAGCCCTCGCCGCCGTCTATGGCCTGAAGACCGCCCGGGAACGCCGCGGCAACCGCGGGACGACCGCCCCGTCCCCCGGCACCAAGCGGCGACCGAAGTGGGACACCTGCTTCTTCCTCTCGGATGGGCGACCCACGGTCGGCGTCGTCACCGAGATCGAGCAGATCCTCCAGGACGTGAAGCGGTGGAACAAGACCTGCAAGATGGTGATCCACTGCATCGGCATGGAGAATGAGCAGGGCCTCGCTGCGTTGCTCACCGGTCTTGGCCGCATCACGGGCGGCAAGGTCGTGTTCCTCGGCAAGTAGACCGCGGCCTGCCTCCCTCGTGGCCGCAACCGTCTCACGTTAGGATGCGCCCAGCTTCCGGGGGACATGCATGATGCGATTTTCTGGACCATTAGCCACCGTGATGCTCGCCGTCACCGCCCTCACGGTCGGTGGATGCGGCGACGGTGACGGCGAGGGCGACTCTGGACCCAGCGGCGCGGGATCCGCGCCCTCCGGCGCCGCCGGCGACTTCTCCCACGTCGGCTTCACCGACATCACGAGCGCCGCAGGGATCGTCCACGCGAACGTCAGCGGCGAGGCCGAAAAGAAGATGGCCATCCCGGAGAACATCGGGCAGGGGGCGGCGGCGCTCGACTACGACGGCGATGGCGACCTCGACCTGTTCCTCGCAAACGGCGACGTATTCGACGGCCAGGAACCCCAGACAGACCCGCGCTGCGCCCTCTACCGCAACGACGGCGACATGACGTTCACTGACGTCACAGAAGCAGCGGGGCTCGCCTTCAGCGGGTGGTGCCACGGCGCCAACGTCGTCGACTTCGACGCAGACGGGCACCCGGATATCTACGTCACGTGCTACCTGCGCAACAACCTGTTCTTCCGTAACACCGGCAAGGGGACCTTCCAGGACCACAGCGAGCAATGGGGCGGCGACGATCCGGGGCCATCCACGGCGTCCGCGTTCTTGGATGCCGACGGTGACGGAGACCTGGACCTCTACGTAGGCAACTACGTAGAGTTCGACCCCGCATCACCGCCCAATCAGGGGCAACCGTGCGAGTGGAAGGGGCTCAGCGTTTCCTGCGGGCCCAACGGCACGCCCAAGGCCGAAGACCGCTTCTACGAGAACGTGGACGGCCGACTCACGGAAGCGACCGCTAAATTCGGGCTGAGCGCGCCGCCCGCCTACACCCTGGGCATCGTCACCTGCGACTTCGACAATGACGGAGACGTCGACCTGTATGTCGCCAACGACTCGGTCGCCAACTACCTGTTCGAGAACCTGGGCGACGGGAAGTTCAAGGAAGCCGCGGCCCGATACGCCCTCGACATGCAGGAAGACGGACGCCCACAAGCAGGGATGGGGATCGACGCGGGTGACGTCGACAACGACGGCCGGTTCGAGTTCTTCGTCACCAACTTCTCGCACGACTACAACACGCTCTACCGGAACGCCGTGACGCCGTCCGGGCGCACTCATTTCAGTGATAGCTCGTACGCAATGGACCTGGGCGAGGCATCGTTCAATTACCTGTCGTGGGGCACCCGGATCATCGACATCGACAATGACGGCTGGCAGGACATCATCGTCGCCTCGGGACACGTCTATCCCCAGGTGGACAACTCGAGCCTCGATACGAAGTACGCCCAGTACAACCAGATCTTCATGAACCACGGGAAGACCGGCAACGCCCTCGTCAGATTCAGCGCCCTCGATAACGACGAGACCGCCGGGTGGGACAAGCAGGCGGTGAGCCGTGGCCTCGTCTCCGTCGACCTCGACGATGACGGCGATCAGGATATCCTCTTCCTTGAGATGGACGCCAAGCCCACATTGCTCCGCAACGACACAAAGGGCGCGGGCCACTGGGTCGGCTTCCAGGTCGTCGGCGGAGGCAAGAACCGTGACGCCATCGGCGCGCGACTCGAGGTCGTCGACTCGGCGGGACAAAGTCGCTGGCGTGATCGAGCGAACGGCGCCTCCTTCCTCTCCTCCTGCGATCCCCGCGTCGTCGTCGGGCTCGGGAGCGCCTCCGGCCCGGTCACACTCAAGATCCGCTGGCCCTCTGGTAAGGTCCAGGAGATCAGCGACCTGGCGACCGGCCGTTACCACGTCATCAGCGAATGAAGTTCGTGGCCCGGGTCAATCCGCGTGACGCGGACATCGTCGTGCTGCTCGAAGGAGGCCTCGAGCATGCGGCGCCCGGCGCCCTCGGCCAGCTCATCGACGTGGTACCCGCGCCCGATGACCGGATGGTGATCATCGACCTCGAAGGCGTCCCACGGTTGGGCGCCCTCGGCGTCGCCACGCTCACGACGCTCGTCGGCGGTCTGCAAGACGCGGGGCACCAGGTCCGTCTGCGGGCAAAGAACCGCGCTCACAGGCGCGTGATCCAGGCATTCGGCCGAGATGTTCCACGGCCGGAGCTCCCCGGCCCTGAGGCCCACGTTCTCATCGAGCGCCTCGGCGAGCGCACGATCCAGACACACGACGCGGTCCTGCGATTCGCCCTGCTGGCGCAAGCCACCCTGACCAGCGCGATCACTCAGCCATTCCGCATCCGGCGCCGCCGCCACGACCTGACGCAACGATCGATCGTCGCCATGGGCGTGGGTGCCACACCCCTGGTCGCCCTCATCGCCTTCCTCATCGGGTTCATCCTCGCCCTGCAATCCGGCGACCTGCTGAAGACGTACGGCCAGACGCTCCTCATCGCCGACCTCGTGGGGCTGGCCGTCACCAAGGAGATCGCGCCGCTGCTGACGGCGGTGCTGGTGGCCGGTCGTAGCGGCTCGAGCCTCACCGCGGAGATCGGCACCATGAACGTCTCCGAGGAGGTCGACGCACTGACGGTCATGGGCGTCGACCCGATCGACTACCTCGTCGCGCCCCGGTTGCGCGCGCTCGCCCTGGTGCTGCCGATGCTGACCATCGTCGCGGACGTGGTGGCGATCGCAGGGGGGGTCACCGTGGGGTGGCTGGTGTATGACCTGCACCCTGGGGCGTACATTGAGCAGACAGCCCTGCGGGTCGAGGTGGGGGACGTACT
This sequence comes from Planctomycetota bacterium, assembly GCA_002683825.1. Lineage (GTDB taxonomy): Bacteria > Planctomycetota > UBA1135 > UBA1135. The sequence goes on from NYUD01000010.1 coordinate 5,254, forward strand.
CGGCGGGCTCCTCAAGGCCTTGTGCTTCTCCGTCGTGATCGTGACGGTCGCGGCCTACCAGGGCTTCGCCACGGCCGGCGGCGCCGCCGGGGTAGGCAAGTACACGACGCGCTCCGTGGTCCAGTCCATCATCTGGATCATCATCGTCGACGCCCTGTTCACCGCCCTGCTCACCGCCCTGCCATGATAGAGATCCAAGGCAACATCAAGACCGTCGGCCTCACCTGCGGATACCGCAACATGCCGATCGTCTCTGATCTCGACATCGTGCTCCCCCACGGCAAGGTCTCCTGCATCCTCGGCAAGAGCGGATGCGGAAAGAGCACCTTGCTGCGTACGCTCCTGCTCCTGGAGCGCCCTCTGGCAGGGGACATCCGTTTCGGCAACCTGTCCCTCAACAAGTTGACGGCCGAGCAACTCAAACAGCTGCGCCGACAGACCGGCGTCCTGTTCCAGGGATCAGCCCTCTTCAACAGCATGACGCTGCTGGAGAACGCGGCGTTTCCGCTCATCGAACGGGCAGGACTCCCGCGCGGCCTGGCCAGCGAGCTCGCCTTGCTGAAGCTCGACGTCGTAGGGCTTTCTCGGTACGCGCACTACCTCCCGTCAGCGGTCTCGGGCGGCATGCGAAAGCGCTGCGGAATCGCGCGCGCCCTGGCCCTCGATCCGCCCTACCTGTTCCTCGACGAACCCAGCGCTGGGCTGGACCCCCTCACCTCGGCTGAGATCGACGACCTCGTGCTCGAGATCTGCGACGCCCTCGCCACCACGGTCGTGGTCGTCACACACGAACTCCGATCCATCGAACGCATCGCGGACCACCTCGTCATGCTCGCGGACGGGGGCGTCGCCGCGGCGGGCCCTCCGGACCAGGTCCGTCGCTCGGACATCCCCGCCGTCAACGCGTTCTTCTCCCCGCAGAGCAACGCCGCCCCCCTCATCGACCCGCACCACGGGCTCGCCTCACTCCTCCTAGATGAGGAATAGTGATACGCTGCGCGCGTGTCCCAGATCACCCGCGCGGAACGAATCCAGGCCTTTCTCTTCCTGTTGATCGGGCTAGTCGTCACCGGGTCGGTGCTCATCACCATCGTGGGGCTGCCGTTCGCCCAGACCTCCCACGAGTATTTCCTCCGGTTTACGGAGACGGTCAGCGGCCTGAGCCCGGGCGCCCCGGTCCGCTACATGGGTGTCAAGCGTGGCAAGGTCGCGGCCATAGATGTGGACCGGGACGACCCGCAGGTCATCCAGGTGACCCTGTCCCTGGACGAGAACACGCCCATCCATGTGAGCACGACGGCCGTCATCGCCACTGAGTCGATCCTCGGGCCCTACCACATCGAGCTGCGCGGGAGCCGGCGAACCAGCCCACAGCTGCCTCCCGGCAGCTACATCCCGTCATCCGCAACCACCCTGGCCAAGTTAGTGGCCACCGGTGAGACCCTCGGCGATCAGTTCGTAGAGGTGCTGAGCAACCTACAGCGTTGGACCGACGACGAGAATCGTAAGGCGTTCTTTGCCACCGTCCTTTCGGCCAAGAAGACGCTGGATTCGGTCGGAGACGCGGTCAACGAGCTCCGTCCGGAGGTCTACGACACGCTCCAGCTATGGAAAGAGCTGACGGCCAAGGCCCTCGACTTCCTACAGCGCAACGGACCGCGAGCCGAACAGCTGTTGGCCAGCCTCGACAACAGCGTGCAAAGCCTCAATACGCTGATAACGTCGGGGACGATCGAGGAGACCGCCGAGTCCTTGCGAACGGCGATCGGCCGTGCTGTCGACGAAGTCGAACGCTCCGGCGACGCCCTCAGGAAGTGGATGGCTGACAACCAGACGGCCGACTACCTTGAACGCGCGGTGGCGGCCGTAGAAGGGCTCCAGAAGCAGCTCTCCGAGGAGTTGGGCACGTTGTCGGCATCAACCAGCGAGGCCATGCGCACGGGTGTGACCCCCGCGCTGCTGGAAATCGGACGGGCCGCGAGCGCCCTCGGGCGTCTTATCGAGCTGCTCGAGCGTCAACCGAGAGCGCTGATCTTCGGCACGCCTCCGACCAGACAGCCGCTACCGGGAGGGAAGCGATGAAGCGCTCTGCCGCGCTCCTCCTCCTCTTCTTGCTCGCGGGATGTGGAACCGCCACCATCGCGGTCGACTCGTGGATCGTGCGGCGCAGCTCGGCAGCAACGGGGACCAGCGATGCGGACGCCGTGGTGGTCGGGCTCACCGGCGTCGAGGTCGCGAGTCACCTCGGGGGCATCGTCGTCCAGCGCTTGAACGGTGAGATCGATACCCTCGTTTACCACCGGTGGGCGGCCCCCGTCGGCGAGATGGTGCGGGCATGGATTCGCAGTCGGCTGTCCGAGAGTCCACGCATCCGAGGGATCGTCGGCCCCGGAGACTCGAGCCGCGTTCGCATGCGGGTCGAGGTGCGCCGATTCGAGTTCGTGGAGACTGGAGCTGGCACGTCGGACGCCACCGTCGAGTTGTGGGGGATCGTCGGCGACCGGCCATTCGGCCCGATCCTCGCCACTGAGAGCATTGTCGAGGCCGCCGGGGAGCAGCTCCCAGCTGCCATGGCCGGGGCCCTGGGACGGGCAGTGGAGCGGCTCGTGCCCCTCGTCGAAGCCGCCACGCCGGCGTCAGCCCGCTAATCGACCAAGCCCCGTCACCTCCCGGTCACGGGCTTTACCCGGCGGTAACCAAGGCACCACCGCGCGGCCCCCCCCTCCCCGTGGTAGCGAGGCGCGGCAAACCGTTACCAGATAAGGGCCAAGTGACCGCCCCCAGGGCAAACGACCTCCGTGGTACGGCCCTTGCGATAGAGACCCCCAACAATGGGACGTCGAATCGCTCACGCGGCTCGTCGAACCTACAGATCGCGGCAGGAGCTCAAGAAGCCGGTGATCCCCGAAGGGTTCCCCGGCTTCTTGTTTGCCTCGAGCGAGCGCCCCTTTAGGGGAGCAAGACGAGAGGGAACGGGTTGCTCACCATGCCGTACCCGCTGGAACCGGCGGTTGCATACGCGAAGTCGAACGAAAGACCGGCCACGGAGGGCGGCAACCCAGTGGGCACGGTAATCGTCGCGACCGCTCTCCCCATCGAGTCGAGCGCGCCGCCCGTGTTGCCAAACGGAAGCACGTTCGGAGACTGGTACGACTGGAGGAACCAGTTATCGAAGTTGAGGGGAAGCACCAAACCTCCACCGATGGCCAGCCCGGGCGATGTCCCGCTACCGGAAGCGAGGACCAGATACTGGTCGCCTCCGAAGGAGCCTCCCGTGGACAACTGCAGCGTCTGCACGCCACCGGTGCTGACCGAGACGCCCTGGGTCGCCGAGTTCAGCGGCCGGTAGGTAGAGTTAAAAGAGCCCGCCAGCGTGAGGTTCCCACCCAGGCCGGAAGCGGGATCCGTGAACGTGAAGGTCACGTTGTTGAGGGGGATGGAAGCGGCATAGCCCCCCGGCACCGTGGTCACGGTTCCGGACAACATCGACGGCGGAGTCTGCTGGCCACCGAGCGCGATGTTGGTCGTCGATCCAAGCGCCGTGACGACGGCCGCCCCCGTCAGCAGGTTGACCTGCGCCATGGTCGTGAAAGCCCCTTGGTTGATGTTGAACGGGGCCGAGGTCACATCGAGGGTTACTCCGGTGATCGCAATGCTCGCCAGGGTGCCGAAAAACGGGACCTGCACGACAGCATTGATCGGCCCCGTGGGACCGGCGACGCCGCCCGACACGAGCTGACCGGCGATCGGCACACCTCCGACCGCGGTGATATCCACGCCCGCGGTCCCTTCAACATTGAACTGGTTCGCCGGCTGCCCCGTGATGGGTTGCGAGCCGAAAAGCGGGATTTGCATCTGCCCCGAGTAGGTGATGGCAGACCCGCTGTCCATGACGAAGACATGGTGACCCTGCGCCGGGAGCACGGAGACCAGGAGGGCAAGAACGCACGAAACGCGAGCGAACCAGATCATGCTGCAGCTCCGAAATGAAGAGGAGGATGTGGGCGATCACATTGCCCACGCCTACATCGTACCGCAGCCGAAGATCAAGATCGCCACGAACCCCGGAACGCCCGCTCCTCGGGACGCGGGAAGACCGCAAAGGTCGTAGAAAAGAGCCCCGTGTCAGGGCCTTAATGAAAGACGCGGCCGGCGCTCTGGGCGCCTGACCGCGTCTTTGATGGCCTGCGAAGGGCCGAGGTCAGTAGGGCAGGTTGGTGCGCCCGTACCCGGTCGGGGTGCCGCCAGTCGACGGGACACCGATCGGCTCACGAGGCGACGTCGAGACCGTGTCTGAGCTCTGCTGAGGTGCTGTCTCATGTTGAGACGGCGAGCTCTCCATGGTCTGCGGTTGCGGCTTCGGAGGGAGCCCCTCAGATGCCAGGTCCGCCATGGTGACCTTGTTCAGATAGTTGACGAAGAGGCCGTGGGCGCGGCGGAGGACCGCCTTGAGCCGCAGGTTCTCATCGATGCCGTTGGTCGGCTCGCCGTGAGGCGGATCGAGGGGCTGGGCGCCCTGCTCGAGCGTCTCGACGACCTCACCCAACGTCACGGTCTCCGGATCACGATCGAGCCGGACACCACCGCGACGTCCGCGGATCGCCTTGACGAAACCGTGGCTTTGCAGGCGACGAATGACACGTCCGAGATGCGCCGAGCTGATGTCGTAGTAGCTCGCGATCTCATCGGTCGTACAGTTCGCCTGTTTCGCCGCCATGTAGACCATGGCCCTCAGGCCGTAGTCAGTCTGTAGCTTGAATCTCACCGGTATTCCCCCTCCGCCCGCGGGTACATCCTTCCCTCCCCCATCCCATGGTGGAGCAGATCCGGCGCGGGCTTCGCCTTCAGGACATTGATCGGCATTTGCCAACCTCAGTCCGAAGAGAGAATTGGGCGGGAACGCAAACGAGGGGCCCGAAACAGGACGACGGGGGGACGCAAATGCCGTCTAGTCAAGCGTGTACGTGATCGGGGACCTGGAGCCGCCAGCCATGGCCATCTCGCGCCGCTCCCACGTCACGAACTCAGAATTGACCGCCATGACGTGGCTGTAGCGAACCGAGTAGTGGGGGACCCCCTTTGCCAGGAGGTCCTCGGAGAGGGCCCGATCCCGTTCCTGAAGGGCCTCCTTGCCGCGCTCGAAGGACTCGCGGTCCCAGGATTCGACCTCCTCCACCAGCTCCCGGTAGATGGGAGCGCTCGGCCAGTCGGACTCGGCATTCACGTACCAGTGGAACACCTTGCCCAGCTTCTCCAAGAAGAGGTCGTGCTCGGCGCCGAACTTGAGGCAGGAGCCGTCGAAGTAGTTGCCGAGACGGGCCATCTTCTCCCGGTCGATGAGGTCGTTCTCCTCCGAGATCCGGTAGCCCGCGGTGCCAGGGAACGGAAAGAAGATCGCCCAACGAAAACGACCCATCTTGATACGGGCGCACAACCGGATGGTCTCGAAGATCTGCTCGCGGGTCTCGAACGGAAGCCCGAACATGATGAACGCGGACGTGTGCAGGTCGTGCTCGTGGGCGGCCGCGAACGCGCGCTCGATGGCGTCGTTCGTCATGAACCGCCACAGCACCTCGCGGCGGATCTGCTCGCTGCCGCTCTCGAGTCCGTACTTGACGATCATGCACCCCGAGTCCTTCAGTTGCTGCGCCATCTCGGCGCTGAACTGCTGGACATGGGCATTCACGACGTACGGCAATCCGATGCCCGAGTCCTTGTACGCGCGAGTGAAGTCCGCCACGTACTGCCTGTTCAGAGTGAAGAGGTCGTCGTCGAAGATCAGCGTCTCAATGTGCGGGTGATTTGCCTTTAGCTGCTTGATCTCGCGGATCACGCGTTCGGTCGGGAAATGACGGAGGTACTCCTTCGCCTTCTTGACGGCGCCGTCCTCGACGTAGCGATCCACGATCTCCTTGTTGAAGCAATAGGTGCACTTGTAGGGGCACCCGCGGCTGGTGAGCATCCCCATCCAACCCTTCTTCACGCGGACGATGTGGTCGAGATCGAAGAGCTCGAAATCCTGCTCGGGGAGTGACGCGAGATCGGGGAACGGGTCGACCGCATTGGTAACGGCCTCTCCCGTCGGGCTGAAGCGCGCCGGGATCCGCATGTTCGGTACGGACGTGAGATCTCCGCCATTCGCGAGGCGATCGACGAGCTCGAGCATCGAGAACTCGCCCTCGCCGACGCAGGCGTACTCGTAGTGGGCCTCCTCGACGACCTCGTCCGGCACCATCGTCACGTGAACGCCACCGATGACCTGAGGGATCCCGAACGTCTCACGCAGGGCCTCCGCCACGTCGACCGACCACGCGTACTGCTGGCTCATCACCGAGTGCCCGATGATGTCGGGCTGGAACTCTCCGACCCGCTGCTTGATCTCGTCAATGGTCGGGATCGGCCACAGCACCTCGCACACGTGGATCAGGTCGACCTCGTGGCCCCCTGCCTTGAGACACCCGGACAGGGCCGCGACGCCGTGATTGATCCCGGGCGGGCAGTCGATGCTGGGATAGATAAGGAGGACCCGCATGTCGAGTGCAGAGTAACGAGCCCGAACATGCCGGTAAAGCACCCGATCCTCTTCAGCTGGCGCCTGAACGACCCGGCGCGGCTCTTTGCGCCCGGTCCGGCGACTCCTATAGTGGTGGGCTTCCCTGCTCCAGAGGCTTCCCATGTTCCGCACCATCACGCTCGTCCTTTGCCTCGCCGCCGTCATCCCTGCCCAGCGCGGTTTCCGACCACTGCGGGTTACCGTCGACAAGGACGGGCTGTATCTGCTCTCCTACGCCCAGATCGCAGCACACATGGACGTGCGCAGCGTCTCCCCCAACTCGCTGACCCTAGTCCAGGACGGCGTCCAGGTGCCCATCGAGATCCGCGGCGGTCGAGACGGGCGCCTCGACCCCGGGGACGGCATCGTTTTCCTCGGACGCGGCGGGCGAGGCCCCCATTCCAAGAAGGGGGTGTACATCCTTGAGCGAGCGCGCAATCCCCGCCGCATCGGGCAGCTCCCGCCGGTGCCTCTTACACGCGAGGTAACCGATACGGCCCGACGCATCATCGTCTTGGAAAAGGACAAGCTCTTCGCCCCCCTCGCCTGCGTCCGCAAGGACGTCATTCGCGGTGAGCGTCAACGCAGCCACTGGTATTGGCACCAAGCCCTCGCCCCTGCCAGCGCCACGCCGGCGGCCATGACCAGCGCCACCTGTGTCTCCGCGATCCAGCCGGAGCCGCGCCGCGCCGAGGGCGCGGACCTGATAATCGACGTCGTCGGGCCTACGGTCCCGGGGATCAAGCAGAAGGTAATCGTGAACGTCAACGGCCGCGACCTTCCGCCGTTCGAATGGGACACGCCGCTCGAGAAGCAGATCCGTATCCGCATACCGAGCGGGATCGTCGAGCGACGGAACAGCATCCAGGTCAGGAACCTGTCACCGGTAGACATCTACGACGAACCCGGCAATGAGGTCGGGCGCTCGCGAAACCGGATCCTCATCGACCGGATGACGCTGGAATTCGGAACCCTGCTGATGGGGCCGTCAGCCGTCAACGAGCAGATTCACTATCGCATCAACCGCGCCCGCCTCCCCGCCGGGCAGCCGCTGCAATTCGAAGCGCTGCGGGCTGAGAGGCTGCTGGTCTACGACGTCGGGCGCCACTGCTGGGCGACTGCGGGTCGCGTGGCTCCGCCGCGTCGCGGCACCGGGCCACTCGAGTACATCTGCGCCGGCGTCGACTCTTTCAGAGAACCCGAATCGGTCGCCCCGCTACGACCGACGACAGCCCACATGCCCGGTCCCGGCGCCGACTGGGTCGTCGTGACGACCTCGAGGCTCGCGCCCCTGCTCGGCCCCCTCGTCGAACACCGGCGCTCGCGGGGCTTCACCCCCGCGGTCGTAGAGGCCGGCGACCTCTACGACACCTTCACGCACGGGCGCTTCGACCCCCGCGCGATCTCACGATTCGTCCGCGCGGCGCACCGGAACTGGAAGCTCAAGCCGAAGTACCTCCTCCTCGTGGGCGACGCCGATCATGGCGCTGATTGGCTCTCCACCAAGGAGACGATCCCGACCCAGATGGTGATGACCGACTACAACGGCGCGACAGCCACCGACGCGCTCTACGGTGACGTGGACGGAGACGGCATGCCCGACATCTCGGTGGGGCGCCTGCCCGTCCGTACTCCGGATGGCACCCTGCGGGTCGTCAATCGCATCATCGATCTCGAGACGAAACCTCCAGCGGGCACCTGGCGCCGCCGCATCCGGTTCGTCGCTGGCCAGGCCCGGTTCAGCCCCATCATCGACCGGCTCCTCGAGCGCACGTTCAAGAGCGTCGTCGCGAAGGAAATCCCGGCCGCGTTCCGTCTCTCGATGACATGGAGCAACCCGCGCTCACCCTTCTACTGGCCGGCCTCCCGGTTCAGCGAACGGGTCGTGTCGGAATTCAACGGAGGCTCCCTGGTCTTCACCTACGTCGGCCACGGATCCGCGCAGGCCTTCGACGTCATCCGTGATTCTTCCGGGTTTAAGTGGCCGATCCTCGACGCCGAATCCGTCGCCTCCATCGACGCCGGGGCCCGCAACCCCGTACTGGCGATCATCGCGTGCTGGACGGGGATGTTCGACGCGCCCGCCCGCGACTGCATCGGCGAGCTGCTGCTCCGCAAGGACGGTGGACCGGCCGCGATCATCGCGTCCTCACGCATCTCGCACCCTTATCCGGACGCGCTCATCGGCCTCGGCCTCGCACGAGCGCTGTTCAAGGGGCGCCGACCAATCGGCGACGTGCTGCGCGATGCCCGCGTCACCATGATGTCCGAAGCTACGGGGGCGATCGCCAAGATGGCGTCGCCGTTCCTCTCGGACGCCGTCGATCCCCAGGCCCTCGTCAAGGACCACATCTACCTCTACAACCTCCTCGGCGATCCGGCCACGTCCGTCCCATTCCCCGAGCGCGATCTCACCGTCGTCGCCCCGAAGACGTCGAACGCCGGCACCCCCATGAACGTGGAAGTCGCCTGTGGCGAAGCCGCAGGGCGCCTCATGATCACCGTCGATCGACCGGTTACGCGCCCGGCTCCTGGGCTCGAACAACCGGACCCGGCGAAGGGAGCCGTGGACTCCCTGGTGATCCGCAACCACCTCAAGGCCAACAACCCGACCGTCGCTCGCGGTGAGGTGGACGTGAAGGGGGGCAACGTCACCATTTCCATCGACCTGCCGGAGGACCTCCCTCCGGGGAAGTACCACGTCACCGCGTACCTGGTCGGCGCGGCAACGGGGGGCGATGGGCTGGGTTCAACGACGGTGACCATCGGGACCAAAGACGGATAACGGAGACCGCCCGCCGCCCCTCACTCATCGATCGCCCGCCGCATCGCGGCCGCGCCCTGGATGTCCGGGCGTAGCTCAAGGGCACGCCGGTACGCGCCCTTCATCTCGCTGACCTTGCCGTGCTCCTTGGCGGCGATCCCCGCCTCCTTCCAGGCTCCGGCCTCCCGGTCCCGCGTCTCGAACCGTTTCGCGGCGAGGACGAAGCGCTCGTAGGCACGCTCGAGCCTCGCTGTACGCGTCGGCCCCGGGCGACGTCGGCGCCCGATACGAAGATCGGCCCGCGCTGCGAGGTTGAGGGCGTCGGGATGCTCCCGCCGGATGCCGAGGGCGAGCCACTCCTCGATGGGCCTCAGATCAACGTCCTCATCCAACAGGCGCTGCCGCTCGAGGAGGGCGCGCGCCCGGTTGAGTCGACCCCGGGCGTAGCCAGGGTGAAGCTCGACAGCCCGCGCGAACGCGCGATCGGCGGCCTCGAAGTCCGGCTCATGCCTGTCCACGTGGGGGTCGGGAAGATAGTGGTAGACCCCCAGGTTGTTCCAGGCCTTGTGATCCTCCGGATAGGCACGGATGACGTCCTCGCAGTAGCTCCCTCGATCCGTGTAGACCGAGATGCGGCGGGTCGTCACGAAGGCCCCCATGACGACCGCGACCAGGAACGCCAGGGCCGCCAGCTGCGGCATCGAACGTCGGCTCGCGCTCGCGACAGCGCGCACCAGCAGCGGCGTAAGGAGCAAGCTCGGCGTGTAATTGAAGCGCTCCGCCATGACCGCCCCGATGGGGATGATCTGCAGAATCGGCAACAGCGACACGGCGAGCCCCCCCAACAGGAAGCCATCGATGCGACGCCCGCGCGAGAGCAACCGCCACGCACCCCACAGCATGGCGGCATAGAGCGCGAGCGCCAGCACCGCCGTCAATCCACCCGGCGCGTCACCCAGCGCCCATGCATGGGCGCGGTGGTCAGCGGCCACACCAACGGGCACCACGACCAATGCCAACAACCTGAAGCAGGCCCGGCACCCCATCGCGAACCGGGTGCCGATCCCCTGCTCTGCAAACACCACCCCTGCGCCGTCCCCGGCGAACGACGGCAGGACCCCGTCCACGGCGCTGACGCGCAACACGAGGTAGAGACCGAACGCGATCCCGAGCATCGGGAAACGCCGCCAGTGTCCGCGGCCCGGCAGCAAGAGCACCAGGAGCGGCAAGGTAACGGCCATCTCCTTCGACATGAGACCGAGGAGAAAGCAGATCCCGAGACCGATCGTCCGCATTCCCCAGAGCCCCTCGCCACGGGCTCGCGCGGACAATGCGGAGATCAGCCCAAGCAGCACAAAGAGCGCGGACAGGACATCGGTGCGGCCGCTGATCCAGACACTCGCGCCGAGCATGGCCGGATTGACACCAAACAGGAGCGCCGACGCTGCCGCCCCCCCGGCTCCCACACCGAGGCGCCGCAAGAAGATGAACAGGAGCCCGACGACGGCCAGATGCAGCAGCATCTGAATGCTGTGGGACGCCCGAGGGTCGAAACCGAAGCCGGCCCCATCGACCAGGTAGCTCAGCTGTACGAGCGGCCTGTAGAGGCCGATGTTGCGGCTGCCCCAGTAGTTGGTCAGCAGCAACGCCCCCGCACCATCCCAGCTGCGGAGGTCCGGATGCTCGAGGATGGCCTCCACGTCGTCGTAGGCGTAGCTACACCGGAGCTGTGGGGCGTGGACGACCGCCACGACCACCAGGACCAACGCGAGGATCTTGGCCGAGCTATCCATCGAACGTGCCAACAGCAAAGACCCTACCCCTTTCATGTCGAACGTCCTGGGTCGCTCCGCTTACCCTAAGGGGCATCTTCGGTGATCGGTGCGAAGACCCAACGTGAACACAGAGCACGAACCTACCCGCCTCAAGATCGGTGAAGGCTACATCAGCGGCTATCTCTCCGTGTTCCTCGGTCTGGTGTCACTAGGCGGCGTGCTTTGCTTCCTGTTCCCCGAGTTCCTCACTACGCCGGAATTCAGGAGCCAGTATCCCGTCGAGGTCTTCCGTCAGGTCCTCCGCGGATGCCTGTTGGTGTCCTTCGCGCTCGCCCTGCTCAGCATCGGACGTGCCGGAGGCATCGGAGCGCTGACGGCAGCCATGAGGTTGAGACGGCGGAGTCGCAAACAGGTCGCGCGTTAGAAGACCACGACGCCGCGAGCACCCTCGCCGGCGAGGAGCGACGCGTAGGCTTCCGCGATCTGGTCCAGCTGCCAGCGCCGCGTCACCAGTCCGTCCAGCGCCAGCTTCCCTTCGCGGAACAGCTCCGCGTAGCGCAACAGATCCCGCGCCGGGTCGCATGAGCCGTAGTACGAACCGAGGACCGCCTTCTCCTCGCGAACGAGCTGCGCCGTATCCAGTTCGAGAGACGTACCCATGGGAGCCAGGCCCACCAGGACGCAGCGACCGCCCGGGCGCGCAGCGCCCAGCGCCGCGCGCTGGACATCCGCGTGGCCCACACACTCAAAACTCCAGTCGACCCCCAGCCCGTCGGTCAACTCCAAGACGCCGTCAACCGCCCCTTCGGGCGGGAACGCCGCGGAGGCACCCAGCTCGAGTGCCTTGCGCCGACGATCGGGGGCGGGATCAACCACCAAGATCGGTGACGCACCGACCAGGCGCGCCCCGAGGACCGTCGAGAGCCCGACCCCGCCGGCGCCGAACACCGCGACGCTCTCCCCCGCTCCTACGCCAGCCGTGTTCAGCACCGCGCCGACCCCCGTCGTGACCGCGCACCCGACGATCGCCGCGACCTCCGACGGAACATCGTCAGGCACCTTCACACAGCACGACGCAGGAACCACCGCCCGCTCGGAGAAGCACGCGAGGCCGCAGTAGTGGTACACCGGATCGCCGGACAACGTGTGCAGGCGCGGGGTTCCGTCGAGCATCACCCCATCCCAGAGTGGGCCAACGAAGGTGCGACACAACGCCGGGCTTCCCTTGCGACACAGGCCGCAATCGCCGCAATACGGAGCCCAATTCAGCGCCACCCGATCTCCCTCCTGTACGGAGGTGACCCCCTCACCGACCGCCTCCACCACGCCGGCGCCCTCGTGGCCGAGGACCGCTGGCAGCGGATGCTTGGTTGCGCCCGTGACCAGGTGCCAATCACTGTGGCAAACACCGGCAGCCAGTATCCGAACGAGGGCCTCGCCAGCACGCGGGGGGGAGAGCTCCAGCTCCTCGACGACGATCGGACCGCCGACCTCGTGGACGACCGCGGCCCGCGTCCTCATCCGCTACGACTCGGCCGCGTCGGCCTGTTGCTCGACAGCCTTCTTCGCGGCCTTCTTCGCAGCCTTCTTGGTCTGCCGACCAGCCGCCGCGGGAGGATCGGCCTCCAGCGGGACACCGGCCCACTCGCGGGCAAGTCGGCGGTAGTCGGCTGCGCCGTTGCTGTCGGGCGCATAAGACAACACGCTCTGGCCGTGCGACGGCGCCTCCGCGAGCTTGACGTTCGGCCGGATCACCGTCTCAAGGAGTCGGTCCCCGAGGACACGCCGGACCTCGTCGAGGACCTCGTGGGTCAGCTTGGTACGCCGGTCGACCTTGCACGCGACGATGCCCGTGAGCTCGACCTCAGGATTCAGCCGCCGCTGAACGAGGCTGATGATCTCGGTGAGCTTCGCCATCCCCTGCAGCGCGAAGAACTCGGCTTGTAGGGGCACGAGCACCTTGCTTGAAGCGGACAACGCGTTGATGGTCAACACACCGAGGGACGGCGGGCAATCGAGCAGCACCACGTCGTAGTGCCCCGGCGATCCATTATCGAGGGCCTCGAGGGCGTCACGCAGCAGCGTTTCGCGACCGACCATGGAGACCAGCTCCATCTCCGCCGCCGAGAGGTCGAGGTTCGACGGCACCACGGCGACGCCCGGCTCCGCCGTCTCCCTGATGACGTCCTTGAGCTTCACATCGTGGACGAACACGTCATAGATGGTCTTGCCATCTATGACATCCACACCCAGGTGTGTTCCGAGGTTCGCCTGGGGATCGAGATCGATCAGCAGCACGCTCTTGCCCAGCTCGGCAAGCGCCACCCCCAGGTTCACCGTCGTCGTGGTCTTTCCGACCCCGCCCTTCTGATTGATGACGGCGACAGTGTCCATCGCGGCCTCCCAACTGCGATGATAGGTCGGTGGCTCGGGCCGCGTCAACCGCTTATGCTGTGGGCCGACAGGGGGCGATCACCAATATGCAGCGTGCGGTCCTGCTTCTGAGCGGAGGGCTCGATTCGGTTGCGGCTGCGTATCTCCTACGCGGGGTCGCCGAGCCCGCCCTCGCTCTCACAGCCGACTATGGCCAGAAATCGGCAAAGCAGGAGCTCGCCGCTGCCTACGCCGTCGCCACCGACCTCGGTGTGCCCCATCGGACGATCGACCTCCCCTTCCTCAAAGAGGCGTCAACCGGTGCGCTAGTCGACCGTTACGCCGATGTCCCCGAACCCTCGATCGAGGATCTGGACGACACGGAGGGCGCCGCCGCCCGCACGGCGGCCGCCGTCTGGGTCCCGAACCGGAACAGCGTCCTCATCGCCATGGCGGCGACCTGGGCCGAGGCCAACGACATCTCCTACGTCGTCTGCGGCTTCAATCGAGAAGAGGCCCAGACCTTCCCAGACAACTCCAAGTCGTTCCTGGAGGCCACAAACGCCGCCCTGGCCCTGTCCACCCGGACCGGGGTCCAGGTCATCTCCCCCACGATCGACATGGACAAGATCGAAATCGCTCGGGCCGCCCGGGAAGCGGGGGCCCCGTTACATCGCTGCTGGTCCTGCTATCTTGGTGGCGACCAGCCATGTGGTCGGTGCGAGTCGTGCCTGCGGTTTCGCCGCGCGCTCGACGGCGCCGAGATCCCCCACAAGGGGGGCAGGGTCATCCACAACAACGCGGGAGGGAAACCATGAAGCAGTACGGGCTCCTTCTGATCGCCGTCGTCGCCCTTGGTGCGTGCCAGGTGCAGCAACGACAGCGAGAGGACCAGACCCGAGCCGATCCGGCGCTCGCGACGACTGAACTGGTAGACATCGCGGTCGTTTCGCCCGAGGTCAGCACATCCGACCGGCGGGTGCTCGCGGCGGCGATTCGCGCGGCCGCGCGCAACGTCCTGATCAACCGCAAGCACTACGCGGTTCCGAGGGATGTGTTCGTAGACGAATCCGCGGCATCGAGCAACGCCACGGACGCGGGCACCATCGCCCGCGCCGCCGGCTCGGACGCCGGACTCATCATCAGCCTCCAACAGTGGGAGACGGGCGACCTGCTGCCAAAGGGGCGGATCTACGCCGGGGGCACGGCGCGCCTCGTGGCCAGCGACGGCACACGCGTCCTCTGGGAGCGTTCCTTCAGGGACTGGACCCAGGTCGCGGCGCGCAACGTCACGGCCACGAATCGCGCCGAGGTGACACGAGACATGCTGCGCCAGGTGATCAGCGAGGTCCTGTCCAACCTGCCTCCCAAGCCACGCAGGTAACAGACCGGATCAGTTGCACAGAGCGACGTCGTCGATAGCGACGTCGCCGCTCTCTGCGATCCCCTGGTAACGGAAGCGTAGCTGCACAGTCGGCCCCGTCGCGTTCAGCGGGATGCGGACGTTTTGCCACAACATCCCCTGGTCGCCAGCGAGGCTCCAGATCGATGTCCAGGCGATCCCGTCGAAGAACTCGACCTCCAGGGTGCCGACGTTGCTGCCGTGCATGTGGCACCAGAAGTCCAGGGTCGGGTTCGACAGACTCGCGATGACCTGGGGGCCCAGGTCGAGCGTGAACGTCGCCGTCGACCAGGGAGCGCTGGACTCGCAGTAGGCGTAGTTCCCTTGGCCCGACGTGTGATCGGCGGCCGGCCCCGTGTTCGCCGTCGGAGTGCTGCCGTTCCACACGATCCAACCGGTCGTTCCCGGGCTCGTGGTCCAGCCTGAGGGGTACGTATAGGGCGGGGTCACCGGGACGGCGTCGAGGTTCTCCAGGTAGGCGCAATCGGCGACGGTGAGCTCCGCTGCCCCGGACAGGACAAAGCCCAATTGCTGGGACGGGTCGAGCACCACCAACTGTCCAGTAGCCACGAGAGGACCGCCGCCCGTGAACGGCAACGTCACTGCTCCCCCCGGCCAGGGGGACGCAAACGCACCGCTGTTCATGAACTGGAAGGACGCGAGGTCGAGGTTCACGAGCTGGCCCCCCGGGATCAGGGTGCCGCCCCCCGTGTGGGGGACCGCAGGGGACGCCGCAAACCCGATGTCCCATCCCGCCGCTCCGAACAACACGGAGCCAAGGTTCGCCGCTCCGGACTGCCCGCCAAGGATGCGCAGTCTGCTAGGTCCGGCAAACGGACTCGATGGCATCCCGTCGAGGTCGAGCAACGCCAACGGCGAGTTACCCTGCCAAACACGGTTGGCTCTCAGCTCCCAGGTGTCGCTGTAAGCTGAGGCGTACCAGCCGCCGTAGAGGTACGTACGCCCCGACACAGGCACGTGGACGATCTGCGGTCCGCCGCGACGATGTGGATACGGAGACGCGCCTCGCTGCGCCCAGGTGACCCCGTCGTATTCCCACGTCTCCCTGATATAGCGAGAGCCGTCGTGGCCACCGAATACCACGACGCGCTGCCGAACCGTGTCGTAGGTCATGGCGTGCGTGTAACGCGCCGAAGGTGATCGCGGCGGCGTCACCTGGGTCCAGCTACCGCCGGACCAAATCCAGGTGTCCGAGAGGGGCCCCGTACCCCGACCGCCGAACAGCACGGCCTGCCCGTTCGACGAGTCCCATGTCATCTGCCCGTCCCACCGCGCGGGTGGCATGACGGCGGGCGCCAATTGCGTCCACGTCGCGCCGTCCCACGCCCACATATCTGACAACAGCACCCCTGCCCCGTCGCGGCCGCTGAACAGCAGCGTGACGCCATTCTGGACGTCATAGGCCATAGAGTGATCCCGACGGGCAGATGGGCTGGTCGCGGGCGTGGCCTGGGTCCAGTTGGCCCCGTCAAATTCCCACGTATCGCCGACCACGCCACCCGAGTTGTCCTGGCCACCGAAGACGACGAAGCGACCACGGGTGAGGTCGTACGCCCCCCCATGGCGGCGTCGCGCGGATGGACTCGACGGCGACGGGATCTGCAGCCAGGTGGTCCCGTCGAACTGCCAGGTCTGGTTGAAATAGGTCCCGCCACCGTTGCCACCGAACAGGATGACGCCAAAGCCGTCGGTCACCATGACGTGCCCCGTCAACGGAGGCGGCCCGGACAGCGAGGGCGGGATGACCTGAGCCCAATCCGGGATGACCTGCCCGCTCACCGCAAGCGTCAAGAAGAGGCTGGCGAGCAGAGGGCGAGTCATGGGAGCTTCTCCGTCAGTTACCTATAGAGACGTCGTCGATGGCGCAGTCGCCATTCGACCCGAGGGAGTTGTAAGTGAACCGAAGCTGGGCGCTCCCGCTCATGGGGGTGAGGGGGACACGCGCGTTCAGCCAGGGCACCCCCTGGTCACCCGTCACGCTCCACAGCGAATTCCAGTTCACGCCGTCGTACTGTTCGACATGAAGCGTCCCGACGCTGACACCGCTGAGCTGATACCAGAAGTCGAGGGTCGGATTCGAGAGCGCGGTAAGCGAATGCGTCCCCATGTCGATGGAGAACGCTGAGAGTTGATTCGAGCTGGTCTCCGCGTACAGGTACCTGCCCACGCCAGACGTGTGATCGCCCGCCGGGCCGGTATTGGCCGTCTGGGTACTCCCCTCCCAAATCAACCAACTGACCGTCGGGAAGACCGGGCTCCAACCCAACGGATAGGTGAAGGCCGGGCTAAGCGGCGTCGTGTCGAAGTTCTCCAGGTACGTCGCATCCGCGACCGTGAGCTCGGCGGAACCCGAGAGCGAGAAGCCAAGCGACTGCGTCGGATCTGCGACCACGAGCTGCGCTGTCGCTATAAGCGGCAGCGAAGCCGTAAATGGCAGGGCGAGCGGGGACACGGGCAGAAAGTTGGTGAGCCCGCCACCGTTGATGAATGAAAACGTGCTGATGTCCAGGTTCACCAGCTGACCACCCGGCACCACGAACGCACCTCCCCCAAGCGGCACCGCGGGGCCCGGCGCGAAACCGAGGTCCCAGCCGGGCAAGAAGAGAGAGGAAGCCAGGTTCGCCGTACCCGACTGCCCCGGGATGATCCGCAAGCGACTCGGACCGATCAGTGATCCGGATGCGGAACCGTCGAGGTCGATGCTCGCGGCAGACTGATTGGCCTGCCACAACGCGTTCGCCTTCAACTCCCAGGTGTCGGAGAGATTGGAACCGCGCCACCCACCAAACATAAAGGTCCGATCGAGCCCGAAGACATAGACCATCTGGGATTCGCGGCGTCCCACCGGGAGCGGCGAGGCGGGTATCTGGGTCCAGGTCGCGCCGTCGTACTCCCACGTCTCGTGCAGGTAGTTGGCCCCGTCGTTACCACCGAACATGAGCACACGCGACCTGGCGTCGTCGTAAGCCATGGTCGCCCCGAAGCGAGCCGATGGCGTCTGCGATACGACGTTGGCCGGGATCCAACTCAACCCGGTCCATAGCCACGTGTCGCTCGTCGGCGTGGACGCGGGGTTCGTGCCGAAGGGGCTGGATGCGCCGGGGTTGTTGTTGCTGCCGCCAAACATGACCACGCCACCGCTCGCCTGGCTCCACACCATTTGCGAGCCCCAACGGGAGGGCGGCAGCCCCGCCGACGGGAACGCAAACCAATCGTTCCCGTCCCACGCCCACATATCCCCTAACAGCACGCCGCTCGGGCCAGCCCCGCTGAACATGATGACGAGGCCGCTGGCAAAGTCGTAAGCCATGCAGTGATCACGGCGGCCGGGTGGCACGGTCGCCGGCGTCATCTGGTACCAATTGGTCCCATCAAACTCCCAGGTATCGCTGAGCGCGCTGCCCCCGTTCGTTTCGCCGCCGAAGACCACCAACCGACCGCGCGCCAGATCCCAAGCACCGGCGTGCCTGCGACGATGAGGGGGGCTCGTAGACGTCGCGAGCTGGGTCCAGTTGGTCCCGTCAAACTGCCACGTCTGATTGATATTGGCCGTGCCGGCGACACCCCCGTACAGGTACACGGTGAACCAGTCCGTCACCATGAGGTGCTCGGACAGCGCCGGTGGGGAGGTGGCGGGAGACAGCGACACCCACTCAAAAGCGGGCTGGGCGTAGCCCACCACCGCGAACAGAGTGCTGGCGAGTACGGCACGAACGTACATAGCTGGTCTCCCAGGAAACAGGGCAACCAGCCGAGTGTACCGCCCGCCTACTCGATTCGCTTGATGATGTGCCAGCCAAAGGGGCTGGCGGTTCGATCAAACGGAGCGAGACCAACGGCGCCAACGGCCAGACTGAAGGCAACGTCACCGAAGCCCTTGACCATATCGGAGCGCAGGGCCTCGCCGGGCCCTGCCGGTCGTCCATCCACCAGGACGTAGACGCCGGGCTCGGTGGTGCCGGGCTGGATCTGGTCGTCCGAATACGTCTTCACCAGGCTGGTGAAATCGAAGCCGCCCTTGGCCCGAGAGTAGACCTCGTTGGCCAGCTTCTCAGCCGCCGCCTGATTACGCTTCAGCGCCCTCGGCGGCACCGGCCGTCCAGAGAACCCAGGGGCCCTCTGGAAGCCGACGAGCACGTGCTGGAGCTTCACCCGCGTACCGCCATCCCCGGCGGGCGGTGTGTTCTTCCCGGCCTCAGGCGCTGGGTTCGCCTCCGGCTGAGCAGCGCCGCTCTTGGAGGAGCTCGCTGGATCGTCACCACACGCGAAGAGGCCAAGGACCACGAGGAAGAAGATAGGGAAACGCATGTCCGTTACTTGTCCTTGATGGCGTTTTCAGCCGTACGCAACTGGCGAAGCGCCACGCGTCGGTTCGGTTCCTGTTCCAGTACCCGCTTCAGGTAGGGGATCGCCTCCTCATACTTGCCGAGGGCGTTCATGCAGATCCCCATGTTCTCGTTGGCGTCTTTCCAGCCGATGCAGTTCGCGCGCGATTCCGGCTCAAGGGTCGCAGCCCGCCGGTAGTACTTCATCCCCGTTTCCATGTCCTTGATCTGGTACTGAGGGAAGTGAAAGAGGACGCCCGTGTCATTGAGGACGCCGCACTTGGCCCCGTTGGTCGCCGCGCCGTCCTTGACGACCAGGTCCGACGCGCGGACGTAATATTCGAGCGACTTTTCACACAACTTCTTGTCGCGCATCCGCCCCCCCAGGTCTCGGTAGTAGAGGCCGAGGTTGTTGAGGACATTCCAATTGTCGGGAGCGACCTTGAGGCACTCCTTCTCGAGCATCCTCGCCCCGGCATCAAGGTTGCCGCTGGTGGCGCACGCCAGGAAGATGGAGAGGCACTTCTGGATCGGCTGCTGCGCCGGGGTACCCCAGTTCCACGGCACCGCCTGCGCCTTGCAGAACCACGTGACGGCATCGTAGAGCTTATCGATGTCCGTCGGCGGCTTGCCGAAATCCGGCTGCCCCTTGGCGTCCTTCGGGTAGGCCATGCGCCAGTGCTGCTCGCCGACGCCAACGGCGCCGGTCGCCCACTTCTGGCCGGAAGCCTCCCACGACTCCGTGTACGCGGCCAACGAGGCCGCCTCGTCACCCTTCTGCCGCTGGTACCAGCCCTCCCACCAATGAGGACTCGGGTCGCCCGGATGGGCCTTCGCCCATGCCTTCAGGTGACCGATGGCTGCGTCATATTCCTTGCTGTTGCCGTAGATGGACCACAGCACGTTGGTGCACGCGTTAGCTGTCTCCGAAGTCAGGTTCTTGGCCAGGAGGGCGCGACCGTAAGCGGCGGCAGCTTCACCATAGGCCCCAGCGTCCTTGGTCGCCTCAGCCTTGTACCAGAGGACGTCGGCCTTCTGCTTCCTGAACGCACCGTTGTCCGGGTCCATCGCGATCAGCTTGCCGATCGTCGAAGCAGCCTCATCGAACTTGCCGGCCAGGCGATACGCCCGAGCGCCCTTGTTGAGGTGGTCTGCATTCTTCGGTTCGAGCGTCGCCGCCTCACCGAACGCCGCGGCGGACTCCTCGTGTTCCTCGAGCCAGTAGAGCGTGTAGCCATAGACCGACCACATCTCCACATCCTTGGCCTTGAGCGTGAGGTAATGGTGATTGAAGCCCTTCGACTCCTCGTAAAGGCCGTTGATCTTGCCCGGTGTCGCCCCGGGTTCCTGCTTGGCCTCCTCGGCCCGCCAGTAAAACGCGAGAGCTCCGAGCCGATGCGCCTGCGGATTCTCCTCGTCCATGTCGGCGAACTTCGCGCTGTATTCGATCGCGCGACCGAATCGCCCGGCCTTGAGGGCCGACTCGGCGAGCAAGCCCATGGCCACCTTGTCGCCCTTGAGGTCGTCGTAGGCGCCCTCGAGGATCTCCAACGCCTTGGCGTAATCCTCGGCGGCGAGCGCCTTCTTGGCGTCAGTAAGCGCGTCTTGCGCCGGGGTCAGGCCACACGCGAACGCAAAGACGAGTGTGCAGAGCGTGCTGAGTCTCATCACCGCGGGAATCTCCGGGAAAATAAGCCGGGCGTTAGGCCGGGCGTTATCAGGCGGGAGCTGGACCGACATGGTAGCAAACGGCCGAAACACCGCCATGCTTCACGGGGCCAGGGAGCTCCGCACCCTGGGGCCCTCCTCTCGCGGCCGGTATAACGCCCGGGAACCGGAGGAAGGTCCATGACAAACGACACCGGTGGCGACCAACGACAGGTCCGCGTCAAGAAGATCGAGCGGCTTCGAGACGCAGGGGTGAACCCGTGGCCAGAGCGCTTCGAGCGCACCCACCTCCTCGACCAGGCGCGCGCCCTGCCGGAGGGGACCGACGGCGTCCGCGTCTGCGGGCGCATCGTGTCCATGCGCGTCATGGGCAAGCTGAGCTTCGCCTCGCTGCAGGACCAGAGCGGACGCTGCCAGATCTGGGTCCAGCTCGACAAGGTCGGTGAGGAGTTCTACAAGCAGGTCTGGAAGAAACTCTTCGACATCGGCGACCACATCGGCGTCGTCGGCTCGATGACGGTCACCAAGACCGGCGAACCCTCCGTCGCAGCGACCGAGATGGTCTTCCTCGGCAAAGCCCTCCGCCCCCTGCCCGAGAAATGGCACGGCGTCCAGGACCAGGAGACCTGCTACCGGCAGCGCTACCTCGACATGATCATGAACCGCGAGAGCGTCGAGCGGTTCATGCTCCGCGGCAAGATCATCCGCACCATCCGCGGGTTCCTCGAAGGACATGCTTTCGAGGAGGTCGAGACCCCGGTCCTTCAGACCAAGCCATCCGGGGCCACCGCGCGGCCGTTTTTGAGCCATCACAACGCGCTCGACATGGACATCACGTTGCGCATCGCACCGGAGACGTGGCTGAAGCGGTGCGTGGTGGCCGGCTACGACCGCGTATTCGAGTTCGCCCGGTGCTTCCGCAATGAAGGTATGGACCCCTCACACCTTCAGGACTTCACCATGCTCGAGTACTACGCGGCGTGGTGGAACTACGAAGACAACATGCGCTTCACCGAGCAGCTGCTGCAGCACGTGTTGATGGAGTGCCTCGGCACGCTCGAGGTCGACCTGGGCGGCGAGAAGGTCGATTTCTCCGGCGAATGGCCGCGCGTGAGCTTCAAGGACCTGATCCTGCGCGACGCCGGCATCGACATCTTCGAAGAGGACACCGCGGACGGGCTGCGTGCCCGGATGAGCGAGCAGGGCATCACGCTGGAGGACACCGACGTCAACAAGCTCGGCTACGGCGCCCTCGTGGATCAGCTCTACAAGAAGGTCAGCAGGCCCAAGCTCACGGGACCGATGTTCCTCGTGGATCACCCGATCGGGCTCTCCCCCCTCGCGCGACGCAACGATGACAACGCCGAAATCACGGACCGCTTCCAGCTCGTCATCAAGGGCTGGGAAATCGTCAACGCCTACTCCGAGTTGGTCGACCCGATCGACCAGCGCCAGCGCCTGGAAGATCAAGCCGCGTTGAAGGACGCCGGCGACGACGAGGCCATGCCGCTCGACGAGGAGTACATCCTCGCCATGGAGTACGGGATGCCACCCATGTCTGGCTGGGGCATGGGGATCGACCGGCTCTGCTGCCTCCTGAGCAATCAGGAAAACCTCCGCGACGTCGTCCTCTTCCCGTTGATGAAGCCGACCTAAACGACGTCGATACCCTCCCGTTCACAACGGCGAAGGAGCTCCTCCTGAATCACCGGGTGATGGGCCTTGAACGAGGCGCCGGAGCGCGCGACGCTGAATCGAATTCCGAGATTGCGATCGGCGGTCCAGAACGGGAGGTCAGCGCCCGCTCGGACACGAAATGCCTCGACCCGACGGGCGACGTCATCGGGACCGGCGCACCACGCGAGCCGGCAACCCACAGCCCCTGCCAAGCCCCCGCCCAGCAGCAGCCGTGAACGGGGAGGCAGGACGCGGGGCCCCCGAGGCGGCGAGTCTGCAGCGAGCAACGCGAGGAGCGCGATCGCCTCTTCTTCGCCAGCCCCGTCGAATGCGGCCGGGAGACCGGGCAACCGGTCACAGGCGTCACTCAACGTGGCGAGCGCGTCGGGCCCCTCTCCGTAGGCCCAGATCCAGTCATCCGCGTCGACGCGCTGGTAGATGGCGCGAACCAAGGTCGAGATCGCGGAGGGGGCGGCGCTGGGAAGCGCCAAGCGCGCCTCCCCATCGGTTCCGAAGGCGGCGGAGAACTCCGCCGCCTCCTGGAAGGTCCCTAAGACCTGCCCCCTCCCCATGAGCCTGGGGGACAGCCCTCTCACTTCACGATCTTCGTGATCCGCTCCACCGCCACGTGGGCCGTATCTGAGCGGCGACGCTTCTCCGCACCGTCCCGCAACTCCCTCAGATACCGCGGGTTGCCGAGCAACTCCCCGAGCAGAAAACCGAGATCGCGCTCGCCATAGGCCTTGCGACCACAGCCGGCGCGCTCCACGCGGTCCGCCATGCGCTCTTCCGCGCCCGGGCTCGGACGCAGCATCAAAGCAGGAAGTCCGGCAGCCGCGGCCTCCGCCATGGTGTGGGGACTGGCCCGCGAGACGAGCAGGTCCGAGACGCCCATGAGCTCGTGGATGTTCTGGGCGAACCCATAGGTCTTCACGACCCTACCCGCGGGCACGTCGAGGCCGTCGAGCGCGTCGTTCAGCTCCTGGTTCTTACCCGCCAGCACGACCAGGTTAAGCGCCTTCGCTGCCTCGAGCATGCTCTTGACGACCAGGACCACGCGCTCCGTGTCCCCGATCCCGTCAGGTCTCAGCAAGACCGTCGGTGCGGACAACTTGAGCCCGGCCTCGCGCATGACAGCATCACGATCGAGGACCTCAGCGAAGGCCGGTGATACGGGCGTACCCGTCACCGTGACGTTTGACGGATCGATCCCCTCGCTCTGCAGCCGCGCCTTCAGATCATCTTCAGCGACGAGATAGTTGGCGACGACATCGCTCGTCCACCGGGCACAGATGTCCGGATCTGGAATGACGGCGGTCACGTTAGCAGTGAACCGCCCCTCCTCCTTGAGGGCCTCCAGGTGCCTGAGCGGTAGCCAATGGGTGCAGATCACGTGGTCCGGGCGCTTGTCCACCACGACCTGGTCCAGCTTCTTGCTGAACAGCGAGTCCATCGCTTGGTCGAGCTTCGCCAGCGCATCGCTCCCATCACTCCCATCGTGCGTCTCGAACGAGTCCCCATACAGCGCCGGACTCCGCGCCACCTCCTCGAGGAGCGCCCGCACGGATGCGGCGTCGTGGTCCTTCCCGAGCAGCTCGAGGACATCGTGCTGACGCACGACCAGGTTGCGATCGACGCCCTTGAACGCTTCAGCCAGCGCGGACGCCGGCCGACTGTGGCCAGACCCCGTCGACGCGCCGAGCACCACGAGCGTCTTGGGCGGGCGGAGAAAAGGCAGCAAGTCCTTCAGGGTCAAGCCTGGCTGCAGCCCGCCGGTTCGCTGACGCTCACCGCTCGAACCTTCGATGGCATCGATGCCGCTGCTGGCCCCGAGCTCCGCGACGTCGTTCGCACCGCGGCCCCGACCACGGGCACGACCGCGGCGATCGCGCGACCGACCGCCGCCACGCTCCGCCGGTTCCTCGGCGGTCAGGCCGCCTCCACCGTCAGGATCGAAGCGCTCACCATCGGAGCTACCCCGTTCAGCCTGGCCTTTGTCAGCGGACTTTCGACCGCGTCCACCACGCCGACGACGAGGTGTCCGCTCGCCGCCACTTCTTGCATCGTCCGCCATGAGTGTGTTGTCTCCTCTACTTCCGCCGAGGTCGTGGAGGCGACCCGCGCAGCCGTTCAAGCTCCGCTTGGACGAGGGCACGTGCCGCGGCGTCATCGCCCGCGAGGAGCAGTGCCCCCTGAAGGTCGAACCAAGCATCCTCGCCCGCCCGCGCCGCCATATCGAGCCGCGCGCGAGCGAGATAGCGATCCAGGCTCGGCGGTAGCACGCTGAGCATACGCAGCATTGCCCGCGGGGCCACCCGGTCAAACGAGACCTCGACGGTCGCGTCCTCCACTTTGAGCACGAGTTGGTCCTTCTGTACAGCCACGAGGACGCCAACGACGGCCTCACCCTTGGTCAGCGGAAGCTCGATGGGATCCCCCACCCCCGCCTTCCATGAATCCGTAATATCCGCCATCGATGCGTGGATGGCCTTGAGCCAACGAATCCGCGGAGCGAGATCCCCCAGCTGCCCGGGATCTCCGAGCTTGGCGGCCCGCTCGAGGAGATCCACGCGAAGGTCATGCTGTGAGGGCCGGGAGAGCGCCCGCTCGACCTGCTTGGCCAACGAGGACGGCGCCATCGGGTTCTCACCACCATCAGTTGGCCGACGTCCCGGCTTGCCTGCATCCGGCTTGCCTGCATCCGGCTTGCCTGCATCCGGCTTGCCTGTTTCCGGCTTGCCTGCCTCATCCCTCGGTCTGGCGATCCGTCCGTCGTGGATCCGATCCTCGAGGCGCTTCATCCGATCCGACGCCACCTCCCCAGCAATCGGCCGCGCGCGGCGCAGGGCCGCTAGGGCCTCGTCAAGCTCTCCGGTCTTGATCAGCGCTTCGAGCGCGTCGAGGAGTTCCGCCGCACGGTCACGATGGCGCCGCTTCACCGACGAGACCAACTCGAGCCCCCTCGGTCCCCAATCCTCCGACGCAGTGTAGTTCGCGGCGAAGGACTCGGCGTTCACGAACGCCTCCGAAAACTGGTCCGCCGCCATGAGCCTGTCGAGCCGCTCCCTGACGTCCCCGTATTGGCGCTGCGCCTCCTCGTCGTCGAAGACGGGCGCCGCCACGCGTCCCGATGCCTGATTCACCTCCGCCTGGCCGCCGCCCGACTCGGGTTCCGGCTTCTTCTCGTCGTCGTTGGCGAACCACCAGAACACAGCGATGTTCAACGCAACGCCGATCGTGATCGTCAGGATGCGGTTCATCCAGATGAACTTTTTACTGCGGCGAAACGAGACCGCGCCGTCAGAACTACGCTCCTCCGCAGCCATCGCGGACCGGGCCAAGTTGGCCTGCCCCTGGAGGATCTCCCCCTCGACCGCCTCGAGTTCACGCAAGGCCGCCATGCCATCCGCCGGACGATCGCCGGGCTCATCGGAGATCAAGCGTAGGACCCACTCCTTGAGCGCGGCCGGGAATTTCCTTCCATCCAGGATGTCCCTCGACGGTGGCTGCGTGGCGTGCGCGAGCGCTTCTGACGTCGACGTCGCAGCGGGCCGCGGTGCGCGCCCGGTGAACAAGTACACGGCCACCGCCCCGATGGAGAACACATCCCCTCGCTTGCCCGCATCCTCAGGCTCAGCCACACCTTCCGGGGCGAGGTACAAGAGTTCGTGGGCGTGCGTATCCGGGTAGCTGCGTGGCGACGGGAGCGGGAACCCGAGCCCGGTGAGCCACACCTCCCCCGCGTCACCGAGCACGACGGCCTCAGGATGAAGGCTACCCACCACCTGGTCCTGCCCGTGGATCCAGCCCACCACCTCCAGAAGCTCCTTCAGCACGTGGAGGCCTTCAGGGACGTCGAAGGTCATCGCAGACCGCACCCGGGCGCCGATGGTGTCCCCTTCCAGATACTCGACCACGAAGTAAGGCACCGAGCCCACGGTCCCAACGTCAATCCCGGAAGCGAGGCCGTGATGGTGAAGCCGCGATTGCTGCCTCGTCTGGCGCTGGAAACGGCTGACGATCGCCTTCGATCCGACCCACTGCTGATCGAGGAACTTGACCGCGACCTTACGGCCGAGCGCATCCTGGCGAGCCATGAACACCTGGGTGAGGACGCCTTTACCCTGCTCGTCGAGGATCGTCAGGCCCTTCACCTCCGGGTGGTCGACCTGGAGCGTCCCCAACTCGATCTCGCCGCCGAGGAAGGTCACCTCGGCATCGCCGACATCGATCCTGTCGCCTCGGTTCAGGCGGGCGCGCCGGACGCGCTCCCCGTTGACGAACGTGCCGTTGCTCGAGTCCAGGTCGATGACGAGGAACTCCCGCCCCTTCCGTTCCAGGCGAGCATGGTGGCGAGACGCGCGGCTGTTGATGACGGAGACCTCGGCCTCCTCGGCCCGGCCGAAGTGAACGGGTAGCGCGTCGACCGCGATGCGCCGGGTCTCCCCCGACTCCTCGACAATGAACTCGATCACTTGCCTTCGCCGTCCTGCTCAGCAGCGCGCACGTGCCATACTTCAAACAGCACCGCAGGGACACCGTCCGGGTGTTGGAGCAAGCGCCCGGAGAGGTCCAGCGGCGTGCCGACGTCGATCCCCTCCAGCTTCTTCAGGACAACACGTGGGGGGTAGTTGCGGATGGAGCGGTCTGGCCGCGACAGCATCCCGAGCTTGCTGGCCACTCGTACCATCTCCAAATCACCTGGCGTGTAGCAATACGCGAGGACCATGGTCGGGTCCACGCCCTCGAGCGCGATACGTCCCGCGAGCGGAAACTGGACCGCCGAGAGAAACGCCGCATCCGGTTTTTTCCCCGTCGCGCGGACGGTCACGTACTTGCCTACGAAGGCGGCGCCCTTCCAGGCGAGGTCTCCCAGGCTGATCCGCTCGGCGTTCTTGAGGACCCGCGCGGGTGTCGGCGCGTCGTCGAGGCCCTCGAGGAAGCGAAGACCATGAGCCACCGTCGCCGCCTCAAGGCCGTATGCGTAGAGAAACTCGCGCCGATCTTCGGGCAGGCTGTTGAGCCACAAGCTCTTCAACTTGCCTCGCTCCCGGATTCGGTCGGGCAGCACCGGAGCCGGACCGGCGAGCTTGCGCAGCGCGCCGCCCTTCTGGTCTTCGAGCATCAGGCCGGGTGGTACCCCGTCCACGTTCTCGAGCACATGACGGATGGACGCGAGCACATCAGTCTTGACCGCCTCCTTCCCGGCCAGGAGGACAAGCCGCCGCAGCCGATCGTGAACGGTCGGGTTGGCCGCAAGCCGTCCGGACGCTTCGCAGACCTCGCAAGGGTCCCACGCACGGCAGTCGAGGCGACGTGTCCTGCGCCCCGCCTTCACGGTCCGCCAGCCTTTTCCTGTGCATCGTCGGCAGCGGGTAAATGCACGCCCCGAACACCTGCGGCACGATTTCCCGAGCGCCTGAGCCCGGGCGTTCTCAAGCTCGACCGAGACCCCCTTCACGTGGCGAGAGAGGAAGTCCCGGGCCTCAGTCGCCAGATCCTCTCGGGGGTCCCCTCTCGTGAACGGGCTGGGGACCAAATGCTCGAGCCGGACGATTTCGGCACAAAGTCGGGCAGCGCCGTGCAGATCGCCATCCGCCCGGGCCTCGCCGAGCTGGTGTTGGAGCACGCGCTGTTTCTCGAGAGCATCGAGCCGGGACAGCGTCGCCGGGTCCTGCCCCGGAGCAGAGCGCGGCGACAGCGACAGCGCCCCCGCGACCAGCAGCCAACCCAGCCACCCCGGCAATCCAAGCGATTCGTGGTCCATTCGAACGCGATCTCCCCCACGCCCACGGGGCTCAAGCCCCGACAGGGCTTGACCTTAACACAACGTGGTGTGGTCGGCGTCGCGGCGGGCTACGATCCATCTGATGCGTCACTGCTCGGTCGCCGCCCTCTCCACCCTTCTCGTGTTCGCGCTCGCCACCGTCGCCGCCGCACAGCCCGACATCAGCGAACTCGAAGGTCTCTTGAAAGACCTGACGTCTTCGGACTTCGCCGCCCGCGAGAGGGCAACCGGGCGGATCCTCACCATCGGAGAGCCCTCACGCAAGTTCCTGGAGGCCTCTCGCAACGGCCTCGACCTCGAGGGGCGTCTCCGCATCGACGCCATCCTCTCGCGGCTCGCGACCACTGACGAGACAAGCCAGAGCTTCGTCTTCGAACCGACCCGGATCGACGTCGACTTCAACGAGGTCCCGATCGCGGAGGCGACGCGCCGACTCGGCCAAGCTGCAGGGATTCCGATGCGCTATGGGCAGGTCCAACGAAAAGGAGTCGCCGCGCCGCCCGGGCGCCAGGTCCCGATCTCGTTCCGCGCCAAGGGGATGCCGTTCTTCCAAGCCGTCGATCAGTTTTGCGCCCTCACCGGCTGTACGTTCAACTCCGATTACTCGACCGGCGGCCTGGTCCTGAATCCGTCCACCGGCAGCCAGGTCGGACCCGTTCGATATGAAGGGCCGAGCCGCGTCGCCGCCATGTCTCTGAGCGTGAATCGCACAACGCGATTCGTCGCACCGGCGACGACCTACGCGACGCTCCAAGTGCGTATCAATGTCGAACCGCAGGCGCGACTCCTGGGACTGCTCTCCCCGGTGCGTGGAGTCACCGCCAAGGACGGCAAAGGCAACGTCGTGAACTTCACGACCACCGACGGGCCGAGACACATGCAGTCGCTGGCGAACAACTCCCAGGTATTCCAAGGCATCTCGATGGACCCCCCCGTGGCTGGCGCAAAGAAGCTGGTCGAGGTGCGGATCCCGCTCGAGTTCGTCGTGCCCACGCGCATGGTCTCCGCCGACCTCACGTCACTCGAGCCGACTGGCCCCGAAGACGCGGGCACCGGCTCGCTGCGGCTCAGGGTGGACGCGCGCCAGGAATCCGGGGAACAGCAGACCGTCACGATCTCCTTCGTTACGCCTGCCCCGGAGGGCAAGGAGCCCCTTCGCACTCTCCCCCAGTACGAGGAGATCGAAGTGTACGACCGCCGGGAACAGCGGGTCGATATCCCCCGGCGCAACATCTCACGACGTCGCGTCCAGGATCGGGATACGCGAGTACTCAAGCTGCCGAACATCCCGATCGGCCGTATTCGTGTACGCGCCCTGTCCAGCTACGAGATCTTGAGGAAGGCCGTCGTGTTTCCGAGTCTGGAGCTTCCGTAGACGCGGCCGCACGCTGACGCGCGCGTCTTTACCGGCTTACTCGGCCGCCTCGCGCGCCTTCGGCATGTCGACGCCCGGAAGCGGCTGCCGGTTGACGTAGGACTGGTCCAATGGATGCCAACCCTGGAAGCCGTCGTGTCCGGGAAACCACGTGAAGTAGACGACATTGCCGGCGAACTCGCCGTAGCACTCCACGACACCCGTCTCCGCGTCGCGCAGGAAGCACCCGAGCCCCTCGAGCTCGAGGATGCATGCCTTGAGCTCCTCCCGCAACCGACGCGTCTGTTGCAGGGTCCGCTCACGCGCCGCCCCGTGCCCCTGCCCTGTGCCCAGGGCGAGCACCTCGTCCTGCTTCCGCAAGATCAGGCGATGTCGCGCACGGGCACTCACGACGATCCGCCGCACCAGCGGGATCATCCTGTCGGCCTCGTCGCGTGTGAAGATCTTTCCGCGCATGAGCGAGCTTTGGTTCCGACGGCAACCGGGGCTGAACGCAGTCACGACCGGCGTCGGCGGGTTCATTGTAGGGCGCACGGGGAGACGTTGTCCAACAACAACTCCCACCGATCCCCTTCACGGTCTTGCGTTGGCTCCCCGCCGAACCTAGGATCGCCCGCTGCCTTGATCCATGGAATCGCATCCCAGCCTCATCGACGCCATGCGCGACCTGGAAGTGGAGCGACTCCGCTTCCAGGCTCAGGGTGAGCGTGCGCGCGTCATTGCCGCGCGCCGGGACGAGCCCTGGAAGCCCGCCGCCGACCTCCTTCCCGACTGCAAATCTCTCCTCGCCCTATACGAAGCCCCCTTTTTAGCGGGCGGGCATGAGCGGCTTGATGTGGTCTTCCGAGACGGCGTGGGGCTGAGATTCCTCTGTGCCGTCCACAGCAGCCGCGCCGGCCCCGGAGCCGGCGGCCTCCGTCGGCATGACCTTGTCGATCCCGAAGAGACTGTCGTCCGGGACGTCCTCAACCTCGCCCGGGCCATGACCTACAAGAACCTTGCGGCCGAGACGGGGCGCGGCGGCAGCAAGCTGTGTATCCATAATCCTCCGCTTCCACCCTATGACCGAGATGCGTGGCTGGAGGCCCTGGTCGAAGAAATCGACCTGTCCGGGACCATCACCGGCCCCGACACCGGCCTGACGGGCGCCGACATGATTGACCTGGCGGCCCGCACGGACAATGTCAGCGGGATCCTGGGTGGGGGGACATCTGTCTCTGCTGCGTTCGGAGTCCACGAGGCCATCAAGGCCACGGCGGCGGCGCTCGGTCGCCCGCTGAACGAGACCCACGTGGCCATCCAGGGGCTCGGCAGCCTGGGGCTGGAACTCGCCACCCAACTCGCCGGTGACGGGGCGAAGCTCACGGTCACCGATCAGGACCACGGACGGATCGACGCCTTGCTCTCCGGCCTGACGCCTGCGGCGCGCAAGCTCGTTGGGATCGTAGCCCCATACCAGATCACCGAGGTCGAAGCGGACATCCTCGCGCCGTGCGCCGCTGGAGACGTCATCACCGCCGACGGGATCGCAGGGCTCAACTGCCGGGCCATTTGCGGCGGCGCGAACAACCAACTCCGGGCCGCGAATCTCGATGATGAGCTGGCGTTGGCCGAGCGCCTCCACCTGGCCGGCATCCTGTTCGTGCCGGATTGGCTCGCCTCCGCTGGCGGCGCCATCCACGGGGTCATGGAAGCGACGAAGGGCGAGACCTTCGAAACGAAGAAGGCCCGGGCCAGGATTCGCCGTGTCAGCGGCTGGGCCGTCGACGCCGTCCTGGAAGACGCCAAGCGCACGGGCCGCGCACCGCTCCACATCGCCGCCGAACGCTACCTGGGATCCCTCTCACCAGCCTCCGGCAACGCCGGACAAGGAAGCTGACTACCGAACCGCCCCGGGGGCCATCACGGGGTATTCCTCGAGCACCGGATCACGCACCCTTGCGCCACCCTTCGAAGATGCGCTTCAGCACGGCCTTGATGCCCTTCTTCTCCTCCTCCGTGTAGCCCTCGGCGAGAGCCTCGAGGAGACGAGAGCATTCGGCAGACACCTCGGCCATGTCCACCGGCCGGCGTCGCGGGCTCTTGTGAATCATCCGCTCTATGAGGCGCGCGACAGGGTTGACGACGCTCTCATTCAAGCGCGAGACCGGGACCGGGGATTCCTTGAGCGTCGCCTTGAGGACCTCCGTCGTGTGTCGCCCCTGGAAAGCGACCTGGCCCGTCAACAGCTCGTAGAGGATGACCCCGAGGGAGAAGATGTCCGCGCGGTGGTCGATCTCCTCACCCCGTATCTGCTCGGGAGCCGAATAGGCGGGCGTGCCGATGTACGTCCCTTGTCGCGTCAGGACGATCGATGCGTCTAGGTCTTTCGCGATACCGAAGTCGAGGACCTTCACGACCTTGTCCTCGTTGCGGATCATGATGTTCTCGGGTTTCAGGTCGCGGTGAATGACCTGATTCTCGTGCGCGACGTGGAGCGCGACGGCGCAATCACGGACAACATCCACAGCCCACTCGACAGAGAAGACGCCCTCTTGGGTGAGCATCTCGTAGAGATTACGCCCGTCGACGAACTCGGAGGCGATGTAGATGCGCCCGTGCTCGCGTCCCAACGCATAGACACGGACCAGGTTCGGGTGCCGCAGCATGCCGAACTTGCGACCCTCGCGCTTGAACCGGGAGATGGACTCGCGATCGGCCATGCCGTCCATCCGCAGGAACTTGATGGCGACAAGGCGGTCGTTCTTCTCGTCACGCGCCTTGTAGACGGCGCCCATGCCGCCTTCGCCGAGCCGCTTCTCAATGACCAGACAGCCGCCCTCGCCAAACCGCTGGCCGATGAGCTCGTCAACCAGGTCCGTCATTCGGCTCCGTCATGCCCAATCGCGTCAACCGGGCATTGGGCGAGAGCGTCCTCGCATTGCTGCTCTTCGTCGGCATCTGCGGGCTGCTTCCAGACGAAGTCATGGTCCCCGTCTTCGCTCTCTTTGAAGTTCTCCGGCGCAATATCCGTACACAGCGAACAAAGGATGCACTCCTTGTCCACATAGTAGGTTCCGAGGACATTGTCCTCCCACTTCTGACTCTTATCCGCCATCGAATCCCCGTGTGATGCCTCCAGGCTACTCTTTGAGGCCATCACCTCAAGGAGCAACGCCTACAGCTACAGGGCCTTGAGCGCCTCGTCGCCCTCCTCGACGGAGAGGATCCTGGTCGAGCTCTTCAGCCAACCACGGACCTCCTTGTTCGAGTCGAACTCGCGGCCGGTCAAGTGGACGAGGGTCTCCGTGATCGCGGAGAAACAGTAGCCCCAGCGCTCGATCTTGTCCTTCCAGTAGCTCGCCGGAGGGTTGCTCCCCGCGTCCACGTTCCGGGGCTGTGGCATGTCGACGTGCTGGGCGAGGAACCGCACGGTGTCCGTGCTCCGCAGATACCTGAGCGTCACCACCAACTCTCGCTGGACCTCTTTCGAAGCCTTGGCGAAGAGGCTCTTCATCTGCTCCATGGGCGGGCTGCGACGGTGGGCACCGTACGCCTGAAGGATGCTGACCAGGACCTCCGGACTCTTGGCGTTGCGACGATCGCTGAACGCCTTGCTGAGCACCTTGAGCGCCGGTTTCGCGGCCTGCTGGCCCAGCCGGAGGGCCGCCGCCACGCGAACGGAGCTGTCTGCGTCGCCCATGGCCCGGGCGAGACACTTCACGATGAGCTCATGCTTGAACGGCGACAACCGATCTACGGCACCGTGGCGATGCTTCGCGTCCTTGGACTTGTACTCGGACACGAACAGCTTCTGGATATCCCGGGCCACGTCCTTCGAGACTTCCTTGGGGTCTTCGACCTGCCCGTACGTCAGGCTGGCCACCGAGAGGGCGGCCAGCAACGCAGCGATATAGGGGCTTCGATTCCGCATGGAAGGCCTCCGAACACGAACGCCGCCATGATACCCGAACGGCTACCCGCTGCCCGCCGCCGAGCGGACCGACCACGCGGGAGATACCGATGCGGTCACTCAAGGAGAGCTGCGAGCTCGGCGACCCTGGCGACGCGCCTCATACGCTCCAGCCCGGCATCCTCTTCGGCCTCCCGGAGGTGCCCTACGAGGACGACGGCGGGATGGCTTCAACCTCTGCCCGAGCTTCTTCAAGCGGCGCACCTCCGTCTCAGCAATCGGCAAGGGGTTGGCACCAGCGCGATGTCCCCCCACTCTGTGTTCACCGAGGCGCACCAAGACGCGACGATCCGCGAGCCGCCCCGGCACGCACCTCTTGATGACACAGCCACTATTAGAGATCTGCGTCGACCACCTCGACGACGTCACCGTCGCCGCAAGCGCGGGAGCCGATCGCATCGAATTGTGCGCATCGCTGGAGCTCGGCGGGGTCACCCCGGGGCCCGATCTTCTCGACCGCGCACGGACCCTGACCGCCATCCCCATCATGGTGATGATCCGCCCGCGCGGCGGCGACTTCGTCTACACAGCAGACGAAGTCGCCGCGATGGCGGAGTCCATCGATCACGCGAAGGACCGCGGCGCAGATGGCGTCGTCCTCGGGTGCCTGACGCCTGATGGCGGTCTCGACGTACCCAGCGTCTCCTGCCTCGTCGCTCGAGCCCGCCCGCTCCCCGTCACCTTCCACCGCGCATTCGACGAAGCCCGTGACCCCCTGCCCGTCCTTGATGGGCTCATCCAACTCGGCGTCGAACGCCTCCTCACATCTGGCCAGGCCCCGGCCGCGACGCAAGGGAAGGGCCTCATCCGCGACCTCGTTGAACGCGCCGCGGGGCGCTTGATCGTCATGCCAGGCTGCGGGCTGCGGGCCAGCAACATCCGCGAAGTAGCGAACGCAACGGCGGCGGTCGAGTTCCACGGCAGCGCATCCACCGATGGCCGTACGGACGCGAACGAGATCCGGGCCATGCGCCGCGCCCTGGAGATCGAAGGGCGCCCGGCGTCCTGATTAGCGGAACCCGAGGTTCGCGGCGCGCGTCACACGGGAATGATCTACCCCACCCCCGAGATCGTCTACTGGCCGTCGGGATCACGCACCCGCGTCGAGCGCGCGCAGGATCGCCCGGGGTGCGTCCGTTATGAGGGCGTCCACGCCGGCCGCGACCAAAGGCGGTATCTGGTCCGGGGCATCCACGGTCCAGGCCCAAACCTGGCGACCGTTGGAGCGGGCCCAGTCAGACCCCTCTCCGGGGACCAGCTCCCGTAAGAAACCCTGGCCCCACAGCTCGTGATGGAGTTGGCTCTGGAAATCGAAAGGTTCCCGAGCAAGGCCCAGTCGGCGGACGTCCGGGCACCCCATCTTCACGGCCACGAGAGCATCGGTAGCAAACGAAGCAGCGATCCGACGTTCCAGGTGAGGATCCCGTAGAAAGCGAGCTGCGAGGGCCTCTCCGAGAACGCGGTCGTCCGGACCGCGCTTCATCTCGACCATGAGGAGTGACTCGCCCACGAGATCGATGACGTCGTCGAGAGTGGGCACGGTCTCCCCCTCAAACCCCTCCCCGTGGGTCCAACTCAAGTCACAGCGCGTCACGACCTCGGAGGTGAGAGACGCAATGGAGATCGCGTCCCCCTGCGGCGCCGTCACGACGGCCAGGTCATGGTGAACCACGAGGACGCCGTCCGCCGTGAGATGAACGTCGCACTCTATTCCGTCCGCCCCCGCCGCGAGGGCCCGCGCGAACGCAGTGCGCGTGTTCTGCGGGCCCTCCCCCGCGCCGCCGCGATGAGCGATGACCAGCGGTCGGGTCATCCCGGCGGGCCCCACTCGATTCCCGACGGCCATTGATCGAAGAACCCGGGGAACGACTTGGCGACGCAGGCGGCGTCATCGATGAATACGGGCCGACGCAGCCCAAGCAGCGCACCCGCCATCGCCATACGATGGTCGGCGTGGACGGAGAGCGGGACGGGATCGCCGCGCGCCGCCGCGAGCGGTCCGGTGACCTCGAATCCGTCATCGAACGCCTCCGCATCGACCCCCGCGGCCCGGAGGATGTGGACGAGGACGGCGATGCGATCGCTCTCCTTATGTCGAAGGTGAGCGGCGCCGGTGACACGCACGGGCTCGGATGCGAGGGCGCCTACGGCGGCCAGGGCGGGTGCGGCATCAGGGCAATCCGAGAGATCGAAGATCCCCCCACACGTGACCGCTCCCTCTACGCGCACGCCATCCGTTCCGCACGCCGAGACATGGATCCCGAGACCCGACAGATGGGACGCGAACAAACGATCGGGCTGGTGGGAGTTCGGGTTCAGAGATGGGACACGAACCGGGCGCCCGAGAAACGGCGCCGCGGCGAGGAGGGCTGTGGCCCCCGACCAGTCCGCTTCGACATGAAACACCGACCGCTCGTAGGCACCTGACTCGGGGACGACCAGGTCGTCACCGACGACAACCCCGGCCTCCGACATCACGCCGCGGGTGAGATCGAGATACGGACGCGAGACCTGCGCCCCAACGGTGCGAAAGGCCACATGACCGTGAATAGCGGGCGCGATGAGCAGCAACGCGGAAAGGAACTGGCTCGAGACCCTCCCGTCGACCGAGATCGTGCGGTCTCCCCGCAGCGGCCCGCGCACGGTGGCGGGCAACCCCGGGCCACCGTCCACCGTCGCCCCGAGCGCCCCCAGCGCGTCAAGCAACGGAGTCATCGGCCGCGCAGACAACCGCCCTCCGCCAGTGACCGTCACCGGACGCTCCGCCAGGGCACCGAGCGCGAGCAAGAACCGAGCCGGGGCAGCCCCTTCCCCCGCGTTCAGCGTGACGGGGTCGCCGCCACGTGGCATCGGGCCGTCGATGCTGACCCCATCCTCCAGAACGGTGACCGGGACACCGAGCTGCTCGAGGGCGGACACGAAGAACCGGACATCGTCCGGCCAAGGCAACGAGAGGCCGAGCAACGAACCACCTCCGCAAACCGCCGCGGCGGTGAGCGCGCGCAGCGCGTGGCTCTTCGACGGCGGCGCGGCGAGCACCACCTCCCCGGCACCGGCGCCGGACGGCGGGCGGACGGTGACGGAAGGCACGCCCAGCGTGTTACCTTCGTCAGCCCCGAATGCGTAAGGACGTTCTTGGCTCTCTACCATGACTCGACTCGGAACGCGTCTCCCCGAGGGTACCCCACCAAATCCAGGGCTGTTCAGCGCCGATCTCGGCGAAGACTGGGTCGTCCCCCGGGAGGCGATCCGTTATCTGGTGGCGCAGCGGACCTCGGAGGGCGCCATCATGACAGCGTACGGCCCGAGTGGCGCCATTGTCGGAGAACGATACGCCGGGTCCCTCGATGAACTGACCGCCCTGCTCGACGCCGCGGCCCAGCGCGGCATCGCCGAAACGCCGCGTCCAATCCCGGACGACGCGCCTTCGGCGCTCGCGTGGCTGGACGGGCGAACCTGCTAAACTCCGCGCACCATGCTCCAACCTGATGAGGATGCGCCGACCGGAGTGCCGCCGATCCTGCATTCGGTCTTCGCGAAGGGACCGTTCGAGACCTGCGTCGACTGCGGCGCCGGGCTCCTGGACGCCTGGACCCCCTACGCCGTGGAGAAGGTCATCCGCCAGGGTGAGGTCGTGCTGGAATTCGCGATCTGCGTCGACTGCCAGATTGTCATTCTGCGCGAGTTCTCTGAGGAGAGCATCGATCGGATCCGCGAGTACACGGCGGGCACCCTCAATCAGTCCGACGAGATCGACCGCATCCTCGAGGTGCTGGGTCATCAAACCGAGGATCGCCTCGGGACGCCGCCGCCCCCCACCCCGGCTCCGGATCGCTGCCAGCGATGCGGCGCTCAGGACGACGCCTACACAAGAGAACACAGCATTGGCGGCATCCTCATCGGTGATCGGTTGATCGCCAACGTGAGTTCGCTCTGCGGCAAGTGCTCGGACGGACTCGACCAAGTGCTCTCGCAGAAAACCCGCGAGGCACATGACGACTTTATCGAACGAAACTTTCCGGGAGTGCCCGCCGAGCTTGATCTGCCGGTGGGAGCTATCGGACTCTGAGACAGGGGAAGACCCATCGCCAGACAACGCCGACGTCGGGGAGGCTCGTCCGCACCCCAGGGACGTGGAAACGAAGACCGCGGTTCGAGCACCCGCCGCACGGATGCGAGCACGCACGGCGGCCATCGTGACCGTGGTCGTCCACGCCCCAGCCATCGACCTCCGCCGACATTGACGAGCGCTCGGATCGCCACCCGCGTCCTCATCGAAAACGCAACGCTGGTCTCCTTCGACCCGCCTTCGGTGAAGCGAGGAAACGTGCTCGTCGAAAACGGCGTGATCTCCGAGACAGGACGTCGACTCAATCCCCGCGGGGACGTGTTCCGTGTAGACGCGCGAGGCCGTGTCGTGATTCCGGGACTCGTCAGCGCCCACACGAACATCGCGTTAGATCCTTTTCCTGGCCTCGTCACCGCGGCCGAGAGCGGCACCGACCACGTCGGACGGCTAAGAGCACGCGCAGCCGCACACGACGAGGCCTCTGTAATCTGCGCCACCTTCGCCGGCGCGTTACGAGCGCTGCAGGTCGGAACGACCTGTATCATCGATAGCCACGCGTCCCCTTCCTTCGTAGACGGCTCAACCCAGCGTCTGCGCGAGGTCCTGCTGACGATCGGCTTGCGCGCCATGGTCGGCTACCGGGTCTCGGCGGGCGAGGAAGGAGACGCCCTCGCGGCGGCGGTCGAAGCGACCCGTAACGCAGCCATTTACGGCGGGTCTGAACTGATGCGTTTCAGCGTCAACGCCGGCAACCTCCTCGAGTTGACCGATGGGACGCTCGGCGAACTGGCGGCGATCGCAAAGGAAACCGACTCCCCGTTCGCAGCCGAGATCGGGAACTCTGAGAGCGAGGCGAAGGAGAGTAAGCGCCGACACAAGGCCAGCCCCGTCGATCGCCTGAAAAAGGCCGGGCTGCTCGGACCGCAGACGGTCCTTCGTGTGGGACCCTGGCTTAACGAGAAGGACGCCCAGCAGGTATCAGACAGTGGCGCGGCGCAGGTCGCCTGCCCGACGGCCGATGTCGGAGCGGGCAACCCGGCCGGCTCCGGCGCCCGCTGGCTATCTGGCAGTGCGCTGGGAACCGATGAGCTCACCGCCGATGTACTCGCCCAAGCCCGGGTCGCGTGGCATAGCCTCCGCGACAGCGACGCGAGCAACGCAGCGCAACGGACGTTGGAACTCCTGGTCGGAGGTCACCGCTTGGCGGAGCGCCTGTTCGGTCTGCCATTCGGCCGCATCGCTGAAGGCTGCACCGGCGACCTCGTGCTCCTGGACTACCGTCCGGCCTGGCCTCTCAACGACGAGACCGTGGCACAGCACGTCGTCGCAGGCCTGGACACCGCGCGCGTGATCGCAGTGATGGTCAACGGTCGCTTCCTCATTCGCGAGGGAGACGTCGCCACGCTCGACACCGACGACCTTCTCCATCAGATTCAGCGCGGCGCGCTCGACTACTGGCACAACTTGAGCGGCGAAACGTATCCAGGCTGGGTACCCGAGGTCGAGGAGGAAGAGCCCGAACCGATCGAAGAACCCGATCCGGAAGACGAGGAAGAGCAGGTCGAGGAAGTATCCGACGCGTCTGACGACCAAGACGACGGCCAAGACGAGGACTCAGACGACGACGATTTCGAGGGCTCGGACGACATCGACTACGTCGACGACGACGGCGACGACGGCGACGATGACGACGATGACGACGATGACGACGATGACGACGATGACGGCGACGATGACGACGACGACAACAACAATGACGACGACGACGATGAAAATGATGACGACAACGACGATGATGACGACGATGACGACGACGATGACGACGATGACGACGATGACGACGATGACGACGATGACGACGATGAC
>NYUD01000109.1 GCA_002683825.1 Planctomycetota bacterium
AGCGCAGTCGCTCGCTCGCAACGCCTTCGATCTCGGCATCACGACGCTGTCGATTCTCACGCCGTACTACATGCCGAGCACCCTCGACGGTGTGCGGGAGCAGGTGGCCTCCGTGCTCCGCGTGGCGCCGGGGGCGCGCGTCTACCTCTACCTCTTCCCCGACCGCACCGGGGTGCGGATCTCTCCCGAAGAGGCCGCGACGGTCATCGAGGAGTTAGACCTGTACGGCGCAAAGGTCTCGATCGGCGGAACGGACTATGTCCGCGACCTGGTGTCGTCACTGACCGGCGACCGTGCCGTGCTGTCGGGCAACGACGGACTGCTGCGGGAGGTGCTCGAAGCCGGAGGCCGAGGGATCGTCTCCGGCGTCTCGTCGGCGGTTCCGGAGCCCTTCGTCTCGCTCGCGACCGCGATCGAGCGAAACGATCCCGACGCTCAGACGCGCGCCGCCGAAGACGTCGCGGCCGTGGTGCCGGTGCTCGGGCCGAGCATCGCCATGCTCAAGCACGCGCAGGCGATGCTCGGTCTGATCAAGAGCCCGTACTGCCGGATGGCGATCGACGCCCCCACCCGTGAGCAGCTCGCTCACCTCGAACACGTCATGCAACGTCGGCGCACGGGCGTGAGCACCGTCGCCTGAGACCACCAAGGAGAAAAGATGGCCATCGCAGTCCATCCCGGCACCGAGGAGCAAGGCGCTCCGCCCGCCGGCCCGCCCACACCACCGCCGCCCCCTCGTGGGAAGGGTCGAGGTGTCGGTGACAAGTCGCCGCTCGGCCTCTCGTGGGGCCTCGTGCTGCCCTCGATCATCGTCGTCGCGGTCGTGTCGATCTTCCCGATCGTCTACGCGGTCAATCTCAGCCTGCATGAGACCAGCTACATGCAGATCGGCGAGTTCATCGGCCTGCAGCACTTCATCTGGATCTTCACCAGCGCCGAAGGGCAGGCGCAGATCGCCCGCTCGCTCATCTACGTCGTCGGGTCCCTCGTCATCGCCGTTCCGCTGAGCCTCGCCCTGGCGAACCTGCTCAACCAGAACGTGCGATTCCGGAGGGTGTTCCGGGTGCTGATCCTCATGCCGTGGGTCATCTCGCAGACCGTCGCGGCGCTGCTGTGGAAGTGGCTCGTCAACCCCGACTACGGACCGCTCGGGCTCGGAGAGACGCCGTTCGGCAGGATCGACTTCCTCGCCGACCCGGTTCTCGCGATGACGCTGCTCATCGTGGTGAACGTCTGGATCAGCTATCCGCTGGCGACCATCCTGTGCCTCGCGTCGCTCCAGACGATCCCCGAGGAACTGCGAGAAGCGGCGGAGGTCGACGGCGCCGGGCCGTTCCGACGGTTCATGCAGGTCACCCTTCCGCTCATGAAGCCGACGCTGTTCGTCGTGGCCATTCAGCTCACGCTCCTGTACTTCAACATGGTCACCCTCGTGTACACGCTGACCGGCGGCGGGCCGCTCGACGGCACGAACCTGCTGTCTCTCGCCGCGTTCAAGCAGAGCTTCGAGTTCTTCAACCTGGGTCTCGGTGCCGCATACAGCGTGGTGCTGTTCGCCTTCAACGTGCTGTTCGGAGCCGCCTACATCCGTCTGCTGAGGAGTGAGCGAAATGGCTGACGTTCGAACCGCCCCCGTCGACACCATCTCGATCGTCGTGCCCAAGGGGCGCCGGCGGCGTCGCGGACGGCGCACCAACCCGCTGATCTACGTGGCGCTCGTCGCGGCATCCGTCTTCGCCATCCTGCCGATCCTCTGGGGGCTGAGCACGTCGTTCAAGTCCGAGAGTGCGACGCTGAGCGACTCCGGATGGATCCCCGCGCAGTTCACGCTGGAGAACTACCGGTTGGTGCTCTTCGAATCGAAGATCCCGCTGTATCTCGGAAACACCCTGATGGTCGCCGGTCTCACCGTCGTCACGACGATCCTGATCGGCATCTTCGGGGCCTATGCGGCGGCGCGCTTCCGCTTCAAGGGGAAGACCACGAGCCTTCTACTCATCCTGATGACGAGCATGATCCCGGGCATCGCGATCCTCGTTCCGCTGTATTTCCTCGCCGTGCAGCTCGGGCTCTACGACACCTACGCGGTGATGATCATCATCTACACGGCGTGGCAGATCCCCACGGTCGTGTGGATGCTGAAGGGCTTCTTCGAGTCGATCCCCGACTCCATCGAAGAAGCCGGACGGGTCGATGGCGCGTCGCACTTCCGCGTCATGGTCCAGCTGATCTTCCCGCTGGCGATCCCGGGGATCGCGGCGTCGGCGGTGATCTCGTTCGTCTACGTCTGGAACGACTTCCTGATCGCCGCGACGATGATCTCCACCGACGACAAGCGGCTCGTCGCGGTCGGCCTGTACAACTACCTCTCCCAGTACGGGATCGTGTGGGGCCAGCTCACGGCAGCCGTCGTGATCTCGATCATCCCCATCGTCATCGTCTTCGTGCTCATGGAGCGTCGAATCGTCGCCGGTCTGTCCGCCGGCGCGACCAAGGGCTGACACCCGTGCGGCCCATCATCAATCACCCAGAAAGGTCCACCATGAGAAGTGGCAAGATTCGCAACGCCGCGGCTGCCGTCCTCGCGACAACTCTCGCTGTGAGCGTCGTCGGCTGCGCCTCCGGATCGGGAGAGTCGTCCGCCTCCGGCGAAGAGCTGGAGATGTGGACGTTCCTCGACCCCAACAGCCCCGACGATCCGCGCGGCGCCGCGCTGAACTCCATCGTCGAGTCCTACAACGAGCAGACCGACGGGCCCACCGTCACCGTGCGATCCATCAACTACGCCAAGCTCGACGCCGAAGTCATCAAGGCGACGGCGAGCGGTCAGGGCCCCGACATCCTCAACGTCTACTCCAACCAGCTGCCGATGCATGTCGCGGCCCAGACGGTGCAGCCGATGACGGAGTATGCCGAGCCCGTCCTGAGCGAGATGGGCGACGACTTCCTGTTCCCCGTCGACGGGGTCACCTTCGACGGTGAGATCATGGCGATGCCGTGGGAGATCCGCGCCTGGCTGCTCTGGTACCGCGAAGACATGCTGGAGGAAGCGGGCGTGGAGGTCCCCCAGACCCTCGATGAGCTCGGCGATGCGGCCGCAGCGCTGTCGGAGACCGGGGTCACCGGGCTCGGGGTCGGGTTCTCCAACGCCGGGCTCGGCGCCGACTTCATGGAGAAGTTCATCCCCTTCACGTGGGGCAACGGCGGAGACATCCTGGTCGATGGCGAAGCCGTGTTCGACGACGAGGCGGGTGTCGAGACGATGAACACGTTCATCGAATGGCACGATCAGGGCGCGTTCGGCGACGAAGTGCTGAGCATGGGTGCCGATGAGGTCATCAACGGCGTCAAGGCCGGCACGATCGCGATGGCGATCGAAGGATCCTTCCGCGTCGCGGCGGCACGAGCCGGCGACGGCGTGGGCGACAACCTGCAGACGGCCCCGATGCCCTCGAGCGATGCCGCTCAGCCGCTGCAGACGCCGATCGCCGGGCAGACGCTCACCATCGGCGCGAACGCGACCGACACCGACGCCGCCTGGGACTTCATCGAGTACTACACCTCCGCGCAGTCGCAGGAGGAGTTCGCCGCGGCCGGTGTGCTGCCGGTGCTGTCGACCGTGTACGAGTCCGAGGCGGTCACGTCGCTGCCCAACGCCGACGAGCTGAACTCGTGGCTGGACTACATCCGCGACTACGGCCGGCCGAACCCCGTCTCCGAGAACTTCTCGGAGCTGTCCGACAGCCTCGTCACCGGCGCCCAGCAGGTCGTCTTCCAGGGGCAGGACCCGGCCGCGACGCTCGAACGCGTCGCCGAGGAGTACAACGCGCAGTAGGCGCCATCCCTCCCGCCCGGGGCGGCGCGACTGCCGCCCCGGGCACATCCGAAGCACAATGCGAAACAAGGAGATGCAGTGAGCAACAACACCACCGACTACGACGTCATCGTCTGCGGCGGCGGGCCGTCGGGCAACATGGCCGCGATTTCAGCCGGCCGCGCGGGCGCCAAGACGCTGGTGATCGAGAAGTACGGGTTCATCGGGGGCATGGCGACCTCGGGGTGGCTCGGCCCCATCTCCCCGATGCACTTCGGTGATGAGCGTGTCATCGACGGTATCCCTG
Organism: Planctomycetota bacterium; assembly: GCA_002683825.1. Taxonomy (GTDB): domain Bacteria; phylum Planctomycetota; class UBA1135; order UBA1135. Next base: position 4,122 of record NYUD01000109.1, read on the forward strand.
CCGAGTTCGTCGACCGCATGCGTCTCGCGGGCGGATCGACCGGCCATCTCCGGTGCACGAACCCGCACGGCAGTGGGGCATACCTCGGGTTCTACGACCGGGAGCACTACAAGTGGACGGCGATCCAGATGCTGCAGGAAGCCGGCGTCGACATCCTCTTCCACTCGTTCGTCTCCGACGTGCAGCTCGAGGGTGACACCATCACCGGCGTCGAGGTCACCAACAAGTCCGGCAAGCGCGTCTACACCAGCAAGGTGGTGGTGGATGCGACCGGCGACGGCGATGTGGCCGCGCTCGCCGGTGCCGAGCACACCGTCGGCAACGACGAGGGTGTCTCGCAGCCGGGAACGCTCATGTTCGACATGGCCAACGTCGACACCGAGAAGCTCAAGGCCTACATGGACTCCCACCTCGACAACTTCGAGTGGGCATCCGAGATGGTCGCCGTGCAGCCGTTCTCCGACCGGCTGCAGCAGAAGCACTTCGTCGGCCAGGGCTTCCTCGACGTCGTCGGAGACGCGCTGCGCACCGGCGACCTCTACCTCGGGCGTGACTCCATCCTCTTCCTCACGACCACCCACCCGGGTCTCGTGCACTTCAACTCGACCCGCGTCGCCGGCGTCGACGGACGCAGCGCCGAGTCGCTGACGGCCGGCGAGATCGACGCCCGCAAGCAGGTGATGAGCGTGTCGGAGTTCATCATCAAGAACATCCCCGGCTTCGAAGACGCGTACCTCGCCGGCACCGGAACGCAGATCGGCATCCGCGAGTCGCGCCACATCCTCGGCGAGTACGTCATCACCGGCGAGGATGTGCTGTACGGCCGCAAGTTCGACGATGTCATCGCGCGCGGCTACTTTCCGATCGACATCCACAACCTCAAGGGCAAGGAAGGGTACGCCGGGGGCGGGGTGTGGACAGACCCGGAGGACTCGTACGACATCCCGATGCGCACCCTCATTCCGCGCCGCATCAACGGTCTGGTGATGGCCGGTCGCGCGATCTCCGCCACCCACGAGGCGCACGGATCGCTGCGCACCCAGGGTGGTGCCATGGGCATCGGCCACGCCGCCGGTGCGCTGGCGAGCCAGTCCGCGCTGCGCGGCGAGCAGCCTCGCGAGGTGCCGTACGCCGCCGTCGAGAAGGTGCTGCTGGGCCAGAACGCGTCGCTGCGCCGCGACCCGGAGAAGGTCGAGCGCGAGAAGGAAGCCGCCGCGGCGGCCAACGAAGCCGCGCTCGCGGATGGCCTGATCACCGGGCTCTACTTCCCGGGTGCCCTGGCCGGAACCGCACCCCGCCTGTGAGCGACACGGGATCATCCGTCGCCGAGCCAATCGCCGACACGTGACGGATGATCCCGGCGCGCACACGTGCACTTACACCCTGTCCGGTGTCAGGACCGATGGTAGCCCCGCCGGGCGGCGGGCGTTTCGTCGCGCTGTCGCTCGCTCGACGACCGGGCGGGGAGCGGTCGGCTCAGGTCGTTGAGCGAGGAGCGAAGTGACGAGACGAAACGTGGACGGCCCCCTCTGGTCGTTGAGCGAGGAGCGAAGCCCCCGGGTGGGGCGCAGCCCCTCGGGTCGTTGAGCGAGGAGCGAAGCGACGAGACGAAACGTGGGCGGATCGCTTCAGTGGCGCCTCGTCGCACCTTCGTTTCGCTCAACGACAGGCGGGCGGCGGGGTCCATCGTCCACCGCGGTGCGGATCGCGAGCGCTGCGCCACGAGCCCACTCGCCGTCATCGAACGGCTGCACGTCAAGGTCGCCCCGAGGCCGGTTCTCTTGTCCACAGATTGAGAGCATGTCCCACTAACTGTCGTATGTATGTTCTAACCTCGAAGTAGTCAGAAATCGACGCGGGGGCTGCGATGACGAACGAGGATCGGCGGGAGACGGACGCCGCTCGTACGCGTGAACTCGTCGCTGAAGCACGTCGGCTCCGTGGGGTGATCGCGGCCGCGGAGGCGGAGTTGGCGCGGACCCATGCGGATGCGTTCGCGTTGGCGCAGGAGCAGACGTCGCGGTTGCGTGATGCGTCG
>NYUD01000005.1 GCA_002683825.1 Planctomycetota bacterium
CGCGCTCCCGCTCGGCCTCGTCGACATCGGTGGCCGCGACGGTGGACTCCTCGAACCCGAACGCGACGCCCGAGTTGCGGACCTGCTCCCAGATCTCCGGGAACCGGGACTTGTAGTTCTCCACCTCTCCCGGCTCGACCGGTCCGTTGCCAGAGGGGACGCTGTATTGCGCGGAACGCTGGAACACGGTCAGGTGCGACACCTGCTTGGCTGCGGCGACGATGAACTGGGTTCCGGTCGAGCCGGTGCCGATGACGCCCACCCGCTTGCCCTCGATCGACAGGTCGTCCGGCCACTCCGCGGTGTGCACGAGGCGGCCTTCAAACGAGTCGATCCCGGGGATGTCGGGGATGTTGGTTGCTGCGAGCAGTCCCAGCGCCGCCACCACGTATCGGGCCGTGAAGGATTCTCCGGCGGAGGTGCCGACCGTCCAGGTGTTGGTGGCTTCGTCGAAGACGATCGACGTGACTTCGGTGTTCAGCCGGAAGTCCTTGCGGAGGTCGTACCGGTCGACGACGGTCTCAAGGTAGCGGAGGATGTCGGGCTGGTCGATGTACTTTCGCGCCCAGTCCCACTCCTGCAGCAGTTCGTCATCGAACGAGTATCGGTAGAAGGGGCTCTCCGTGTCGGACATGGCGCCGGGATACCGGTTCCAGTACCAGGTGCCTCCGATGCCGGCGCCCTTCTCGAAGCCGCGGACGCGCAGGCCGAGCTTGTCGCGCAGGGTGTGTAGCTGGTAGATGCCGCCGAAACCGGCGCCGACGACGATCGCGTCGAAGTCCGTGGTCTGTGTGGATGTCATGGTGCAACTCCTTCGTTGAATAAGCGGGGGTGTGTTGCAGGTCAGTGGCGAAGCCACTGGCCGATCGCCGCAAGCTCCGCGTCGACGTCCGCGTCGCGGCCAGCCAGGAACGGGTAGACGTGCTGCTGTCCTTCGGCGACATGCAGGGTGACGTCAACGCCGGCGCCCTTGGCGCGCTCTGCCACGCGGATGGCATTGTCGACCAACGACTCGACCGAACCGGCGTTGACGTACAGCGGGGGGAACCCGGTGAAATCCGCGTAGAGCGGGTTCGCGAGCGGCGCCGACGGGCTGGTGGTCGCCCCCAGCACGCCGGCGATCATGCCCTCCAGGAGCGGCACGGAGATCAGCGCGTCGGTCGCATCGTTGGTGACCAGCGTCGCGCCGCGGTTCTCCATGTCCAGCCACGGGGAGAACGCGATGACGTGCCCGGGCAGCGGCCGTCCCTTCGCCTTCAACGCCAACGGGATGGCGATGGCGAGATTGCCTCCCGCCGAGTCGCCGATCGTGGTGACGTCCTCGGGGTGGACCCCCCGCTCCAGCAGGGCCTCGAACGCCGCGACCCCGTCGTCTACCTGGGCGGGGTGCGGGTGCTCGGGCGCGCGACGGTAGTCCAGCACGAACGCTGTTACCCCGGCCGCCTTCGCGACGTGCGCGGCGAGCTTCCGGTGGCTGGCCGCAGAGCCGACGGCGAACCCGCCGCCGTGCGTGTAGAGGAGGACCTTGGAGCGATCGGCTCCGGCCGGGAACGCCCAGATGCCGGGCACGCCGCCGACCGTCTCCTCCTTGTAGGTGACATCTTCCGGTTCGATGGTCGGCTGATGCCATTCATCGAAGATGCTGCGGAACAGCCGCATGTCCAGCTCGTGAGTGGCCATGAGCTCGGACCAGCCCAGATACAGATCACGCAGGGCGCTCGGGACGACTGCGGTCGCGGTGGATGACGAGGACATCGCATAACTCCTTCGTTGATGCTCGGCGCCTGCAGGAACGAGGCGACCACTCGGTGGATGAGCTCTACTCTCAGGGAGGATTCCGCCACAGCGCTGTGCCGATTTGGAACAGCTCACCCGGGTTGCCCGGTGACCACGACAGAGATCGGCTCCGGCGCACGGCATGATCAGGATCCAGCGCACGAACGAGACCGGATCGGGCACGGTGCCAGACGATCAGCGCCGCCACGACGAGAGTCGCGGCGGTCACCGCCATTGCTCCGACCCAGCCGCTCTGCGTGAAGACCGTCGCCAGGACGAGACCGACAGCCGGGATTCCATCTCCACGGAGAGCGACGGCAGCACACGCCGGACGGCGAAGATCTACTCACCGCCACCGTCTCCGCTTCCGACGACGACGACAGCTTCGGCTTCTACTCCCGGCCCACCAAGGCCCACATCATCGCCGCCGGCATCCGCCGCACCGCATGAACGAGCGCCTCATGAACAGCCGCACCAGCCTCACCATCTACCCCGCCCACGACGAGCAAACCCTGCTCCCGCCGACGCCGATCCTCGTCGACGAGCACTACTTCGTCCGCGCCGGGCTCGAGCAACTCCCCGCCCGCCTCATCGGGTTCAGCCCCGCCGGCGCGCTCGCCATCACGGCGTGGGTTCACGACGTGTTCCGTGCCCCGGAGCTCGCACGCGACCTGTACCCGACTTTCATCATCGCCGGTCGCGTCCAGGCATATCCGATCCCCGCCGCCAGGGTCACCGTGCGCGAGCCCGCCGGCGTCGTCCAGGTCGTGATCACCGACCCTCGCGGCAAGAGATACCGGCCATACCTCGGCGAGGACCGCGACATTGCCGACCGCATCGCCGCGGCCTGGGGCTCCCACCGCGGATACTCCGCCACCGTCCAACCGATCACCTGACAATCACGAACGGAGACACCATGCGCTGCTTGATGTGCGAAGAGCCCACCACGATGTACATCCCCTCGGACGACGTCGACGGCATCGGGCTGCATAGCTGCGGTGTCTGCGGGTTCGAGATCGAAGGCCCCCGCGACGAACCCGCGCATGTCGCCGACCATCGGAAGCTCACTGCAACGACGACCTCGACGACGATGTAGGTTCTCGGCTGAGTTGGCGGAGAAAGCCGGGAATCCACGGTAGTTGGCAGCGTTAAAGCGGTCAGGATTCCACGCGAAATGACGAAATCCTAGAGAAGGCGCCCCGGGTGCCCTATCCACGGAGTTCGACGTCCGTCGACTAGACGCGGAGAAGCGCAGTCTGCTCCATCACTAACCTCGGCGCCGATCGACGCCGCGGTGCTCATCGGGTGCGGCCCGCTTCTGTGGGAGTCGCTGGCCACTGTTCGCGCGCGCGGGATTCCCCTCGTCGTGATCGAGGGTGATGCCGGCGCCGCTGTGCCCAGCGTAAGGCTCAACGATCGCGAAGCGGAACGCCAAGTCGCCACGCATCTTCGCTCGCTCGGCCACACACGAGTGTCCGTTGTCACCCTGCCGCGCGATTCTGGGCGCATCCCAGGCTGGATCGAGACTGGTAAAGGAGACGGCCCCGGTTTGGCACCGACGACAAACCGTCTGCAGGGGCTTGGGACGTATACCCAGTAGCCCCGCATACGCCGCCACCGCGAGTTCGATCGATGCCGGCTTCGCCGCCGGCAAGGCCGTGCCCGCTGACCCAACGGCGCGGCCGACAGCAGTAATTGCGCCGAGCGACTTGCTCGTCGATGGCGTGATCCGCGCTGCTGAAGTCCTCGGACTCCGGGTACCCGAAGACGTTAGCGTCACCGGTTTCGACGGCATCGTCGTCGACGGTCTGGCTCCGTATGAACTGACGACGGCGGTGCAGGCGGCCAAGGCCAAGGGTCGGGCAGCGGGCGAGGAGGTCGGACGGATGCTCGACGGCCACGATGTGCCGGCGCTTGAATTCTCATGCGGGTTCCGCGCGGGAAACACGATCGGGCCGGGCGGGCTGAGTCAGCACGGCCTACTGGCCAGTGCCGCGCTCGGACCCCCGGCCATCGCGTCTCCGGCGCCTAGCGAGGGCGATCTCGACCGCCCGTTCGCGGGCTCCCCTGCTACTAGGAACCCCAGACAAAGTCAGACCAATTGAAAGCCGTGCTCAGTCTTGATGCGCATGCTTTCATCAGTGGACAGAAACTTCAGGAAGCGCTCGGCGGCGGCGTGGTGTTTCGACAGTGTGGCGATCGCGCCGGAGAACACCGTTTCGATGGCGCAATCAGGGGGCAGAATGCCCAAGACACGCACGCCTGGCTGGCCAACAAGCTCACTGAGTTGCTGGAATCCGAGGTCGGCATCGCCTTCCGCGAGCAACCGAGAGACGGGTATTCCTGCCCGCGCCTGCACCAAGCGGTCGCCAATCTCCCCCTTCAGGTCCCATTCGTCGATCGCCTGGACGAGTGCGGTGCCGCTGGGTCCGGTTGAATATCCGATGCGGGAGGCGGCTCGAAGAACATCACGCAAGCCGCCGGCGTCCGCGAATGCCGCACCGTCGGGCCGGGCAGCGGGGTCGTCACTTTTCGAAGGTACAGCCACGGCAACCTGGGAGAGGACGAGAGGAGTGAGGGATGCTGGCTCCACCCGTCCGTCTGCGGCGAGTTTGTCCAGCTGGTCCGCAGCGAGGAACACTACGTCGAATTGCTCGCCCGACGCCACGCGACGCACGGCGTCGACGCCGCCGACCGACTCGATGTCGACACGGGGAAGCCCCGCGTCGACCGCAGCCGAGGCGAGATTGGCGAGCAGAAAGCGCGTCGCCATCGAGGAGATCGCCTTCATCGCGGGATCGGCACCGCCTGATCGAACACCTCGGCGTCGACCTCGCGCGTGCCAGTCGCGTTGTAACGCGGCCCCGAAACGGTGTGCGTGTCGATCAGGTCACCCGCTCGCGCCAGCAGCGCGGGGTCGACCGGCACGGCGAGCGCGCCCTGGTTCTCGCGCAGGTGGGCGGCGTTCGTGGTGCCCGGGATCGGCACGACGTGTTCGCCGCGTGAGAGCAGCCACGTGAGCGCGAGTTGCGCGGGTGTGCAGCCGGCCTCAGCGGCGAGCGCGCGCCAGGCGGGCAGCAGCGCCGCGTTCGCGGGCCAGTTGTCGGGCTGGAACCTCGGCATGGCGCGGCGGATGTCCTCGGGCGCGAGATCTTCCGGTTCGCCCACCGAGTTCGCGAGAAACCCGCGCGCGACAGGCGAGAACGCGACCAGCGTCACGCCGGCCTCGCGAGTGGCCTCGAGCATGCCCAGCTCCGGGTTGCGACTCCACAGTGAGTACTCGTTCTGCACGGCCGCGATGGGCACCACGGCCTGCGCTTCGCGAAGCCGGGCCACCGACACCTCCGACAGCCCGATGGCGCCGATCTTGCCCGCATCCGCCATCTCCGCTAATGAACCGACGCTCTCACCGATGGGGACCTTCTTATCCCACCGGTGCAGATAGTAGAGGTCGATGTGGTCGACGCCGAGGCGCCCCAGCGAGGCGTCGACCTGTGTGCGCAGCGTCTCGGGGCGCCCGTCGATCACCTTCACGCCGTCGACCATAGCCATGCCACCCTTGCTGGCCAGCACGACCTCGTTGCGGCGACCAGCGATCGCGCGCCCGACGAGTTCTTCATTGCGACCCCCGCCGTACAGCGTTGCCGTGTCGAGGTGCTGCACGCCGCTGTCGAGCGCCTCGCGCAGCACCGCGAGACCTTCTTCCGGCGAAGGGGGCACACCGTAGGCGTGGCTGAGATTCATGCAACCGAGGCCTATCCGAGGCAGGGTGAGCGTCACGCGAGCTGCTCCTCGAGCGCGCCGAGCACGCGGTAGCAGTCGATGACCTGGCGCAGCCAG
>NYUD01000072.1 GCA_002683825.1 Planctomycetota bacterium
AAGAAGGAGACCGGGGCGAGCAAAGCCAAGAAGGGGACCGGGGCGAGCAAAGCCAAGAAGGGGACCGGGGCGAGCAAAGCCAAGACACGGAAAGCCCCCCGGAAGAAGTCGTTGGTCATCGTGGAGAGTCCGGCCAAGGCGCGCACCATCAACAAGTACCTGGGCTCCGATTTCGTCGTGAAGGCTTCGATGGGTCATATTCGCGACCTTCCGAAGGGCAAGTTCGGGATCGACATCGAGCACGGATTCGCGCCCGAGTACACCACGATACGCGGCAAGGGCAAGATCATCTCCGAGCTGAAGAAGCTGGCCAAGGGCGCCGAGGCCGTTTACCTCGCTCCCGATATGGACCGCGAGGGAGAGGCGATCGCCTGGCACCTCTCGGAGCTGCTTGAGGTCCCTGAAGAGCGCGTCTTCCGCGTCGTCTTCAACGAGATCACAAAGCGAGCCATCGAAGAGGCCTTCAAGAAGCCCGATCGGTTGGATATCGACAAGATCGAAGCCCAGCAGGCGCGTCGGGTCCTGGACCGGATCATGGGCTACAAGTTGAGTCCGCTCCTCTGGTCCAAGATCGCCAAGGGTTTGTCCGCCGGTCGGGTCCAATCTGTGGCCGTGCGTCTCATCGTGGAGCGCGAGAAAGAGATCCGAGCCTTCACCAGCGAGGAATACTGGCGCGTCACAGCTCACTTCAAGCAGAACGAGAAGGACTTCAAGGCGGAACTGCGGCGTCTGGGCGAAACGCGGATCGAGAAGAATCTGGACGCGCAGACAGCCAAGGACCTCGTCTCGCGAATAGGCTCCGACCCGTTGGTCCTGAGCGAGCTGGAGCAGAAGCCCAAGACCCGACGTCCCACCCCGCCGTTCACGACCAGCCAGCTCCAACAGAAGGCGTCGACCTTGCTGCGCTTCGGCGCCAAGCGCACGATGATGATCGCCCAGCGGCTCTACGAGGGGAAGGATGTAGGGGATGAAGGGTCGGTCGGTCTCATAACCTACATGCGCACCGACTCGACCCGCGTGGGCGATGAGGCGTTGGCGCAGGTGCGCACTGTCATCGAGAATGACTACGGCAAAGAGTACGTGCCCGCCAAACCTCTCGTGTACAAGGCCAAGGCGAAGGGGGCGCAGGAAGCCCACGAGGCGATCCGTCCCACCGATGTCACGCGCACGCCCGAGATGCTCGAAAAATGGTTAAGGGACGATGAGTTGAAGCTATACCGCCTCATCTGGCGGAAGTTCGTGTCCAGTCAAATGCTGCCGGCGCGCTTTACCGTGACGACGGCCGTTTTCGAGCATCCCGATCCGGACGCCTCGACCAATGACCCGAAGGCGCGTTTCGTCGCCCAGGGCGAGGTGATGGAGTTCGACGGCCACCTGCGCGTCTTCTCTCCGGACCGCGGCGATCGTGACGAACAGGCCTTGCCCAAGGGCTTGAATCAAGGCGATTCTTACAAGCCCGAGAAGCTGGAGGAGACCCAGCACTTCACCCAGCCACCCCCGCGCTTCACGGAGGCGACGCTGGTGAAGGAGCTCGAGAAGAAGGGCATCGGCCGTCCGTCGACGTACGCGTCTATCATCTCGACGATTCAGGATCGCGGATATGTCACGCTCGAAACCCGGCGCTTCACTGCGACCGAGCTGGGCGAGGTCGTCAACGACCGCCTGGTCGAACATTTCAGCCGCCTGATCAATACCGACTTCACGGCGGAGATGGAGAACGATCTCGATGCCGTAGAGAACGGCGAGTCCCGCTGGGAAGATGTCGTAGGGCGCTTCCACAAGCTCTTCGCCTCGGACCTCGAAAAGGCCCAGACGGACATGGTGAGCATCAAGCAGAACCCCGAGCTAACGGACATCAAGTGCGAAAAATGCGGGTCGCCAATGGCGGTGCTGTTCAACAAGCGCGGCAAGTTCCTCGGTTGTTCGAAGTATCCTGATTGTCGCAATACGATGTCCGCCGATGGACCGCGCGAGAAAACGCCTGTCATCGAGACCGATCACAAATGCCCCAAGTGTGAAAGCGCGATGGTGATTCGTGAGGGGAGTCGCGGGCGCTTTCTTGCATGCACGGCTTTCCCCAAGTGCAAGAGCACGGCTTCGGTGGACGAGAACGGCGAAATCGTCGTGCCGAAGAAGACGGGCATCGACTGCGACAAGTGTGGAAGCGACATGGTCATCAAGGGATCGCGCCGCGGACCGTTCCTGGCCTGTTCGGGCTTTCCGAAGTGCCGAAACGCCAAGCCGCTGCCGGACGAGCTGCGTGAAAAGCCCAAGGAAACGGACGAGATTTGCGACAAATGCGGCCAGACGATGGTTATCAAGCAGAGTCGCTGGGGGAAGGAGTTCCTGGCCTGTTCGGGCTATCCCGAGTGCAAGAACGCCCGCAATCTGGAGGAACCCGGAGAAGGCGAGACGGCTTCCGACGGGGCCGAAGTCCGCGTAGAAAACCCCTCCTAGGCGTGTTCAGGAGGCCTTTTGGGCCCCCTTGCGCCGTCCACTGCCTAGACTTGCGCCCAGGGATGGTTTAGGCTAGATGGCGCTACCGCAGGGTCTGTGAGGGTGCGTCGAAGGGCTCGGGAAGAGCAAGAACGACCCTGGCAGGCGGACCTCTCGATAGGATGCCGCAAAAAAACTGCATGGAAATCTCGGAGATTCAGGTCGACGGCTACGAGAAGGTCGTCCGGTGTCGGGACCAGTCGACGGGGCTGCACGCGATTGTTGCGATTCACGACACCACCCTCGGCCCGGCCCTCGGCGGAATGCGGATGCTCCCCTACGTCTCGGAGGACGAGGCTCTCTATGACGTTCTGCGGCTCGCCAAGGGAATGACGTACAAGTCCGCCGTGGCGGACACCGGCTTGGGTGGAGGGAAGGCCGTTATCCTCGGTGAACCGGCCAAGATAAAGAGCCCCGCTCTCTTCCAGGCCATGGGCCGTTTCATTGAAAGTTTCGAGGGTAGCTACATCACCGCTGAGGACATGAATATCAGCGTGGCCGACCTTGAAGATGTGCGTCGCTCCACCCGCTGGGTCGTCGGCCTTTCCCGCGCCATGGGTAGCTCCGGCAACCCGAGCCCCTACACAGCACGTGGTTGTTTCATGGGCATGCGGGCCGTTCTTGAAGATGTGTGTGGCTCCGACGACTTCACGGACCGACGCATCCTTCTCCAGGGGGTTGGCGCCGTGGGCGGCGATCTCGCCGTGAGGCTAAAAGAACACGGCGCCCACGTCATCATCTGCGATATCAACGAAGAACGCGTCGCCCAGCTTGTCCGCGGGCACGGTTTCGAAGTTGCCGAGCACGATGGCCACGTGGGGATCGAGTGCGACATCTACGCGCCGTGCGCCCGCGGCGCCGGGATCAACGATCGCACGATTCCCAAGCTACGCTGCAAGGCGATAGCTGGTTGTGCTAATAACCAGCTCGAAAAATCCGAACACGCGGTCGTACTGAAGGAGCGAGGGATCCTGTACGCGCCGGACTATGTGTTGAATGCGGGCGGCATCATCAACGTAGCCCAGGAGCTCCAGAAAGAGGGCTACGTCGAAAAGAGAGCCCTGAAATGGATCGATGGGATCTACGACCAGCTCAAGCTGGTCTTCGAGATCTCGCGCATGAAGGACATAGATACGCACGAGGCCGCGGCGCACCTGGCCGAGGTGCGCCTGGAGCAGGTCCGCGAAGACCAGGGCAAGGTCGCTCGCAGCTAGCCTACCTCTGCGCGGGCCTTGCCCTTACGCGTCACTCCTTGCGTAGGAACTCCACGAGGTCCGTTTCGAGTTCCGCCAGCCCGTAGTCCATCACCGTCATGCACCGGTAGGTGATCTTCTCGAGCACCTCGGGCGTATTGGGGTTGAGACTGCGCGGCGGGGGGTAGGAGAGGAAGTAGGACAAGCTCAAGCGCTCGACCTCGCCACCCTGTTCGCGACCTGCGTATTGCCACGGAACATCGTCGAAGGGCAGTGTGCCCGTGAGGATCTCGTAGAGCATCACTCCGATACCCATGACGTCCGCTTTGTTGGAGCGCAGGAGTAAGGGGTTGTAGTGGGGCGTCGTCGAGATCAATGTGCGACGGGCCGTTCTCAGGGCCGGGTCGATCATGACTACGCTGCCCGAGGGCTTGATGATGATGTTTTCGGGCTTGAGGTCGCCGTGGTAGTCGAGGGTGCCTTCATCGTGCATCTTTTGAAGCGCACGAACGATGGCCAGGAACCAGTTGAGGCGGATGCCTTCGAGGGCACGGATCTTTTCGCGGAGAGTTTTGCCGCGCGCGTAGTCCATGACGATGACCGGACGGCCTTCGATGTCCATGACGTTGCGGACTTTGACGAGGTTCGGGTGACGGACCTCGGCGAGAAGTTCACCTTCGCTGCGGATGAGCGTGTCGATTTCGTGCATGTCGAGGAAATCGATACGCACGCCATCGGGGCGGAAGAACACGGCTTCGCCCGGAGTTTCGTCAGGACTGATCCACTCCTGTGAGCGTTCGTCGGTGATCTCGACAAAGCGGGTAACGTAGCGTCCGCCACCGGCAACGTCGCCGACCTTCAACGCTACCTTGCGGCCTTGAGTGTCCTCTGCGAGGTAGACATAAGCGAAGCCACCGCGTCCCAGGAATTTCTGTACGCGGTAGGAACCGAGGTGCTCGCCGACTTGTAGCTTGATCATTTGGGAGGACCTAGTACGCCCCGGGGAAGGGGAATCTTGGGGGAGATGGTTCCTTCTTTCGAGCATTGCCGGTCTCTGTCTGGAGTGAATCGAGGAGGTGTTAGGCACCTCGGTTTTGGGAGCAGAATCAGTTTCTTTGTGACTGCGTGGGGGCGGATTTCTCGGCGGTGAAGAGCGAACGAGCAGGACTTTCCGGGAGGGAAACTTCCTGCATGATCGGCTGGGACCTGGTTTTCAGGATTCGGTGCACGCCCCGGAGGATCGAACCGGAGCCAACCCACGTGGGTTTTTCTTCGTGCGGCTGATAGCGGAAGGCTCGCCCCAGGGCATCGATGACGCCCAGATCCTGCTGGTGTAGGTTGCGAACGACGTAGAGGGCTTCTTGAGGTGAGGCGGTGGCCTCAAAAAGCACCACGAAGCCTTGCGGACCCCGTTCGTCTTGGACCTCGAACATCCGCGTCGGGGGAGCCGTTCGCACCGGCTCGGAACGATAGATCGGGCGCTTGGTCTCGATCGTCCGGCACGCAGCGGTCAGTCCGCACAGTACCAGCAGGGCTCCTATACACACTCTCATGGGGAGCTTCAGTCATCGGTCGGATTCCCCTTCTCCCTTAGCTTCGAGGGGAAGGGTTTTCCGATTTCGAGGCCTGGGGCTCTGGAGAGGTAGAGAGTCTCTGCACACCCTGTCCGGAGCCGTATACTCTCCCACCCATGGACGCCTACGCCATCGATTGTCATCGCCAGGCCGCGCGCATCGCCAAAGATTGCCGCGAGTGGGCCGTCCAGAACATCCGCCCCGGGGTCGAGGTGCGTTACATTCTCGAAAGCATCGAGAGCACCATTCGCGATCGCGGAGCCCATCCTGGATTTCCCGCGCAGTCGAGCCGTAATCACATTGCGGCTCACTACTGCTCCGCCCCAAACGATGAGCTTACCTATCAGGTAGGGGACTGCGTGAAAGTGGACCTGGGAGTCCATGTCGACGGCTACGTCGCCGACACGGCGGCTTCTGTCGATCTGTCCGAGGATGGTCGCTGGGCTCCCCTGGTAAAGGCGTCGGCGGATGCTCTGGCCGCCGCCATCGCCACCGTAGGCTCGGGCGTACGGGTCGGGGAGATCGGGGCGGCGATCGAAGAGACGATTGAAGCGGCCGGTTTTCAACCCGTCCGCAACCTGACGGGACACGGCCTGGGGCGCTGGAAGGTCCACACGCCCCCCCAGATTCCCAATTATGCCGACGGTTCCGGCCCGGAGCTGCGGGAAGGGATGGTGTTCGCCATCGAGCCCTTTGCCTGCAACGGCAAGGGATACATCCGGGAATGTGGCCGTGCCGAGGTTTTCATGATGGTCCGCCCGCCCAAGAAGGCCAAGGGGCTCGACCGCGAGCTTCTCAAGGCGATCGAGTCATGGCGGGGCCTGCCCATAGCGCGCAGATACTTCCAAAATCACGACGAACAGGCCCTGGAAGACACGATAGGCAAGCTTGCGCGCCAAGGATCGCTCATGCGCTACCCCCCCTTGGTCGAAGAGGAGGGAGTTATGGTTGCCCAGACCGAACACACGATGTATCTGGGCCCTGATGGAGTCGAAGTCTTGACGGCCTAGCCCGGGCCGTTTCATCCCTGACGTGAAGATCGCCCTCATCACCACTCCCCCCTCGGTTCGCTCCGGGATCGGGGACTACACGCGCCATCTCCTGCCGTACCTGTCGGAGCATTGCGACGTGCGGTGCTACGTAGAGCACGGGCACGATGAAGACGCCTGGGGTGACATAGAGGCCGCTCCGGTCGCCGATCTGAACCCGCGCAACTACGACCAGGTCCTCTATCAGCTTGGCAACGAGCTTGCGCACAGCTTCATGCCGCGCATGATCCGCGCCGTCGGAGGCACGGTGGTGCAGCATGACTGGGTTCTCTTCGACATGGCCATGAAGGCCTTCCCCGGGCTTTTCCGCGGCGGTGCGAAGGGGCTCGTGTTGGCGCTGCGTGAAGGAGGGCTTCAACAGGCGGGCATCTACACACGGAACTGGATGGACCGGCGGCGGCAACGGATGCACCCGATTCCCGCCGTCAATGACGAGAATCTCGACGGCGTCATTCTGGGCGGCTGGTTCGAGCCGGAGCGTTCGGGACGCTGGACTTCGGACTACGCGACGTTCCGAGTTCCATCGGAAACCGTGAGCAAGGTCGAGATCGAACTGCACGCCGATGCCGGTAGACGCGTTCGCATCTACCACCAGGACAAGTGCTGCTCCGAAGGGGGGGCCGGTACACACACTTTCCGGCCCGCGGAAAACCGCCCGCTCGTGACGATCGAGACGAAAGGGATCCGTGTCACCAAGGAGCAGCGCAGTTTCGGCGACTCGCGTCGCATAGGAAGCTTCGTCTACAAGATTCGCTATGAAGACGAGAAAGGCCAACATGAGATCGATCTGTCGGAGACGCCCGCGGTCGCCAACGTTTCGATTTCCCTCTCACGCGATCGTTTTAGTCTGCCGTTGAACCGTTCGGTCGTGCGCTTTGCCGATTCGTTTATCGTTCACAGCAACTACGTCGGCAACCGGATTCTGGACGAGCGCAACGCCAAGACACCTATCGGCGTCTTGCATCACGGCTCGGAATCCCGTTGGCGCGACGGAGATCGCAAGGAAATGCGCCGCAAGCTCGGCCTGCCCCGAGAATGGATCGATTCGTTCATGGTCGTGAGCTTTGGTGGCGTACAGCCGCACAAGCGCACGGACAAGGCCCTCCTCGCCCTGGCCGAGGCTCGCAAGGAGCGGAGTGACATAAGACTCGTGCTCGCGGGATCCAAGCATTCTGACGCGTTTGATCCGGTGGCGATGGTCAAGGCCCTCGGGTTGGAGGATGTGGTCCATTTCACCGGCTTCATCTCCGAGGAGGTCGCCTGGGATTGGCTGCACGCCGGAGATTTCTCACTGAACCTACGCGGCCCCAGCTCAGGCGGTACGTCCGGGGGCATCTTCCAGTCCTTCTCAGTCGGCCGTCCCGTCATTGCCAGCGATGCGTGCGAGCAGGTTGAACTCCCCGATTCCTGCGTCGTAAAAATTCCGCTCGACGAAAAGGAGGTCGGGGCACTGGCCCGGACCTTGATCAAATTGCGGGACGATTCCGAGCGGCGAGCCGCGTTGGAATCCGCCACGCGGCACTTCGTCGAAAACGAATGTCACTGGGGAATTGTCAGCAAGCAGTACGTCGACTACATGAGAGACTTCCCGAGGCCGCGCTGCTCACGCAAGGGCGTGGTCGCGATGCGACTCGCCTTGCGTCGCTCGGCGTTGTAATCGGACACTCGGCGTAAAGGACTGACAGGGCCATGTTCCGGCCCGCCAGGAACTCCGGGCGATACGCAGGTTGCGGTGCCGGGCTGTGTCTCGACTCCCGACTCCTGCTTTCGAACACCCAACACACCGCCACCGGGGAAGACAACCGTACTCCGATGGTGCGGTCGACACGACCGGCTGTCGTCCCTTCGTCGGGGGCCGGATGGACCCTTCCCGGGACTTCTCAGGAGCCGGGGATTCGGTGGACAGGCCGATCCGACCGAATGTCCTTCGATGGACCGGACAACGCTTCGGGGCGCCTCCGCCCGCCCTACAGGGTTTGGGTTGGCTCCGGTGGGGTCGAGCTCCCCGCGGAATCAAGCGGGAGGCTCTCTCGAAACCGAGCAGCTGAGAATCCTGGATCCTCTCGAGCCTTCCTGTAGAGTTCAGAGGGAGGTTGCAGAGGCCTTCAACGTCGATGGCGAAGCGCAGGAAAGGCAACCCTGGGAGGGCGCGCGAGGGAGGGGCAAAGCCTGCGGGTGGCGCTGCACGTGGGGTCGGGCGTTGGACTCCACTCTTGTTGCTCGTGATCGGTGGGGTGGCGTTCGTTCTTTGGAGTGAACTACGTCCTGCCCCGGAACCGGTCGAGCCGATGGACTACGCCCAGGTCGATCCGGAGGTGCGTTCGATCCTGCGCAAGAAGCTGGAGGAAGCGCAAGAGGATTCTAGGTCGGCGGAAGCGCACGGAGCGCTCGGCATGGTCTACGAGGCGAACGGACTCTGGACCGAGGCGGCGCGGTCCTATGTCAACGCCTCGAAGCTCGCTCCGTCCGATCCCCGCTGGCTCTTCCATCGGGGTGTCGTCCTGGCCAAACTCGGGGCCTTCGACGAGGCTCTGGCCCTCTATGAGAGCGTCTCAGAGGATCGTCCAAGCGCGGGGGCCGCGCACTACAGAAGCGGCGAAATTTTTATGGACACCGGACGCGTCGCGGAAGCAGAGGCGAGCTTTCAGAAGGCGTTGCTGCGCCTCCCCCGACGCGCGGAAGCTCACGCCGGACTGGCTTCCGTGCTCTTGCGTCAAGGGAACTACGCCGAGGCCGAGGCGCACCTGGAGAAGGCTCTCGAGCTCGATTCCGGATACAAGCAGGCGCACTACCTTCTCGGCCTGGCCTATCGCGGTCAGGGGCGCGCCGAGGATGCCAGGCGCGAACTGTCGGAAGGGGTAGCTGCGGAGCGGCGCTATCCACCCGATCCACTGTCGCTGCAGATCGCGGGCTTTCGGGTCAACATCGCCGCGCAAATCGAGCGTGCTCAGGTGCTGCTTGATTCCGGGAAGGTCGACGCGGCGCTCCGCCTCTTGGAAAACTTGAACAGGCGGCGTCCGGACGATACGCAGGTCTTGAATAACCTCGCCATCGCTCACATGCGCGGCGGCAGGAACGAACGCGCTTTGGAGTTCCTCGAAAATGCCGAGAAGAAACGGCCCGACGAATTCGCCACCTGGATCAACCGTGCCGGTTGTCTCTTGGCGCTCGAACGCCGCGATGAGGCGCTGTCGGCTGCGGAACGAGCATGTGAACTTGCACCCCAGATCGGCGCGGCGCACCTCTTGTGCGGCAAGATTCTTGCTCTCGAGGGGCGCCTGGCCGAGGCCTATCCGTATCTTCAGACCTCGGTCGGATTGGATGGCGGTAACGCGGATGCACACTTCCTTTTCGGTGAGGTGTGTGCTGCCCTCGGCAATTATCCCGAGGCCAAGTCCAGTTTTGAAATGGCGACGCGGATCGCTCCGAACCACCTCATGGCTCAGGTCAAGTTGTGTCGCGTCTATATTGGACTCGGTCTCTTCGATGAAGCGGAAGAGTCCCTCGCCAGGGCGCGACGGCTGTCGCCGCGTGCTTCCGCGGTTGCAGCTGCCGGAAAATTCCTGGCCGAGCGACGGCCGGGAAGATGATGCGTACTGAAATGGGATGTCTTCGGGCGCATCAGAAATGTGCTCTCGCGAGCGCTCTTCTCTTTCTTGTCGCCGGGTGTGGGGGTGAGGGCGATGTTTCCGGCAGCGAAGCGACCCCTGCGGACAACCCGTCTTCGAGCGAGGCCTGGTTTCGGGACGTGACAACGGATGCGGGCATACGGTTCAAGCACGAGGCGTTGCGCGAGCGGCGCTTTTGGTTCCCAGAGATCATGGGCAGTGGGTTGGGTTTCGGCGATGTCGATGACGACGGATATCTCGATCTTTACCTTGTGCAAAGCGGAGTGCTTGGGGAGAGTTCGGACAACGCGCAGACCAACCGGATGTTGCGCAACCGAACCGACGGCACCTTTGAAGACGTGACCGGCTCGTCAGGTACCGGGGACCAGGGTTATGGGATGGGATGTGCTTTCGGGGATGCCGACGAAGACGGGGATCTCGACCTCTACGTGACCAACGTGGGGCCGAACGCTCTCTTTCAAAACGAGGGTGATGTGGTGTTCACCGACGCAACGGAGGCCGCCGGCGTCGGCGAGGGGCGCTGGGGAACGAGCTGCGGCTTTCTCGACTACGATGCCGACGGGGATCTGGATCTCTTCGTCGTCAACTACCTGAACTGGTCGAGCGACCGCGAACTTCCATGCAGCTCGGCCTATGGGCTCGAGGACTACTGCAATCCGAACAACTACAACGCTCCCGCCTCGGATGTGCTCTATCGAAACGAAGGTGGAATGCGTTTCACCGACGTCTCCGAAGCGACAGGGATCGCACGCGTTTTCGGCAACGGCCTGGGGGTTGCGACGGGCGATTTTGACGGCGACGGGAGGGTCGACATTTACGTAGCCAACGACCTCATGGCCAACCAGTTATGGCGCGGACAGGCGGACGGCACTTTCGTGGACGACGCGCTACTGGCAGGTTGCGCGGTCGCCCTGGATGGCGGGGTGGAGGCCGGCATGGGCGTTCTGGCCATGGACATGGAAAACGATGGCGACCTGGATCTGTTCATGACGCACCTGCGAGAGGAGTCGAATACCTTCTACCTGAACGAGGGCGAGCTCTTCATCGACAACACGGCGATGATGGGGCTTTCGAGCCCGAGCTTCCCGTTCACAGGTTTCGGAGTGGGGGCCGCCGACTTTGACAAGGACGGCTACCAGGACCTCTACGTGGCCAACGGTCGCGTGACCTTCGGCCGGCCTCTCTTCGACGCCGACGATCCATTCGCCGAGCCGAACCAGCTCTTCCGCGGCGTCGAGGGAGCGGGGTTCGAGGAGGTTCTACCCCGTGGGGGAGTTCGACCGGCGATCATCGGGAACAGCCGCGGGCTCGCGCTCGGCGACTACGACAACGATGGCGACGTGGACTTGGCGGTGCTGGACAACGGCGGGGGTGTGCACTTGCTCGAAAACGTTCTCGAGAGACAGGAGCATTGGATTCAGATCCGCGTCTGTACGAAGAACGGGCGCGATGCGTACGGAACTCTCGTCGGCGTAGGCGATGTGAAGCGCCGGTGGCGCCAGGTTCAGGCGGCCTACAGCTATTGCTCGAGCAACGATCCAAGGGTCCACTTCGGCCTGGGTTCCGCTTCCGGTCCGGTCGAGGTTGAAGTGGTTTGGGACGGTCGTAAACAGCGTTTCGGTCCACTGGAGATCGACCGCATTCACACACTGCGAATGGAATGAGAGGTCCCGGGGCCGCAGGATGAAGGCGTCTTTTCAGGGCACACCGTTCAGGCGGCTATTGGCGTACGGGCGACCCCATCGAAGGGTCATCCGGAAAGCGTCGTTGTTTTCGGTCCTCAACAAGATCTTCGACCTGGCTCCGCCGGCCTTGATCGGTGCGGCGGTGGACATTGTCATCGAGCGAGAGAACTCACTGATCGCGAAGTTCGGGTATTCCGATGGCTGGACTCAGCTACTGATCCTGACATTCCTGACGCTTGTGATCTGGGGACTCGAGTCGCTCTTCGAATACAAGCAGTCCGTCGCCTGGCGCAACCTGGCACAGACCGTGCAGCACGAGATGCGTTTGGACCTGTATGGACACGTTCAAGAAATGGAGTTGGCCTTCTTCGAGGATCGAAGTACCGGCGGTCTGATGTCGGTGATGAATGATGATGTGAACCAACTCGAACGCTTTCTCGACACGGGGGGGAACGAAATCCTCCAGGTCGCGACGACGGTCATCGTGATCGGGGCCGCGTTCTTCGTTCTGGCCCCTGAGGTGGCCTGGATGTCGATGTTGCCGATGCCGTTCATTCTCTGGGGGTCGCTGGCTTATCAACGGTTGCTGGCACCCCGGTATGCGAAGGTGCGCAAGGAGGTCGGGCTTCTGAATGCTGACCTCGCGGGGAACCTGGGTGGAATCGTGACGATCAAGAGTTTCACCGCCGAAGATCGCGAACGCCGTCGCATTTCGGAGCGAAGCGATACCTATCGCCTGTCGAACCAAAGCGCGATAGCGCTCAGCTCCGCCTTCTCCCCGCTGATCCGTTTCGTGATCCTCCTGGGGTTTTGCGGCACCTTGCTGTTCGGTGGCAAGATGGCCCTCGGGGGCGAGTTAGCCATCGGCGCGTATGCCGTGATGGTCTTCATGACCCAGCGGTTGCTCTGGCCCCTGACCCGGCTGGGCGCGACGTTTGACCTGTATCAACGTGCCATGGCCTCGACCACCCGTATCCTCGATCTTCTGGACGTGCGGCCCGCGATCCTCGGAGGAAGAAAGCGACTCGCGATGGAGGCGGTCCGCGGTCGCATGTGCTTCGAGGGAGTGCACTTCCAGTACTCGAACGGGACGACGATCTTCGACGGTCTCGACCTCGAAATTCCGCCGGGAAAGACGACAGCATTCGTCGGCGTGACCGGTGCCGGTAAGACCACGCTGGTCAAGTTGCTACTGCGCCTGTACGACCCGACGGGCGGAACCATAACCCTGGATGGGCACGACCTCTGCGATCTAGAGCTTGCCGATCTGCGCCGCGCGATCGGATTGGTGGCTCAGGATGTCTTCTTGTTCCACGGTTCCGTCCGCGAGAACGTGGTCTACGGTCGTTCCGACGCTAGCGAGCATGAGCTCGTGCAAGCTGCACGGTTGGCGGAGGCTCACGATTTCGTGCGCGCCCTGCCGCAGGGCTACGACACGGTCGTCGGCGAGCGAGGACAGAAACTCTCCGGCGGGCAGCGACAACGGCTCTCGATCGCGCGCGCCGTGCTCAAGGCGCCGCCCGTATTGGTTCTCGATGAGGCGACGTCGTCGATCGACAATGAAACGGAAGCCGCGATTCAACGCTCCCTCATGCGAATGAGCATCGATCGGACGATGATTGTGATCGCCCACAGGCTATCGACGATCCGACATGCCGATCACATCCACGTGCTGGAGGAGGGTCGCATCGTTGAGAGCGGGACGCACGACGAGCTGGTATCGAAGAGCGGTCTCTACGCCGGTCTCTGGAGGGTGCAGACGGGCGAGGCTCGCTAGTGCATGCGACTTCGCCCGCGTCGGTGCTCGCCTACGTGCCGAACGACTGCCGCCGGGAACTCGTCAAGCGGCGGACATTCTTGGCCAAGGCCGAGGAAAAGGCCGTCCAAGGGGTGCATGAAGCCACGCACCAGCGCCCGCTGAGGCCGGCCGTTACAGCTTGTCCTTGAGTTCCTGGAGCAATGTCAGGGCACGCAGCGGCGTCATGGAGTCCAGGTCCGCGCTGCGGAGCGCTTCCTCGATCGGACTCGGAGCAGCAAAGAGGCCCAACTGCACTCCGGCCCCTTGCCTTTCCAGGGGCGCCGCGGCTGCGGCGGGCGCTTCCGAGAGGATGCGTTGTGCCAACCCCTCTTCGTCGCGTTCAAGATCCCGGAGAATCGCCTTGGCGCGATCGATCACCTCTCGCGGTACGCCGGCCAGGCGCGCGACGTGAATGCCGTAAGAACGATCCGTTCCGCCCACCAGGATCTTGTGCAGGAAGACGATTTCGTCTCCCATTTCGCGTACGGCGACGTTGCGGTTGACAGCCCCCGGGTAGCGCGTCGAGAGATCGGTCAGCTGGTGGTAGTGCGTTGCGAAGAGCGTGCGCGCCGCGACGTGTTCGTGGAGGTGTTCCGCGATCGACCAGGCCAGGGCCAGCCCGTCGAAGGTTGAAGTTCCGCGACCGACCTCATCCAGGATGATCAGGGAGCGAGCGCTGGCGTTGTTCAGGATGTTGGCGATCTCCACCATTTCGACCATGAAGGTCGAGTCGCCCCGGCTGATGTCGTCGCCCGCTCCGACGCGCGTGAAGATACGATCGACCACACCTATACGCGCGCTGTCCGCGGGGACGAACGAACCGATTTGCGCCAGTAAGGTGATCAAGGCGACCTGGCGGATGTAGGTCGACTTGCCGGCCATGTTCGGTCCGGTGAGGATCGTCAAGCGATGGCTGTCGCGGTTGAGCCTGGCGTCGTTGGGCACGAAATTTTCGCACGAGCTGGAACCCTCGAGCACCGGGTGACGCCCCTCTGTGATGTCGAGTTCGTCCGAGTCGTCCACCTCCGGTGCGACGTAGCGGTTCTGCGCCGCGACCTCCGCCAGAGATGCGAGTGTGTCGATCCTTGCCACCGCGTGTGCTGATTCCAGGACCCGGCGCACCTCTGCGGCAACCTCTTCCTTGAGCTCACAGAAGAGGACATATTCCCGTTCCTGCGAGAGCTCCTCGGACTTCAGAACCTTGGTCTCGAATTCCTTGAGCTCGGGCGTGATGTAGCGTTCGGCCGTCTTGATCGTCTGCTTGCGCACGTAGTGTTCGGGCACACGCTCGATCTGGCCGCGTGGCACTTCGATGAAGTAGCCGAAAACCGAGTTGAAGCCGATCTTCAAGCCGGGAATCCCGCTGCGCTGGCTCTCTTCCGTCTGGAACCGAGCCATCCACGACTTCCCGTCGCCGGCGATCTGGCGCAGTTCGTCCAGCTCGGGGCAGATGCCCGAGCGGATGATGCCGCCTTCCTTGATCGTCATGGGCGGTTCGTCCACCAGGGTTTCGTCGATCCGCTTCGTCAGGTCGTCCAGCGGGTCCAGATCGTCGCGTAGCTCGCCGAGAACGGACGAAAGCGAGCTGTTCAGCTTTTCGCGCAGCGGCGGCAACTGCCGCATCGAAGCGGCCAGGGACACCAGATCGCGCGCGTTGCAACGCCCCGTCGAGATCTTTCCGACGAGTCTTTCCATATCCAGAACGTCGTGCAACAGATCGCGAATGTCCTCGCGCAGGACGGTCGATTCGACGAGTTCCGCCACACCCTGTTGGCGGTGGCGGATACGGGCGACGTCGCACAGCGGACTCAGCACCCACTCTCGCAGAAGCCTCGAACCCATCGGTGTGCGTGTGTCGTCCAGCACCTCCAAGAGCGTGCCCTCGCGCCGACCGTCGCGCTGCGTCTGAACCAGCTCGAGGCACGTGCGCGTCGCGCGGTCCAAAACAAGGTGGTTCTCCGTCGAGACCTTTTCGATCCGCAGAATGTGTGCGCACCTCGCTTGCTGCGTCTCGGAGATGTATTCGAGCAGCGCCCCCGCCGCGGGGATGACGGCCGAATTCTCCTCGATGCCGAAGCCGTCCAGTTTCAACACGCCGAAATGTTTCGTCAGCGACCTGCGTGCGGTCTCGCCATCGAAGCGCCAGGGCTCCCGTTCGGTCACCGACAACCCCATGCGCTCCGTGATCTCGGTGCCCCAGCCCGGTTGCTGATCCAGGAGTTCGGGCGAAAGCAGGAGCTCGGCAGGTTGAATGCGACCGAGTTCATCCAGCACGCGCTTTGGTGAGAGTTCGGCGGCCAGCAAGCGTCCCGTCGACAGGTCGACCCATGCGAGACCCGCTTCCGTGCGTCCGACCGCCAGGGCCGCCAGGTAGTTGTTCGAACGGGCGTCGAGCGCGTTCTCTTCCGTCAGGGTTCCCGCCGTCACGATGCGCACGATGCCGCGCTCGACGATCCCCTTGGATTCGCGGGGATCGGTCAGCTGTTCGCAAATCGCGACCTTGAAGCCCTTCTTCACCAGCCGCATCAGGTACGTATCGAGCGACTTTACGGGGATTCCCGCCATGGGGATGGGGGAGGCGCTGCCCTTCGACCGCGAGGTCAATGTCAGGCCGAGATGGCGCGCCACCGTGACGGCATCGTCATGGAATAGTTCATAAAAATCGCCCATGCGGAAGAAGAGCAGGGCCCCGGGCGCCTCCTTCTTGGCGCGCCAAAACTGCTCCATCATGGGCGTGTCTTTGCTCGACGAGCCTTTCGCCTTGGCCGAGCGTGCGACGATGCGGGTGCTACGGGGTGCCATGCAGAGGAGTTTACAAACCGCGGCGGGCCCTTGAGCGGTAGGATCCCCATCTCTGGTTCCATGCGTATTCTCTTTCCGCTGCTTTCCCTGGCCGCGTGCGCGTCCTACCCCGAAAAGGTCTCCGGAGCCCTCGGGAATTTCGAGGCCGGCCGCTTCGACGACGCCATGGCGGTCCTGAGCGATGAGGATCGCCTGGGGTCCGCGTTTCTCGCGGGCGCCGAGGCGGGGACCGTGGCCTTGGCCGCCGGCTATTGGGACCTGGCGCGATCCTATTTCGAGCAGGCGGCCGCCGCGTCGGCCGACATCGAGGAGCGCGCCCTGGTGGGACCGGAGGCCCTCGGAGAGGCGCTAGGCTCGTGGGTGCTCAGCGATGGCGTACGCTCCTATGAGGGCGAAGGCTTCGAGCGCGTCTACGTGCATACGTCCCTGGGGTTGACGTATCTGGCCCAGGGGCTCCTGGACGATGTGTATGTCGAGGCGCGGCTCGCCAATCGGCTCCTCGAAGCCGAGGAGAAGCTCTACGAGACGAAATACAAGGCCGGCGGATTCGGCCATCTGCTGTCGGCGCTGACCTACGAGCTCCTCGGACAGCCCGATCAGGCCTACATCGACTACGAGCGGATGGAGGCCAAGGGTCTCGGCACGGCCCTGGCGGGTCGGGCGCTCGTGCGACTGGCGAAAGTCCTGGGACGAACGGAGGAGCTCGGGCGCTGGGAGGAGTCCTTCGGCAAGGACGTGGAACGTCCCGCCGGCGCGGCCGGCATCGTGGTTCTGGCGGGCGTCGGCATGGGGCCGTACAAGGTGGAGAACTCGCTGAACGTGTACACGCCCGACGGGCTGTTCCGCATAGCCGTACCCAAGTACCGTTCACGGCCGCAGGTCGTTTCCGATCTGCGCTTGATCGACGAAGAGAGCGGCGTCAGTCTCCGCACGGAGCGCGTCGAGGACGTCACCGCGGTCGCGCACAAGAACCTCAAGGATCGCCTGGCCTGGTTGACCGCCAAGTCGGCCCTGCGGAGTGCGGGGAAAATGGTGCTGACCAACCAACTGGAGGAGAAGTACGACGGAGCCGGCTTTCTTGCCGGAACGCTCTTCACAGCCATGACCGAACGCGCGGATTTGCGTGCCTGGATGTCCCTGCCCGATTCCTGGCAAGCTTGCAGACTCTTCGTCCCGCCGGGCACGCGCACCTTCACGCTCGAGGCGATCGGCGGTCACACCGTTTCGCTAGGCAGCTACCAGCTCGAACCCGAGGAAACCATGTTCGTGTTTGTCCGCACCCTGGGGCCCGATATCTACGCCCACGTGGTAGGTGGGCAGCGGGTCGAACCACCTATCGGCGAGCCCTCCGGGTTCGAATCGAACCGAGAAACCAACTCCCCATGAAAACAGCAACCGCTTCCACACTGGCCCTCACCGCCCTTCTTTCCTTCACGACCCTCGGTTGTAGCTCGATGGGCTACCAGGACCCCTCCAAGTCCGAGCTGGTCACGATCGACTTCGGTTCGACCGATCTGCAGACCCTTGCAGGAGACATGATGGTCTCGCTCGAAGAAGCCCCGGCCTTGATGTACATGGAGAATCCCGGCAAGGACGCCGACAAGCGCGTCATCCTCTTCATCGGTGACGTCGAGAACCGCACGGCCGAGCACATCGACACTGCGGCCATTACCGACAAGATTCAGACCCAGCTTTTCAAGAACGGTAAGTTTCGTCTCGTCGCTGGAAAGCAAGGCCAGGCCCAGATCTCTGACCAGGTACGCTTCCAGCAATCAGGGGCGGTGCGCGAAGAGATGATGCGTACCGTGGGGCGCCAGCTCGGTGCCGACGTGGTGCTGTACGGGAGTTTGCGTTCCATCGACAAGAAGCGCAGCGCTTCCCTGGAAAGCGCTGGGCGCACCACTCGGGACAAGTACTACCAGTTCATTTTGCGCTGCGTGAATATCGAGACCGCTGAGATCCTCTGGCAGAACGAGGTCGAGTTGCGTAAACGCTCGAAAACCGGGGTCTTCGGTCGCTAGCGCGGGCGACCCCGCGATTCGCGGCAACGAGCCCCTCACCTCGGTGCCCTGCTCCGTACTACTGCGCGGCCGCGCGTAGCTCGGCGCGTCGTGGCGGTTCGATCCGAAAGGCCTCGAAGACGAGTTCATCGATTTCACGACAGCTGCGTTCAAAGCCCTCGTCGGGAAGTTCCCTGACGCGCTGAACGATCTCATCGTGCAGTTGTGGAGCACTGGCTCGCTCAAGAAACGGGAAGGGCTGCGTGCGCAGATGGCCGATCTTCACCTGAGGGAAGTTTCTTTGGTTCGCTTCGAGAAACGACAGTCGGTGCCACGCGCCGGCGACCGACGCGTTGAGTACCGCGACGCAGAACTCAGGGGCCAGGCTCGACGGTGGCGAGCAGCCGAGGAGGCTGTTGCGAAAATACGTGGGATCGGTGTGCAACGCGGCGATCGGACGCGAGGCCGTTTGACGCAACAGGATAGGCACGCTCGTATACCGCTCGAGTTCTCCGTGGCGAAACCGCTGTTCGTCGGTCGGCTGGAGAGTGACGTCGAGGCTGTGGCGCGGGCTCGCCAGACGGAAGGGTGTCAGGTCGCGCCCCTCGCGCAGAGCTGGGAGAAAAGGATCGAGATCGAGCACCAGAAGCCTGGCCGAATTTCCCGTGTGGACCCCCAGGTCTCGGAAGCTCTTGGGTGGCAGGCGTGGAAAGTTCCAGAGCCCCTCGAGCCGTTCGGCGCGCCCGGGATCCAGACAGGCCCAGGGTTCTTCGGACCCTGCGCCGGCCGAGGCCCGAGGGGTCAGGGTCAAGAGCAGACCAGGGACCGACACGCCCGGGAAGCTCGTTTCGCGGAGGAGCTCCGGCGGCTCGTCCAGTTGCGCCAAGCGCGTCGTTTCGGCCCGCAGTGGAGCGTAGCCCTCCTGCTCGGCGATCGAGGCCGGCAGAAGGATACGGGCGGGCCGCCGCTCGCTCGCCACGTGGGCCGCGATCCGGGCCAGGAAGGCACCGTGCAACGAGGGCCAGCGCCCGACCGCCTTTGCGGCTTCCTGATGGCGTCGCAGGTGGCTGGCCCCCTTCGGAGCCGCCTCCCGCCCCGAAAAGCTGACCCAGGGAGGGTTGGCAAGGACGGCCGTTCCCCGCTGCCATTCCACCTCGAGGGCGTCCTGGTTCTCGATCCGGCTGAGTTCGGCTCCGAAGGCCTGGTCGAGCCGGGTGCGGGCGACCGCCGCCCGGTCGGGGTCGATCTCGATCCCGATGAGTTCGAAGGGACGCCCCTCGGCTTTCAAGAGGCGCCCCGCCGCCAGGAGCAGCGCGCCCTCTCCGCAGGCGGGGTCGAGGAGTCGGACGGGGTCCCCACGGCTCCCCTGGGGCCCGTCCAGTCGCGAAATCAGCCCCCGACCCAGGTGTCGAGATAGCTCGGGCGGCGTGTCGACGACCCCCGGCCCCCTGCTCCCCGCTCGACCTGCTGAAAAAACCTCCAAACTTCGCCGCCTTTCCCGTTCGCTCGGGGACCCTTCTCCGCTGAGAGGGCAGAGACTGACCCTACGGGGTTGTAACTTTTAGAACTAGCTCTCTCTTCTAACATGCCATCCCGTCGCAGGGGACGGGTGGAGTTCAGGGAAGCTGTAGTCCTTCCTCCAGCGGGCGCCGGAATTTCCTGGCGCCCGCTTCTCTTTTATCTTCTTCGAGTTGAATCGCTCGCCGGGCCGATAGCATCTTCTGCTTGGCTCTCTATCTCGTCACCGGCGGTGCCGGCTTCATCGGCTCCCACATCACGACCGCCCTCGTCGCCCGCGGCGACCGCGTGCGCGTTCTCGACAGCCTCGTATCCGGAGCGAGCGAAAACCTCGAACACCTCGAGGTCGATGGCCTCGACAGCGGCGCCCCGGTCGAGTTCTTGCGTGGAGACGTCCGCGATGAGGCGAGTTGCGAAGAGGCCTGCCGGGGTGTGGTCGGCGTCTTCCACGAGGCGGCGCAGGTCTCGGTTCCGGCCTCGGTGGAGGATCCCGAGGAGAGCTTCGCCGTCAACGTGACCGGTACCCTGCGTATTCTCGAAGCGGCCCGTGCCGCCGGGGTCGAGCGCGTCGTCTTCGCCGCTTCCTCTGCGGCCTACGGAGACGATCCGAGCTTGCCCAAGGTCGAGAGCCAGATCCCCAACCCCCTCTCGCCGTACGCTGCCGGCAAGGTAGCCGGCGAATCGTTGATGTCGGTCTGGGGCAGCGTCTACGGAATGAAGACCGTATCCCTGCGCTACTTCAACGTGTTCGGTCCGCGCCAAGCCGACGACAGCCCCTATTCCGGAGTGATCGCGATCTTCGCGCGGCGGCTCCTGGAGGGGAAACTGCCGGCGATCCACGGTGATGGCGAACAGACCCGCGACTTCGTTTTCATTTCCGATGTGGTCCGGGCCAACCTGGCGGCCATGGGCACCGACTGCGAGCCCGGTGAGGTGTTCAACGTGGGCACCGCCCACAGCATCAGCGTGAACGAGCTGTTGCGCACCATGGCGGAGATCGCCGGGCTAGAGGGCGATCCCGAGCACCTTCCGAGCCGCTCGGGCGACGTGCGCCACAGTCGGGCGTCGATCGACCGCATACGATCCAGGCTCGGCTACGAGCCCGAAACAGACCTGCGCGAGGGTTTGGAGGAAACCCTGGCCTGGTACCGCGCCCGCGTCAGCTGACTTGCCGCTGCGGGTCGGGTTCGCTCGTGGCGGGGCGAAGTTCCGTTCCGGGGACGGTGGCGAACTCGATGTGATCGCAGTACGGCTCGGGGCAGGTCAACGCGATGATGCTACGCTTGGTTCCTCTTACCGAATGGACCGGCAGGAGGGGGTAGTGGCAGCGCGGACAAACATGTACTTCCCTTTTCTTCTTCATCTTGCTGGGGCTCTCTTCGACCAGACCGGCCGAAAACTCGATGGTTGCAGGGAAGAGATTTCTCTCATCGGTGGAGGTTTCACGTGGGGTTTGCACCACATACGCCGTCAGGCACCCCGTGTCGTCCGGCGAGAATCAAGGGAAAAGCCCGTCATTGCGGGCAAGAAGGGCTCTGTCGGCCTTGTTAGGGGGTGAAGGGGCCGGTAACCTCCTCGGATTCTCTTGCGCGAGCCGAACCCCGGTCTCCCCGTACTCATGCGCCCCTACAGCGGCCGATTCAGGTCGCCGCGACCCTCTCTCGATTCCATGGATTACGTAGCCGCTCTCGACCAGCTCCTCGGGCTCAAGAACGTTCGATACAAGTACAACCTGTCGAAAGAGGAACTCTTCCACGAAGCGATCGCAAACGATCGCGGGCGGATCAAGAAGGACGGACCGGACGACGATCAGAAGGCCTATCCGACCAAACTCGGCGTCGACGGCCCGCTCGTCTACTACACCGATCCTACCTGTACGGGCCGTCCGGTTCAGGACACGTTCGGCGTCGCGTGGCCCGAGATCGACGACAAGGTCTGGTGGAAGAAGGACTATCAGCGCTTCGATCCCGACAAGTACCAGGGTCTTCTCGAGCGCGTGGTCGAGTACCTGAACCAGAAGGGCGGAACGCTCTACGTCAAGGACGTCTTCTGCGGAGCGGATCCCTCCTACGCCGTGCCCTATCGCTTCGTCGGCGAATACGCGACCCACGCGATGTTCGCGCACAACATGTTTCCCAAGGACGTGGCGGGCATCGAGAATCCCGAGGCGCGGCGCTGGACGATGCTGAACGTACCGAGCTTTCACTGCCAGCCCGACCGCGACGGGACCTTGACCGAGCGCGCGGCCATCATGGATTTCAAGAACAAGATCGGCCTGGTCGTCGGCCGTGCCGACTACTGCGGCGTCGTCAAGAAGACCATGTTCACGGTCATGAACTACCTTCTGCCCGAGATGTCCGAGATGTCGATGCACTGCTCGGCCAACGTCGGCAGTCGGGGAGACTGTGCGATCCTGTTCGGCCTGTCCGGCACGGGCAAGACGACGCTCTCTGCGGATCCGGACCGCAGGCTGATCGGCGACGATGAACACGCCTGGACGAAGGACGGGATCTCCAACTACGAGGACGGTTGCTACGCCAAGCTGATCGATCTCGACAAAGAGGCCGAGCCCGTCATCGCCGCGGCGATTTCGATGAAGGGCACGATCATCGAGAACGTACCGCCGCTGGCGGGCAAGCGTATGGAAGAGCTCGATCCGCAGGAGCTCGACCTCAACGACCGTTCCCTCACCGAAAACACGCGCTTTTCCTATCCGCTGGACTGCAATCCCAACGTGATGGAAGGGGCGCGGGGTGGACATCCCGAAACGATCGTTCTGTTGACCGCCGATGCGTTCGGTGTCTTGCCTCCGATTTCGATTCTCGAGGGCAAGGAAGTGATGTACCACTTCGTCTCCGGATTCACCGCCAAGCTCGCCGGCACCGAGGTCGGCATCACCGAGCCGCAGGCGGCCTTCAGTGCGTGCTTCGGCGCGCCGTTCATGGCCCAGAAGCCGCCGGTGTACGCGCGACTGCTCGCGCAGAAGATGGAGCAGCAGAACGCGCGTTGCATCCTGTTGAACACCGGCTGGTCCGGTGGTCCCTACGGCGTCGGCAAGCGCATCTCGATCGGCCATACGCGCGCGCTCTTGAACGCTGCGCTCGATGGCGAGTTCGACGACGCCGAGACGGAGCTGCACCCGCTCTTCAACCTGCGTATGCCGAAGAGTGCCCCGGGTGTGCCCTCCCGGATCCTGAACCCGCGCAATACGTGGTCGGACACGGCGGCGTACGACGCCCAGGCGACCAAGCTGCGCGACCTCTTCCGCACGAACTTCGAGGAGAAGGGTTTCGGCAGCCTGGGGATCGAGCCCGTCATCTAGTCTCGATGTCTGACGCGGCACTCGAGCACTACAAGGGCGGGCTTGCGCTCTACGGCGAAGGCAAGTACACGCTGGCCGTCGTCGAGTACGACAAGGCGCTGGCGCTCAAACCGGAATGGAGCGACGTCCTCCAGGCCAAGGGCATGGCCCAGATGCACAGCGGCAAGCTCGAGCAGGCGCTGGCCACCCTCAAGCGCGTCACCGAGCTGGCTCCCGAGGATCCGCTGGCTTTCACCAGCCTTTCGATGGCCTACGTGCGGCTCGAGAACATAGAGGAGGCCGAGAAGGCCCAGGCCCAGGCTCGCTTGCTTTCCTGGAAGCAGGAGTTGAAGACGAATCCGGACGCACCTCGTCCCGATGACGGCGGGATGGCCGTGCAGCAGTAGGGCTCTGCGCCCGGACTACTCGGCCGGCTGGGGCTCTTCTTCGATCCCGAGGATCTTGCGTCCCTCGGGGCTGATCCTCTGGGGCGACCACTGCGGCTCCCAGACGATCTCGATCTCGCAAGCATCCACGCTGTCGATGCCGGTCACACGCCGCTCGACGACCTCGGGGATCGTCTTGGCTTCCGGACACATCTTGGATGTGAGCGTCATCTTGATGTTGCAGGTGGCGCCTTGCAGCTTGACGTCGTAGATGAGGCCCAGGTCGACGATGTTGACCGGGATCTCGGGGTCGAAGACCTGTTTCAGCTCACCGTAAACGTCCTCTTCGCTAGCCATTTCTTCGTTTCCTTGGTTTCAAAGACAGCCCCGGAGTCTAGCAGAAAAATCAGCCGGATCCGCGAACCATGAACGTGACCTCGGCGGTCCAGATGCCCTCTTTGTCCTGGTGCAGGTCAAAACCCGAGACCACCGAGGCTTCGCTCCTCGCCTCCATGGAGGCGATCCAGGCGGCGAACGTTGCGAGCGAGCGTCGTTTTGCAACTTCTGCGGTCTCTTCATTCTGCATGTGAATGGAGTAGGACAGGTCACCGATTTTGTTTACCTGGCGCGTCTTGACGTCGACCTCGCCGATGCCGCTCTCGGTCGCGATCATGCGTAGCCACGAGGTGAGATCCCGCGACGAGTAGTTGACCGGGATGGGGATCGGCGGGTTGGCGGTACGGACATCCAGCAGCAAGTTACCTACACGGATGCCGCGGCCGTCCGGCAAGACCGTGGTGCTTCTCCTTTGGACCTTTGCCCCTGGGATCTCCCCCAGTTGCTTCGACAGTTCATCCAACCACGTCGTCGCCCGTTGCGCGTCCGCGGCGACAATGGATCCGTCGATGTCTAGTTTTACCTCGTTCCCCCGGGAACTCCTGGATTGGATCGACCTCAAACGGAGCTCTTCAGTGTCCGACTGTGCCCGATCCACGGCGGTGAGAAAGGCCTGGAATGCCGGATACGCCGAAGGAGCCAGCGGTTGGAACATCTGCTCCCAGTGGTTCAGAAGATGCGGCGGGAGTACGTCGTAGGTCTCGACCACGGTCTTCTTCCCGGGGGCCGTGATCGTGCACTCATATACTCCATCGTCGAAGCGAATCTCGTACACCTTGGATTCCCGACCGTCGTGGAAGAGTCCCGTATGCAAGGGATCCTGCGCGACAAGCGCCTCGAAGGCAATTTCACTCAAGAGTGCCCTCGCCCGGCGCAAGAACTGGTTCTGGAGGCGCTGGTCTTCCTCGGGAAACCCGGTGATCGTTACGCGCGCGGTCTTACCCTCGGTCTCGTAGTGGGTGTTGCTCTCTAGCAGGACAGTATACTCATCCCAGATGTCATACATGGTGGAGGTGAGGTCCTCTGCGACGTCGTCGCGGACATCGAAGACCTCGCGGAAGGGAAGGCTCATCTTGCGGGGTCCCTTCATGGGGCCCCCGTCAAAAACGTCGATCCCCCCGAGCTTGTCGAAGAGAGGATCGCGAATTACCCGGTCCCTTTCAGAAGCTTCTTGCTGCATCCTCGCGTCGCGCGCTTCCGCATCGTCTTCGGCAAGGCGGGGCGCCACCACAAGGCCGAACACACCGGTGAAGATCACCGACATCACGAGCAGAAGAAAGAACACGGCGGCGGTGATCGCGATCCACTTTCCAGCTTTCGACTTGCCCCGCGCGGAGCCGTCCGGCTCCCCGCCCACGGCGCCTGCCGCATGGACCGGGGAGTGGCCGGACGCGGCCCTGCCTGCCGCGCCCGAGCCGGGGTTGCGAACGTGGTCGATCTCGGTCTTGACCGCGCTCGCCGTCTGATAGCGCAGCGACGGCTCCTTCTCCAGGGCGCGCAGCACCACCTCGTCCAGCTTCACATCCACCTGAACCTTGGCCGAGGGCGGCGCGAAGCGGCCCAGAGGCAGTTCGCCGGTCAAGAGTTCGTAGAACACCACGCCCAGCGAAAAGATGTCGGCGCGGTGGTCGACGTCCATCGGGTGCTCGACCTGCTCGGGTGCCATGTAGTGCGGCGTGCCCATGACCTGATGCGTCATGGTCAACCCCGTCAATCCGTCCTGGCGGCCCAGCATCTTGGCCAATCCGAAGTCCGTGATCTTCAGGTTACCTTTCCGATCCAGGAGGATGTTTTCGGGCTTGATGTCCCGGTGCACGATCCCCTGGTCGTGGGCGTATTGCAAAGCATCACAGATCTGAGCGATGATCTGCAGGGCCTGTTTGGGCGCCACCTTCTGTGTGTGCAGGAGCTGGCGCAGATTCACGCCGTCGACGAACTCCATCGACAGGAAGTAGTGCTCGCCCGCCTTGCCGAAATCGAAGACCGTCGTGATGTTGGGGTGGTTCAGACTTGCAAGGGCTCGCGCTTCGCGTGCAAAGCGTTCGGCAAAGGCCGGATCGCGCCCCGCCTTGGCGGGCAACACCTTGAGCGCCACCGTTCGTTCCAGGCCCTTTTGCCGCGCCCGATAGACGACGCCCATCCCGCCCTGGCCCAGGAGCGACTCGATCTCGTGGTTCGGAAACAGGGGCTGGAGCTCGGCCGGCGTCGGCGGGGGTGCCGGAGGTTCGGACGTCCCCGTGATGACCACGTGGGCCTCCTCTTCGAGACCCAGCTCCAAAAGGCAGCTCGTGCACATTCCCTGGAGGATTCCGCCGGGCGTCAGGTGCGCTCCACAGCGTTTGCAGGTCGAGTCGGTCATTACAGCAGTGTCTCTTTCCAGGGGGCGATGCAGGGAAACCCTTCGGGGGTTACAGCCATTTGAAGAAAAATCATGTGTTGGCGCGCCACTCAGGCGCCAAGGGCCTCGAAGAGCCTGCGCAGCTCGTCCTCCACGTCCCCGGCCTGCGCGACCGTGTCGGCCACCTCCTGGCGCAGGTGCCCGCGATAGCGCGACCGCATGCGGTGGACCGCCACCTTGATCGCACCTTCGCTGAATCCCAGTCGGGCCGCCAGCTCGGCATAGGGGGTTCCTTCGCCGCCGCCGAGCTCGTCCTTCAAGGCGTCGAAGAGCTCTTTTTTTTGTCGCGCGTCATAGTCCCGCCGCAGCCGCTCCAGGGCGCGCTCCAGGACCGATTGGGCCCAGGTGCGCTCGAAGGTGCGTTCGGGCGTCTCGCCGTCCACGGCCTCCAGCATCTTGCGGTCCGCCTCGCCCGCGTCGAAGGACACCGGTGACCGGCCGCCACCCCTCTTGAGGGCCCGCTCGCGCTCCTCCTCGTTGACCAGGAAGTTTTTGAGCGCGGTCAACAGAAAGGAGCGAAACCGTCCCCGCTCCGGCGAAGCGCTCGATACGTCGTGTCGTTCGATCAACCGCACGAAGAAGCCCTGGGTGAGATCGCGTGCCGCTTCCTCGTCGTATCCCCGACGCCTGACGTAGGCGTACAGCGGGAACCAATAGCTTTCCGCCAGTCGCTCCAACGCCTCGCGCGCTTGCTCCTGTATCTGACCCTGCGGGTCGGTCTTTCCTGCGCGTAGAACCACGCTCCATCGCGTGGTCAGGAATCGCCCGTCGCCCATGTGTGCAGGCTAACCTCTCGGTGCGACAGGCAGATCGTCGGCATGGAAAAGGAGATCGCCGACGGGGTCATCTCTTCGGCCCCGCCAGTCACTCACGCCGCAAAGACAGCGGCGCCACCTTCGTTCGGGCGGCGGCGGCCAGGCTCCGCGTGCCCGTTCTCGCCACCTCGCCCGGCGGGAGAGGCCCTCCAGGAGCGGAACTTTCAAGGGCAGGGGGCCCTCGCCCGGCCGGGCGAGCCTTTCGCCTCGCCGGCCTCCAGCTCGGCCCCTTTCAGGAACGATGAAGGGTCCGCAAGACCATGAGCGCCCCCCAAGAGATCCTCCAGCCGATCGACGTCGAGTCCCTGGCCCGTGGATTCCTCGCCGCCGAACCCACGCGCTTTTTCGTCATCGACGATTTCTTGAAGCCCGATTTCGCGCACGAGGTCGCCGAGTGCTACCCCACCTACGAGCAAGCGCTCGCCATCGGCCATCAATTCAAGGCGGTCAACGAGAACCTCAAGGTGCAG
This sequence comes from Planctomycetota bacterium, assembly GCA_002683825.1. Taxonomy (GTDB): domain Bacteria; phylum Planctomycetota; class UBA1135; order UBA1135. The sequence goes on from NYUD01000072.1 coordinate 27,511, forward strand.
ATCACCGAGAGCGAGCGCTTTCCCGGCCCCGTGCGTCGGCTCAACGATGCCCTCGCTTCCAGGGCGTTCATCGACTCGGTGGTTTCCATAACGGGGATCCCAAAACTGCTAGCTGACCGCGATCTATCCGGTGGCGGGATGCACGTCATGGGCTCGGGCGGTCGCCTCGACGTGCATGTGGATTTCAACCTGATCCGCGAGCGGGGGTTGTACCGCCGCTTGAATATCCTGGTTTTCTTCAACGAGGAATGGGACGAGCGCTGGGGCGGCGCCTTCGAGCTGTGGGATTGTGAGGTCAAGCGCTGCGTCTTCTCCGCCGCACCCCGCTTCAATCGTTGCGTGGTCTTCAACACGACCGAGTCGAGCTTTCACGGAGTCAAGCCCATCAAGGCCCCCGCCGGCATGACGCGCAACTCCTTCGCGTCCTACTATTACACCCGCGAAGCGCCCGAAGGCCTGGGTGACTTCCACTCCACGGTCTTCAAGGCCCGCCCGGACGAGTGGTGGCGCGAGCACTTTCTCCTGCCGGCAGAACGCTCGAGCCGGTTTCTTCGTAAGAAACTCGAGCGCCTGCGCCGTCCCTTCCGGCGCGACGGGACCGACGGTTAGGGGCCGAGCGGCGCCCCGCTCGATCCGTTAGAATGGTCCCGTGATTCAATACGAGGGCCAGCTCTACCGTCCACCGTCCGAGGCGAACAGCCTGATCCTGCAGGCGACGATCGGGTGTAGCTACAACGAGTGCACGTTTTGTGCGATGTATCGCGACAAGCGCTTTCGCGTGCGGCCGCTGGACGAATTGCGCGCGGAGATCGCCTGGGCGCGCGATCACCTGGGGGACGAGGTGCGCAAGGTGTTTCTGGGGGACGGAGACGCGTTGGTCGCCAAGACCTCGTTCATGGCCGGGCTGCTCGACGAACTGAACACAGCCTTCCCCAACCTGCGGCGGGTCTCGGTCTACGCCTCTCCCCAGGCCCTACAGGTTCGTTCGGTCAAGGACATGGCGTTGCTGCGCGAAAAAGGCCTGACGCTCTATTACCTGGGTATCGAAAGCGGTAGCGATACGGTCCTGGCGGACCTCGAGAAGGGGGTCGACTCGGCGGAGATGATTCGCGTGGCGAACAAGGCGACCGAGGCCGGCGTGGCGCTGTCCACGATGATTCTCCTGGGTGCTTCCGGAAGGCAGGGGTCCGCTGCACACGCCGCCGAATCGGCTCGCGTGGTCAACGCGATCCAGCCGCGCTTTGTCAGCACCCTGGTCATGACCCCGGTGGAAAACACGCCGCTCGGGGCCAAGGACGCGCGCGGTGAGTTCGACCACTTGAACCCGATCGAACTGGCCCGCGAGTTGCGAAACTTCGTAGGCGCCCTGAACCTCAAGGGCTCGGTTTTCCGCTCGAACCACGCCAGCAACTACCTGGCGCTGGCCGGAACCTTGCCCAAGGACAAGGAGCGAATCGTCGCACAGTTGGATGCGGTCCTGGAGCGGCCGGAAAACGCTCGCTTCGTCCCGGAGTGGCTCCGCGGTCTTTGAAAGGGCTGCGACGAAATCAACCGGCGAAACGGGTCTCGACATGGCCTGTGTCGGCCTGACGCGACGCCCCGCTAGTCCTTCTTTTTCTTGAAGAGGTCCCGTATGCCCTTGTCGAGTTCGCCCTTGCCTTTGTCCAGGAGGCCCTCGAGAAGCTGACCCGCTTCGGGACCGAGCTTTTCGGTGAGTTCGTCCAGCTTGTCCTCCGCCCTGTCGTAGAGGTGGTCCGAAGCTCCCTCGAGCCGGCCCTGAAGGTCGGTCAGGAGCTGTTCGGGCATCAGGTCGTCGCCCAGTTCCAGCGAGGCCTCCAGAAGGCTATCGAAGACCAGGTGGAACACATCCGAGAGCGTCATTGGCTCGCGGCCCAGACCCGTGATGAGGATCTCGGGAATCATTGCCGAGGCGGTGGATGAAGGCCCCTTGCCGAAGAGATCGACCGAGGTCGTGATGTCGCGCAGGATGATCTCTTCGAAGAAGAACTTCTTTTTCTTTCCGGCGCTCTTGCTCTCATTTCCGCCTTGCTCGCCCGGCGACTCCAAGCGCTCGAGGTGATCCAGGACAATGGCGTAGTTCATTCCGCCCGTCCCCTTCTGCAGGAGCAGTGAAATTCCAACGAGTTCCAGCTTCGGCGCGACGATTTCGTCTTTCAGGAGCGTCGGTAGGGATACCTCCAACCCGCCCTCGCGCAACTTGAGGATGTGTTCACCTTTGAAACCCTCGGGGTTTGCGATGCTCAGCTCTTCCAGGGTTAACCGTCCCGAGAGGAGCCCGACATCGGCTGTCTTCAATTCCGTGGGAACGCCGAGGGCGTAGGTTCCGCCCGCCTCGATTCCCCGCCGGACGATGGCGTCGATCGAGACGATCGCAGCGACGGCCAGACCGACAGCGAGGGCAAAAAGGAGCAAGAGCAGGCGCCTGATCTTCATGCGGATAGTGATGTTACGGAATCTGGTCACGTAACATCATGGGCGTGTTGAAGCTTCTGATGGTGTTTCTGGTGTCGGTCAACCTCGCGGCGTTCCTCGCCTTCGGGCTGGACAAGTGGTTTGCGCGCCGAGGGATGCGCCGTATTTCCGAAGGCAGACTCTTGCAGTTCGCCACGTACCTCGGAGGTCTCGGGGCCTTTGCCGGGTCGAGGGTGTTTCACCACAAGACCCGAAAGCGCGGCTTCCTGCTGCGGCTTTACCTGGCGCTGGTGCTGAACCTCTTGGTTCTATCCGGCGCGCTGTGGTTGTTTCTTCGCGGTCTCGGTTAGGCGAGGCCTCGTTAGACGAACAACTCCATCGGCCTGAGGTCCATGGACGTCTGGACGCCCATCCAGTCCTTTTCGACGGCCGTGTAGATCGATCGGAAGTCCGTCGTGAAGGGGACGTCACCGTCTTGCAGCGCCTCCAGGTCGGGCGGCGTGCCGTGCAAGCCCGGCCGGACCCTGGAACCTACCAGAAGTACGGGGCCCGCAGCGCCATGGTCGGTGCCTCTGGATCCGTTCTCCGCCGCCCGCCGTCCGAACTCACTGAAGACCAAGGTCGACACCCTGTCGTCGATGCCGCGGGCTTCCAGATCCAGCTGGAACGCGCTGAGACTCTCGGACAGCTCCTCCAGAAGAGCCCCGTGCAGGCGGCCTTGCTGTGCGTGCGTGTCGAAGCCCGTCAGTTCGAGGTGGAGCACGCGCAGGCCGAAACCGGCCTCGATCAGACCGGCGACGAGTCGCAGCCGTTGAGCCAACCCGTATCCCGGCGTATCGGCTTTCTCGGAACGTTCGAACGCTCTGGAGAACCGTGTGGAAACGCGATAGCTCTGTTCCGCAACGGCGCGCAGGTAGGCCGACTCCCGCGCTTCGCCAGTTCGCGATCCGGTCATGCCATTGCGCAGCGATGCAAATCCCTGCAGTTCACGTAATTGCAGTCCGCGCGCGTCGGTGATCGCGGTGGGGTCGCTGGTTTCTCCGCGGAGCGCGAGCGGGATCTCCCGGCCGCCGACATGGATGGCTCCCATGGAAGCACGAGCGGGGTCTTCGCAAGAGCGATCCAGGAGTTTTCCGAGCCAGCCGTGATCCCTTACCCGATTCACCGGATCCGCCGTGTGCCAGATTTCCATCGAGCGGAAGTGCGAGCGGTTCGGTATCGGGTAGCCCACACCGTGAATCGCCGCGACCTTGCCGGCTTCGAAGAGCCTGGCGAGGGCACCCATCTGCGGGTGGAGTCCGAATCCACGACCGAGCGCGTGCAGGCGATCGCGTCCCAGAGCGAGGGTTGGGCGTGCGCGGTAGTAAGCATCCTGGCGGTGGGGAACCAGCATGTTCAAGCCGTCGTTGCCGCCGCTCAGCTGAACCACGACGAGGGTGCGTTCCAGAGGAAGCTTCCCTCCTACCTTCCCCTTCCGGAGCGCCGATTCCTTCATCAGACCCAGGAGGGACAACGAGCATGCCACCTGAATTCCGTTGACCAGAAAGTCTCTGCGATCTGTGACCATGGCATCAAACCAGATGGAATTCGGGTGAAGTCAGGACGAGGGCCGCAGCAACCGCTATGGACGTGGGCGTGTCCGCGGCCTCGGCAAGGGCTCGACCTACTGCATCGTCCAGCTGCGGCGTATGGACATTCGCCAGCAACTCCTCGCGCATGGCCTCAGCTGTGGCGTGCCGCGGTGCATCACTGTCGATCGTCGAGCGTTTTGCTTCCGCCACCTCGACCATGGCATTGTGGCGTGCGATCCAGGTGCCGACATTGACCCAGGCCTCGTGTCCGTCCCAGCCCTTGACATTCGGAGGACGGAAGAGCGCCTGACCCATCTCCGCGCACAGCTGGGCCGCGCGCTTCGGAGCGAAGGGAACTCCGAGGGCACGTACGCTGAAGGCCATCAATTCGACCGGGCTTGCGATACGAGCGCGCCTGACCTCATCGGAGAAGAAGAGCGTCGAGGCAAACAACGTGGCGAGCGTCGCGCCGATGTCCCATCGATTCGAGATCAGTTCCTCGGCCAGGGCGTCGACCCACTCCTGCCGTGGTCGGGGGGCGACGAATTCCTTCAGGAGCCTGTGAGCGACGTGGCGCGCACAGGCGGGGTGGTCGAGCACCGCGTCGATCACATCCGCGGCATCGAGTGTGCCCTTCATCCCCAGGACCTCTTTCATTCCCGCGTCGTGATGTTTTTCGCGGAAGACACTCGATCTCCCCCTCGTGCCCCATCCTGTGAACCCGCGGGCGGCCTCCAGGACGTCGCCTTCGGTGTAGTTGCCGATGCCCAGTCCGAAGAGCTCCATCACCTCGCGAGCGAAATTCTCGTTGGGATGGGACTTGAGATTGTCGCCTCCATCCAGCCAGAGAAGCATGGCCGTGTCCCGGGCGACCGCGTGAAGCAGACGGCGAAAGTCCCCTAGCCCCTCCCGCCGGAAGAGCTCGTTTTGGCGGTGCATCAGGCGCACGTCGTCGACCTTGTCGAAAGACGTCGCGAAGTGATTGTGCCAGCAAAGTGCGGTTCGCTCGCGCAGCGGTGCACCACCAGCCAGAATCAAAGCCATCCACCAGGCTTGCAGGGTCGAGACCTCGCCCTGCGCGAGCAAGGGTTCGATTCCGCGGTACAGCTCTTCAGCGTGCGTGTCGGTTGTCAGGACGGTCTCCACGGCGCCGCTCAGGCCGAGCTCCAGCATCTGACGAACCTGCCCCTTTTTCGGTCCGAAGCCCGCGCGCCTGAGCAGATGGGTCGCCGCCTGGTCGTTCCATTCGCCTGGGCGCGGCTGCCAGGGGCGTAGCATCAGCGAACTTCCTCGGGATTCGCCGTTTCGGAGGCGAGCTCCGCGCGCAGGGAAAACACGACGCGATCCTTGCCGGACGAAGGGAGATCGATCCGCAGTGTTCGCAGCGAGTGCGCGAGCATCTCCAGCCCGCCGATCTCTTCACGAGCCTTCTCGATCGAAACGCCGTCCTCCAGGACCTTGTTCATGACGAGAGCCTCGAAGTTGGCCTGGATCAACTCGGCGAGCGCCGGTCCGTCAATGTGCAGGCTTTCTGAGGCCGCCGTGGCGGGCGAGTGCAGGCTTTCCAGCTCGCGTATCAGCTCGCGCACGAGCTCTTCGTGCGTTCCCAGTATCAACGCGTCGCCGACGATCGCGCAGGCGGGGCGCAGGTTGTAGCGCATGTCGATACCGTCGCCTTCGTACGGATCGAGAAAGCGCGCCACGCTGATCGGGATCCGCCCCTCCTGTCCCACGGAAAGCAGGAACGGGCGTCCCTGCTTCTGGGCCTGATCGACGCCGATGACCGAAACGATGCTTTGAAAGGCTGCGAGAAACTGGGGGCCGGAGCGCTCCGGCTGCTCGAGTTTGCCTATGAGCGCGAGTCCGGGCAGGGGGATCTCGGGTTTCGGCCCCGTCGAGAAATTCAGCGGACGCGAGATCAGGCGCAACCACGGGGAGAGGTGGGGCAACACCTTTTCGCCCACCTCCTGTCCGCCGAAGAAGAGCGACAGCTGGGACTCGGCCTCCGCCAGCTTGGGGACCTTGCGTGGCGAAAAAAGGTCGCTGCCCTGGGTCAGGATGGCCGCGAAGTCACGATAGATGAGGCCGTTGACGAGATCGTCTTCGGATTCCAGAGCCGGCGGGATCGGGGCGGAATTCTGCGGTAGGAGCGTCGCCGCGCCGTCGGTGTCGAAACCCCTCACGCTCAAGTGCAGCTCGTTCGCACCCAGAGACAATTCCGCAGTCACCGTTTGCGCGGTCGCGAGGGCCCCGAGTTGAGAGCCCAAGAGTGTGTGGACGGCGGGATCTTCGTTGCCGGCTGCTAGCTGATGCAGTTCGGTGTCGAATGACTGTTCGATCGCCCGGCGGTCGGCGTAGGCCCAGAGCAGGCCGGCTTCGGAACGCGCTCCATAGAGGTCGCGAAACCCTTCCCGTGACACGAGATTCCGCTCGCCACTTTTTTCCGAACACGCATCGATCGCCAGCGCGTAGTCCCTCGAGTTTCCGAAGATGATCTGCGCTCCTCGCTGGACGACCAGAGCTTCCCCGATGTTCCAGAAACTCGCACCATCGAGTGTGGCGTGCGGGCGATCGAGCGCGCCGGGGTGATCCGTCTTGTCCTCCAGTAGATTGAAGATGTCTTCTCGAATGTCATCGGCAACCCCCGCGCTTTCCGCGCAAAGAACGAGAGCGGCTTGCGGATCTTCTTTGTCGCCGGCGAGTCCGAAGGCGACACCGTTTGCAGTGAGCTCTGCGAGACCTTCTAACGCCGACCGTCCGAGCGTGGAATTGACGAAAGCCAACCAATCTTCCGGGGAGGCGGTGCTCGTCAGCGTGCGTCCGAGTTTCGTTGCGAAGAATGCTTGTACAAAGGGGTGCCCGAGTCCGTCGTCGAAAAGCTCCGACAGGCCTGTTCCCTCGACGTACAGCACGGTCCCCTCCGGGAACCGCCGCGCGAGGCCGGGGCTCTGGTCCGGCCCTTGGCCCCAGGCCTCGGCCTCTGCGGTGAGAAGGGCCGGCACGAGACTCAGGATTCCGGTAAGGAAGAGGGGTGCTCGCGGCATACGAGGAGTCCCACAGTGGTTTCGGGTCGCTTGCATGATGTGTTTCCTGCCGTGTTCGGAAGAGACCGACGCCCGACGCTCCACCGCGTGAAAGGGAATCGGCCGCAATTCCGGACGATTCGCCGCTCCGGTAACGTGGCTTGGTCCCGCAGCTGACGCAACCCTTATCCCGAGCGAGTGGCCGGATCCGCACCCAGCGTGCAGAATGGTATCCGGGCGATGCATCGCCTTTGAGACTCCCATCCCCACAGGCCCGGAGGAGGGCATGCCCCACACCTTTTCTCGATCCATCCTCGTCGCTCTTCTCTTCACCTCCGCCCTGACTTCGAGCGGTTCTTCGCAACGAGCCTTGCGACCTGAAGCGACGTTGATTCAGGACGTTTATGTCGGTCGCGAGCGTGACGAAGCGAAGAAGTTCAGCCTGCTCCTGCGCGACGGCGCGATCGAGAAGGTCCTGGAAGCCGGAACGCCTCCTCCTCCGGGTGTCCGTGTTGTCGACGGACGCGACCTCATCTGTCTCCCCGCCTTTCTCGATGCCTATTCGAACACGGGTTGCGAAACACCAGAGCCGACGAAGGACCAGGACGTTCCCGTCGATGTGAAGTCGGATGTGCGTATCGACATGCGGCTCGCGAACCGCAAGGGAGTGCAACCGTCGTTCCGTGCTGTCGACGCCTTGGCGATGTCCAAGGAGAACTCAGCAGCGTGGCGCGAGGCCGGTTTCGGCACCGCTCTGATCGCGCCGGAGGGCGAGTTGTTGTCGGGGACCAGTGTGCTCGTGGCAACGGGTGAAGCAGCCGTGCGCGATCTCGTCATTTTGCCTGACGTCTTTGGGCATGCGGCGTTCGCGGCGAACGGTCCCGGCTATCCCTCGACGTTGATGGGGTACTTGGCCCAGCTGCGCCAGTTCTTCAACGATTCGAAGTATCTGGACGAGCTCGAGCGACGCCATGAGCAGGGGCGCCCGGGGTTGCGACCTCCCCACGACGAAGAGCTTGTCGCCGGCGGAGCCTTGCTCGCGAAGGGGCAGGTGCTGGTTTGCGAAGCCCAGAGTTCGCGCGACATGGAGCGCTGGTTCAAGTTGGCCGACGAGTTCGGGTTGCGTATCGGGTTCAGCGGAGGACTCGAGGCCTGGCGGGTTGCCGACGAGCTGTCGAACCGGGATGTGCCCGTGGTTCTGACTCTGGACTGGGGCAAGGAGGTCAAGGATCCCCTGGCGAAGGAGGAGAAGAAGAAGGACGAGGCCGAGGAAGGCGAACCGGAAGAGAAGGCGGCGGCCGAGGAGGCCCCGGATGTCGAGGAGGAAGCCGTCGAGAATGAGGACGCCGAGGAGAAGGCAGACGCCGAGGAGGATGAGGACGCCGAGGAGGAGGATGAGGACGCCGAGGAAGAGTCCGTCTGGGAGTACACCGAGCCCTTGGGCGTGCGGGTCGAGAAACGCAGGCGTTGGGAGGAGAAGCGCGACTGCGCCATCCGCCTCACGGAGGCCGGAGTGCCCTTCGCCTTCGGCACGAAGGGCCGCGAGCCGGACAAGCTCCTGGGGGACGTGCGCAAGCTGGTTGAAGCCGGACTGTCCGCCGAGGCTGCCCTGGGTGCCCTGACCACCGAAGCCGCACGGCTCCTGGGGGTGTCCGATCGCCTGGGGCGCATCGCGGCTGGCCACAACGCCACTTTTTGTCTGTGGACCGACGACCCGCTGACCGACGAGAAAGCGCAGGCCTTGTGGGTGTTCGTCGACGGTTTTCCCACGGAGTACGAACGGAAGAAAGTAAAGAAGAAGAGCTCCGGCGAAGGCCCGGAGGAAGGACTCGATCTCACCGGGACCTGGAAGGTCGAGTTCCTCGACGCCGAAGGCATCGACGAGGCCAAGCTCGTCCTGGTGATGGACGAGCAGGGCGACATCACCGGGTCGATCTTCGTCGAGAGCCCGCGGGATGAGACCGAGGTCGAGGCTTCGATCGAGGGAACTCTAACGGGCACGGAGTTCTTGATGGATGCGAGCCTGGCCTTCGGCGAGTTCGCGATCGACGTCAGCTTCAGCGGAACCCTCGAGAAGAAGAGACTCGAGGGTGAGTCGACCTTCTCGGCGCCCTTCATGAGCGAACCGAGTTCCAATGATTTTATCGCCACGCTTCAACCCGAAAAAGTTCGCTAGGAGGACCACGCCATGAAATTCACAGCATTCTCCCTCCTAGCGCTGACCCTGGGTGGCGGCGACGACAACCCCTTCTCGCATCCCTTCGAGACCGATGCGCATCGGGCCGTAACGCTCGACGTCTCGGCGGGAGCGTTGATTCAAAACGTCACGATTCACTCCGCCGTCAAACCTGCGTTCATCGGCGACATTCTGGTTCAAGGGGGCGACATTCAGGCGATCGGCGCCGATCTCGGAGCCCCTGAAGGGGTGGTCGTCATCGACGGATCGGGCAAGCATCTGGCTCCCGGCGTGATAGACACGCACTCGCATATGGCGATCGAACGCGGCATCAATGAGGGCACGCTTTCGATCACCGCGGACTGTGACATCACAGACGTCATCAACGCCGACGATCTCGGGTTGTATCGCGCTCTCGCCGGCGGAACGACCACAATTCAGTGCCTGCACGGTTCGGCCAACGCCATCGGCGGTCGCAGCGAAGCCCTGAAGCTGCGCTGGAAAAAGACGGCCGACGAACTGCGCTTCCCAAACGCCCCCCAGGGCATCAAGTTCGCGCTTGGCGAGAACCCCAAGCGTTCGAACTCCGGGCGCGCAGGCCGGCGCTTCCCTGCCACGCGCCCCGGCGTCGAATCGATCTACTTTCGAGCCTTTGCACGAGCACAGGAATACGAGAGCGAATGGAAGCACTACGCCGAGCGTCTCGCTCGAGGCGGCGATCCTCAGCCGCCGCGCCGCGACGTACGCCTGGAGGTTCTCGTCGGAATCATGGATGGCGACGTGAAGGTTCACTCGCACTGTTATCGCGACGACGAGATTCTGATGCTCATGCGCGTGGCCGAGCACTTTGGATTCCGCATTCAGACGCTGCAACACGTGCTGGAGGGCTACAAGGTCGCCGCCGAGATCGCTGAACACGGCGCCGGCACCTCGACCTTTGCCGATTGGTGGGGTTACAAGCAGGAGGCCAACGACGCCATTCCACAAAACGCGAGCCTGCTGGACGAAGCGGGGGTCGTTTCCACGATCAATTCCGATTCGGGCGAGCTGGTGCGTCACCTCTATCACGAGGCGGCCAAGTCGGTGCGCTACAGCGGCATGGATCCGGTCGCCGCCCTGCGGCTCTGCACGCTCAATGGGGCCATCCAACTGGGTGTCGACGACCGCGTAGGCTCGATCGAGGTCGGCAAGGACGCGGATCTCGTGCTTCTGAACGCCGATCCTTTGTCGGTTTACTCGAAGGTCGAATGGACGATGGTCGACGGTCGGATCGAGTTCCAGCGTCGTGACGCCTTTGAGTTGGATCTTGAGCAGGCGCCGGTGCGTGTGCTGGAACGCAAGGTCCCCGCAGCCGTTCTTCTAGAAGCCTCGGCCGGCAAGAAGCAGGCGGACCATCTTGCGATCGTCGGTGGCACGATTCATCCCGTCGAAGGCGAGGACATCGAAGACGGGACGCTCCTGATCCGCGACGGTCGAATCGCCGGGCTTGGAAGGAGTGTGGACGTTCCACCCGGCTCGCAGATCATCGACGCCGAAGGGCTTCACGTTTGGCCGGGAATGATCGCGCTCAATACCCCTCTGGGGCTGCAGGGGGTGCGTTCGGTACGTGGGACCATGGACACCTCCGAGATTGGCGGCAACCAACCCGACCTGCGCGTCGCCAGCTCGATTCACGCCGCATCGGCTCATATTCCCGTGACGCGTACGAACGGCATCACGCGTTCGCAGACCACACCCCAGGGCATGGGGCCGATGAGCGGCCAATCCGCCATTGTCCGCTTGAGCGGTGATACGTGGGAGGAGGCGTTGATGGTGGACAAGGACATGCTCCACATCCGTTTCCCGCGTATCAGCAACACGGCCGAGAAAAAGGAAGAACCCAAAGAGATCGAAGGGGTGCGTGAGCTCCTCAAGCAGGCGCGCGAGTACGCGCGCCTGCTCGCGGAAGCGCAGGAGTTCGGGCTGCAGGGCCCGGCCTTTGATCCGCGCTTGGCAGCCCTCGTGCCCTATGCGCAGGGCACAGCTCGTGTGGGTATCCACGCCTCCAACGCCCAGACGATTCTCTACGCCATCAAGTTTGCAAAGGAGCAAGAGCTCGACGCGGTGCTCTACGGCGTCAAGGAGGGCTGGAAGGTCGTCGAGGCCATCGAGACTTCCGGCTTTCCGGTGGTCGTGGGCCCGGTCCTGACGGTGCCCCGCCTCGCGTACGATCCCTACGATGCGAGCTACGCGAACGCCGCGGTGCTGCATCGTGCGGGGATCCCCTTTGCCATCATGGCGGCGGATGGGAGTAATACGCGCAACACACCGTTCCACGCCGGCTTCGCCGCGGGCTACGGTTTGCCCTATGAGGAAGCGCTGCGCTCAGTGACCTACTACGCGGCGGAGATCCTCGGGATCGAGGACCAGCTGGGCAGTCTGGCTGTCGGCAAGATCGCCGATGTCGTCGTCACGGACGGCGATCTGCTCGAGGTGACGACCCGGGTAAAGCACATCCTGATCGACGGTGTGCCCATGGACGTGGGGAACCGACAGACGGAACTCTACGAGTACTACCGCAATCGTCTGCATCGTCTTCAGAAGGACTAGCTTTGGCCGAAAAGAAAGACGCCCGGGTCGTCTGCCCCTGCTGCAACAGTCGCATCGAAGTCGACGTGCGGACCGGGAAGATCCTGCGCTGGCGTCGTCCCGAAGAGCTGGACGAGACCGGGAAACCCATCATGCGCGACAGCGATTGGAACGACGCCAGCCAGCGCGTCTCGGGGCGCTTGGGCGAGGCGCAGGGCAGGTTTGATTCCAGCTTCGATAAGGAGAAGAGTCGCGAGCGGGATCTCGACGATCTGTTTCGCAAGGCCCAGGACAAGTTGCAGAAGAAAAAAGAAGAACGCCGAGAGTAATCCGCGATGGGCATCAAGCGTCTGACGATGCGCGCCCTGATAGCGGTGGGTGTGTTGCTCGTTGCGGATCAGATCGCGTTCTACACGGTTCTCCGTGACGGTTTATTCTTCGGCAGGCCGGTCGCGCCGTTCGATCCCCCGCTTTTTTCGCCGGCCCAGATGGAAGGCCTGGCACGCATCGAAAGGGCCCTGGCGACGGGCGACCCGGATCCGAAGAAGCTGCGATTCGATGCCGAGCTGGGTTGGCACAACCTCCCAGGTGGTGGGTTTGGCGAATTTCGCTACGACTGGGCGGGGTGTCGCATCGGTGCTCGGCCGCTGTCTCGAACCAAGGAGCCGGGGGTCCGCCGGCTGGTGGCCGTGGGATGTTCGATGACCCACGGCGATGAAGTGAAGGCAACAGAGACGTGGTGTGCCCAGCTGGACGAAGCCCGGTCGGACCTCGAGGTTGCCAATCTGGGCGTGTCCGCATACGGCATCGATCAAGCGTTGTTGCGTCTGCGACGCGACGGTCTCCCCCTGCAGCCGGACGTCGTTTGCCTGGGACTTCTCCCAGGAGCGGTTTTGCGCCTGACGTCGCTATACCGCCCGGCCCTGCGCCACTGGTCCCGGGACGTGGCGTTCAAACCGCGCTTTCGACTGGACGCGAGCGACGAGCTCGAGCTCGTGCCCAACCCGGCCCGCACGCTGGCGGATATCCCGCGACTGATTCGCGATCAGAGAGCTTTCCTCGAGGCCTTTTCCGAGCACGACCATTGGCTGCGACGCGCCCGCAGCGCGTATGCGCCCCGTGGAACGCACTGGATGCATGCTCTCTTCGCGACACGGGTGGGCCTTAGTCTGTACGAGGCCGGCGGCCGCGACACGCAAGCTTGCTTCAAGAATCCCGCGCACGGTATCTATCGCTTGCTGAAGGCCGTCGTTCTCGAAACCCGGGCGGTCGCTTCCGAAGCGGAGGCCGAATTCCTGTTCTTGATTCTCCCGGGCCGCGCCGTCCTGTCGGTTGGCTCCTACTGGGACGGGTTTGTGCAGGAATTGCGCTCGGAGGGGGTCGAGGTGCTCGACTTCAGCGAGATCCTGCGCGGGGCGCCTCCAGATCGGCTTTTCGCACCCCTCGGCCACTATGGTCCCGAATTTTCGCGCATTGTCGCAGAGACCCTCGCGGAGCACCTGCGCTAGCTTTCCGAAGAAGCCGGCAAGTGAATTGAGTTCCAGGGCTCGGCCCTGAAGGGTTCGTTTTGTGGGGTCGAGGTGAAGCCCCGCTGGTCATTGGAGAGGGCGATGGCGGCAAGTTTTTCCGACCTGCCTGTGAACTTTGCCTTTGCCTGCAGGTGCTGTAACCAGAGGACCGATAGGGCAGGCTCCCGACCTTCCCTCTTCTCCACTTTCGTCGGCAGGAGTCCAGCCCGTGGCAGTAACCCTCGTAATCCGAATGGCGCATGTGGTCTTTTTGATCCGCATGCTGGTTGGTGCAACCCTTGTGCTCTTTGGCCTCAACGACTTGATGGAACTCTTTGAGGTCGACTACGGTTCAAAGGCGAATGCGTTTCTGCAGGACATGGAAGGCAGCGGGTACCTGCAAGAGGTGCGCGGCGGCCTGCTGATCCTCTGCGGCATCATGTTCGTCATTGCGCGTTGGGTTCCCTTGGCCTTGATTCTCTTCGCGCCGATCATCCTGAACATCCTGGTCTTCCACGCCTTCCTGGCCCCGACGAAGATCGCGGCTGCAGCGGCCCTGGGTGTCGCCCAGGTCTTCCTCGCGTACTGTTACTGGCCGTACTTCAGGTCGGTATTCGTGATGAACACACCTTCGCGGTACGGAACGGTTCGCAGACGCGGCGGTGGCGGGATGAGCCGCCCTGCGGCAGCGTCGGCCCAGCGCCCGCCCGCGCAACGGCCCCCGTCCGCGCAACGGCCCCCGTCCGCGCAACGGCCCTCGTCCGCGCAACGGCCCTCGTCTGCTCAGCGTCCTACCCCGTAGGGGGAAAGCGGCTTTCACCGCGCCAACACGTCGACAAGTTGCGTCGCTGTCGAAAGCGCGATCGCTGACGGCTCCTTCGAGCCGCGGCTGACTCCGATCGGGCAGGTCACCTTATCGATCGCTTCGGGGCTGTATCCCCTTTGCTCGAGACGCTTTCGGAAACGTACCCACTTGCGCTCGGACCCGATCAAGCCCACGAAGGCAAACCTCCCGCGCTGTAGCACGCGCTCGATGATCTCGAAGTCAAGAGCGTGGCTGTGGGTCATGACGACGATCGCTGCGTCCGAGGGCAACAGATCGATCTCGCCTGCGGGGGCGTCCACGCAGATGAGTTCGTAGGGGCGGTCGGCAGGGATGCGGGGCCGGATGAGAGCTTCCTCACGGCTGTCGATGACCATCACGTCCGCGCCCATCCACGGGGCCAGACCTCCGAGGGCCTGGCCGACGTGGCCGGCACCGAACACCGCGATGGACTTTCGCTGCCAACGGAACGGTTCAAAGAAGAGCGTTACGGCCCCGCCGCAACATTGCCCGGTCTTTTCGGCGAGGGGGAAGTCGACGCATTCCGAGGCACCGTCGTCCCGGCCGAGAAGCCTGGTCGCGTGTTCGATCGCTTGTAGCTCCAGGTGGCCACCGCCTATCGTTCCGTGCGCCAGCTCGCCGTCGGCGCCGACCAACATGCGCGCTCCCGCTTCGCGCGGCGCGCTGCCGCGAACTTCGGTGACGACCACCATGACACAGGCGCGGCCCGCCATGCGGAACCCGCCCAGCGCTTCGATCCAGTCCTGGCCGCCTTCACCCATCGAGACAGGATAGGCGACAAGAGCCCTCGCTAGTAAGGCGGGACATCAGGGGCGATCTTCGATTTGCGAAGTCGGATCTCCTCCGGCGGAAGTTTGGGGGGATAGAGAACGAGGTCATCACCTTCCAGGGCCCCGATACGGGCCTCCTGTTCCACGTAGCCAAGTCCGGACAGGGCGGACAGAACGTCGCCGGTGACGGCGACCCTTCCCGGGGACCGACGTTGCCCGAGAAAGGTCTGGTAGGCCCGTCGGAAATCTTCCAGGGCTTGCGCTTCCTCTTCGTGTTCGAACTCCTGCCACAGCTTCTTCTCGTCCGGAGAAGCGTCGAGAAGGGTCCAGTTCAGCGCCTCGTTTGCGAGCATGTCCAGCCGCAGATCGTCGATCACGATTGTGAGTTTGTCGGAGGTCTTTTCGGTCGGTTGGATCCAGCTGATCTCACGAAAGATCTTGATTCGGCCCTTGCGAAAGGATTCCAGAACGCGCGTGCGGGCTCCGGACAGAGGCGGGTCGACGACGGCCAAGGGAGTCTCTTGCGTTGTCACGATGCGTCCGAAAACCGGGCCGGGAGAGCGGCCGCCGAGGATCGCTTGCAGGCCGACTCCGGAAAGACCGCTGACACGGGTCCCGGCGGCGAGGAGGATTGTCGGAGCGATCTCGATCGAGGATAGCGGTTGCTCGATCCTGCTTCCCGGTGGAAAGGCCCTCGGATAACGCACGATCAGGGGGACGCGTACGAGTTCTTCATACAGCGTGCTGCGGTGTCCGATCGAGCCGTGTTCGAAGAACTCGTCGCCGTGATCGGAGGTGATGATGACCAGCGTATCTTCCGCCAGCCCCAGCTTCTCCAGACGGTCGAGCACGCGTCCGATCTGCGAATCGGTCCAGGCGACCTCGGCCTCGTAGAGTGCCCACAGGTGCTGCAGCCCGCGTTCGTCCACCACCCGTGTCCGTCCTCCAGGGCGGATGTGCGAGATGGCCGGGTTGCGAATGAAGTCCGTCGCATCGAGATCGCCGGAATAGTCGGGATCGAAGGTCCGAGCGAATTCCTCCGGAGGCGCGTAGTCGTAGTGGGGATCGAAGAAGTGTCCGAAAAGGAAAAAGGGGCGACCTCGCGCGGGCTTGTTCAGCTCCTCGATCAGCGCATCGGCCACAAGCTCCGAGCTGCGGTCGCGGTGGGAGGCGGTTTCGACCGCCTGCTGGGCCCTGGCGTGGCTCGCCAGCGCCGTGTACAGCTCGCCTTTCTTCCCCCGCTTTTCCGCCTCGTCCAACGCGGCCTGGGAGCGGCGTAGGTCCTCCATCGCGAAACGCAGGTCGTCGCCATAGCGCGCCTCGTACGTATCGAAGCCTCGTCCGAATCCAAAGGCCGGATCGAGGTACGGGCCCGAATAGAACCCCGCGGTTCGATAGCCCTCCGCCTTCAGTGTTTCGCTGATCAATGGCAGGGATGCGTGGATCTCGTGTCCATCCTGTTCGACTCCGTGCACGAGTTCCGGGTGTCCCGTGAAAATCGAGACATGGGAAGGCAGGGTCCAAGATGAAGTCGCATGGGCCTGTTCGATCAAGAGCCCCTCGCGGGCAAGCTGATCGATCCGCGGGCTGGGCGACGCGTCTCGAAAACGAGATCGATGGCCATAGGCGCCCAGTACATCGGCGCGCACGCTATCCAGCGTGATCAGCAGGATGTTGGGAGCCTCCAAGGGCCGGGTTTCTCTCTCCTCTGAACAAGCCCCCAACCCGAGGCCGATGCCCATGAGGGAAACGAGCAGTGCATCCTTCCGCGCGGGGTTCATCGGCTTGAGGATACCGGGCTACAGAGGAGAAGAAGACCCCCCCGGCGCCGAACTCGCCGTGGCCGCCGGCGATTTCCGACCGGCGCACGCCGTGGGCCCGTTGCAGCCCGGTGTCACGCTTTCCTCGCTGCGCCGCGGCCAGATCCGGTTCTAGCTCGAGCCGTCGGGAGCCCCCGCGTTCCTGGTCCGCTCGCCTGTTTCAGCATAGGGCTTCAAGCAGTCGCGCAGGAGCAACGTCCAACCGCTCTCCAGAGACTCACGCGTCTCGTCGCTGATACGCCCGAAGATCGAGTGTTCGAAGCTCAAGCGCGTCGCCTCGCCCTCGCTTTTCAACCGAATGGTCATGATGCCTCGCGAGGGACCGCCCCAATCCTTGTCGGAGTCCCCGGCGATCTGCAGGAACTCAGGGGCCTTGACACCGTTGACAAGGCCCCAGATCTGTCCTTCGCCGTCGCCCCAATCCTCATACATCCAGCCGCCCAGCTTCTGTTCGATGCGAAATTTCCCGAGCCCCGGTCGCGTGAAGAAATCCTCGTGCCACCACTCGGAAGTGTCGACGACAAGCGTCTCCCAGACCCGTTCCCTTTGGACCTCGATCAGGACCTCGACCAGGACGCTTGTCACCGTGATGTCGGTCGATTGCTTACTCATCGTTCTTCGTCTTCTCCTCTTCCGCGAGGGCCTTCAACCGCAGGAGCCGGTCCGAGAGCGGTTCCTCGAAGGGCCGGATCCAACGCCGGTAGATCTCGCGAATGGGCAGAGGGTTCAAGTGATTCCAGCGCTCGCGGCCGCGCGTCTCGACCACCACCAGGCCGGCCTTCTCGAGGACCCTCAGGTGCTTCATGACTCCGAAACGGCTCATGTCGAAGCTCCGGGCCAGCTTGCCCGTGGTCTTCGGGTTGCGGCGGAGCTCGTCGAGCATCCGCCGACGGCTAGGATCGGCCAGGGCCCTCCAGACCGCATTCGCGGGGCCGGAGGTCGGTACCGGTGAGGGGCTGGAACTCATGTGACGATTAGGTCACATATGGCCAAACAGGGCAACCCCGGGAAGTTGGAGTTTGGGTTTCTGCCCGAGATCCCGAAATCTATCTAGATCCAGGCCCACACGACAGGCCACATTCTCCAGAGCACGCGCCTCCTACCCCATGTCACCGACCCCCCTGAATGTGCCCCCGCGAGGGCCGCACTTCCAGACCACCACGCGCTCGCGTGGAGAATCCTATTTCAAGGAGGGTCGCGTCGAGCTCGAGGCCCTGGGGGGGGACTCGGCCCGTTTTCGCGTGCAGGACGACGAGGTCTATCCGGTCGAGCTCTCCTGGAACCTGAACGGCTGGGACGGAATCTGCGCGTGCCCGGCATTCGCCCGCTACGGTCCCTGCAAGCACGTGCTTGCGGCGG
Source organism: Planctomycetota bacterium (assembly GCA_002683825.1). GTDB lineage: Bacteria > Planctomycetota > UBA1135 > UBA1135. Next base: position 45,583 of record NYUD01000072.1, read on the forward strand.
CGCTCTACCTCGCTGCGGACGGAACCGCTTCGGCCGAGATCGTGGAGCAAACCCGCGCTCGCTGGCGGGAAACCCTGGCGGGAATCGCGAGACAGATCAGGCGCGTTCTGCCCGCCCCCCGGACGGACGCGGAACAGACACGCCTGGTTCTCTGTCTGGTTCACGGGTTCGGACAGGCGGAGCACTTCGAGATCGAGATCCGGCGACAGGATCGTCGCAGGGATGGGCGCTTGGGTATTCCACGTCGCATCGTGGACTGGTCGGAAGATTTTTACGAAGAGTTTGAACCGGCGGATCGGGAGCTGCTCGAGCGGCTCGAAGGAGCGCGCGAGCCTTTCACGGTTTCGCTTCTGGAGGGAGGTTCGGCGCGTCGCGTCCTATCGGGGGCTCTCGCTCGCGAACTCCTGCCGCAGGCCGCGCGTACCGGCCGGCTGATGCGCGAGACCGTCGCGGGGGGATCCGTCACACCCCTCGAATGGGATGACGGTGAACCCTGGAGACGAGTTTTTTCCATCCGCGAGATCGGAGGCGGCGAGATTCACATCGTGCCGCTGCTCGCACGCGGCGACGAGCAGCGCGAAGTGCGGGACGCCGATGCCTTCTATGAGGAACAGGGCTTGGCGATCGTCGACGGAGTGCTCGGGAACTACGTCGTCGAGCCGGGACACGAGCGCCTCGGGACAGCGGCGCTCGGCCGCGGACTTCGCGCAGCGGGAGAGGATGCTGTTGAGTTCGTCAAGTCCGTCACGGCTCTGGTCGGGGATGCCTTGATCGAGGCGCCCAAGCTCGAGTGGGTCGAAGGCATGCAGCCCCGGCCGCTCTTGCACGTGTCCGGGTGGGCCGTGGCGAGCTCTATGGGAGGAGAGGCCGGACAGGGCCTTTCCTGCGAACTGGGTTGTGTCTATGGCAAGGAGGAAGTGACCGCACTCGAGCTGCCGCCCCTGGGTGTGTGCGTGGAAGAGGGACGCTACGCGCTTCGCGATCTCGCTGCGGAACGGGCGTTGGTCGACGAGTTCGTCGAACTGGGCGGCGAACGGAGCGCGCTCGATGCCTCGCGGGGCAAGAGCCGGGGCGGCCTGCGCGCCGCCGGGTTCGTTCTCCTCGCCCGCAAGCTGATGGACGCGGGCTGGGTCATCGTGGCCGATGGAAAGGTGGTGCGTTCGCCGACCAGCTGGAGCGTGGCGGTCAAGAGCGGGCAGGACTGGTTCGACCTGGAGGGTGGGGTCGCCTTCCATGAGGAGACCGTGCCGATCCCGGCGCTCCTGGAGGCGGCGCGGCGGAGCGGTGGATTGGTGCACCTGGGCGATGGGAAGATAGGGCTCTTGCCCGAGCGCTGGTTGGATCAATGGGGACTCCTGGAACTCGCCGAGAAACAGGACGGAGGGTCGCTCCGATTCCGGCGCAGCCAGGGGATCCTCCTGGACGCTTTTCTGTCCGAGCGCGAAGTCGAATTGAGGGCCGATGCCGGGTTCCGTAGCCTGCGGGAAAACATCGAGCGCTTCACAGCGGTCGCGCCTATCCACGAATCGAGTTCGTTCCACGGCGAGCTTCGTCCCTACCAGAGGGTCGGTCTCGGTTGGCTGGGTGCCTTGCGTGAGCTCGGTTTGGGCGGGTGCCTGGCGGACGAGATGGGCCTGGGCAAGACCGTCGAGGTGTTGGCGCACATCCTGCGCATCCGCGAGCACACGACCGATCGTCGCCCCGTGCTTGTCGTGGCCCCGCGTTCGCTGTCGTTCCAGTGGATGGCCGAGGCCGAACGCTTCGCTCCCAGCTTGAAGGTCCTCGACCACCGCGGTACGACCCGCAAAGTCTGTTCGGTGACCTTCGAGCAGTACGACATCGTCATCACGACCTACGGCACGCTGCGTGCCGACATCGAGCATCTGAAGGAGTTTGTGTTCGATACGGTCGTTCTCGACGAAGCCACGGCGATCAAGAACGCGTCCAGCCAAACGGCCAAAGCGGCACGGCTCCTGCGCACGGCGAATCGCGTGGCGCTGACAGGAACTCCGGTCGAAAACCACCTGGGCGAACTCTGGTCGCTTTTCGAGTTTCTGAACCCGGGTATGCTCGGCCGGGTGGGCCGCTTCCGAGAAATGCTCAAGCGCGACACCAGGGCACTGGCGGAGGTTTCAGAAACGGACGAGGCCGGGGAGCCCCAGCGCTTTCTCGAAGGCGTTCACCGGGCGATCCAGCCCTTTCTCTTGCGGCGGCTCAAGCAGGACGTCCTGGCGGACTTGCCCCCGCGTACCGTCGAGACCATCTACGTCGAGCTGGGCCCGACCCAGCGGCGCGAGTACGACCGCCTCAAGGCCCACTTCCAGGGCGCTCTTCTCGGCAGCGACGAAAAGAAGCTTCAGCGGATGAAGGTGCAGGTACTCGAGGCACTGCTGCGGCTACGCCAGGCCTCCTGTCACCTGGGTCTTTTGGATGAGTCGTACAAGAAGGAGAGCTCCGCCAAGTTCGACGCCCTGTTCGAACGCATCGACCTCATGCTGGAGGAGGAAGAAGGCAAGACTTTGATCTTCTCGCAGTTCACAAGCCTGCTCGATCTCGTGCGAGTACGGCTCAAGGAACGAGGGATCGATCACGAGTTTCTCACCGGACGCACGCGTAAACGCTCGCAGTGCGTCTCGCGTTTCCAGGAGGATCCCAACTGTCGGTTGTTCCTCATCAGTCTCAAGGCAGGCGGTCATGGCCTCAACCTGACGGCGGCGGACACCGTGTACCTGCTGGACCCTTGGTGGAACCCGGCCGTGGAGGATCAGGCGATCGACCGCACTCACCGCCCGGGGCAGACGCGGCCCGTGTTCGCCTATCGCCTGATCGCCCGCGACACGGTGGAAGAGACGGTCGTCGCCCTGCAGGCCAAGAAGCAGGCGCTGAGCCAGGCGATCCTCGGGTCGGCGAAGTCGCTCCTCGGCGATCTGACCCGGGACCAGCTGGAAAAACTCCTGGCGTAGGGGTGCGGTTCAGGCCACGGCGGCGTGCTGCTCCACCGTCGCCTTCGAAACCTCCAGCACGTAGCCGCTCTCGCTAAAATCGATCCGCGCCGTGTCGCCGGGGGCGAGCTCTCCGGAGAGGATTGCGTCGGCCAGTCGGTTTTGGACGCGGCGCTGGATGCAGCGCTTCAAAGGCCGAGCGCCGAACTCCGGATCGAAGCCTTCTTCAGCCAGTGAGTCCTTCGCTTTCTGCGAGAGTTCGATCGAGATCTCCTGTTCGGCCAGGTGCTTGGCGAGCCGCTTGAGCTGTACGTCGACGATGCAGTGGATCTGAGCCTTTTTGAGAGTGCTGTATTCCAGCACCTCGTCCAGGCGGTTCAGGAACTCCGGCCGGAAATGTGCCGACAGGGTGTCCTTGCCCCTCAGATTGCTCGTCATCAGGACCAGCGTGTGTGTAAAGTCGATCTGGTGGCCCTGACCGTCGGTCAACCGGCCGTCATCGAGGATTTGCAACAGGACGTTGAAGACGTCGGGGTGCGCCTTTTCGATCTCATCCAGAAGGATGACCGAGTGCGGTTTGCGGCGCACGGCTTCGGACAGAGCGCCGCCCTCTTCGTAACCCACGTAGCCCGGAGGCGCGCCGAGCATGCGCGAGACGGAGTGCTTCTCCATGTACTCGCTCATGTCGAGGCGTATCATCGCGCTCTCGTCGTCGAACAGGAACTCAGCCACCGCGCGGGCGGTCTCCGTCTTACCTACCCCGGTCGGCCCAAGGAGCAGGAACGATCCCAACGGGCGGGTCGTTTCCTGGATGCCGGCCCGAGCGCGGCGAACGGCTTCTGCGATCCGCGCCAGGGCTTCGTCCTGACCCACGACCCGTTCGGCGAGGCGTTCCTCCATGTGCAGGAGCTTCTCGCGTTCGGTTTCCAGCAAGCGCTGGGCGGGAATGCCCGTCCAGCGCCCGACCACACCGGCGATCCCTTCAGCTTCAACCTCTTCGGGCAGCAGGGCGCCCGTGGCTTGCGCCCGCTGCAACCTCTCCCGTGCGTCGCGCACGTCGAGCTCGGAGTCGGGGATCTCGCCGTAGCGAATCTGGCTGACGCGCTCGAGGTCCCCCTCGCGCTCGCAGCGGTCGGCTTCCGCGCGCAGGCTCTCGATCAGGGCCTTCCCCGCGCGAATGCGCGTGATGAGGTCCTTTTCCGCCTGCCAGCGCGCTTGCAGCGCGCTGCGAGCCTCGACCAGGTCCGCCAGCTCGGCCTCGATGGCGGCGAGACGCTGGGTTTGTGATCCCTCTTTTTGAAGGGCCTTCTTCTCGATCTCCAGCTGGCGAATCCGACGCTCGAGGTTGTCGATCTCCGGTGGCATCGAGTCGATCGAAATCTTCAATTGAGCGGCCGCCTCGTCGACCAGGTCGATGGCCTTGTCCGGCAGGAAGCGCTCGCTGATGTGCCGATCGGACAGTCGCGCGGCGGCTACGAGGGCCTCATCGGTGATGCGCACGCCGTAGTGTGTCTCGTAGCGCTCCTTCAAACCGCGCAGGATCGCGATCGTGTCCTCGACGGTGGGTTCATCGACCAGGACGGGCATGAAGCGCCGCTCGAGGGCCTTGTCCTTTTCGATGTACTTGCGGTACTCCTCGAGGGTCGTTGCGCCGATGCAGTGCAGCTCGCCCCGCGCCAGCGCGGGTTTCAGCATGTTGGCCGCATCGATCGCGCCTTCTGCACCGCCGGCCCCGACCAGTGTGTGCAGCTCGTCGATGAAGAGGATCACGTCGCCGTTTCCCTCGGCGATCTCCTGCAGGACCGACTTCAAGCGCTCCTCGAATTCGCCGCGATACTTCGCGCCGGCCAGCATCGAGCCGAGATCCAGCGCCATGATGCGTTTTTGCTTCAGGCCCTCGGGCACATCCCCCGCGACGATGCGGTTGGCGAGGCCCTCGGCGATCGCCGTCTTTCCGACACCGGGATCGCCCATGAGGACGGGGTTGTTCTTGCGTCGGCGCGAGAGCACCTGCATGACGCGCCGAATCTCGTCGTCGCGGCCGATGACCGGGTCGAGCTTGCCCGCCCGCGCGTCTTCTGTGAGGTCCCGGGCGAATCGCTCGAGCGATTCGAACGTCGCTTCGGGGTCCTGCGTCGTCACGCGGCTTTGGCCGCGCGCTTCGACCAGGGCGGCCTCGATGCGTTCGCGTGTCAACTGCCGTGCGGCGAAGAGCTCGCTGATCCCGTGCCCGCCCTTCTCGACCAGAGCGAGCAGCAGGTGTTCGGTCGAGACGTATTGATCCCCGAGTCGTTTCGAGTGTGCGCAGGCTGCAGCGAGAACCCCGGCGAGCTCGGCGGAGACCGGCGGCTGGGCTCCGGTTCCGCTCGTCGTCGGGAGCTTTTTCTCCAGCCGCTCGAGTTCGGTGACGAACAGGGCGGGCTGGCTATCCAGTCGGGAGAAGAGCGCCGCCAGGAGCCCCTCGACGTCGCTCAGGAGAGCGTGCGCGACGTGGAGAGAGGTGAGCTCGGCGTGGCGCTGTTCGAGGGCGCGGCCGACGGCGGCCTGGAGGATGGATTGGGTCTTTCGGGTGTATGCGTCTTGCATGGTGGTATAGCTCCTCTCGGGGTAGGAAGAGCAAGCACGGTGCCAAGCCCAAAAGGCCCCTTCCTGCCACCAGAGACGCCCACGTCTGGGGGGGGCGCGGCCATAACGGCAGATGGACTGCCATTATGGCCTCTCAGGGGTCGGCTCCGCGGCCGGGTACTTGCCCGGGGGCCCGGCGCTAGAGCAGTTCGCACGCCCCGAGCGCTCGCTCGAGGCGCTCGGCGTTCTCGCTCTCGATCTCCACCAGGGGCAAACGCAGTTCCGGGGTGCAATGGCCCAGACGCGCCAGGGCGGTCTTCAGCGGGGCGGGATTCGTTTCCAGCGCGAGCGCGCGAATCAAGGGCCGTACGGTCTCGAGCGTGTGGGCGGCTCGATCGTCGTCCCGGCCGATGGCTTCGATCAGGAGAGCGATCTTCCCGGGCATGAGATTGCCCACGACCGAGACCGCTCCGACGGCTCCGGCCTGGATGCCCTCCACGATCCCATCGTCGTCTCCGCACAGGGTGTCGATTCCGCGCTCGGCCAGGGCCCTGATCTCTTCGACGCCCGCCGATTCCTTGACGGCGACGACGTTCCCGCAACGCTCACGCACCCTCGACACCGTCTCCGGCTCGAGCGCGACGCCCGTTCTCTTGGGAATGTCGTAGAGAATGACCGGCAGCGGCGTGGCGGCTGCAACGGCGCAGAAGTGCTCGACGATGCCTCGCTGGGGCGGCTGCACGTAGATCGGGGTGGTCACGAGAAGCCCGTCAGCTCCCGCGCCGTGGGCCTCTTGCGCCATTTGGACCGCCGACCGGGTGGAAGAAGAGCCCACGCCGGCGATGACCGGAATGCGGCCGGCCGCCGCCCCGACGCCGAAGGCGACCACCGACGTTCTTTCCGTACGGCTGAGTGAGGCCCCCTCGCCCGTCGAACCGGCCAGGACGACGCCGTGGCTTCCACCTTGAACCTGCAGGTCGATGAGCCGGTGCAGGCTATCGAAGTCCACACGCCGGTCCCGGAAGGGCGTGGGAAGCGCAACCAGGCTGCCCCGAAAGGGGTTTTCGAGCGTGCCCGTCATGCCACCGTCCTGCCCATCCGACGGAGCATGTCGCGCACAGCGGTTTCCACGCCACAGAAGACGGCGCGGGAGACGATCGAATGGCCGATGTTCAGCTCTTCGAGGTGGGGGAGATCGAGCACTCCCTGCACGTTGTCGTAGCTGAGCCCGTGGCCCGCGTTGACACGCAAACCCAGCTCGTGCGCACAACGGGCGCCCCCACGGAGTCGTTCCAGCTCCTCTTCGAGCGCCCCTTCGCTCGCGTTGGCGTAGCTACCCGTGTGCAGTTCGACGAACTCCACGTTCAGGGCACGGGCCACCTCGAGCTGGTCGGGTTCGGGGTCGACGAACAGGCTGACCGGCATACCGCGTTCACGAAAGCGCGGGACTGCCTCCGCCAATCGGCCGCGTTCCGCGATCGCATCGAGTCCACCCTCGGTCGTGATCTCCTGGCGGTTCTCCGGAACGATGCAGATCTCGTCGGCGCCGCTCGCGAGCGCCAGGCCGACCATCTCCTCGTCCAGAGAGACCTCCAGGTTGAGGAGCGTCGTCACGGCCTTTCGCAGGGCGACGAGATCCGTGTCCTGGATGTGGCGACGGTCCTTGCGCAGGTGGCACGTGATTCCGTCGGCCCCGCCACCCTCCACCGCCCGGGCCCAGGCGACCGGATCCGGCTCGATCCCGCGGCGTGCCTGACGCAGGGTGGCGACGTGATCGATGTTGACGTGGAGTTTCAGCACAGGTGCGAGGGCAAGGATGCGAAACGACTTTCGTCGCTTCCAGCGCTCAGCGAGTATTCGGGCCGAATGGGCCCGTCGAGTCACGTGGCCCGCATCGAAGCCCTGGTGTATCCTGCGCACCTCGTGGTCCACCCCGAGAGACGATAAGGGCGCATGGGAAGCAGCAAGAAAAAGCGGCGCGAGAAAAAGCGAGCCGCGCCGGAGGTCGTCTCCCGAGGGGAAGCCGGTTCGTGGTACGCCGCCAAGAGACCCGCCCTGCGCTTCCTGTTGATCGTGGGGGGCTTCATGCTCCTGTTCTACGCGATCTTCTATACGTCCCCGCAGGACAGCCCCGGGGTCCATGCGGCGATCGAGGCCTATCTGGGGATCTACGCCTCGGTCGCGGGCTTCGTCTTCGATACCTTCGGCTTCGACGTGCGCGTTTCGAGCACGATGATCTTTCTCGAGGGCCGGGCGGTGAAGGTCGTGCGGGGCTGCGACGCGATGGAGCCGATCGCGCTCTACATCGCCGCCGTGATCGCCGTGGAGGCCGGCAACGTGCGTTCCAAGCTCATCGGTCTCGCCGTCGGCGTTTCGATGCTCGTTTTCGCGAACCTCCTGCGCATCATCGCCCTGACCTACATCAACGTGCGCTTCTCCTCGTTCTTCGACACGGCGCACCACACGGTGGGCCAGACGCTCTTCATCCTGTTCACCCTTTCCCTGTGGTTCGCCTGGGTGGTGTGGGCTTCGAGAGAGGGGAAGGAGCCTGACGATGCCGGTGCTGCCGACTAGGCGTATCGCGATCTTCGCCCTGCATTTCGTCCTGATCTACAGCGCTCTGATCCTCTCCTGGCCGCTCCTGCGTCCGGTCTACCGACCGCTCTACTGCACCTTCGGAAACCTCGTTTTCCAGGGCGGCAGGGCCTCCACCACCTTCCGTGAGCGGGAGGGGGACGAGGAGCTGGACATCGCCCTGCGACTCGAAAAGCGCGGCAGCGGCGTCTGGGCGGAGATGGAAACCAATAGCCGCCTCATCGGCTACCTGCCCACGGTGAGTCTGATCGCCTTCGTGCTGGCCACCCCGATCCCGTGGAAGCGCCGCCGCAAGGCGCTTCTCCAGGGGCTCCTTCTCGTCAGTCTATTCGTGGCCCTGCGCATGGCCATTCCCCTGTGGCGCGACTTCAGCCGTCCCGATGCGCTGCAGGTCTACCACCCGGGCCCACCGGGGCGGTGGTTTCTGGGAATCCTCGAACGGGCCTTCCTGAACGCTCCGGCCAGCTGGTTTGTGGTCCCCATCTTCGTCTGGGTCGCGGTCGCGTTCCGTCGCGCGGACTGGGAAATCGTGGAAGAGTGACGGTCTGCAACGGGCCACCAAGGGGACGTTGCACCCTGCAACGTCAAGGTAAGTGCCTGTTGTTTCAATGCGTTAGGGCGTTGGAAAGAACTTCCGGGTGCAGGGACCGTGTATTCTGCACCACCTGACCCGGGAGCCGTTTCCTGCGGGGCCCGGTGGAATACACCCAACTTATTATAGATAAGGCACTTATGTGCTTCTTGCCTGGCCTGGCCCGGGGTTTGCACTAAACCCCCAGGCGCAGGGCCCTCCCGGGATTCGGCCTTGCACACCCTTCACCCCCACAAAAGCAAGTAACGAGAGCTAGCTCACCATGAAGAAGACCCTGATATTCGCAACCTGCCTCGCCGTCGCCTCGACGGTCGCGGCCCAGAAGAACGCAACAGCTCCCCCGACGCTCGCCTCCGGCAGCGGTACCGACCACACGGGACAGACGATCGTCCCCGCGACGGTCATCTCCTCGAGCACCTTCGACGGCAGCACAGAGACGGTCGTCAGCGTCGCCGGCGAGCAGAGCTGGGACCTCCAAGGCGATCCCTCCAACACCGTTCTCTCCCTCGACATCGGCGCGGGCGAGGCCGTCACGGGCCTCGGCTGGGACGTCAGCTGCACGACCGTCGGCGGTAGCTGGTTGAACGAGGCCCAGTTCGCGTTCGGCCCCAACGGCGGCGCCGTCGAAGTGTTCCTCACTCCCTCCCCGACGGGCGGTCCCGGCACGGAATCCAACTCGAGCCCCGTCCTCATTCTCGCTGATCTGGGAATTCCGGACATCGTCTGCCCGGATGGAACGCTGCTGATCGAGCTCGACGAGACCTTCGACGACGCGGCCGACGCGGTCGACGCCGACTGGACAGCCGGTGGGGTCACCATTCAGCACACCGGCGGCGGCGGTGGCGGCGGTGTTCCGACGGTCAGCCAGTGGGGTCTCATGATCCTTACAGCCCTCCTGTTCGGCGGTGTCGTCTGGCGTAGCGTCAGCCGCAAGACCGCCACGGCGAGCTAGTCTTCGCTCGCTCCGGTTTCTTACCCGAGGTTGGGGGAAACCGAGTTCATCCGCACGCGCCCTGGTCCTGGCGGCCAGGGCGCGTTTTTTTTTTTGCCCGTGCTCTGCCCGAAGCGGCCCGTGGGTACGATCACACGCGCCTTGGATTCTCGCGTTCTTCCTGGGGTCGCAATCGCCCTGGCCCTGGCCCCCGGCTGCGGGGGGTCCTCCACCCCGCCCCCGGTGTATGAACCGGCGAACTCGGCGAACTCGGCCGACGAGGCCAGCGGCTCCCCCTGGTTTCGCGAGGTGCACGAAGAGGTCGGGATCGACTTCGTTCACGTGTCCGACGCGGGGGGAGCGCTGCGACGCTTTCCCGAGATCATGGGTGGCGGTGCGGCACTGGCCGATCTCGAGGGCGACGGCGACCCCGACCTGTACCTGGTGCAGTCCGGGGAACTGGATGGGCCCGCGCCCGGCTCGCCGGTCAACCGGCTCTTTCGAAATGGGGGCGCAGGTCGGTTCACCGACATCACCGAAGAGAGTGGCAGCGGCGATCCCGGGTACGGCATGGGGGTCGCGCTGGGGGACGTCGACAACGACGGTGCTCTCGACCTCTACGTCACGAACGTGGGGCCCAACGTGCTGCTCTTGAACCGCGGCGCCCTCACCTTCGAGGACCGCTCGGAACGGGCCGGGGTCGACCAGCGGGCCTGGAGCACCAGCGCGGCGTTCTTCGACCTCGACGTCGATGGCCGGCTGGATCTCTTCTGTTGCAACTACGTCGACTGGTCGCTCGGGGGGGAGCTGGCGTGTTCGACCGCGGCGGGACGCCCCGACTATTGCAGTCCCAATAGCTACGATGCACCGGTAGCCGATTCCCTCTATCGCAACGAGGGCGGCGGGCGCTTCACGGATGTTTCCGCGGCGGCGGGTCTCTTCGCGCGACGGGGGAACGGACTGGGCGTGGTCTGCGGCGATTTCGACGGGGACGGCGCGATCGACATCTTTGTCGCCAACGATCAGATGGAGAACCACCTCTGGCACAACGGGGGCGATGGGACGTTCACCGACATCGCGGGAGCCAGCGGCTGTGCGGTCGATCAGCACGGCCAACCGAAGGCGGGCATGGGGACGCTGGCCGAGGATGTGGACGGCGACGACGACCTCGACGTGCTCGTCGTCAATCTACGGGCACAGGCGGATTCCTTCTTTCGCAATGAAGGCGCCTACTTCAACGACGACACGGCGGCCGTAGGGCTCGGCGGGGCGAGCCGCCCCTTTACGCGCTTCGGTGTCGGCTGGGTGGATTTCAACAACGACGGCTTCTTCGATCTCTACCAGGCCAACGGCCGCGTCGCGATATCCTCCGAGCTCCATGCGCGTAGCGACGACCCCTACGCGGAACCCAACCTGCTCTTCACCGGCCAATCCGGTGGGCGCTTCGATGTTTCCGAACACGAAGGAGGTGTTCCTTCCGGACTTGAACTCGTGCACACGAGTCGCGCCGCAGCCTTCGGGGACATCGACGGCGACGGCGGGATGGACGTCGTCGTGGTCAATCGCGATGCGTTTGCTTACGTCCTGCGCAACGTGGTGCCCGATCGGGGGCATTGGGCGCGATTCCGCGTGCTGGACGGCAACGGCCGCGATGCGCTGGGCGCCGAGCTGCGGATCGAGATCGAGGGGCGCAGCCTGCGGCGCGACGTGAAGTCGGCCTACAGCTATTGCGCAGCCAACGATCCACGCGTGCACGTCGGGTTAGGAGACGTCGCGAACATCCGCCGCGTGCGCGTGCGCTGGCCGGGGGGTCGTGAGGAATCCTTCGGTCCCTTCGAGGTCGACCGCGATCACATCCTGCGGGCCGGCGAAGGTACAGAGCGATGAGCCGGCGCTCCATCCTCGTTGTGGCTGCGCTGCTCTTGTCGGCGGGGGGGGGCGGCTATCTGGCCTACCAGCGGGCCGGACCCATGCCAAAGCCGCCGGCGGACATCGAAACCCTCGACCCCCTGCTGCGCCGACGCATCGAGCAAGAGCTTGTCCGCGTCGGGAACCGTCGCCGTTCCACCCCGGCCTGGCGGCGTCTCGGCATGGTTTACGAGGCGAACGCCCTGTATGGGGATGCGGCGCGGTGCTACGAGCACATCCTGTCGGAGCGGCCGAACGACGGCGAGAGCTTGCACCGCCTCGCCCGCGTGCAGGAGCGCATGGGCGATCTTTCCCGCGCCCGTTCGACCATGGAGCGCTCGGCCCTGGCGGAGCCCGGCTATGCCGCTTCCTGGTGCCGACTCGCGCTGTGGTCGCTCGATCTCGGCGAGCACGAGGCGGGGGCGGCGGCACTCGAGAAGGCGCGTGCGTTGACACCCGATGACCCCACGATTCACTTCATCGACGTACGCCTCGCGCTCGCGCGGCGATCGCCGGACACGGCCATCTCTCTCCTGGAACGCGGGGGGCTTCTGGAAGGAGCTCAGGCGCCGTACGGTTTTCACCTCCTGTCGAATGCCCGCAGACAGGCGGGCGATATCGAGGGGGCGGCTGCGGCCCATGCGAAGGGTGACGGCAGCCGCCTGCGTTTCTCGGACCCGTGGACGCAAGAGATGCAGCGCTGGCAAACGGGCTATGCGGCGATGCGTCGCAGCGCCGGTAGGCACGTCCTGGCGGGGCGCTTCGCCGTCGCGCAGCAACTCCTGGAACAGGTGCTCGCCGAGGACCCGCTCGATGTGCGCAGTCTCAACATGCTCGCGGTCTGTCGAATAGAGCAGGGAGATCCGGGCGCTGCGATGGAGATCCTGACGCGGTTGCTCGCGATCGACCCCGTACATCACGACGGCGCCTTGAACTTCGTTCGCGCCCTTCTGCGCCACGGCAGCGCGGACGGCGAAGTCTCTCGCGCGGCCTTTGAGCGTTTGCAGCGTGCGCTGGAGCTGCGTCCCTCCGAGAGCATGGGGTGGCGTCTCATGGCGTCCCTCGAGGAGGCGCTAGGGCGTCCCGACGAGTCACTCGAGGCCATGGAGCGGGCGATGGCGCTCGAACCCGCGGCGACCGACATCCGTTTGAAAGCCGGCTACACCGAACTCAAGAAGGGCGCATTCGACGATGCGCTGGAGCGCTTTCGCGGTTTGAAGGAAACCCATCCCGAACTGACCGAAGCTTGGTTCGGAGAAGTGGCGACCCTGGTGTACGCGGGACGGGCGAGCGCAGCCCGCACGGCCCTGGAAGAACTGTCGCAACGATCGGACGCGGACCCAGAGCGTCTTGCGCAACTCGCAAGCGCCGTGGCCGGGCTGCGGTGACAACCGCACCCCGCTCGTCGGGCGGCTCGGGAGCTTCCTCGCGCCGACCGGCCGGCACCGGACGTTCAGAGCGGTTTGCGATCCATGCGCGCTGACGAGCCCGCGTTACTCTTCTCCGTCCTTGTCCGGGTGCTCTCGGGACGGCATCGCCGCGAGCTTGCGCCACAGGGTCGAGCGATCGATGCCGAGTGCCTGCGCCGCTTTCCCCCGATTGCCGCCGGCGGCCTCGAGAGCGCTCAGAATCGCGTTTTGCTCGATCTCGCGCAGCGTAAGGGCTTGCGTCGCGGACTTGTGTTGTTCCGTGGACGTCGCACCGCCCAGGGATGACTGGAGGTTCATGTGCTGGGGCTCGATCTTGCCTTCGCCTGCAAAGACGAGGGCGCTTTGCACGACGTTCTTCAGCTCGCGCACGTTGCCGGGCCAATCGTGCCCCTCGAGCACGGCTACCGCTTCAGGTGTGAATCCGGGCGCTCCTTCCGAGAGGAAGTGCTGGACCAGGTCGGCGATGTCCTCCCGTCTTTCGCGCAGAGGGGGCAGAAAGAACTCGATGCCACGCAGACGGTAGTACAGATCTTCGCGGAGCTTGCCGGATCGCATCATCTCGGCCGGAGGCTGATTCAGGGCGGCGAAGAAACGCACCGAAACGCGGCGGCTTTTCTGCATACCGACGGGGCGCACCTCGCCATCGTCGATGACGCGCAAGAGCTTGGCCTGGTGCTCCATGGCCATCGAACTCAGCTCGTCCAGAAACAACACACCGCCGTCGGCCGCTTCGAGCAGGCCGACGTGATCCTGGACCGCGCCCGTGAAGGCGCCCTTCTTGTGTCCGAAGAAGTGGCTCTCGAAGAGCTCGGGAGGCGTGGCCGCGCAGTTGTGGGCGATGAAGGGGGTGTCGGCGAACTTGCCGCTCTTGTGGACGGCCCGGCTGACCACTTCCTTCCCCGTACCCGTCTCTCCCGTGATCAAAAGGTTCACGTCACAACGCGCTGCGAGCGTGACGAGGTGACGAACCTCCACGAGCGCCGGGCTGCGGCCGCGGATCGTGGCTGCGGCGCTCTTCGGCTCGGCCTTGTCGGAACGCGGCGTCAGGAGGGCCCTCGCCACGGCGTTGGAAATCGACTCGGGGGTGAAGGGCTTCAGGACGTAGTTGTGGGCGCCCTGGCGGATCGCCTCGACGACAAGTACCACGTCCTCCTGCACCGAGACGACGATGACCGGTAGCTCGGGCCATCTCTGGCGGACGCGGCTGAGCAGGCCCATTCCGTCGAGCTTCGGCATCTGCAGGTCGCTCACGATGAGATCGGGCACCTGCTTCTCGATGCAGAGCAGGGCCTCGATGCCGTCGGTCGCGGTGCGTACGGCGTGTCCCTCCCCTTCCAGGGTGAGTCGTGCGTACTCGAGACTCGAAGGATCGTCGTCGACAGCCAGGATCAGCGCCATGTCATCCGGTCGATAGTTTGGGCCGCGAGTCGGGTAAGGCAATTCGGAACGATGCGCCCGCATCGCAGGGAGAAAGGGAGAGGCTTCCCCCTAGAGATTCCATGAGACTGCGCGCCAGGTAAAGCCCCATCCCGTGTCCATTCGACTTGGTGGAATGTCCCGGTCGGAAGATGTGGCTTTCCATTCCGACGGCGATCCCAGGTCCCGTGTCGGTAACCAGGATTTCAATGCCGTGGCTCGCTTTTACTACGTGCACACCCACCTCGCCTGTGCGATTCATCGATTCGGCTGCATTGAGGAGCAGGTTCGAAAGGACCTCTCTCAACACCTTGGCGGGCACGCGCAGGGCTTCTTCCTGCTCCCAGACGACGCGGCAACGAACCTCCGGATGGCAGAGCGTGAGCTCCGCGGTGGCCGCGTCCAGAACTTCGCGCAGATCGCTGTCAGCCTGCTCACAGGTCTCCGCTTGATCGTCCTGCGGCGGCTGTGCCTTCGATTTCAGGGTATCGAGGGCGAGTCGCTCGAGTTGGTCGATGGAGTCCTTCAGACCCCGCAGGGCAGCGTTGTCGCTCGCGGAGACGTCCTTGCCTCTCTCGATCAGGGAGCTGAAACCCCGCAGGCTGTGCACGGCGTTCTTGAGCCCATGACCGATGCGCGCGGTCTGGGCCCCGAGATCGGCCAGGGTCTGGGCGTCCGCGAGTTGCCCTTCGATGGCCTGCAACCTGTCTTGCTGTTCGACGAGCCGGGAAGAAAAGCTCTCCTGCCCCCTGACCCAGCTTCGCCGGACCCAGGCCGTCGCTGCTCCGACGATCACGAGGAAAGAGGTTTGCAGAACCAGGGGGGCGAGGATGTCTGTGAACCCCAGGAAGTACTGCTGGGCGAACAAGGCGAAGGCGCTCGCCAGCGTGACGCAGACCACGCTCAGAACGGAATGCCCGACCGCGGAGAGCAGGATCTCGAACCAGAAGCCGACCAAAAGGAGCGAGGTGCCGACGCCTCCCCCGAGGTAGGTCAAGACCGCCCAGGTCACGATGCCCAGCAGAGGGGCCAGTCGATTCGCGACCGGGTGCAAGGAGCGTGGCCCGGTCCGGACGAAGACGAAGGTGGCGAGGTTGATCAGGGCCGCCGCCCCGAGAACCACGAGGGACCCCGGCCCGGCCTGCAGCCACCCGGCCTGGACGTAAAGGAAAAGGCAGGCTTGAAAGAGAAAACTCGTCAAGCAGCGGAGACGAAGCCCCCGCTCGATCACATCTTGAGAAGCGTTCACCACGCGATCCGCACCTCCTCCATCCCACCACGAAACGGGGAATCCTTCAATCCGGCCCAGCTTTGATAGATTCTCCTGGACGCGCCCGCGATGCTCAAACTCCGCTTGCTTTCCACCCTGCTCGCCGCCCTCCTCGGGTCCTGCGGTGGACAGGCGGGAAAAGGGCATTCGGTCCTTCTGATCACGCTGGATACGACCTCTGCGGGGGCTCTCTCGTGTTACGGGGCCTTGCCCGGCCTCACGCCGCACCTCGATCGTCTGGCGCGCGAGGGGGTCGTCTACGACAACGCGCGCACGGTCGCCCCCCTGACCGGGCCCGCGCACGCATCGATGCTGACGGGGCTCTATCCGCCCCGCCACGGGGTTCGGGTGAACGCTTCGATGGCCTTGCCGGAGGCCGCCAGGACCCTGGCAGAGGAGGTCGGGCCGCGGGGGGTGGCGACCGGGGCGGTCATCGCCGCTGCCGTCCTGGACCACAGCCTCGGATTCTCCCAGGGCTTTGCGGAATACGACGAGCCCGATGGGGAGGCCGGCGCTCCGCGGCAGGCAGCCATGGTCGCGCGCGGGGGGATCCGCTGGCTTCGAAAGAAGCCCGTCGGCGAGCCGTTTTTCTTGTGGCTGCACTTCTTCGATCCGCACCATCCCTACGAGCCGCCGCGGGCTTTCCTGGAGCGGGCGCAAGGGGACCCCTATCTCGGTGAAGTGGCCTACATGGATCACCACATCGGGAGGGTGCTGGAGGTTCTCGAGCAAGAGGGCCTTTTGGACGAGACCTTGATCCTCGTGGTCGGCGATCACGGCGAAGGGCGTGGGCTGCACGGAGAGGATACGCACGGCAACTGCGTCTTCGACTCGACCTTGCGGGTGCCGCTGGTGGTTCGCTACCCCGACGGTTGGGGTGGGGGAGAGCGATATTCAGAGCCGGTGAGCGTGGTGGATGTCCAGCCCACCGTACTCGAGGCCTTCGGATTGGCCGCGCCTTCCAATGTCGATGGACGCAGCCTGTATCGGACTCTTCCGGACCCGGAGCGCGGCGTGTATTTCGAGAGCTATCTCGGCCACGTTTCGTTCGGGTGGAGCCACCTGGTCGGTTGGGCGGATCGAAAGGGCAAGTTCATTCACGGCAGTTCGCCCGAGTTCTACGTCTTGATGGACGATTCGCAGGAGCACAAGAACCGGATCTCCACGGTGGGCTCGGACGTCGGTCCTTACCGACGGAGCCTCGGAGAGGTGTGCGGTCGAGGGCGTCTCGAGCGGGGCGAGTTGCAGGACTCCCCCGAAGATCTCCAGGCGCAGATCGCGGATCTGGGCTACGCCGGAACGGATTCGGAAGTGACGCAGCTGCCGGACCCTCTGGACGGAAGCGACCGACCGAGTCCCCATGCGCGCATCACAGAGGCGCGGGAGTTTCAGAAGGCGCACCTGCTGGTGAGTCAGGGCCGTTTCGCAGAAGCGCTTCCGATCCTCCTCGAGATGACCGAGGAGGACGGGACCAACCCCACCGCTCTCTATCTTCTTGGGCGCTGCCTGATGAAAGCGGAGAGATATCACGAGGCGATCGCGGCCTTCGAGCGAGCCATCGACCTGCGCGACGGGCGCTTCAGCGCCTGTCGCCTGAGGCTCGCGCGTTGCTACGAGGCCATCCGCATCACCGGCGAAGCTCGATAATGCGATTCACGCCCGGCACCTGGATCTTCTCGCGCGTTCCATCGATCCATCGCACCTCGAGCGACTCGACCTTCGTGTGCTCTCCCAACCCGAAGTGCACGCGTGGATCGCTCGCCGAACAATAGCTGTAGGCGCTGCGGACCTCGCGCAGGACGGTTCGGTCGGCGAGTCGGAGCGTGAGCGTGGCGCCCAGGGCGTCGCGCCCATGTTCGTCGAGCACGCGGACAAGGAGCCAGTTGCCGGAGGCTTCCACCGCATTGAAAAGGACGTACGCAGGTGCGTCCCGGTTTGCGACCACGATATCGACCCGCCCATCGTTGTCGAGGTCGCCGAACGCCGCCCCGCGCGAGGTATGAATGAGCGGCGGATACGTGCCCCCGCGCGGCGAGACCTCCTCGAAGGATCTAGGCCCTACTCCGCGGAAGAGAAGGTTCGGCTCCGCCAGAGCATCGTCGTCATCGTGCCCATCCACATCGCTCGCCACGCGACCGTTGGCCTGGTACAGATCCAACCTGCCATCGTTGTCGAAATCCGCCCAACCGGTCCCGAAGCGCGTGAAAGAGCGACTCACCGTGCCCAATCCCGAGATCGCGGTGATGTCGGTAAAGAACCCCCCGTCGTTCATGAAGAGCGAATCGGATTCGCGGCGCAGGTTGCTGACGAGCACGTCGAGGTCCCCGTCGTCGTCGATGTCCGCGGCGGTCACTCCCATCCCCGCCTTGGGCTTGCCGTCCTGGTCGATGGCGCAGCCCAAGAGCATCGCCTGGTCCTTGAAACGGCCGTTCCCCTGGTTCACCCACAGCTGATCCGGCCGCCCGTCGTTGGCGACGAAGATGTCGACCTGCCCGTCGCCCGTGAAGTCGCCGCACACGACCCCCAAGCCCGTTCCGAAGGCCGAACGAATCCCGGCCTCCTGGGAAACATCGCTGAAAGCGCCGCTCCCGTCGTTGCGGTAGAGCACGTCGACCGCGGGAGCGTTGTAGACCGCGGGAGCGCAGTAATCCCGTTGCCCGAGCGTGTTCCAGCAGTCCTTCTCCGTCCCCGTGGACCAGATCAGGTAGTTTGCGACGAAGAGGTCGAGATCGCCGTCCGCGTCGTAGTCGACGAAAGCGGCGCTGCTTGCGAAGCTGCGGTCCCCGACGCCGGCGGCTTGGGTGACATCGGCGAACGTCCCTTCCCCGCCTCCGCGCAGGAGCACGTTCCGCCCGACGTTCGTCACGTACAGGTCGACGTGCCCGTCGTTGTCGTAATCCCCCGTGGCCGCGCCGATCCCGTAGCCCCGATCATCGGCACCGCTCTCCACCGTGACGTCCTCGAAACCGGCCTCCCCGGAGTTTCGGTACAGCTGGTTTCCAGGACGTTCCTCCGCAGGAGCGGCCAGGGATCCCGCCTGGACGAAATAGACGTCGAGATCCCCATCCTCGTCCATGTCGAGGAGAGCCAGTCCCCCGGTGACGACTTCCGGCGTGTAGTACTCCGCGTCGTGTCCGGAGCGATGAACGAAAGTGATGCCGGCGCTCGCACTCCGCTCCTGAAACCAGGGCGTAACACCCTCTTTCGGAGAAAGAGGCGGGGGCGCGCCTTCGTCGCCTCCTCCACAGGCAAACAGAGCGAGGCATGCCAGAGCCAGCGGCGGGGCTGAGCTCAACCCTCGCCCTCCGTTTCCCGGCGCTTTTCGATGTCGTCCAGGGCCTTCAGGATGGCCGGGTCCTCCGGGGCCAGTTGTCGAGCCCGTTCGAGGGGCGCCAGGGCCTCGTCGAGGTGACCCGAATTGGCCAGCGCTGCGGAAAGCAAGAACAGCGTTGGAGCGGAGGCGGGTTGAAGAATATCGAGCTGACGCAGCACGCCTATCGCTTCGGCCCAGCGCGCGTTCCGGCACAGGGCGCGCCCCGCCTTCTCGTGCCACATCACGGAGGTGCGATCGAAACCTGCCGCCTGCAGGAAGGCATCGGCGGCCTGCTTTTCCAGGCCCATGTCGAGCAATACGTCGCCACGTAGCCCGTGGGCGTTGGCGAAGGTCGGACTCAGTTCACACGCCTTGCGAATGCTCTCGAGGGCGGTCCCGAGCAGGCCGGGGTCGGGGGGCTCTCCGGCCTGTCGCGCCTTGTCTCGATAGGCGCCGGCCAGATGGAGGTGGATCATGTCTTGCAGCGGTTCGATGCGCCTCGCCTCGGCCAGGAGATCGATCGCTCGGTCCGGCTCGCCGTTCTTGCGGTAGGCCCGGTGCAGATTGATGTGGATCAACGTGTCTGTCGGCTCGCGCTCGTGGAGCTTCTCGAGGAGCGCGATGGCCTGGTCGAGATGCCCCTTGTCCAGTGCATCGACGGCGAACAGGAACTCCTTGCGATAGCCCGCGCGCAGCGCGAACACCTGACCCAGCCAGGGGTCCTCCCGCACGGGTTCTCCGCCGGTGCCGCTCGCGAGTGCGCGTGCGGCATCCTCCATGCGCCCCATCTTCCTGTAGGCCGTGCCCAGGAGAAAGCGTGCGTTGTCGTCCCGGGGTACCCGCTCCAGGTGTTCCTCCAGGAGGGCGACGGCTTCCGGGCTGCGCGCCTTTTGAAGATGCACGCGCGCCATGCCCACGACCGCAGCCGCATCCTGCGGAGCGATGGCCAGCGCAGCCTGCATGGCCGCCCCGGCCTGGTCGAGCTCGCCCCGTGCGAGTCGCAAGAAACCCAGGCGCCAGTGGGACGGCGGATAGGCGGGTTCGATCCTGATGCTCCGTTCGGTGTGCGCGACGGCCAGGTCCGTCTCGCCCAGCTGGTCCTCGATCAACGCGAGAAGGTACCAGGTCTGCGCGTCCTCCTCGTCGCGCGAGAGCCTCTCTTCATAGCAGGTCCGAGCGAGCTCGAAACGTCGGTACGCATGAAAAACCATCCCTAGCTGGCTCCAGAGTTCGGGGCGGTGAGGGGCCCGGTTCAAATTCTCCGCCGCGCCTCGAATGATCTCGACAGCCGCCGGATCGAGGCCTGCGAAGTCCGCCGGGAGGGGCGCTTGCGTCAGGCGGTTCCCAGCGTCTTTCGTTGCCGGATTATCCGCTTGCGAGCATCCGTTCAAGGCGACGATCAAAGCGAGACACCCACTCCCCAGAGCGGTCGGGAATGTCCGGCATCGCCATGTGTTTCTCTGTTCTTGGGCGGCCTCTGCGCGTTTCATCGGGCTCTTCGTTCCCGGGCGTCAGGTTATCGTCTTCCTGGAGGGACGTCCGAGTTTTGTATCAATCTATCCCGGCCGTTCTTCCGGGCGGCGCGGGTTGTGAACGTTGTTTCCGCCTGTTTGGTATGACACTTCGTCGCTTGAGTGGCCGTATCCCCAGCCCCCCGAGAAGCGAGTGATCGAGGCCTCTTCGTACGCAGGAATCTTGGTCCCGTCAGGGAGTACGAGGCCCTCCGCCCGATTCTCGAAACCCTCGCCGTCGATTCTTTGGCAAACTGCCCCCGTGCGAATCATCGCCGGTTCCCTGCGGGGCCGCTCGTTCGACGCCCCGGTGGGGCGCGGGACGCGGCCGATGCTCGATCGTGTGCGCGAGGCGATCTTCTCGACCCTCGCTCCGCGCCTGGAAGACGCCTTTGTCCTGGATCTCTTCGCCGGCAGCGGGGGGCTGAGCTTCGAGTCCCTGTCTCGCGGCGCCCGACGCGCACGTCCCATCGAGTCAGATCGCAAGGCTTTCGCCTTCCTGAAGCGCAATCTGGAAAGTCTGGGCGTGGAGGATCGTGCGGATCCGGTACGCGCAGATGCGCTTGATCCGCGGGCCTGGGGGGGGGAACCTGCGGACATTACCTTTCTCGATCCACCCTATCCCTGGCTGAAAAAGCAGAAGGAACGATGCGCGATCTTCGAGGGGGTTCGGATCCTTCTGACCGAGGCCGTCGCACCCACAGGTCTGATCGTCTTCCACGCACCTCGCAATGCCGTTTCTGCCGGCGAGTTCGGAAAAGGCCTCGAGCTCTCCGAGCGGATCTACGGATCGAACTCGATCTGGTACGTGGAACGGGGAGAGGATTGGTCCCGGCCGGAGAGGTCCGATGACGGCTGAAACGATGGCGAAGCGGGAAGTTATCGGGCGCCTCTTGATCGGAAGCCGGCTGGTTCCCGGTCGGCTGTCGATCCGGGGCGAGCGCATCGAAGCTGTCGAACGAACGGAAGGACTCGGCGATCCTTCGAAGCTGCCCATCGTCGCCCCCGGCCTGATCGATCTGCACATCCACGGTTTCGCGGGCGAGCAACCCCTCGACAATTTAGCGGCACTGTGCACCGGATTGGCGCATGTCGGGACGACGGCCTTTCAGCCGACCTTATTTCCTGCGGCACCCGAGGTTCTCGGCAATCAGGCCGAAGAGGTGATGCGACAAGCGGGCCGACTGGAATCAGGCGCGCGCGTGATCGGTTTGCATCTGGAGGGCCCGTTCGTCAATCCGAACAAGGCCGGGGCTTTGCCGCGCGAATGCCTGGCGACGCCGTCGGTCGCCGCGCTGCACTCGATTCTCGGTCCGGGGAGCGGCGACGGCCGCGGGATTCGCACGATGACGCTCGCGCCCGAGCTGGAGGGATCCGACGAACTGATCGCCGAGCTCGCGCGTTGCGACGTGCGCGTCTCCCTGGGGCACAGCGCCGCCACCTGGCAGCAGGCATCCAGCGCGGCCCGTGCCGGAGCGGTGGGGGCGACCCACCTCTTCAATGCGATGGGCCCCGTGCACCACCGCGCTGCGGGGTTGGCGAACTTCGCGCTGTCGGATGACGCGCTCTTTGCGGAGATCATCGGCGATCTGGTGCACGTCTCCGCCGAGGGGTTTCGCCTGGCCTTGCGTACCCGCGGGCCGAGGGGATTGGCGCTCGTTTCCGATGCCCTCTGGGCTGCGGGGACCGGTTGCAGCGTCTTCCATTCCCACGGTCGGCGCTGCTTTCAACGTGACGGAGCGATCTGGACACGGCCGCAGGTCGAGGGAGAGCAAGATCGGTCGTCGGACCCTATCCTGACCGGCGCCGCCGCCTCCCAGTTCGAGGCCTGCGGACGCCTGGTGAAGGGGGGAGTTTGTTCCATTGAAGAGGCATTGACCATGGCCTCCGAAACCCCCGCTCGTGCTCTGGGTCTGGAAAAGGACATGGGATGCCTGGTACCGGGAGCGCGCGCCGATCTCATTCTTCTGGACGAGGCCACGTGGTCTTTGCGCTCGGTTCTGGTCGGTGGAAAGCCGTCGGAGCCAACACCTGAGAAGAGCGCTACGTAGCTGAAGTCGCCACGTATCGAACCATGAAGCTCACCCCCTCTGTCCGCCTCTTGGTGCTGCTCTCGCTCGCCTCCTGCGGTGGCGGCAAGCCGCAGGGGCCTAACATTCTTCTCATTACATTAGACACGACTCGGGCGGATCACCTGGGTTGCTACGGCTACTCGCGAGCGACCTCGCCGGAGCTTGACCGGCTCGCTCAGGAGTCGGTCGTCTACGACAACGCCTACGCCGTTTCGAGTTGGACGATGCCGGCGCACGCGTCGCTCTTCACGGGCAAGTTCCCCTCGGCCCACGGCGCGAAGTACGATCCGGAGGGAGCGCTGAAGCTCCTGGACGGGATCGACGGACATCCGGATTGGGACAAGTACCGCGCCAATCCCATCGCCGATGATGAGATTACCTTGGCGGCACTGCTGGCCGATCACGGCTACGCGACCGGAGGTGTCGTCGGAGGTCCGTGGATGAAGAAGCCCTTTCGCCTGGATCGGGGTTTCCAGTTTTACGACGACGACAACATCACTGAATTGAACGGGCGCGATGCCGAAGATCTGACCCGGGTTGCGAAGGAATTCATGGACCGCAACGCAGATCGGCCCTTCTTTCTGTTTCTGAACTACTACGATGCTCACAGCCCATTCGTGCCGAAGTGGGATCACCTGCGAAGGTTCAGCGATCTTGGGCCGAGTTTTCAGGGGATCCTCAACAAGGCCTCCAAGCAACAGCAACTGTCCGAGGAGGAAGCGCGCATCCTTCAGAATGCTCTCTACGACAGCGAGATCGCCTACGCCGACGGCTTCATGGGAGAGTTGTTCAGCCACCTTCGAGCGAAGGGGCTCTGGGATGACACGTGGATCATCGTCACGTCCGATCACGGCGAGCTGATGGGGGATCCGCTTCTCGGCGAATCCGGCCTGTGGGGTCACGGCAACTCGCTCTCGCAGGCCGAGATCCACATTCCCATGGTCGTGAAGTACCCGGCCGTGAACGGAGAACCCGGTCGCCGCGGTCGTGACGAAACGCCGGTCCAGCAGCTGGACGTCTTGCCGACGATTCTACAAGGCGTCGGGTTGGAGCTTCCCGAGGTCTTGGCCGAGCGGATCCAGGGCAATCCCTTCGACCGACAGAACCGCCCCGTGTTCGCAGAGGTGTATCCGCTCCCCATGATGAACTCGGAGGGAAAGGACTGGCGCCATTTAGGAGATTGGCGCGTGATGTTCGATGGCAAGAAAAAGTACGTCTGGAGCTCCGAGGGCAAGCACTACATGGTCGACCTGGCGGCCGACCCGGGTGAGACGCTCAACGTTCTCGAAGCGGGCAGTGCGGAAGATGAGAAGTTCGAACGTCGCGTGATGAACTTCCTCCGGAGCTTGCCCGAGCCCGGCGGGGTCGGGGATGTCGACGATCTGCCCGATGACGTCTTGAAGAAGCTAAAGGGGCTGGGCTACGTCGACGTGGACGACTAGGAGTCCGATATGCAGACCACCTCCGCGTGGACCAACGTCCCGGCGAGGGACATCGGCGAGTTGCGCCGCCGCTTTGGTGGCGACTCGGTTTTCCTAGGCGGTGGGATGGTCGTCACCCGTCAAGGCACGCGCGAGGAGATCACCCAGGTTTGTCGAAGCGGGGGAGTCGCAGCCCTCGTCCGCGAGTTCGGCCAGTTCCTCGGGGGACATGGCTTCCTCGGGTTGGATGGGTGAGCCGTCTCGGTGGAGCTGGGAAAGTCCCATGCGCTCTTCGTCCGCGTCGAAGTCCACGATTCGGACAACGACCGGTTGTCCCGTGCTCAGCACATCGCGTAGCCGCCGTTCGCGGCTGAGGCCCGATTCGGAGTTGTGCAATAAGCCCTCGACGCCCTTCGTGACGGAGACGAAGACGCCGTATTCCTCTGTCCTGGTGACGCGGCCTTCGAGGATTTGATCGGGATAGCCGATCCGCGCGAAGGCGGACCAGGGGCTTTCGACCATCTGCTTGAGTCCCAGTCCGACCCGCTTGCCTCCGCGCCGAATCGTCAGGATCTTGGCTTCGATGCTCTGGCCCTTTTTCACGACTTCGGAGGGGTGTTCGACGCGCTCGGAGGAGAGGTTCGAGATGTGGATCATGCCCTCCAGACCCTGCCCGAAGCGCACGAACGCACCGTAGGGCTCGATGCGGCTGACGCTCCCGTGGATCACCTGTCCGACCTTCAGCGCACCCACCTGGTGTTGCTCGCGGCTTTCCTTTCGCTGTTTGAGCACGCGCTTGCGCGAAACGAGCACGCGCTGGCGGGTGCCGTCGATCTCGATCACTTCGCAGGTGATCTCGGTGCCGATGAGGACGGCCGGATCCTGCTCCTTGGAGAGGCCGCTCTCGGACTTGGGCATGAAGGCGTGGAGTGGCCCGATCTTCAATTCCAGGCCTCCGGGGTTGCGGCCGGTCACCCGGCCGTTGACCCAGCTACCGCATTCCATGTCGCGCCACGAATTGAGCAGCCCTTCTTCGGCTCGCGCGAGCGCCCAGAGACCGTCCTCTTGTCCCAGCACCGTGAAGTCAAACACATCGCCGGGGAGAGGGGGGTCGTCAAACTGTCGGCTGGAGAGCACGCCCTGCATGCGAGGGCTGAGTTCGACGAAGACATCGTCCCCGTTTTGACCGACGATCACCCCGCTCCAGATTCGAAGCGTATGTTCGCCGTGTTCGGGCGGTTGTTCTGGATTCTGGCGTCTGCGTTCCACGACGAAAAGCGGCGGCACGCCCAGTATATCGCCGGGCTCGGGAATATGAAGTGAACGCAGGCGGAGTCGGGAGCGCCAGCTCGCGCCGGGCGCTTCGCCGCCACAGACGAACCCCTCGGGTTCGAGGCCCGTCTCCGGCGAGCGACGCGAGAACGGACTGGACTCCCTTGCCGGCTGCCTGGGAACCCCGGAGCTTCTAGCTACCTCCGGTCTCTCGATCCAAGTCCCGTTTCTTGAATCGACTCGCGTTGTCGTTTCCCGCTTTGTAGCGGTAGTTCTTGAGATCCTTATCCGGCGCGTCCCGCATCACTGCGGAGTGTTTTTCGCGCATGGTCGCCTGCATGGAAGCGAAGACCTCGGCGTGTTCCTCTGAGAGTTCTTTCCGCTCGCCCGGGTCATCGGCGACGTTGAAGAGCTTGAAACTCTCGAAGTCAACCGTGCGCAAGTACTCGACCACCGTGAGGTCCTTATCCAGGGGTCTGTACACGCCGAGTAGCTTCCAGTCGCCTTCGCGTATGGCGCAGTGGGGTCCGTCCGGCGTCGACCAGCGCGCCCAAAAGAGGGGTTGTTCCCGCTCGAACGCCCGGCCATTCAGCAACGGAACGAGACTCGTGCCGTCGATCGGGCGGTCCTCGGGAAGTTCAACCCCCGCGATCTCACAGATCGTCGGCAGGACGTCGAAGGCATGGATGGCTTCGTCGCTTACGGCCCCCGGCGCGAGGTGTCCGGGCCATTGGATCAACCCGGGGACGCGGATTCCTCCCTCGTACAGGTTGTTCTTTCCGCCACGATGCTTTCCGGACGAGCCCCAGGCGTTCATGGAGAGGCGCGCGGGCCCGTTGTCGCTCGAGAAATAGATGAATGTGTTCTCGCGTTCGCCCGCTGCTTCCAGGGCAGCCAGAAACCGGCCGAAGGAGGCGTCCATCTCGGAAACGCATCCGTAGTAGATGTTGCGGTTTTGCCACTTCGCCCGAGGGCGACGTTTGGGGTAGCGGATCTCCTTGGCCTTTTCCTCGGTCCCCTCGTAGAGCTTCTGATACTCCGGAGGTGAACGCTTCTCGACCGGTTCGTGGCATTCGTTCAGGGCCAGATAGGCAAAAAATGGCCGGTCCTTATCCTCCCGCCCCTCCAGCCACTCTTCGAATCGATCGGCCAGATCGAGGCCTAGGTTCTCGAAGACCGTGACGTCGAAACCGTGTTTCAGGGCCGCCGAATCACCGTTTCTCTTCTGCGTGAGGTGCCACTTACCGAAGTGTGCCGTGCTATATCCTGTCCCACGCAGCAACTCCGCGATCGTGTTTTCCTCTTCGACCATCTCGATGTCGCTCGCGACGTTCGAGAGGATGTCGTATACACCCGTCCGATACGAAGCCCGTCCCGTCAGCAGTACCGCCCGCGACGGTGAACAGCGTGAAGCGCCGGCATAGCACGAGGTGAACAGCATTCCCTCCTCTGCAAATCGATCGAGGTTCGGGGTCCGCGTCACCGGGTTGCCGTAGCACGCCAGATCGCCGTAGCCGACATCGTCGACGTAGACGACTACGAAATTGGGGCGGGGATCCTCGGCGTCGGCATCTCTGCCCTGGATGGGGAGTACGGCTAGTAAGAGGGCCGGGAGCATGGTGTTGAGTGTAGAGAAAAAAGACTTGCTCCGGGCACCGAAACGGGGGCGGAGTTCAAAACGGAGGGCGGAGGATGGTACGCTGACCGCGGCCCTCGCCTCCCCCCCCGGAGCCCTTTCCGAAATGAAACGAGCGGACATCGAACGAATCGTC
The DNA here is from genome assembly GCA_002683825.1 of Planctomycetota bacterium. GTDB lineage: Bacteria > Planctomycetota > UBA1135 > UBA1135. The sequence continues at coordinate 72,593 of NYUD01000072.1, forward strand.
TTCACTGCCGTGGGGGAGTTGAACGCGACGTTGCCCGACAGCAAGCATGTGCCTACGGAAGGCGGGACGCGCTTGCTGGGGGAAGGGGGTCGGTTGGATTCGATCGGGTTGGTCGATCTGATCTTGTCGGTCGAGCAAAAGGTCCAGGACACGGCCGGAATCGGGATCACGGTAGCGGACGAGAAGGCGTTTTCGCGGAAGCAGAGCCCCTTCTTGACGCTCGATACGCTGACCGACTATGTGACTGCCCTGGTGCAAGGAACGGATGGCTGAAGCGCGTGTAATTCTCATTACCGGGGCCAGAAAGGGCATCGGGCGTGCGCTGGCCGAGCACTACTGCGGGCGCGGTGACCGTGTCGTCGGTTGCAGCCGCAAGGCCGTGGACTTCGAGCTCGAGGGCTACGAGCACCATCGGCTGGACGTGGCTGACGAGGCGGCTGTGCACGAACTCTTTCAGGCGGTGAGGACGAACCATGGGCGCCTCGATGGGCTGATCAACAACGCCGGGGTCGCCTCGATGAATCACGTGTTGTTGACGCCTTTGGACACGGTGCGGCGCATCATCGAGACGAACCTGGTGGGCACGTTTCTTTTTTGTCGCGAGGCGGCACGCCTGATGCGGACGAGCGGTGGGGGACGCATCGTCAACCTGACGACGGTCGCCGCTCGGCTCCATCTGGAGGGCGAGGCCGTCTACGCGGCCTCGAAAGCGGCCGTCGAGAGCCTCACCGTGACGCTCGCGCACGAATTGGCGTCGATGAACATCACGGTCAACGCCGTTGGGCCGACTCCGATCGAGACGGACCTCGTGCGTAACGTGCCCCGCGAAAAGCTCGAGGCAATCGTGGCGCGTCAGGCGATCCAGCGTTTCGGCGAGCTGCGGGACGTGCTTAACGTGGTCGACTTCTTCATGGATCCCGCGAGCGATTTCGTCACCGGCCAGGTGCTGTACCTCGGGGGCGTGTGATGCACCTCGATGTCCTCTTTCAGCGGCTCGAAGAAGGCGCGGAAGCGGACGCGTTGATCTGGCGGGATCGAGTCTATTCGTATGGCTGGCTGCTCGAGCATATCCAGGGCTGGCCCGAGCGTCTGGAAGCCGCGGGGATCGCGCCGGGCACGGTCGTGGCTCTCGAGGCGGACTTTTCGCCCAATGCCGTCGCCCTTCTTCTCGCCTTGATCGAGCGTGGCTGCGTTCTGGTGCCTCTCACGAGCTCGGTGGCGGCGAAGAGGGAGGAGTTTCTCGAGGTTGCCCAGGTCGAATACATCGGAACGATCGATGCGAACGACGAGGTGGCCTTTTCGCGGCTCGACAAACAGGCCGATCACGCGTTCTACACGGAGCTTCGCCGTCGGGGCCATCCGGGATTGGTGCTGTTTTCTTCGGGCTCGACGGGTAAGAGCAAGGCCTCGGTCCACGACATGGTGGACCTCCTGGAGAAGTTCCGCACGCCGCGGCCGGCGTATCGCACCGTGTCATTCCTCCTGTACGACCACATCGGGGGCGTCAACACGATGCTCCACACGCTTTCGAATCAAGGCTGTTTGATCACCGTACGCGATCGCCGGCCTGAGTCAGTGTTGGAAGCGGTCGAGCGTCACCACGTCGAGCTCTTGCCGACCTCGCCGACGTTTCTCAACATGATCCTCCTGAGCGAAGCCTACAAGAACTTCGACCTATCGAGTCTGAGATTGGTGACCTACGGCACCGAGCCGATGCTTGAAAGCACACTCCTCGGTTTCCGCCGGCGCTTTCCAGGCATCCGCCTCTCGCAGACCTACGGACTTTCAGAAACCGGCATCCTGCGCGCCAAGTCAAAGAGCTCGGACTCGCTCTGGGTCAAGCTTGGAGGGGAGGGGTTCGAGACGCGCATCGTCGACGGCATCCTGCACATTCGCGCACGTTCGGCCATGTTGGGCTATCTGAACGCGGATAGCCCTTTCACGGAGGACGGTTGGTTCGTCACCGGTGACCTCGTCCAGCAGGACGGGGAGTATCTACGCATTCTCGGGCGCAATTCAGAGATTATCAACGTGGGCGGCGAGAAGGTGTATCCGGCCGAGGTTGAAAGCGTCGTGCAAGAACTCGATGACGTCGCCGAGGTCTCGATCTACGGTGAGCGTAACGCAATACTGGGCAACGCGGTCTGTGCGCGCGTCACACCGTGCGTCGGCACGAACAGAGAGTCTCTTCCTATTCTGGTGAAGAAACACTGCCGCGAACGGCTCGAGCGCTTCAAGGTTCCGGTGAAGGTCGAGGTCGTTGAGCGTTCACAGCACGGCGGGCGTTTCAAGAAGATTCGGCCGATCGAGGGGCGGCCGTGAGCGAAGTTCAAATCCGATCCTATAGAGATGAAGATCGCGACGCGATTCTCGATTTGCGTGCGCGAGTATTTGAAGGGCTCGAACCGGAGCGCGAGAAACTGCGCTGGGCCTGGCAATTCGAGAACAACCCCTTCGTGCGGCATGACACTCCGCGGACCTGGGTCGCCGAGCTGGAGGGAAAGATCATCGGCAACTACGGCATGTTGCCTCTCGAGTTCTCCGTCGACGGTGAGCGTGTCACCGGGTTGTGCGGAATGGACTTCTGCGTCGATTCCGTGCACCGCAACCTCGGTTTGGGGATGCGTTTGACCAAGGCCTTCATCGACACTCCGGGGTGCGCCGTGCACACGGTGACTTCCCCGACGCCCGCGGCGGCGAAGTTGATGGCTTACTACGGCTCCGAGATCCTCGATGGCGAGTCCGAGCCGTGTCTGTGGGTCCATGCGGGCGCTGAGCTTCCCGATAAAGCCCTGGAAGAGCAGGTCAACATTGAAACGTTAGAGCGCTTTGACGAGCGTTCCGACAGGTTCTTCGACGAGGTCGCGCACGATTTTCGGCTTCTGATCGCCCGCGACCAGCGTTACTTGAATTGGCGCTACTGCGACTACCCCTTCGGGCAGGCGCGCGTTACCGCAGCCCTTCGGAACCCCACGAACCTGGCCGGATTCTCAGTGGTTCAAGCGGATCCTTCGAGCCGCCGTGCACATCTCTGCGAGCTCTTCGCACATCGGGAGGATGAAAGCACGCTGGAAGCCCTGCTGCGCGATGCCGTGGTGTCTGTCCGCGGCAGCGAAATCGACGAGCTGTATGTCTTCCACCGCGACCCGTTCGTACAGGCCCTCCTCGAACGTAACGGGTTTCAGGTCGTGCAGGGCCACGGCATGTCGGCCGTGTGCCGCACGCCGAATGGAATGGGGGTCAAGGATTGGTATCTCTCCGCAGGCGATGGGGACATCCTCTTCGGAGTGGGAGGCGCAGGCATGTAGGCTGGTACGCGCCGCACACTCGAAGGCATTGCAGCGCGGTTCAAGGCAAGCGCCTGCGTTCCCTGATCAATCGCATTTCCAAAACAAAAAGGGGACGGCGGTCAAACCGCCGTCCCCTGTCTATCTTCTACTCTGAAGAGTGAATTGGCTCAGGCTGCCTTGTCCTTCAGGGCTTTCAGGGGCGTTGCCTTGACGACGTTATGGGCCGGCTTGGCCTTGAACATCATCTCTTCTCCGGTGAAGGGGTTGGTTCCCTTGCGGGCTTTCTTGGCCGCCTTGTGCACGACCTTGAACTTGACGAGTCCGGGGACCGAGAAGACTTGCGGTCCTCTCTTGCCCAGGCTCCTACCGGCAACTTCTCCGAGCGCGTCAAAGACAGTGGAAACCTGCTTCTTGGTCATGCCGGTTGTCTCGGCGATCGAGTTCAGGATGTCCGTCTTGGTCAACGGTTTGTTGGCGTTCGTTTTTGTCTTGTTCTTTTTTGTACTGGCCATTCTTGTTCTCTGTGATTCGATCGAAATCTTGGGCTCTGCAAACGGTTGCAGGGCCGACGCAGGCAACTCGGCCGAAAAACGCCGAAGCTTGAGGAGAAATCGGAAGGTTCGCTCGCCCCGGCCCTCACCGGGGAGATCCCCATGGGGGTACAGCCCCCGCGACTTCCTTCCGATAGACGAGCTGTGCAAAAGATTCCTCCGGCCCTGCTCGTTCTACTGACGATTCCCGCGGCCTTCGCGAAGGGCAGCGTGGATTCGGCCGCGGAAGATACGGGAATCCTTTCCGCCGACCATTCGGCGTACGAAGCCGTGTCCTTGGCGGAGCTCCGTAGGGACCCCGGCCGGCGGTTGGGCAAGCGTGTGCGTTTCGTCGTTCAAATCAGGAGTGTACTGGAGGAGTGGAACCCTTACCTGACCCGGTTCGGTCCTGGCGACTGGCTGGGGATCGAGGCCTGGCCGGATGAGAACTACACGTGGAACAAGCGTGTGTTCGACAACCCCCATTCGCGCCTTTTCGTGCGCCGCGGATCCAGGGCGGAGTTCGCCCTGCACAAGACGGAGCGCTACCGGCGCTTCGAAATCCACGGCGTCACCCGGGAGTTCTTTCTCGGTGAGCCCTGGATCGAGATCGAGAACGCCGTTGCGCTCGAATCGGCCGTGGACGAGGGCACGATCTTGCATGTGGGGCGCGCCTTTTCCCTCCTGAGAGATGGTCGGGTGGAGCTGGCGATCGATCAACTCGAACGAGCCAAGGCGGCTCCGCTGCCCGTCCATGCACGGATGGAGTTGGAGCGGCACATCGTCGAGTGCCACCACCTCCGGGATGAGCAGGAGCACAAGCGGACGACGGGGGCCCGTGTGTCGGAAATCCGGCGGCGGCTCTAGATTCACTCTCGTCAAAAGGCCAACGGCCGCCCGGCCGCCCACGTATACTCCGCCTCGATGGCGATGCAGAAACGTTTGGCGCTGGGGGCGATCGCTCTTCTTTGTGCCCTGTTCGCGGTCAGGTCCGTCCAACGGGCCTCGGTGGCCCCCCCCCTCTACAACTGGGACATGACCTGCTATGTCGCTCTGGCGATCGCCTGGGGGGAGAGCGATCCGGAGCTCATCCATCGGCGGACCTACGAAACCCTGCAGGCTGAAGTCCCGGAAGAGCACTACAGGGCCATTATTACCGGGGGCGTCAAACAATCGCGCTACGAGGATCCTGTAGCGTTCCACGAACACCTCGCCTTCTACCGGGCTCGGATTCTCTACACCTACCCGATCTACTTGCTCAACCGCTTCTTCGACGTCCCGCTCACGAGTGCGACGTGGGGAATCTCGCGCGCCGCTTGGTTCGGTCTCGCGTGTCTGATGGCCATCTGGGCGGCAGGATCCCTGGGATGGTTCTGGGGCTTGCCCGTCGGCACCTTGCTGGCCCACGCACCCTGGTTCGTCTCGCACCTGGGGTTCTCTTCGCCGGACCTCCAGGCCACGCTGTTGACCTGTCTCGGACTCTATTTCCTGATCGAACGGCGCAAGGATATCGTCGGGGCGGCGCTTCTCACCGCCACCATCGCCATCCGCCCGGACACCGTGATTCTGGCACTGGTCCTGGCGGCCGCGCTGTGGTTCTTCGATCGTGAGAGCAGACCGTCCAACCGCTTCCTTCTGATCTGGAGCGTGGGGTCGGTGATCGCCTATGTGGCGGTGTCGAAGTACGCCGGCGCTTATGGGTGGTGGCCTCTGTTTTGGATCTCGTTCATCAAGAAGGAAGTGTTCCCTTCAGAGATTCCCGGGACGCCCAACTGGACCTACTACTTCAAGGTAGTTCAGCAGAAGCTCCTCGAGATCCCCCATTCGGGCTACTACACGCTGCAGCGTGGAGTGACGGGATCGACCCTGCCGCTCGCCTTTGTCGGGCTCTTGATGGCTGGATATGAGGTTGTTCGCCGCAGTGGAAACGCGGCGTTCGGACGCTATTCGGCTCTGTTCGTCGCTCTTGGCCTGACCTACGGTGTGCGCTGGATTCTCTTTCCGCAGCTCTGGGATCGTTTTTTCGCGGTTCTGTATGCCTGTGTGCCCCTGGTGTTTCTGTCGATTGCCGCGGAGCTCTCGGCACGACAGGAGAAGATGTCCGGTGAGCCGGTGGAGATGTCTTGAGAAGGATTGCAACCTGCCGAGCGGGGTCGCATCCTTCTTCGCATCGTGCTCGTCGAACTGAACATCCGCGATCTGGCCCTGATCGAGGCCGGCGACCTCTCGCTTGGCCCGGGCCTCAACGCGATCACCGGTGAAACCGGTGCCGGCAAGAGCCTCCTCGTGGCCTCCCTGGAGCTGGTGCGCGGCGAAACTCTGCGCGGGGGGGCCGCCCAGTGGGTTCGCAAGGACGCCGATGAGGCTCGCGTCGAGGCGCGCTTCGAGGTGGAAGAGGCCGGTTGCATCGTGCGTTTGCGCGAGGTGATGGCCGCAGAACTTCCCGCGCTCGCCGAAGAACTATTCGATACCGACGAAGGCGCCTGTGAAGTGATTCTCGGTCGGACGCTCACCCGGACGGGCCGGACCAAGGCCTATGTGAACCAGCGACCGATACCCAAACGAGCCCTGGCTCGTCTGGCCCAGGCCTTGATCGAAATCCACGGTCAAAACGACCATCAGGAACTGCTCGATCCCCGCGTGCAACTGCGTTTGCTCGACGCGTTCGGCGGCTCGATGGAGTTGTTCGGGGCCTACACGACGGAACGTGAGCATTGGGTCGAGCTGCGGGCGCGCAAGGCGTCTCTGGAAGGCGAACATTCCGCGCGGGTCGAACGGGTGGACCTGCTGCGTTTTCAGCGCGAGGAGCTTCGAACGCTGGGTCCGGTGGAGGGTGAGCACACCGCTTTAACCGAGGAGCGTGAACTCCTGCGCAGCGCCACGGATCTTGGAAACGAACTGGGCGGAACCGTCAATGCGTTGGAGAGCAATGAGGACGCACTGATCGATCGCCTGCATGGGCTCCTGCGCACGGTCGAGCGCTGGTGTGAGCGCCTGCCGAAGCTCGAGACGACCCGAGAGGATCTCACCCAGGCCACGATCCACCTCGAGGAAGCGGCCGGCGCCCTTCGCTCGCTGGTCGAGGCGGTCGAAGCGGACCCTGCACGACTCGAGCACGTCGAGGGACGTATGGCGGAATACGACCGTCTGGCCCGCAAGTACCGCATCGAGCCCGACGGACTGGGGGCGCGGCAGGAACTGATCGAGGGCGAGCTGCACGACCTCGAACATACCGACCAGACCCTGGCCCAGATCGAGGAGGAAGTTGCCCGTTCGACGCAGCGCCTGGAGGTGGCGGCAAAGGCGCTTTCGAAGAAGCGTCGCGCGCCTGTGGAGAAGCTGGTGCAGGCCGTGCATGAATCGCTCGCCCGGCTAGGTCTGGAGCATGCACGCTTCAGCGTCGTGTTCGAGGAACGCGTGGGTGAGGAGCGCTACGCTCCCCAGGGCATCGATCGCATCGCATTCCATCTGGCCGCGAACCCGGGTGAGGGGCCGGCTCCCCTGTCGCGCGTAGCTTCAGGTGGCGAGGCCGCGCGCATCATGCTGGCATTGCGCACGGTCCTGTCCGGGGGGGATCGCGGGCGCACCCTCGTCTTCGACGAGATCGACGCCGGCGTCGGCGGTCGTCTGGGCCCCGAGGTTGGACGACACCTGAGGGATCTCGGTAGTCTCCACCAGGTCATGTGTGTCACGCACCTGCCTGCGATTGCGGCTTGCGCTGACCTGCACCTGCATACCTTCAAGGAAATTCAGGAAGGGCGAACACGCACGACCATCGAACCCCTCGAGGGCAAGGCCCGCATCCGCGAGATTGCGGACATGATCGCGGGCGGTGCGGATCAAGCGACCGCGCGTGCGGAGGCGCAGCGTCTCCTGAATTCAAAAGCAGAGAGCGCGGATACGAAAAAGCCGGCCCCCGGGAAGACGCCGGCCCAAGAGCCCGCCCGCAAGCGAGCTAGAGCCGAACGAAGTTCACGCCGTAGTTGATCCCGCTCGCATCGCCCCAGACCAGGCCGCGCTTGAGGTCCTTGTCTCCGTCGAGTAGGTGGTTGAGGGTCTCGAGCATGGCCGGGTACACCCCTCCCAGTTCCTCCCGCGTGCCCAGAATGATCTTTGCCTGGGAGTCACTGATGACATCGATGTCATAGGTGCCTCCGTAGCCGCTCTCCGAGGGGAGCTCCTCTGCATACGGGCCGCTCCAACCCTCGCGCCCATCACCGGAAATGAGGTGTTTGTGGGCCGGATCCTGCACGGAATCGGTGATGCCGGCGATGTTTTCGAGGGGCTTCAGGCTGCCCGTGTCGGCGTAGTAATGCACCAGAGCGTTCTCCATGGTGCGCATCTCTTCCACGACAGGGTCGAATTTGGTCTTTCGGGCAATTTCCACGAACGTCGGGCTGACCACAGCGGTGAGGACCGCGAACGTGGCGATGACGATGACGAGTTCGACGACGGTGAATCCGTGTCGCCTGGGGGCACGGAGAGCGGAGAAGTTCATACTCAGAAAGAGGGGAAGACGTTTCGGACGGGCCGCATGCTCCGCCGAGCGTTTGGCGATATCGAGCACCAAGATCTCGCTTCTTTAGCCCGGCCCGCGGTCAAGACGTAACTCTCTCCTGCATACGAAATCCCTTCGGATTTCGGGAGGTTGGGGTAGATTGGGTGTCGATAAATCTCGACATGGGAACTCCGATCGAACCTCTTCTCTTCGAACGGCATTTCGTGGAGAAAGTCTGGGGGGGCCGAGCGCTCGAACAGCGACTGGGGATCGCCCTGCCCGGATCTGCTCCGATCGGCGAGACCTGGGAGATCGTCGATCGCCAGGAGGAGAACTCGAAGGTCGCAGCGGGCGCTTTCAAGGGGCGAACCCTGCGCGAGTTGATGGAAGAATATTCCTCCGAGATCCTGGGGAGCTCGCCGACCGGCAAGGCCGGGCGATTCCCGCTGCTGGTGAAATACGTCGACGCCGGCGAAAACCTGTCGGTGCAGGTCCATCCCGACGAGGCGGCAGCGGCGCGTTTGGGCGATCCGGCCGAGGCGAAGACGGAAGCGTGGTACGTAGTCGACGCCATTGCCGAAGGCGTGCTGTATTGCGGGTTACGGAGAAACGTCGGACGAGACGAGTTCGCTCGGGTTGCGAACGGTTCCGGCGTCGTAGAGACCCTGTCTCGCTGGGACGTTCAACCCGGACAGTGCATGTTGGTGCCGGGTGGGACGGTGCATGCGATCGGAGCCGGAGTCACCATCCTCGAGGTCCAGGAGAACTCGGATACGACCTATCGGCTTTGGGACTGGGGGCGCAAGGGGCGCGAGACCCACGTTCCCCAGGCGCTTGAGAGCATCCACTTCGGCAAGGAAATACGGGGACCAGCCACCGCGGATTGGGAAAAGGCCGACGTGAGGGGCGAGGGATTCCGCTTGTTGACCTTGGTGTGCTCGGATTTCTTCGTGATGAGCGCCCTTCGGATCGAGGGGGCCTGCCGGCGTTCTACGGAGGAGAGATTCCGGATTTACGCTGTTTCCCACGGCTCGGGCTGGCTTGGGGTCGAGGGGAGGGACGAAGAATGGGCCCTTGGAACGGGGGATGTCTGGCTCGTTCCCGCCGATTGCGGCTATCATCGCCTGCGGCCCGGTCGCTCCGGCCTAAATTTGATCGAGATGCACACTCCGTAGCCCGCTGGACTCGGGCTCGACGAAGAGAGACCAGAGATGAAGAAGCGCAAGACTCCGGCCGTGAGGTCCGAGTCCGGAGTCGCAGCGGTACGCCTGAACCGCTACCTCGCCCTGAACGGTATCGCCTCGCGGCGGCATGCCGACCGACTCATTGAAGAGGGCGGAGTCATGGTCGACGGCGAGATCGTGACCGAGCTCGGGATACGGATCGATCCCGCCCGGCAGCGTGTCGAAGTGGATGGCGTTGTGCTGCGGCCCGAGGGCGAGCAGCGTCGCTACTACCTCTTGAACAAGCCCGAGGGTGTGGTCTGTACCAGCGATCCAAGGGAGAATCGACCGCGAGCAGTCGATTTGATCACCGACCGCCGCAAGGGGCGCATCTACACCGTCGGCCGGTTGGACGAGGACACCACAGGCTTGGTCATTCTGACCAACGACGGCGAGTTCGCCAACCGTGTCGCCCATCCTCGCTACGGCATCAAGAAGATCTACCGGGTCGTGGTGCGCGGGCGCGTCGACGGCTTGATTCTCACGAAGCTGCGTGCTGGCGTTCGTCTTTCCGATTTCCGTTCGAGCTTCAAACGGATCCAGCTCGTCAAGCGTTCCGAGCGGCAAACGACCCTGTTAGTGACGCTTTCGGAAGGGCGCAACCGCGAGATCCGGCGTGTCTTCGCCCGCCTGGGCTTGCCGGTAATACGGCTGCGGCGCGTCGAGGTCGGACCGCTGCGCGAGTGGGGCCTGAAGGTGGGTCACTGGCGCCCCTTGACGCGCGATGAGGTCAAGGAACTATTCGCCGGCGGCGAAGAGCCGGATCCCCGGCAGCCGCGCCCGGGACGCCCGAACGGCCGGTTTCGAGGCTCGCAACGACCTCGCCGCTAGCCGGCCTTTCTTCGCAGTGGGAGCGGGCCCGGGTAGGTCAGTCGGCGCCAGAGCCATTCGCACGGCCCCATGCTGAAGCGGTGCATCCACAGCTGGCTTGCGAAGACCTGCGCTGCAAACACGAGAGAAATCCAGACCAGTACTTCGGCCCGCGACAGCTTTTCATACAGCCCCAGGCCGAAGGCCATGAAGATCAGGTTCATCGCGATGGACTGGAGCAAGTAGTTCGTCAGTGCGGTCCGGCCGATGGCCGCCAACCCGCGCTGCAAGCGCCTGAAATATCCGCCATGAACTGCCCACAGGATGGTTCCCGCATAGCCCATGCTCAGGAGAAGCGAGCCTATTTCTTCTCCTAGGTCCGTCGCGACCTTCCACGGGACCGAGGGGGAGTCGATGAAGAGCGAGACGGCGATACCAAACAACTCCAGTCCTCCGCCGACGCCGAGCCCGATCCAGCTGAGTCGGCGGTGCAAAGCCATGTGGCGTGCTTCGAGCAACCCTTTCTTCATGATCGCCGCGCCGAGGAAGAAGAGTGCAACGACGCGCCAATTGAAAGAGATGAACGAGGAGATCACCAACCAACCGATGTATTCGAAGGGCCTTTGCGCAATGACCTGGGACAGGGATCCTGTGCGTCGTGCCGTCGTTGCCGCGGTGCCGAAACCGTCCGTGTCGCCGCCTTCGAACATATCTACACCGATGGTCGCCCACATCAGCGTCAGCAGGAATCCGATGGCGAGCGGGATCATCGCGATCCACACCAAGTTGCGAGGCGATTGGTTGCGGAACAGGAAAAGTAGTCCACCGACGAACGCATAGACGAGGAGGATGTCTCCCTCAAACAGCAAGAAACCGTGGAAGATGCCGATCCCCGCGAGGAGCCCCAGTCGACGCAAGTAGATCTTGCGGAATGGAATCCCCGCTGCTGCGGCCCGTTGGTTTTGCAAGACGAGACCCATTCCAAAGAGCAGCGAAAAGAGCGTGACGAATTTCATCACCAGGAAGCCGTCGAAGAATCCCCAGGCGAGCGTCTCGCTCCACCAGGGGCCGATCAGCTCGCTGGAGTCCGCTGGGGGACGCCGCATGGCCTCGCCCATCGGGCGGGACGAAATGAAGGCGTTTGTCAGAAAGACGCCGTAAAGCGCGAAGCCCCGTAGAACGTCGAGTCCCTCGATACGCTCCGAGGACTGCGTCGGACTCACGGCGACGGAATTCTTGGTGTAGTCCTTCACGATCGGGCCTTGTGCACGGACGCTTTCCCGCCCGGACTCGTTATCATCTCGCTTCCATGCACGACATCCAGCCTATTCCCCGCCGTATTCTTCGTAACGAGGCGGCCCCCGTATGCAAGGTCGGAGCGAGTGTTACGGAACACCGCCTGAGGAACGGTATGCGGATCCTGCTGGCCGAGCGCCACGGCGATCCTGTGGCGGCAAACGTGCTTTTCTATCGGGTTGGCTCCCGCAACGAGACGGAACGTGAGGCCGGCGTGTCACACTTTCTCGAACACATGATGTTCAAAGGAAGTCGGCGCTTTGGCAAGGGCGAAGTGGATCGTCTTACCACCGAGCTGGGCGGTCAGAACAACGCTTTCACAGGATACGACCACACGGCGTACTGGTTCGAGTTCGCTTCCGATCGCTGGGAGCATGCCCTCGATATTGAAGCGGATCGGATGCAGAGCCTGACGCTGGATTCCTCCGAGTTCGACGCCGAGCGGGCGGTGGTTCTCGAGGAGCTGGCCATGGGAGAGGACGATCCATGGCGCCATCTCTCGCGACCTATCGAGACGTTGTTGTTTTCCCACCACCCATACGGGCGCCCCATCATCGGTTTTAGCGAGACGCTGGGTGGGATGACGCCGGAGTCGATGCGGGATTACCACCGGCGCTTCTATCACCCAGCCAACGCGACCCTGGTGGTCAGTGGGGACATCCGACCGCGTCCTGCCTTGAAGGCGATCCGTGATCGATTCGGCTCTCTCGAGGCGGGTGTGCCCTACGAACAGGCGGATTGCTTCCGCCGGAACAGCCCGGAGCCACGCGGCGAGGTTCGTGTCACCGCCAGCTGGGACGATGCGGCGCATCGCTTGATCATGGCCTGGCCCACCGTCAAGTGTGCGACGCTGGAGGACTACGTTTGCGACTTGATCCTCGCTGTTTTGACCAGCGGCCGCATGTCGCGTATGTATCGCCGGCTGGTTCTCAAGGAGGGTTTGGCCACGAGTGTTTCCGGGGCAAACGATGCTCGCGTTGAAGCTGGAGCGTTTTGGCTCTATGCGGAGGCGGCGCAGGGAGTCGAGCCCGCGGCCCTTGAGCGTGCGATCGATGAGGAACTCGTGAAGTTGGCACAGGATCGCGTTGCGCCCGAAGAATTGAAGCGAGCCAAGGCGATCATGCACGCTGCCGACGCCTTCGATGGCGAAGCCGTGTCCGACGTGGCGGAGGAACTCGGCGAGTGGGCCGTCGATGCCGATTGGCACATGGCTTTCGACGGCGGCAAGCAGCACGATCGAATCACGGCGGAAAAGCTCCGCAAAACCGCCGCTGAGTATCTGCGCCACGATCGCCGCATCGTGGGCTGGTGCCATCCGAAGGATTGATGAAACCGACCAAAGCAACCCGCAAGTTTGCCGTTCCCGCGCTTCCCGTCGAACGGTTCGAGCTCGCCTGCGGGGCAACCCTTCTGGTTTCGCCGCGCGCTGGCGCTCCGGTGTGTGCCGTGCACGCTCACATCCGAGGCGGCCACTCACTCGATCCCAAGAATAAGGCGGGGCTCGCGCATCTCACAGGCAGCCTTGTGGATCAAGGGACGACAAGTCGTACCGAGGAGGAACTGGCCTCCGTGCTGGAGAATGCTGGAGGCCGTCTGGCCGGCGGGGGGACGGGCGTCGCCGGCACCATGCCCTCAGCGCGCTGGAAGCTGCTGCTCGAGCTGCTGACCGATTGCCTGATCGCGCCCTCATATCCCAAGGCCAACTTCGAGCGTCACAAGAAGCGCTTGCTGGACCGTTTGATCGTCGATCGAGACGAGCCGCGTGTTCGTGCGGCCTTGCTCTTTCGCAGCCTCGTCTACGGCGATCACTGGATGGGCACACCGGACATCGGGGATATCGAGAGCATTCCCAGAATCCAGCGGCGCGACGTGGTGAGCTTTCACCGCAAGAACTGGGTGGGCAAGCGGCTCTTGATCGCCTTTTGTGGCGACGTCGATCCCCAAAAGGTCAGGAGTTACCTCAACCGAGCGTTGCGCGACCTCCAACCGGGTAAACCCCTCGGCTCACCGAACCTCGAGTTTCCGCCGCGTGGGCGGCGTGCAGCCGCCTTTCCTGCCGATAGGCAACAGGTGCACGTCTTCCTCGGCCACATTGGCATTCGAAGGGAGGATCCCGACTATCCGGCGTTGGTGGTGATGGACCACGTGCTGGGCACGGGGCCGGGTTTTACGAGCCGTATCACGCGGCGTCTGCGCGATGAGTTGGGTTTGGCCTACACGGTGTACGCCGATATTCACGGGTCGGCCGGCGTGTTTCCGGGGATGTTCATCTCCTACATCGGAACTTCGCCCGAACAACTGGGCACGGCCGTGGAGGGGTTATTCCACGAGATCCGTGCGATCCAGCAAGAGCTGGTGGAGCCGACCGAACTCGAATTGGCCAAGAGCTATCTGACGGGTTCCTACGCTCTCGGGTTCGAGCGCGCTTCGCGACGCGTGCAGACCTTGATCATCGCCGAGCGTTGCGGGCTACCCCCGACGCACTTGAAAGATCTCTTGAACGCGATCGTCAAGGTCACGCGTGAGGATGTGCGTCGTGTAGCGCGCGAGCACCTGGATGCCGATCGAGCGTGCCTCGTCGCCGGTGGTCCGGTCAAGAAAGCTCAACTCAAAGCCCTTCTGGGCCTGGGAAAATGAATCGCGGGCCTCTAGCGCTCCGGACGTTTGGAGTTTGCCTGTTCCTCCAAGCCTGTGGAGGAACGCCCGATTCGTTTTTTGCTCCGCGGCCCCTGCGGAGCACACTCCCGGCCGAGACGGCTCTGGAATGCCTCCGCAGTTGGGTCGAACCTTCCGGTGCGACCGTGGGGCTCGGAGACGAGCCCGGCGAATTTCGAATCGAATTACCCCTTCCCCCTTCCGCCTGGATTCAGGAAGAGTCGGGCAACTGGCGTGCGCAGTGTTCTCTGGGCTTCGACCTACGGCGGCTCGAGGCGAACGCGTGTTCCTTGGTTGGAAGTGCGGTGCCCCTTAGAGAACTCGCCAGTAACGTTTTCGAGGAAGGTCGGCGGGGATACCTGGTCGAGCGAGACTCCATCGTTCTGTGTTTGGATGAGAAAGAAGCAATACCCGATACGCTGGCGCTTTCTGTAAGCTACTTCTTCGCACGGCTTCAGCACGGCGCGTCGTCCGGTGGAATCAGTGCTTGGCGCCCGATCGTCGGTGGACACACGGGAGTGGGTTTTCCCGTTCCATCGGGCACCGCACTTGAGATCGGAGTCGACGTGTTTCCGCATGCGTATCTGCGCTTCTTCGCGGTTGCTGAACCGCTGGCGTTGGGGTTCGATGAACTCGAGGAGTGCGAGGTTGTCTTCCGCGTCGAGTACGACGGTGAGCTGATCCTGGAGCAAACCGAGACCGCGCGACGGCTCGGGGGGGGACGCTGGTACGAGATCCCCCTGCCCGTAGAAGGTCAGCGGCATGCACGCCTACGGTTTGCGGTCGAGGGTTCTCCTGCGCTGGCCGCGTTCTTGTCGCCCTCGATCGGCCCCGCCACGTCCGAGGTTGCGCGCCGCGACGATCGTCCGGACATCATTCTCGTGCTGCTGGACACGCTGCGCGCCGATGCGCTGAGTTTCTATGGGGGCGACCCCGATATCGCTCCCGGGTTGAACGCTTTCGGTGAGAAAAGCGTGCGTTTTCAGCGGGCCTGGGCTCCCGCATCCTGGACCTTGCCCTCACAGTCCTCGATGTTGAGCGGGCTGCAGCCCGAACAGCACGGCACCGTGAAAGCGACCCGAAGCTTGCCGCCGGCCATCGTGACGGTGGCCGAGCATCTCCAGCAGGCGGGCTATCGAACCGGCGCCACGACGGAGGCGCTTTTCGTCGCCCGACGTTACGGCATGGACCAGGGCTTCGAGTTCTTCTTCGAGAACCGTCGCCGGCGTTTCCAGCGCACGTTGGATGCGGCCGATGACTTCCTGGAATCCGGCGATGGGCGTCCGTCGTTTCTGTTCTTGCACACCTACCGGGTGCACACGCCCTACCGCCTCGGACCCGAGGAGAACCGCGAGCCCATGCGGAAACTCCTTGCGGATTGGGATGTCTGGAAGGCAGCGGACGATCCCGATGAGCAGTTCGCCATCGAATTGGGCGAACGGTTACACGCTCTGTACTACGGCGGAGTCACGGGGTTGGACACGGTGCTCGGTCCCTGGCTCTCGAAACTCGAAAGCCAGGGCTACTTCGATCGTGGCTACATGGTGATCACGAGCGACCACGGCGAGGCGCTTCAAGACCACGGCGTCATCGGTCATGGAGGAAGACACTGGGAGGAGCGCATCCGGATCCCTCTGTTTGTTCGCGGTCCCGGCCTGCTGCCGGGAGTGATCGGCGATCCCGTGACGCTGGTGGACCTGGCGCCGACGTTTGCCGCTTTTGCGGGACTGGCGCCCCATCCCGCCTGGGTGGGATCCCCGCTGTTTCAACTGCAAAAAGAGCGTGTCGTCTTCACCTTCAACAGCGACGAAAACGAGCCCGCCGTAACGGTTCACGATCTCGATCACAAGGTCGTCGCCCCGCTGGACATGGCTGCGATCCGCGGCGGGAAACCGATGGCCGTTTTCGATCTAGCCCGGGATCATGAAGAGGAAAACAACCTCTTCAAGACCCCCCCGGTCTGGGCTGTGGACCTGCTGCGCGGTCAGGCCGATACGATCGCAGAGCTGATGAAGGCGGGGTTCGAGGCCGAAGAGATCGAGCTGTCGGACGAGGAGCGGGAAGAACTCAAGGCCCTGGGATACGGGGGTGAATAGGGCGAACCCTAGCGGTTCTCGAACAGTCCCTGCTCTTTCAAATCCTCGGCGAAGTAGGCTGCAACCTCCGCGCTCGGATGTGCGCCATCCCCCGGAAGTTCTCCGGGGTCGACACCGTCCTCAAGGGCGAGCTCCAGGCTGTCCAGCAAGGTGAAGTGTCTCACACCGACGTCCCGCATGATTTCCATTGCCGCCTCGTAGCGAGCCGTCCAGAAGCTGTGCCACTCCTCGACGGGTTCTAGATACGGCATCACGATCACGCTCAAGCGGGCTCCCTCCGCAGCGGTCAGTTCTTTCAGTCTCAACAGGCTCTGCTGTATGTCTCGACGAGGGGCGCCGAGGCTGAAGTCGCGCGTTGCGCCGGCGTAGTATCGATACAGGTGGCTGTTTGCAAACAGCCACGCATCGAATTTCGTGAGGTCCTTGAAGGGAGTGATGGCCTGCATCCTCCCTTTCGAGTCCACGAAGGAAATCGGTGTTCGCAGGAAATCGTTCAGGTGAAAGGTCAGAACGACGTGGTCCGGCTTGGCGACCGAGGTGTATTTTGCGAAGTAGGCGACCTCCTGCGCCGTGTTGTAGGCCGTCACGCCACCGTTCCAGTATTCGTAGCTCTCCTCTCCATAGAGCTCGCGCAGGGCACCGATGATCTTTGCGCGTACGGTTACCGAGTCGCCCATGAATAGGATCCGTTCGCGGTCATCGGCGCGCTCCAAGGAGTACTCGTTGCGAATGAAGCCGTTTTCGTCGTACAGGCGACTTCCCAGGCGCGGTCGGAAGCGAATTTCGGGGTCGAGTGTGTAGAGACTCCTGACCCTTTCCTGGTCGCCTTGAAAGAGCCTCAGTTCACTCCCGGCCTGGTCGACTCTGTAGGGCCGCGCGAAACGAACTACGAGTTCTGCGGACAACGTGGCGACCAGCACCCCTATGACGCAGGCAAGCACACGGATGATGGCTTTCCGCATCGGAATCACAGAGAGTATATTCAGCGTTCCGGCCGGTTGTCTACGCCGCCTGGATGCGTTCGAGTTCCATTTCTTGCCGATTCTGTGAAGAACGACGAACGGTTCTCATCGAAGCGTATCCACGGCCGTCATTGCGAACAATCGCGCATCGAGACCGACTTCCAGGGCTTCGGGCTGTTCGATCGCCGCGGCAGCTTGATGGGGTTCTTCTCTGCCTGGTGAGCCACAGGCGGCGTGTAGATCCCACCGCGACGATTCTTGAGAGGAGAGGTCGCTTCCGGCTCGCCGGAAGGCGTCCACGGCAGGTACAGTGGCCGGATGGAGCCCATGGCGCACTGGGAGCTCGGATGAGGACGTGGTTGCGACGCATCGCGTCCCACTCGTTCTTCGGTCTTTCGGCGGTGGGACTGCTTGGTTGTGGTGCGGACGGGGGTTCTCCGTGGGTCGTACTTCGAGCCGAGGCTCCGGGCCGGCTTCTGGATTTCGAGAGCTGGTCGCAGGCCCTGGGGTGCGCCGTGCGCCCCGGCGCCGAGGGCGTATGGCTCGAATGGAGCCTTCCCCCGGAGGCGTGGAGGCTGGAGGAGGATGGGAGCCGCACCTGCCTGCGCCCGTTCGCGGCGGGGCTTTCCCGAGTGTCCGGCGGCGTTCTTGAAATGAGTCTCGCCGGTCGAGAATTGAGCTACCGACCCGTCACAACGACCGCCTTTGGGAAAACGGAGCAGCTGGATGAGCTGCTCCAGGGGTCTTTCGGGCTGGTGCGCGATCGAGTGACGATGCGTTTGCCCGCGGGCTTGTCCCGACCCACGGACGTGACGTTCCGCGAATTTGTTCCTCGCGGCGAGCGTACGGAACGCGGCCTTCAGATAGCGCACGACCGCGTTTCCGGGCGTGGACTTCCCGTGTGGCCGAGCGAAAGCTGGCGCCTTCGAACCCGCGTACCCCGGGATAGCGCGCTGCGATTCTTTGCCGCTGCCCGTGGTGACGCCGATTCAGGGGCGCGTTTTCGTTTTGAAGTTGCGCTGGATGGCGAGCCTCTCTGGGAGCTGGAGCGAAAGGCCGGCCCCGACGCGGATGCCTGGATCACCGTGCCGCTGCCTGCCGAGGGGCGAGCGGAGGCCGACCTCGAATTCACCGTAGAGGGACCTCCGACGTTGACGGCGTTCATGGATCCGGTGATCGGTCCCGCGCACCCCGCTTCGAGCGCGGCGATTGCCAGGCGGAGACCGAACATCGTCCTGTTCCTGGCGGACACCTTCCGAGCGGACAACCTCGAGGCCTATGGGGGGGCACCCGAACGTGCGCCCTCGATCAACGCGGTCGCACGCGAAAGCGTCGTCTTCGAGCAGGCCTTCGGGGCGAGTTCCTGGACCTTGCCTTCACAGGCTTCGCTCTTTACCGGCCTCCATCCTCCCGAGCACGGTGCGACGATGCGCGAACGCATCCTGCCCCGGGATTTTCTGACCGTAACCGAGGTGCTGGCCCGGCACGGCTATCGAACCGCTGCGGTCACCGACGGTGCCTATATTTCGCGCCGCTTCCAAATGAACCAGGGTTTCGACTGGTTCCTGGAGCATACCGGACCGGACGGATGGAATCTGGACGTGACGCTCGAGCGCGCCCTCGAGTTGCTCAACAACGCCGACGGAAGGCCGATCTTTCTCTTCGTTCAGACCTACCGCACCCACGAGCCGTACCGCATCGGTCCCGATGAATCGAGTGACGAGTTCGTCGCCTACCAGAAAACGCTCTACCGCGAGCACAAGGACGACGACGATGTGCCGGAAGACAAGCGTCAGGAGATCGCCCGATCCTATTACGAGTACTACCTCAAGGGGGTGGTCGATCTCGATCTAGAGTTCGGCGTGTGGTGGGAGCAGGTTCGGCATCTGGAGGACTGGCGTCCGGGTTACCTGATGTTCACGAGCGACCACGGCGAAGGGTTCTACGAGCACGGCAAGCTGGGTCACGGCAACTCGCTATGGGGAGAGACCACGCGCATTCCGCTCTTCGTCCACGGAGCCGGGCTCGCTCCGGGCAGGAATCCGACCGCCGCCTCGCTGGTCGATCTTGCCCGGACGATCGCAGGTTTGGCCGGCGTGGCTCCGGCGGAGAGCTGGCACGGCGTCGATCTCTTCACCGCCAGCGAGAGCCGCCCGATTCTCGGCTTCTGGCAAACGCGCCTGCACCATCGCATGTCCATCGTCGAGGGGGAACACAAGCTTCTCTGCGATGCCGAGCCGGAGAAACTTCTGAAGGGCGAACTGACCTCCGCGTTCGACCTTGGAGAGGATCCGGGCGAGCTCGAAGATCTCCTCGACGAATCTTCCTGGCCGGAGGAAATGGCGCGAGGGCATGCGGAGTTCCTGCTGCAACTCCTGGAGGCGGCGCCGGAAACGTATCCGACGCTGTCGGACGACGAACGGGCCCGGACGCTGGCCGAACTGGAGGCTCTCGGCTACGGCGGTAGTTAGGTCTAGCGGGCCACTTCCTCGGCGGCCGGCATCGTTTCCGGCGGGGTGAGAAGCACCTCGGATTGCAGGGACTCCGGAGTCTTCAGGTCCATGCTCTCGACGAGGTCCACGAAGGCATCGCCACGCAAGGCGTGAAAAACCTCGCACGCCGCTGCGCCTGGCGCCAGGGGGGCGCGTAAGCGCGCTACGGATTCGACGATCAACATGTAGTCCAGGAGCGCGAGCTGAGAGCGATAGATGGCGAGCAGCTCCTTTTTCTTTTCCAGCTCGTTCGTGATGTCGACGACGATGCCCGGTGGTGCGAGGGACCAGACCTCATAGCCGCAGATCACCGGTCTGCTGCCCAAGGAGCGTAGGGCCCGGGCGAGCAGGTGGTTCGCATAGCGGTGATCGCCGTGCACATCTGCGTAGAAGGGCAGGAAGACGTGATCGGGATCGACTTCTTGGAGGATTTGCGCGACGCGCTCGACCAGCGCTTCCTCGTTCTCCGGCCGCGTGAATGTGCGCTCGTTCCAGCCGACGAGGATCGGTTCCGGAAGACCTAGCTGAGCCGAGACGCCGCGCGCTTCTTCGGCACGGGTGTGGACCATGGCGCTCTCGCCCGCTTCATCGGCGGCCGCGCGGCCGTCCGTCAGGTAAGCCAGGCGTACGGAAACCCCGCGGTCGATCATCTTCACAATCGTGCCACCGCACCCGATGATGATGTCGTCGGGGTGGGGCGCCAGGAAAAGAGCGCGGCTCGCGGGGGGGATCTCGACCACCCGGCGGTGCACCAGGTGGCGTTGGTAGTCCTGCTGAGCCCGGGTCCGCGCGATCGTCTGCGCGGTCTTCGTCAGATCGGGAGCGGCGGGAGGCCGGAAGGGCTTGATCTCGTCTTTGTGGTCGGGCACGGAAAAACTTTCGCTGCGTCGATTGTCGACCCGGAGGAGAATTAGCGCAACAGCCCCGCTGAGGCTGTGCGCCCGGTGACGCCTGCGCAGAGCCGAGACTTCAAGGAGCTCCGATTTGTCCCGCTCCGCGCCGATCCAAGTTGGAAAAAATTTCCCATCAACGTGTCTCTCACCTCCGGACCTGGCCCAGAGTCTACGCGAGAGCGCCCGGCCTTCCGCCCCAGTCACCGCCGCCGAGGACCCGGGCGGGCGTCCGACAGATCACGCGGAGGCGTTGTCGCAACACCTGGAGCCTGGCGCACCGCTCCTGCATTCGGCCATCCCCTCGGCCCCGGGGGCGCAACTTGAGGGCACGATTCGCTCGACACCACAAAAGGCCGGCTCTTCCGGTATCAGACGCGAACCTTCCGGAAGACCAAGGACATCATCGTGCCCGGGAAGGGAGGCGATGCATCCAGGGGAAGGCCGTCGAGGAAATTCTCGGCATCGCGCACGAAGCGGTCCGAGTCTCCCCGCTCGTCTTCGTAGGGTGTTCCGAGGTAGGGGAAGTGGCACTCGATCATGGCCAGGCTGTTGCGGGCTCCCAGGAGGCTGAGCGTGCGCGGGCTGAAGAAGTGCAGGTGGTACGGTGGCGTGAACTGGTTCCAGCGCGTTCCGTAGACCAGCGCACACGGGCTGTCAGCGTTCGGCGTGGCACAGATGAACAGCGTACCGCGGGGTTTCAGCTTTTTGCTCAGCAACTTCAGGGTTGCGCCCGGATCGATAAGGTGCTCGATCACGCCGCGTAGAATGATTACGTCAAAGAAATCATTCCGGATCCCACCGAGCTCCTTCTGCGTATCGATGAGGCGGAACCCGCCATGCTCCTTCAGGTACCCGGTCGTCGTGCGGTTGAATTCGTAGCCGTATTTTTCAAAAGAGTCGGGGAAGGTCTCCAGGAACCGTCCATTGCCGCAACCGAAGTCGAGCAAACGTCCCTTGTTCGTAAATCCCAGCAGCAGGTCGCGATCCTGAATGTACTGGAGTTTGCGCTGTTCCAGAAACTCGCGATTCTCGGTTAGCTCGGGGTGGTGGGACGAGCGGAAGTGCGAGGCGTCGTAGAGCTCGGACAGGACGTCGGCGGAAGGCATCGGGGATGCGACGATGTAACCGCACGAGTGGCACTTGATGAAAGAGATCGAGTTTCTTCCCTCGTAGGGCAGGACCGCGTCGCCCGCGCAGATACGGCATTTCCCCTTGTTCATGAGAAATCAGGCACCGCGTCGGCGTAAGGTCCACATGTACTGCTCGGTGTCGATCTTTGAGATCGCACCGCCGCCCATGTAATGCCCCACTGTGGCGAAGGGCGCGTCGGCAAGGTGCAGCGCCCATACCGAGAAGTCGTTCGCACAGGTGGCTGCCAGGAGATCCATACCGCCCGTGATCGAGACGCGTTCCACGACGCGTCTATCGAGCCCGGCAAGAAATTACCTGAGAGGATAGCCTTCCGGGAGGAATCAGGAGCCCCGAAGGGGGCCCTGCAGGCCTCACGTAAGTGACTTTAATGTATGAGCATTAGGGCGAACCGTCGGGAGTCTTCGTCAACGGATCTCGCGCTCCAGCACCTCCAACACGGCCTCGATTCGGTCGCGATGCGTGCGGAAGCACAGTACGGCCAGGCGGATCCAGAAGACGCCATCGATGGTGGTTGAGGACAGAAATACGCGCCCATCCTCCAAGATCGCCTGCAGTAGGCTGCGGTTGAACTCGGCCGGATCGGTTCCGTCGCGCGGGATCCAGCGGAACATGGTTACCGAAAGGTCGGGTTCGGGGCCGACCTCGAAGCCCAACGACCGGACGCGTTCGTGGAAGAGGCGGCAGAGGAGCAGTTTTTCCTCGAGGGCGGCGCGGAATCGAGCCAGACCGTGCACTTGAATCGGCAACCACATGCGGAGGCCGCGGAAGTGGCGTGTCAGCTCGGGTGACAGGTCCGCCGGAGAAGGCTCGTCGAAAAGATCGCCTGCGTCTTGCAGGTACACACCGCGTAGCCCGTGGCTCGCGCGAATGTGGTCGGGTTCGCGAACGATGACAGCTCCGGTTCCGTAGGGCAGGAAGAGCCCCTTGTGGGGGTCGATGACCACCGAATCTGCCGCTTCGATGCCCTGAAAGCGGGGACGCATCTCGTCCAGGAGCAGGAAGGCCCCGCCGTAAGCGGCATCCACGTGGTACCAAAGCCCTTCCGCTTGCGCGACGTCGGCCAGTTCGGCCAGCGGATCGAGAGCCCCCGTATCGGTGGTGCCCGCGGAAGCGACCAGCATGAAAGGTTGCAGTCCCTGCTCGCAGTCGCTTCGGATCGTGCGCCGCAAGGCGTCGACGTCCATCCGATGACGTGGAGTCATCGCTACCTTGCGCAACGGGGCTTCTCCGAGCCCCGCAATGGCGATCGACTTGGCGACGCAGTGATGGGTTTGATCCGTGACATAGATGGGCGAACGTGTGATCCGGTCGGCCTTGATCTCCTTGGCGTCCCGGGCGGCGACAACGGCGACGAGGGTTGCGATCGACCCCCCGGAGGTCAGCGTTCCCAGCGCTTGCCTGGGATAACCCACCAGCCGACACAGCCAGCGCAGCAGCATGTTCTCGAGGTGCACCGCGCCTGGGCTGGCGTAGTGCACCCCGGCATAGCGGTTCGTGACCGCCGCCATGTAGTCACCCAGCGCACCGGGGTAGATGCCTCCGCCGGGGATGTAGCCCAGGTGTCCCCCGGAAGCCGGCTGCAGCCCGGGGCCGTCGATCTCGCGCACGATCAGGTCCATCACCTTGTCGAGATGGGCCGGCTCTTCCGGAATCCCCTGGGCGAGCAGATCGTCGCGCGCGCCCGGTGCGCCGCTCCATACCGGACGTTGGGCTAGGCCGTCGAGCAGTCCGTCGGCAAACGCGAACACGCGATCGGTCAGGATCTTCCTCTGCTCGGGCGTTTCTTCCAGCGCCAAGGCGTCCGGTTCGACCTGAGCCAGGCGCTCCAGAATCGAGTTTGTCGTGTCGGTGGATTCCATTGAAGATGTGTATACGGTGTCGGGCTCGATCTCCCAAACTTTGGAGCCGAGCTCGTTTGTCCGGAGTCAGAGGAGCGGAATTCGAACCCCAGCCAAACGTGACCTGGAGGTCCTGTAGAAGGACCTCTGCCGCGCGGTTGCAGTAGCGCGAACCATGGGGAGGAGTCGCCGATGATTCATGAGGCCATGGCTGCCTGATCTGCGCTCGAGACCCGTCCTGTCGAGATCGCCGAGGCATCGCCGACAGGATCCGGCGACGGTGTAACTGGTCGCCGTTGATCTGGATTGGACAATCGAGCCGGGCTTGCTTGTATGGGAGATCGAGCCTGGCTCCGTATCACCATACGATGACCGGGGTGGACGGCGGGAGCCTTCGCGGAGCGAGCGGAGGCGTCGTGTCGAGCGGTGTCGCTTCGACCTGCAGGCTGAACGGGCTGTCGTTGCCCGCGAGGTCGCTGGCGCTGACGACGTAGAAGTAGGTCGTGCCGTGCAAGAGCCCCTGGTCGAGGTAGTCGCTGGTCGCAAGCGCCAGGCCGTTGAGCTTCTGATAGGGCCCACCGGAGGTCGTCGAGCGATGGATGTCGTAGCCCAGCAGGTCGAGCTCGGTATTGTCGGCCCAGTCCAGGGCGACCTGGCCGTCGCTCGCGAGCGCCATCAGCAGAATGGGGGCGGCGGGGGCGGTCATGTCGGCGGGGGTCGCTTCCGACTCGGCACTGACCGCGCTCTCCATGCCGGAGAGGTTGACGGCCGTGACCACGTAGAAGTAGGTCGTGGCGTTGACGACAGCGCTATCGTCATACGCCGTGCCCCCCACGAGCGCGCCGTTCACCTGCGAGTACGGGCCGCCGCTAACGATCGAGCGATGGACGTTATAGCCGTCCAGATCCGGTTCGGAGTTGGCGTTCCAGACGAGCCCGACCTCGCCATCGTTACCGATCGCGAGCAAGCCGGTGGGGGCCGCCGGTGGGCCGGCCGTGCAGCCGTCGAGGGTCTGGCCCGTGTTCGGTTGACCCGGCGTTGCCGCCAGCTCGCTTTGCCAGGTGAAGGCGGCCGCCGCACCGCCCGTTCCGCCGCGCTGCAGCGAGAAGCCGATCGGCGTGGTGAAGGATTCGCTCACCCCGACGTCGACCGAGGTCATGCCCGAGGCGGGACCGCCCGTCGCCGTCAGCGCGCCTTCATAACTCAGAAACTCGACGACGACGCTCGAGGGACTCACCAGGGCCATCCCGTCGGGCGAACCGTTCTGAAGCCCGGTGAAGCTGAAGGAAAGGGTCCCCACGCAGTTCTCTTGGTCGGGGATCAGGCCGGACAGGTCGATGAAGTTGTACGTGTTCCCCCCGTTACCGTTGTAACCGTGGAGCGTCCAGCCGCTCAGGTTCAGGCCGGCAGGCCCCGCGATCTCGATGAACTCGCCGGTGTCGGCGCCTGCATTGTCGTAGTGGAACTCGTTGATCCACGGGTCACCGGAGGGCGGCCCTCCGCCGGCCTGGGGCGTGGCGAAGACCTCGGCGCTTGCAGCCGATTCGTTGGCCGAGAAGTCCGAGGCGGTCACGACAAAGTAGTACGTCATCCCGTTCACGGCCGAGGCGTCGCTGTACAGGCTGGTCGTGAGCAAATTGGCGTTCAAGCGCACGTACGGACCGCCCGAGACGCTGGCGCGCAGCACGTCGTAGCCCGCGAGGTCCGGCTCCGGGTTGTCGCTCCAGTTGAGATCGACGGTGGAGTCGCCGCCGATCGCGATCAATCCGGTCGGGGCCGCGGGAGGAGTGGCGTCGCCGCCGCCGCACGCGCCGCCGTACAGGCAGTCCGCCCATTCGGGATGGTCGACGAACGGGTTGCGGTTGCCCTGAAAGGAAAACACGACGTCGTTGCGGATCATCTCGAGGGAGTCCGGTGGATCCTCCTGGTGCCACTGCAGAATCACCGACAGCATGCCCATGTAGGCGACGCTTTCGTTCTGGCCGGTGTTTGAGTTCTCGATCAGGCTCTCGGTATCGGTCAGGATCAGATCCGGCTCGGGTGCGTTCGTGACACCGTGGATCCCGCCCTCGTAGCGGACGTCTACATACATCACCGCGCGCGCCACATCCCCACGCCGCCCGGCCCAGGTCTCCCACGTCCCTTGCGTGAACGAACCGCTGGTCCAGTTGGAGTTGCCGGGATAGACGCCGCTCCCGCCACCCTGGCCGAAGTTGAAGACCGTCGTTTTCTCGGTGCACGAGGGCGAGCAGTTTCGGTAGGGCTTGTTGCTGCGCGATGAGTTGTACCCGCTGTCGCACAGGAACAGCTGGTGGCAGTCCGAATAGGTGTAGATCGTGCTGCCGTCGTCGGGAAAGCCGTAGGACTTGGGCCAGGTGTGCTCGCGGTTGTAGAAGCTGTTGCCACCACCCTCCTTCGCGAAGCTCTCGTTGCGGTAGACGTCGAGGATGTTCGACGCGTTGTTCGGATCCTCGTTGGCCATCTCGAGGATGTCCCAGGTGTCCGTCGAGGAGGAGGTGTAGGGAAAGCGCGTGTGGTCGTCGATGATCGCGTGCAGGGTCGCGCGCAGGTTGGCCGCGGTCGCGGTGTCCACCGTGTCGTAATACCCGGGGGGAGCCTGGGCGCCGGCGAGACCGGACACGACCAGGGCGAGGGGGACCATCAGGACACGGAACCGTGTTCGGGGGGTGGCGATCATGGTGGCTGAGGGGGGGGGCGAAGGAAGCGCCCAAGGTTAAGCGAGGCTATGCGCTCCAGAGCTGCGATCCCGGGCGAAGTCGTGGGATTTTGCTGAAAATGTGCTGTCGACCCCGGAAAATCTCGAGTACGCCTGGGTCAACTGTTTGCGCAGTCCCACCGCGGACCCTTGCCGCAACACCCTCTCTCGGCCCGCCCATGAAGCTCTCCTGGCTCCTCCCCTTTCCCGTCTTACTCACCGCCATGGTCGGCAACGGATCGAATGCCGAGAAGCACATCGAGACGGAAGCCGTCACCTGGGCGCGGGACATCTCTCCGATTCTGAGGGAGAAATGCGAGACATGTCACCGTCCCGGCCAGGTCGGTCCTTTCGCCCTGCAGACCTACGAGCAGGCGCGCGGTTGGGCCGAGATGATCGCATCGGTGGTCGAGGAAGGACGCATGCCGCCGTGGAATGCGGCCGAGCGTTTCCATGGCGTGTTTGAGAACGAGCGCAGCCTCAGTGCCAAGCAAAAGACAACGATCCAGAACTGGGTCAAGAACGGCATGCCGCGCGGCGACAAGCAAGACGAGCTCCAACCGAAGGAATGGGCCGACACCTGGAGCATCGGCAAGCCGGACGCCGTTTTTTCGATGGAGAAATGGCTCTCCAACGATGAGGAGCTGCCGGAAGAGGGGTATCGCGTCGCGCGCGATGGCGTGATCGACTACGAGTACTTCTATGCCGAGACCCACTTCCCCGAGGATCGTTGGGTCTGCGGCATGGAGGTGCGATCCGGTGCGCCCGACGTCGTCCACCACGTGCTCGTCGTGGTCCAGGATCCCAAGAAGGGCAAGTTCAATCCTCGCGGCCGGGGCCTTCTGCAATTTTTTGCGGTCGCGGTTCCCGGAGACACGCCTTCCCTGTACCCGGATGGTTACGCCAAACTCCTTCCCGCCGGGGCATCGCTCGTCTTCCAGGTACATTACACGCCGAACGGCAAGGAGCGCTTTGACCGTTCCTCCGTCGCCCTGATCTTCGCGGACGAGGAGCCGGTCTTCGAGGTGGTCTCGGACGCCGCCATCAACCGCCGCTTCACCATTCCGGCCGGAGCGAAAAACCACGAGGTCCGCAGCTCGCACGTCTTCAAGGAAGACACAGGCATCCTCACGCTCTTCCCGCACATGCACACCCGGGGAAAGGACTTCCAGTTCATCGCCCACTACCCCGATGGAACGAGCGAAGAGCTTCTCTTTGCAGACTACGACTTCAACTGGCAGGAGTCCTACACATTCGCCGATCCCAAGCCGTTTCCGGCGGGGACGAGGCTCGATTGCATCGGCCACTTCGACAACTCGGCTGACAATCCGAACAATCCCGATCCCGACAAGCCGGTCTACTGGGGCGACCAGACCTTCGAGGAAATGTTCGTCGGTTACTACGACTACGTCGTGCCCCTGGATTGATGCGGATTGACCCGGGGTCCGCGTGAAGTAAACTCCGCGCAATTCCACGGACTCACCAGTCGAAACCTCCTTCCAAATGCGCTTCCAATCCCTCCTCCTCGTTTCCCTGGCCGGTGCCTGCGCCACGGCCTCGCCTGCGCTGATTTCGGACGACCTGGCCGTGCCTTCGTGGGGAGAGGACGAGCGTGGAATTCTGGAAAACCACATCCAGCTGACTTCCTCGGAGCGCTTTCGCAAGGCGGGGGAGTCCTACTTCTCGCCGGACGGCAAACAGATCATCTTCCAGGCCATCGAGAAGAAGAAGAACCCCAAGCTCGAGGAGGCCTTTTATCAGATGTACGTCGCGGACCTCGTGGTCGGCGGCGGTCGCGTGCGCGGGATCGACAACATCAAACGCCTCAGCCCTCCGGGCTCTTCGAACACGTGCGGTTGGTTCCATCCGACCGAGCCCGGCGTCGTGATCTTCGGATCGACCCTCGTTCCGCCGCGGAATCCTGACAGGACCGGTTATCAGCGCAACTCCAGCCGCTATGTCTGGCAGTTTCCCCAGGAGATGGACATCGTGCGCTGCGAGATCTCCAGGGCGGACGGCACGGCGGCGAACCTCGAGCGCCTGGTGGCCGACCCCGACGCCTACCTCGCCGAATGCGTCGTCGCGCCCGACGGGCGCCACATGGTTTTTTGCGAGCACGAGGTCGAAGAGGGCAGCAGCGGCGGCGACCTCCTGATCCTCAACTTCGCCTCCGGCAAGCGCGTGGTGGTGACCGGCAGCGAGGGCTACGACGGCGGGCCGTTCTTCTCGCCCGATGGGAAGCGGCTGTGCTATCGCTCCGATCGCCGGGGCGACGATCTCCTGCAGATATTCGTTGCCGAGCTGGCTTTCGATGCCCACGGCAACGTCACCGGAGTCGAGCGCGAGTTTCAGCTCACCGACAACGTCCATGTGAACTGGGCTCCCTACTGGCATCCGAACGGGCGCTATCTCGTCTACGCGACCTCGCAGATGGGCCACGAGAACTACGAGGTCTTCGTCGTCGATGCGGATCCGGGGACCGATGGGGGACCGACCAAGTACGGCACGCGCCGGCGTCGCATCACGCATGCGGAGAAGTTCGACGGCCTGCCCGTGTTCAACAACGACGCCTCGCGGATGATGTGGACGTGCCAGCGCGACGCCGAGGGCACATCACAGGTCTGGCTGGCGGACTTCGTCATGCCCCTGGAACAGGCGGGGGAAGCCTCCGAGACTGTCGCGCAGGAGGAGGTCTCCGAAGAGGCCGAAGAGGCCGATGAGGAACCCTCGCAGGTCCAGGACCCCGACACCGGGCTCTACTTCCTTTACGACAAGGCGAAGAGAGAGGTCTCCATCTACGACCCCAAGACACACACGGTTCGCCGGGATCTCAGCAAGGAAGAGATCGAGCGCGCCATGCAACTGTTCAGGCGCGACTGAATCGGGGCGCACACCGTACGTTCCCGTTCACTTGCGCAGGGGTACTTCGTCCAGCAGGATCGCTTGCAACGAGGCGAGCAGTTCCGGGTAGCGCGGGTCCGAGAGAAGGATCCCTTTCTCTTCGTTCGGATCGGTCTGCAGGTCGTAGATCGCTCGGCGGTTGTTGAACACGCGCAACTTGTAGCGCCTGGTGACCACGGCGCGATCGTCGTTCTCCAGGTCGTACTGCTCGGCGAAGGCCCACTCGCGCTCGCCGGGCATGTTCGGAGCGCGCAGGTTCTGCGAGAAGGAGATGGAGTCCTCCGCACCGTCCTGGAAGCGCTCGACCCCCAACCGATCGGCCACCGTGCGGACGATATCGACCGCGCTGACCAGGATCTTGCTGCGTTCACCCGGTGCCACGTCCGGTCCCGCGACGATCAGGGGCACGCGAATCCCGCCCTCGTAGGTCGTGTTCTTGTGCCGCCCCAGGGGATCGGTCGGACCGGCGCCACCACCACCGTTGGGAGCCACTCCCCGGGGAGTGCCGTTGTCGGAAATGAAGAACACCAGCGTGCTCTCCAGATCGACCTCTTTCATGATCTCTCCGATCGCGCCGTCGGTGGCCACGATCATGGCTTCGAAGCGTTCGCGCGCGGTCGTGGGCACCGGCCATCCGGGAGGCAGGGTCTCCGGAGGGGGAGCGTGGTAGGGCCCGTGGGGCGCGCTGAAATTGACCACCATCAATCGGGGAGCATCGGTCTCGATCCACCAGCGAACCGCTTCGTCGCGCTGGGCGCTCGTGGCGTATTCCGTCGTGAGATCTGAGAAGCCGTCATCGACCCGTAGCCAGTCGAAGTAGCCCGATCCACCCCCGCCGCCGAGGTTGGCGATGGCCCCCGCGCGGAATACGTCGAAGCCGTGCAGGTGGGGGCTTACCTCCAGGGTCGACGCCAGAAAATCGCGTCCCAGGTGCCACTTGCCGATCATGGCGGTCCTGTAGCCGAGGGACTTCGCGACCTTGGGAAGGGAGAGCAACTCGTGATGCGGCGTCGGGTTGTCGGGCGCCGGCGGGAGGTACGACGTGACGATCCGTCCGATGCCGTCGCGGCGCCCGTAGCGGCCGAAGAGAATCTGATAGCGCGTCGGCGAACAGGACGGCATCGAGTAGAAGCGGTCGTAGCTGACGCCCACCTCCGCGATGGCGTCGATGTTGGGAGTGGGAACCGAGGCGAGGTCCGGCCAGCCCACGTCGTCGATCACCAGCAGCAGCACGTCCGGTTTGTCGGCCCTCGCCCCGGGGCGATCGTGGGGCGCCAAACCGCGTTGGGCCGTGCCGATGGAAGCCAGGCAGAGAGGCGCGAGGATCCCGGCGAAGAGAAGGTGCTTCGGAGCGCTGAGCATGGGAGTCCATTGTACGCCACCTTGCTTTTTCTGTGACGGGGCACCCCGGGTGGCAGAAGAGCTCTGTGCTAGAATCCGCCGGTGGCAAGGAAGGGGTTGATGGTCGGCGCGGCTTCGCTCGCTGTTCTGGCGCTCCTGGGAGCCTGTTCGTCACGGCAAGACGCTCCTTCGGGCGACATCGTGTTGATCACGATCGATACGCTGCGGTCCGACCATCTCGGCCTCTACGGGTATGGACGTGGGACCACACCGGGTATCGACGAGTGGTTTCAAGATGGGGCCATATTCGAGCGCGCCTACTCGGCCGAGGCCTCCACGTCCCCGAGCGTCGTCAGTCTGCTGAGCGGAAAGCTCCCCCAGGAACATGGTGTGCGCTTGTTCTTTCAACTCCTGTCCGAAGACGTGGCGCTCGTTCCGGACCTGCTTCCGCCCTCCTACAAGACCGCTGCCTTTGTTTCGAACATGGTCCTGACGGACGAGGCCATCGGCTTTGCCGGGCGTTTCGACCACTACGACGATTTTCTGGATCGACGCGAGTCCAAGCGCCGGGTGTTCGAGCGCAATGCCGAGACGACGACAAACGCGGCTTTGCTGTGGTTGGCTCGCAGGCGGGACAGGACCCGCCCCTTGTTTCTCTGGGTGCACTACATCGACCCACACGGTCCGTACAAACCGCCGAGCCCCTTTGCGGAGGCCTTCGAGCACGAGGGGCGCCTACCGGTCCAGCTCGACCGAATCCCGCCCTTTACGCGGCTCGAAGGGGTCGAGGACGCGCTGGAGTACATCGATCGCTACGACGGCGAAATTCGCTATGTGGATCGCCAGATCGACCGATTTCTCGACGGCTACGCCCGCAACCAGGATCCCGACCAGGCGCTCATCCTGTTGATGGCGGACCACGGGGAGACGATGGCCGACCGAGAGCATTGGTTCCATCACAGCTTCCACGTTTACGAGGACATCGTTCACGTTCCGCTCTTGCTGCGCGGGCCGGGTGTCGAGAAAGGCCGCATGCAGGGCCTGGTCTCGGGCATCGACGTGGCCACCACCATCCTTGCCTTTGCGGGGGGGCGTGGGATCGCCGGGGGGCGTGGGGTCGATCTGCGCTTCGGTTCCGCGGTCGACCCGAATCGCATCGTTCTCTTCGAGGCTTCCCTGGTGGACATGCAGTGGCGCGGTGCGAGACAGGGGGACGGCAAGTGGGTGGCCGCGGTTTCCGGGGAGAAGCGCCTGATACCGCTGCGCTATCGCTACGACCTGCGTGAGGATCCCGGAGAGGGCACGGCCCGTGATTGGCAAGGGTCCGAGGCCTCGGCGCTGCTCGAACAGCTGATTCGATCCGACCCCGATCCCGCGGGAGTGCCCTCGTCCTATGCCAAAGGAATGAAACTCTCGGCACCGAAGGTCGCACCGACGGTTTCGAAGGAGCAACTCGAGGCTCTGCGGGCGTTAGGGTATGCGGAGTAGTGCTTCTAGCCCGGGTAGTTGTAGGGCACGTAAATGACAAAAATCCACAGCACCAGCAGTGAATTCACGGTCGCGATGCCCCAGCGAAACGGGGCTTGACGCGGCCCGGGGAGCGTACGCCAGTTGCAGGCAACGTGTGCTGCGAAGGGTATCAAGAGGGGCATCGACGGGAAGCGATAGCGCGTGATGGCCATCAGGAGCGCGCCGGACACGAGGGTGCTCAGGAAGAGAATCGCGACCAAGGCGTGCTCGCTTCGAACGGACGCGAGAGACATTCCCGCCAGACCGAGCACGATCAGGGCCATGGTGCTGATGAGCACCGAGAGAACCAGCGTTTCCTCGAGGATGCCTGGAGGGTCGCCGTAGTCGCCCCTGCGCAGGCGGTGGATGAGCATCGACGTGGGATTCAGGAATTCGGCCGCGCGCTGGATGGAATGGCGGGCGAAGAGTCGGGGATGATGCTTCAACCAGTCCAGAGCCAGGCGGATCTCCCCCTGATGGAGGGCCACGATGTCCGCGGGGTCCTCGGGCACGAAGCGCCGCCGGCGCTGGATCCCCAGGGCCTTTGCCTCTTTGCTTTGGCGCTGATAGCGGCCCATCAAACCGATGTCCTGGTTCCATGGCTCGGTCATGTTCCAGTTGAGGTGTAAGACGTTGGCCGCGCCCGTGTCGATCAGCAGGAAGCGTTCGTAGCGGAGCGTATTGCGGATCGACCAGGGCAGGATGACCGTGATGAGACCGCCGAGGAAAACGGCGCAGAGTTGCAGGCGACGACGCCGATCCTTCCGGTTCACCGTGCCCCACAGCGCAATCCAGGCGCCGATGAGAAGCGATTGCGGTAGGAAGATGCTGCGCGTCAGACTGGCGAGTCCCGCCACGATTCCTGCTGCGAGGGCTCGCTTGCCGTTCAGGTTCCCGTTGCCAGGCAGGAGAAGAACCGCAACGCTGACGACCAAGGCGGCGTGGAGCGTCTCCGCGAGAAAGAGGTGTGTGTAGCAGATGGCCGTAGGAAAAAAGGCCCACACCCCGGCGGAGAGGAGCGCGCTTCGACGCTCGAACAAACGTTCCGCCAACAGAAAGACGAGCCAAACTGTGGCGGTGCTCATCAGGATCTGCAAGACGCGGATGGTGATGCTGAGGCCCGTGGGACCGAACACCAGGCATACCGCTCCCATCAGGTAGGGATAGGACGGTGGGTAGTGGGCCTCATCCCACTGAGGGTTCGAGTAGGTGGGTACACCGTCGTCGGCAATGGTCAAGGCGGCGGCGATGTACTGACGCTCGTCGGCGAAGTTCGGTACGTCCTGAGCGACGCCCAGGAGGCTCAACTTGAGCGCCAAGGAAGTCAGCAGGATGATCCAGAGCGCACGCGGCGGTCTCACGAAGCGCTGTCCTCTTCTCGAGTCTGTCGCAGGTACGCCAATCGCTCCGCCAAGAGATTCAGGCAGTAGTCCAGGAACTTGGTCGCCACGAGGATCGCGCTCAAGGTCATGAAGAACATCATGGCCACAAATCGGGACCAGTGTTCATACACCTCACCCGTCTTCAGATATGCGCTCCAGGCATCCCAAACGAACGCTCCACCGGAGAAAACCAGCAACATGGGGAGCAACCAGAACGCACGGCTGTGGACGAATTTGCCGACGGAGCTCGCATAACGATCCCGGATGGGGTCGTTCGAGAGCGAGATGTCTGCCGCCTTCCGCGCAAGGTGACCGACACAAATCATCAGCACGGCCACCGAAGAGAGCAAAACGCTGACCAGGAAGCGGTAGATCATCCACTCCTCGAACTTGCCCTGTTGCATGCGGTAGATCGTGGGGTAAGTCATCATCACAGCGCACAGGCCAAAGAGCCCGAGGGCGATGAACCCCAGGAGCCGGTTGGGCCGGTAGAGAAAGATCGTCTCCAGGATGACCTTGAGGAACCGCCAACCGTCCCGCAGCACATGCAGTTTTGAGTGACCGGCCCTTTCCTCGTAGGGCATGTCGATCTCGGTGATCGAAAGCTCCCGGCTCAAGAGC
Source organism: Planctomycetota bacterium (assembly GCA_002683825.1). GTDB lineage: Bacteria > Planctomycetota > UBA1135 > UBA1135. Next base: position 106,798 of record NYUD01000072.1, read on the forward strand.
GCGCGCGCGCTCATCGCCGGCGTGAAATTGAGCCCCTCGGGGAGCGGAAACAGGGCGTTCAAAGCGCTGCGTCGCACGACCCGCATCCCGCTGGCGACATCGCGGACCCGCGACAGCGAAAACACCGACAACATCCACGCAAAGATGCGATTGCCCACGCGACGCAGCGCAGGCATGTGACTGTTCTTGTGCAGTCGACACCCCAGGGCGATGTCCGCCCCCTTTTCCTCCAGAGCCAGAACCAGGTCCCCAAAAAACCGAGGATCGCACGTCCCGTCGGCGTCGAGAAAACCCAGGAGCTCCGCCTGGGATGTCCGCCAGCCCGCGACGATCGCCGCCCCATAGCCCCGGTTCTTCGGAAATTCGATCAGCCGGATGCGATCGCTGTACTCCCGGGCGATGCTCGCCGTGCGATCGGTCGAGCCGTCCGAAACGACCGTGATCTCAAAACTCGAGAGCCCCGTGCGTTCGAGAATGTCCGCTCGGGCCTCTAGCGATCGCTCGATGATGGCGCGAATGCTTTGCTCTTCGTTGAGCGCGGGAATGGTGATGGCGAGACGCATCCGCATCCAGAGGGCGAAAGATACGTGCGGGTGGGTGGAGAGGCAAGTCGTGCCGATAAAGGACGCCGGCCCCGGATTCGACTTGCAGCGCCTTGGGAATGCTCCGTGCGATACCTCGTACCTGGCCCGAAAGCGACGTGATTGGCTTCCACGCCTGAGGCCGTCGCCGTACCATTGGCATCGGCGCCTGGAGAGGACCGTCGCGAAGCGAGCAAACGCCTCTCGGGAGAATGGAGCTACCGATGGTGGATAGGGAGTCGGAGAAGCATCTGCGGTGAGTGAGGTACTTGCTGCGAGTCACGCTCTGCTGGCGAGCGGGGATGCTCGAATTGGAATCATCGGTCTCGGCTACGTCGGCCTTCCTCTCGTTGGCGTCTTCCACGATGCCGGACTTCAAGTGCTCGGCTTTGACGTCGATCCAGGCAAGATCGTCGATCTGGCGGAGGGGAGGAGCTACCTCCGGCATCTCGGAGACGATCTCGCGCAGCGTCTGTCGCAGAGCGAGCGCTTCCAGGCGACCACCGACCTCTCCAGGTTGGATGAGCCCGATGCCATCGTCGTGTGTGTTCCGACTCCCCTCGGCGACCATCAGGAGCCGAACCTCGAGTACGTGGTGAACACGGCGAAGGCCATCGGAGCGAAGCTCCGCGCCGGGCAACTCGTGGTACTGGGGTCCACCACGTACCCTGGAACGACCCGCGACGTGTTCCAAGAGGCCATGATGGATGTGGCTGCATCCGTCGGATCCCAGCTGAAGTCGGGTGAGGACTACTTCGTGGCCTATTCACCGGAGCGCGAGGATCCCGGTAGGTCGTCGCACACTATGCGGGACACGCCCAAGCTCGTAGGCGGTGTCGATCGAGCATCGACCGAGATCGCTACCTCTCTTTTCAAGCGAGCTATCGATCGGGTCGTTCCAGTCAGCTCCGCCGAAGTGGCGGAGGCAGCCAAGCTGCTGGAGAACATCTTCCGTTCCGTGAACATCGCTCTCGTCAATGAGATGAAGATGATCCTGGACAAGATCGGCGTCAATATCTGGGAAGTCGTCGAGGCGGCCTCGAGCAAGCCCTACGGCTTCATGTCCTTCTATCCTGGCCCGGGCCTTGGAGGGCACTGCATTCCTATCGACCCGTTCTACCTTTCCTGGAAGGCCAAGGAGATCGGCTGTGCCACGCGTTTCATCGAGCTGGCCGGTGAAATCAACACCAGGATGCCTGAGTACGTCGTGGATCGAGTGATCTATGCGCTGAACGCGGACGGCAAGGCCATCCGCAATTCCCGGATCCTGATCCTGGGGTTGGCCTACAAGGCCGATGTCGACGACACGCGGGAATCGCCGTCCTTCGTGCTCATAGAACGTATGGCATCCCTGGGCGCCCGGGTGGACTACTCGGATCCCCATATCCCCAGGACGAAGAGAGTGCGTAAGTACGATCTCACGCTGGACAGCGTCGCATTGACGGCATCGGCGATCTCCTCATACGACGCCGTGGTCATCGCCACCGCCCACCGGGCATTCGACTACGGCCTGATCGCCGAAAACGCGGCGATCATTGTGGATACGCGAAACGCCATGGGCGACTTCACAGACCGGATCCGCGGGCGGCTGTTCCAGGCTTGAGCGGTTTCAGGTACCGGGAAGTCTCCAGCCGATCGACAAGGCATGCGGTCCGGACGAGAAGACACGCACCGGTCTGACACCGGAATCGACCGTGCAGAGTCAACCGCAAGAGAAGGACTCCTGAACTGATCCCGACGAAAAAGGGGCCGTTGGTGCAAGCACCAACGGCCCCGGGCAACAAACTGGAAGTCAGAGTGAAGGCAATGGCCGTCCCGGTGGGAGCGGGACGGGTTGGAGGTCATGCGCTAATGCGCGTGCACCTTTTCCTCTCCCTTTTCGGGGAGTTCGCTGACCAGGGCGTCGGTCGTCAAGAGGAGACTTGCGACCGAAGAGGCGTTTTGCAGCGCCATGCGGACCACCTTCTTGGGGTCGATGACGCCCGCCTTGACGAGGTCTTCATAGGTGTCGGTGGCGGCGTTGTAGCCGTGAGCCAAGGCGCCCTCGTTGCGAATGTTCTGGACGACGACAGCGCCGTCTTGGCCTGCGTTCTCGGCGATTTGGCGGATGGGGGCTTCGATGGAGCGGCGCACGATGCGGGCGCCGATCAGTTCGTCACCGTCGAGATCGAGTGAGTCGATGACTTGTTGGGCACCCAGGAGGGCGATGCCGCCGCCGGGGACGATGCCTTCTTCGACCGCGGCGCGGGTGGCGTGGAGGGCGTCCTCGACGCGGGCTTTTTTCTCCTTCATCTCGGACTCGGTTGCGGCACCCACGTTGATCTGGGCGACACCTCCGGCGAGCTTGGCGAGGCGCTCCTGGAGCTTCTCTTTGTCGTAGTCCGAGGAGGTGTTTTCGATCTCGTTCTTGATCTGCTCGATGCGACCCTTGATCTGGTTCTTACTGCCCGAGCCTTCGATGATCGTCGTGTTGTCCTTGGTCACGATGATCTTCTTGACCTGACCGAGGTCGGAGATCTTGGCCGTTTCGAGGGTCTGACCGGTGGACTCCATGATGGCGCTGCCACCGCATAGGGTGGCGATGTCTTCCATCATGGCCTTGCGACGGTCGCCGAAACCCGGGGCCTTGATGGCCACGCAGGGGAAGGAGCCGCGCAGGCGGTTGACCACGAGGGTCGCGAGGGCTTCACCTTCGATGTCCTCGGCGATGATGCAGAGGGGGTGTCCTGAGCGCATGACCTCCTCGAGCATGGGGATCATGTCCTTGATCGACGAGATCTTCTTCTCGTGGATCAGGACATAGGCGTCCTCGAGGACGGTCTCCATGTTCTTGGGGTCGGTGATGAAGTGCGGGGAGAGGTAGCCCTTGTCGAACTGCATCCCCTCGACCCACTCGACGCCGGTTTCGAGGCTCTTGCCCTCCTCGACCGTGATCACGCCGTCCTTGCCGACGCGATCCATGGCTTCCGCCAGGATGGAGCCGATGTCCTGGTCGTTGTTGGCGGCGATGGCGCCGATCTTGGCGATGTCCTCGCGACCCTTGATGGGCTCGGAGAGCGTCTCGAGGTGCGCCGTCGTGGCGCTGACCGCCTTGTCGATGCCGCGCTTGAGATCGACCGGGCTTGCGCCGGCGGTCACGTTGCGAAGTCCCTGCTCGAAGATGGCTTCGGCGAGGACCGTAGCCGTGGTGGTGCCGTCACCGGCACCCTCGGATGTGCGCGAGGCGACTTCCTTGACGAGCTGGGCGCCCATGTTCTCGTAGGGGTCTTCGAGCTCGACCTCTTTCGAGACAGTGACGCCGTCCTTGGTAACCGTGGGGCTACCAAAGGACTTCTCGATAATCACATTGCGGCCGCGGGGGCCGAGAGTGACCTTGACGGCGCGTGCGAGCTTTTTCACTCCTGTACGGATGTGCTCACGGGCCTCAGAGTCGTAGCTGATCTGTTTAGCCATCGAAACTCGGTTCCTTAGTATTGAGAGCTGGTGGTCTTTGGTGGTTTGGGGACCGAATCGGTCAGTCGATGATCGCGAGAATGTCGGACTCGCTCATGATCAGGTACTCGTCGCCCTCGTGCTTGACTTCAGTGCCGGCATAGGAGCTGAAGAGGACGCGGTCGCCACTCTTGACGTTCATCTTGAGGCGATCGCCGTTGTCGAGCACGCGGCCTTCGCCGCAAGCCACGATCTTGCCTTGCTTGGGCTTATCCTTGGCGCTCTCGGGGAGCAGGATGCCGCCGGCGGTCTTCTCTTCGGCTTCGGCGCGCTGAAGAATAACACGGTCGCCGAGGGGGCGCAGGTTGAGCTTGGCTTTGGTCTTGGTTGCCATCGTCGTCTCTTTTTTTTCTCTGAAAGTGTTGTTCGGGGTTCGTTGGTTGGAGTCCGTCGCCTCCCCCCTGATGTCGTTCGGGCGACGGTGTATTTTCTAGTTGTGGTTTTCCGGTCCGAGCCCAAGTGCTTCGCGCACGGCGCGGCGTAGGAGGTCCGGTTCGACCGGCTTCTTCAAACAGGCCATCGCGCCAGCGGCCAGGACCGACTGTTCGAGTCCCGGACTCCAGCGGCACGAGTACACGAGGCAGGGAAGCTCGATTCGCTCCTGCCGCAGGATCGAGATGACCTCGGTCCCGGTGCATCCGGGCATGTGCATATCGAAGAGCGCACCGTGAACGTCCCCGCGACGACCCAGCTCGACGGCCTCCAGGCCCGTCTGGGCATGGAGCAACTCCAGGCCCAGATCGGACAAGAGATCGGCGACCCCGAGGCGTACCTCGGCATCGTCGTCGGCGAGTAAAAAACGGCGGGTTTGAATCAACGGAAGAGCCCTCGTGGAGCGCGATCCAGGCCCCGTGGAGCAAAGGGTGTGCCGAAGCTTGCGATCCAGCTCCCACCGCGCCCGCGCCCTTCCTGCGCTCCCCGGGGACCCGCTAGCTCTGTCAAAGTGGCAGCCAAAAAAAGGGGGTGCTCGGGCGGGCTGTCAGGTTGACAGGGTGCGCCGCCCCTCGGCTTCGAACGGTCGTGTGACCCCGAAAGCCGTGCCCTTGCCGGGATTCGACTCGAGGTGGATCGACCCACCGCCGCCCGGTGCAAGGCGCGTAATGCCGCGATTTTCTCCCGGGAGTTTTGATTTCCACCCCTGTGGCTTCCAAGACTGCGGGGGAGCGGGTTCCATAGGGCGATGCATACCCCCTCCGAGCTCTCCCCCATCGCGCGCGATCTCGTCGGACGCGGCGTCGTCTTCGATGCCCACGTCGACGCGATCGGACGCGCCGTGGACCTGGGGCACGACCTCGGCGTGCGCGGGCCGGGTCACTTCGATCTCGTCCGCGCGGCCGAGGGAGGAGTGGGGGTCTGGGTGAGTGTCCTGTGGGTCGATCCGGAGCTTTACTTGGAGTCTTCATTCGAGCGTGCGGCGGAGATGCTCAACGCGGTTCACGACCTGGGGCGGCGACACCCGAATCGTTTCCGACTCGTCGGTGACGCCAAGCAACTGAACGAAGCGCGGCGGGAAGGCTTGATCGGCGGCATCGCCAGCATCGAAGGGGGTCACGCCATCGAAGGCAACCTCGAAAAGCTCGAATGGTTCTTCGAGTACGGTGTGCGCGGGATGACGCTCGTATGGAACAACCACCTGCCCTGGATCCGCTCCTGTCAGGAGGGAGCGGGAGCCGGTGTGCCGCCGGGCATCAACGAGTTCGGCCGCCAGGTCGTCCAAAGCATGAACGTGTACGGGATGCTGGTCGACGTCTCCCACGCCTGCGAGCGTGCTTTCTACGACGTGATCGACGCCAGCGCGGCTCCGGTGATCGCCAGCCACTCCGGTTGCAAAGCGCTGCACGACCATCCCCGCAATCTCACCGACGATCAGCTGCGGACGCTCGCAAGGAACCGCGGAGTGTGCGGGATCGTCTTTCACCCGGGCTTTCTCGATGGCGATGCGCGAGCCGAAGAGGCTCGTGTGCGGGAGACCGAGACCTATCTGAAACGAGCCGGAGAGACGGAGGCCGAGCGCAATCTGTCGGCCCAGGAGGTGATGCGTAGCGGTGCCGAACCAATGCCCCTGAAACGCCTGGTCGAGCACATCGTGCACGCGGTCGAGATCGTTGGAGCCGAGCACGTCGCCCTGGGCTCGGACTTCGACGGCATCGAGCGTGGACCCCAGGGGCTGGAGGATGCGACAGGTTACGGCGTATTGATCGAAGCGCTCTTGCAAGGCGGTTTTACGCCGACCGAGGTCGAGCTGATCATGGGCGGCAACCTGCGACGTGTCTTCACGGATGTGACGGGCTTTGGGACGTTTGCGAGCCTGGGTCCGCCCAAGGAGCTGGATGCTCCCCTACAACTTCAGACCGCCCTGGCTCAATCCACGCCCCCTAGTTGAAGATCGTTTCCAAAGACGTCGTCCAGGCGCTCGATCGCCGGCATGCCGAGACTCGCCTGCGCGCCGCGTGGACGCTGGCGATTCTTCTGGCCGTGTTCGCCTGCTCGTATCTGGGCCGTTTGGTGTACGCGACGCATTGGCTGATGGATGCCGACGAAGCCGTGCACGCGGTCGAGGCGCTGCGCCTGTACGACCATCTGGCGCAGGGTGACATCGGTGCCTTCTTCCACGACACCTATTTCCCCGAGCGCTGGCATCCGCCCGTCCAGCCCCACATGCGTTGGTACCCGTTGGTGCACGCCTGGATCGTGCAGCCGTTCTTCCTCGCGCTCGGAGTCAGCGATTTTTCTGCGCGCTTGCCCTCGATCGTGTTGTTGTTCGGGACGGTTCTTTTGTTCTTCGAGATCGCGCGCCGCCTGGCACCGGAAACACCGGCGGCCAGCGGGCTCTTGGCAGCCTTCTTTCTGCTTTCGGCCCCGAATGTCCTGACGTTCTCGGGCCAGAGCCTGATCGCGACGACCGCGCTCTTTTTTGCCTACTTGGCGCTTCTCGCCTACCTCTGGTCGCTGGAAAAAGGGCATCCGGCGGAGCGGACATGGATCGCGGGCTGCGCCCTCGGGCTCGCCATCCTGACGAAGTACGACCACGGTGGATTCCTGGCCTTGACGCTCGGCTTGTGCGAGCTCGGGCGCGCGCGCTTTTCCATTCCGCGCTTCTTTCGGTCCGGAGCGCTGCCGCTCTTTGCGACGGCCCTGGTGATGGTCGTCGCCTGGTTCGCCCATCCCGAGAAGTTCTTGGCTCTCGGAGACAGTGTGCGCCACCCGTTGCCGGCTTCCCTGTCGCGGGCGGCGCGCGACACGGGGGCGACTTTTCTTGTCGAGTATTCGAGTTCGCTGGCGGTGGGTCTGGGAGGAATGATTGCCTTTCTCTCCCTCGCGCGCCGCCTGCGCGAGCCCGGGCTGCGGGCGGTTTGGGTTTGGGCGCTCTGCGCCTCGATCTTCTACGTCTTGCGCGGGCGTTTTTACTTCCGCTACAACATCGTCGAAGCGCCGGTGTTTCTCCTCTTCTTCGCCATCCAGCTGCCGCGCTGGTGGGGGAGGGCCGCAGCCTGGCTCGAGCACGCCGCCTCGCCCACCGATCTGCGCCGGTCCGCGTATGGATGGGGCCTGTCAGCGGCGCTCTTGGCGGTCGGTCTGGCGTGTTGTGTGCGTCCCCAGGTGCCGCTGGATTTTTTTTCCGGCACACCCTTCTCCGTTTCCGAGAAGTACCTCGATCTCTTCCGCTACATCGGTGGCTCGCTCGTCGCCCTGTCCCTGGCGGTCTTCGGTGTTTTCGTCGCGCGCTTGACGCTGCCGAGGGGCTGCACGGAGATCCGCGCCAAGACCCTCCTTGCGGGGGCCTGTGCCCTGGCCATCGTGCCGGGGGCGGCAGCGCTCTACTTCCGCCTGGACGAAGCGGTCGACTGGGAGCTGGAAGCTCACCCCGAGCTTGCGGATCTTTATGCCTTCTGCGCGGAGCATCTCGATCCTCCGGATGAAGTGCTTCTGGCGGGGGGGGGGGACCAGCTGTCGAATAACTCCTTGCGCTGGTATCTCTTGGGCCGCCCCGAAGAGTTACTCCCGTTCGAGAGCGTGCACGTCCGGGGTGACATGATAGGCAGCATTGTCTTTCAGCCCCGCTGGCGGGTCGAGTACTGGGCCGGCAGGCTGGCCTTCGAACCCCTCGCGCGGTTGCCCCGCTTCATCGTCAGCGTCACACCGACCGAGGCGTTTCTCTATCGCACCGGGATGGGCAACGAAAACGCCATCTACGGGGCCGTTCTCGATCAGCGGGCCGCCTATACCGGGATCGCCCGGGCCGAGTTTCCAACGCTCGGTTGTCACGTCGAGATCTTGTCTCGCGACGGGAGCACGCCGCCCTTGAACACGCTTCCTGAACTAGAGCAGTACCGTCGCGACTGGGTGTCACCCCACGGCTGGTACTTTCTCGACAGCGCCCTGCGCCATTTTGTGGACGATCGAAGAGACGAGCGCTTCGTGGCCCGCTGAAATCTCAGTCCGCCAGGGCGGGGAAGTGCTCCCGGAGCCGGGCGAGCAGGAGCTCGGCGATCCTGCGATTGCCCGAGGCGTTCATGTGCCCGTCTTCAAGGTAGAGCGAGGCGGCTTCGCCGGGGACGAAGTGCGTGAAGTCGTCGCGCAGATCGATGAGTGGGAGGTCCAGCGATCGAGCGAACGGCCCCAACCATTTCAGCAGGGCGTCGGGGTTGCTCGCACCGGGATCCCGCAGGGGGATGTGGGCCAGGGCCAAGCGGCCCCCGCGCTCTTCGACGAGCCGCTTGAGATCGAGCAGGAGCGCCTCCCCCAGGGCTCGGTAGTCGTCCACCGCCGCGACTTCCAGCGCCGGCCTTCCGCCCTTCCCGAGCTGTCGTCCGAGGCGCAGGAGAAGCTCCCGAAGGGCGAGGTTGCCGGCGAATCCGCCGAGCGTCGGGGAGCCGCGTGTCCATTCACGGGTCAGTGGCTCCCGCGGCAAGACAAGCGCGTCCCCTTCGAGGGTCAGCCTGGGCTTGGGATAGTCGCCCTGAAAACGCTCGTCCAGCATGCGCGCGAAGTCCGGCGCGATGAAACTCAGCAGGACGACGTCCGCCTGCAGGTCATCCGCGTCGCGGCGATACCACAGATAGCACTGATCGATTCCGTACCCCCCCTGGCCCATGTTGATGGCCTGGACCTTCGGCGTGAGTCTCTCGAGCCATGCGGGGAAGGTCGCGCGGTCATCGACGCCGTGGCCCAAGGTGAAGGAATCCCCCAGGCAGAGGATGCGAAAACGATCCGGAGGTGTCGTCGAAGCGACGGGTGTGCTCCCGCGCAAGCCGCGTTCGTTCGTGGTCAGCGTGAGCCCGGGACCGTAGAGGTTCTCCACGCTGAGGTTTTTCTCGTTGACCCAACCCAGGAGCGGGTCGTAGACGCAATGGGAGCGCTCCGTGATTCCGGTCGGTTCGCGATCGCTCCAGGCCAGTAGAAGGTTCGCCGCACCTTCCAGCGCGATGAAGGACAACACGCCCGCGGAGATGGCGAGAGCTAGCTTCTTTTTTCGAGGCACCTGGATCTGCATCCTTTGGCTCAAAGCGTACTTCCGGCGCGGTAGAGTTCACGTTCCTTGGCCAGTTGTGCTTTCGCAGCCGGTGAAGCGCTTTGAATCGCCTTGCGAATCGCCTGTCGGGCACCCTCGAAGTCGCCGTTTGCGGCCAGAACGGCGGCGAGGGTGCGCTGGAAAGACGTATCGGCTACGCCGCCCGCGCGCTGACGGTACATCTGCATCAATCGGGCCGCGCGTGCCGGATCGCGGCCCTTCGGTGCGGAGCTCGTGACGAGAATCCAGGCCATCCGTTCGCAGGCGAGTGTCGGAGGCGGTTTCGTCTCGAGGGCGCGGCGCAGGAAGGTGCGCGCGCGTTGTTCATCGCCCTTCGCATGATAGAGCGCTCCGAGATTCGCCAGAGCGTCCGGCTGGTCGGTGCGCCGGGCGAGGGCAATTTCGAAGGTCTCGATCGCTCGGTCCCCCTGGCCGCGCTGGGCATAGATGGTTCCCAGGTTGATATAGGCGCCGGTCGCGGGCGAGATGGCGAGGCGCGCTTGCAGATGTTCGATGGCTTCTTCGAGGCGGCCTCGCTTCATGTATTCGACGGCGAGGTTGTTGTGCGCCAGGTAGTTGCGCTCGGTGACGCTCAGCGTGTGCAGGAAGAGCGTTTCCGTATTCCGCCAAACGTGCGTCTGACGCCAGGTGAGGGTGGCGAGGACCCCGAGGATCGTCAGGCCGAGAAAGCCGCTGGCTAGACGCAGGCGCTTTTCCCGCAACCGTGGGGCGAGTTCAAAGAGGATGGCGCACGAGATGCCGATGACCGGGAGGTAGGTGTAGCGATCCGCCAGCCTCTGGCCTCCGACCTGCAGGATTCCGATGACGGGCAAGAGCATGCCCAGATACCAGAGCCATCCGACCGTGATCCACGCTTTCCTGCGCACGCAGAGAAACGCCGCCACCGTCGCGCAAACGAGCAGCGCTCCCGCTGCGATCGCGGAGAAGCTCCAGGGCTCGTAGGGCTCGACCGACACCAGCGCCGGGTGCGGATAGAAGACGGCCAGATCGATCGGCCACAGAGTCTTGGCGAGGTAGAGCCAGGTGCTTTCCAGGGCGTTGGCGACGCGTGCCCCAAGCATGAGGGCGTCGAGGTCCTTGATGGCCTTGCCGGCGCCCTGGGCCCAGACGGTGGCGATGCAGGAGCCCAGCGCGAGCAAGAGCAGAGGGACTTTTTCGAGCAGAAGGCGAGACAGCGCAACCCCGTCGGAGGAATTCCAGCGCCAGCGCCGGAGCGGCCACAGGTCCACGAGCAAGAGCACCGCCGGCAGCGTCACCAGCATCGGTTTGGCGAGCAATCCCAGGGTGGCGAGGAGCAGCACCAGTGCATAGCGCCACGCGCTCGCGGCGCGCGCGTACTTTTCGTAGGCCCAGAGGGTCAGGAAGAAGAAGAGCCCCGAGAGCACGTCCTTGCGCTCGGAGGCCCAGGCCACCGATTCGACGCGCAGGGGATGAAGCGCAAAGAATCCGGCCACGAAGGCGCTGATCCACAGGGCCCCCGTTGCGGCTCTCAGGAATAGAAACAAGACCGCCGCGGAGAGTGCGTGCAGGACGACGCTTTCGAAGTGATGCGCTCCCGCGTTCATGCCGAAGAGTTCGACATCGAGCATGTGAGAGAGCCACGTCAGCGGGTGCCAGTTCGAGGAATGCGATTCGGTGAAGGCCCACACCAGCCCATCCCAGCTCAACCCCGCGCGCACGTGACGGTTGTCGATGTAGCCCGGGTCATCCAGCGACACGAACCCGTTCTGCAATACCGGGCCAAAGGCTGCGAGGGTCGCCGCGACGAGCAACAACGCGAGTCCCCACGCATACCTGTTCTTCACGTTTGGAGGTGCGATCTGCCTAGGCCTCTCGCGCTTCGAGGGCCCGGTCGAGCTTGAAGGGAGTCACGCCACGCACCCCGACGACCCTCCTCACGAGCGGACTCGCCCTCGTGTGACCGTACGAGGTCGGGTCAACTCCCCGCCTTCGCTTTCACGTAGGCCGTCCAACGCTCCTCGATTTCACGTTCCTTCGAGTCGAGAGCCTTCTCCAGGTGGCTCAGCGAGCGCTTTCCCTTATAGGCGCTGAGCAGGTATTCACCGAACCCTTTGCGGTAGGCGCGATCGTCAGCGTGGGATAGGAAGTGGGCGAGCGTATAGCTCTGGGCGGCGTAAAGTTCCGCCTTCGGTCCCGAGTTCCAGGCGCCGAAGCTCGCGCGGACAACCTCCTTCAAGGAGAGCGGGTCCTGTGCCGCGGCGTGCTGATCGAAGTAGGCCTGAATCGGGTACGAAAGATCCCAGGACGCGTGCCCCGGATCGCGCCGGTAGGCCGCGCCGAACGCCAGCGCGAATCCATTCCGCGCCCAGGGCGGGATCGAACCCGTCTTGCCGGTCGTGCGTCGGAAGGAGTTGAAGAGCAGGACGTCTGCCAGCTCGGCGACGGCAGCGTGCGGCGCGTCCCTCGCCGCCGCTGCGTTCACGTGCATCACGTTCCCGCTCGGCTGGAAGTAGGCCACCTGCCCCCTGATCGGCGGTGAGGGATAGTCGTCGGCGGAGGCGTAGACATGCAGTTCCGGCACCTCGTCAAAGGGGTAAAGGCGCAGCACGTCGCCGAGCAGGTCGTAGAAGGTGAGGTAGGCGCGCTCGAGGTCGACCAAGAGATCCATCGTGCGTTCGGGAGCCACGTCGGTCTTGACCAGGAAGTGCGAGGTGGGGATTTCCATCGCGTTCTTCCTGTCGTCGATGCGGTCGCGCAGTTGTTCGAGCGAGTAGAAGCGCCCGCGGACCTTCAGACGCCAACCGCGGCGCTTCGAATAGACGCCGCCCAGCTTGGTCCAGGCGGTTTCGTTCGTCGGGTCCATGAGAACGACCCGGATGCGCAGGTGGCGCGCCTCGGCGAAGAGCTCGCGCGACTCGCAAAACTCGGCCAGCTCGAGCAGCGCGGCGGTGTCGCCGGAGGAGATCCGGTCGAAGCGTTCGAGGTACTCGCGCAGGCTGCGCTCGATCGACTGGACGGACTGGACCTCTTGGCGCGCGATTTCCTTGCCCTTGCGCTTCTTCGTGTAGACCACGGTGTCCTCGTCTTCGAAGAGAACGCGGCATTCGATCTCCTCGCCGTCCGTGAGTACGATCAGATCGGGCGTGTCGGACTGGGCGAGGGACAGGGAGGTGAGAAGAAGCGTGGGGATCAGCATGGGGTCCTTGGGGGCAAGCCGGACGGGAGACTTTACTGGAAGACCGCCTGAGTTCACAATTCCTCGAGTTCCCCATGATCCGTCTGCGACTACCTGCCTCCGAACGGCCCGTTTGGTACCACGCGTTGCTGGTCGCGCTGCTCGTATCGATGGGGACCCGCCACATTGCGTACGTCATGAAGTGGGGCGACATTTTGGTGTCGCTCACGAATGTGCTGCTGCTCCTGGCCTGCGTCATGGCCATGGGGCGGGCCCGATTCAGTCGTCACCTGGGCTGGGCCGCCCTGTTGCCGGCAACGGTCCTGACCGTCGTCTTTCGCAACCATCACACCGTCCTGGCCAGTCAGGCGCTCATGGCACTGATCATGGCGATGGTGTGTTGGCGTATTCTGCAACGTATCTTCACGACCCGGGAGGTGACCTGGGCCACGATCAGCGGTGCGGTGGCGGTGTTCCTGCTGATCTCCTCCTTGTGGTCGACATTCTACGCGATGGCCGCCTGGGCGATGATGCTGGAGCCGGCCTTCCAAGGTGTTCCGCCGGCGTCGGAGCTACTTGCCTCCACAGACATGGAGCACGCGCGCGCGGACGTGAATTCGCTGCTCGCCTACTTCAGTCTCGTGACACAAACGACGCTCGGCTACGGCGATATCTCCCCGGCCCATCCGACGACCCGCATGCTCGCGGTGAGTCAAGCGGTCATCGGTCAGCTATATCTCGTCGTGCTCGTCGCGCGGCTGGTGAGCATGCAGAAGTTGGGAGCCCAGGCGGATCCGCTGTGAGCCGCGGGGCTCAGTTTCCGCTCGCCGCGAGTTTTTCGGCCTCCTGCCAGCCGCCGCCGAGCGAGCGGTAGAGCAGAACGAAGGCAAAGAGCTCGTCGCGAATCGAGCGGACGAGGTCGAGTTCGGCGCTGAAGTGGTCGCGGTCGCTGTCGAGGACTTCAAGATAGCTCGTCACGCCGCCGAGATAGCGTTCCTGGGAGAGTTCGGCCTGTTCCCGTAGGACCTCCTCGAGGCGCCCCTTCCAGACGCGCACCTCGGCACTCTTCTCGCGCGCTACAAGCGAATTGGCTACTTCGAGGAAGGCCTGTTGCAACGTTTGCATATAGGCCAGCGTGGCCTGGCGCTGCTGCGCTTCCGTGACATGCACGTTGCTACGCAGACGGCCGGCGTTGAAAATCGGCTGGACGATCGAAGGGGTGATGCTCCATGTGGTCGAGTCGCCTTCGAACAGGTTGGTGAGATCCTGGCTCGCAATGCCGCCGACAGCGGTCAGGCGGATCGCAGGGTAGAGCTGCGCCATGGCTTCGCCGATGCGCGCGTTGGCGGCCACGAGGTTCTGCTCTGCGACGTGCACGTCGGGCCGGCGCCGCAGGAGTTCGGAAGGCAGTCCGGCGGGAACCTCGGTGTGGCGCTTTTGTTCGAGCAGCGGAAACCCGCGCGGTACGGGACCGGGGTTGGCACCGATGAGAAGCTGGATCAGGTTCTCCTGCTGTTCGATCCGCCGCTCCAGGTCGGGGATAATTCCGGCCGCTTGAAGAGCGGATCCTTCGGCCTGGTAGAGTTCGACCTTGTTGGAGACGCCCTGTTCGAGGCGTAACGCCACGAGGTCGTACGAGCTCTGGCGGGATACGTAGGTGCGGCGCGAGATTTCGATCTCCCCATCGAGTTCGAGCAGATCGAAGTAGGCGAGCGCGAGGTCCGCGACGAGGGTCTGGATCACCGTGCGGCGTGCGAATTCGGTCGCCAGCAGCTCTGCCCGAGCGGCCTCGGTCGCCCGTGCGATGCGGCCCCAGAAGTCGATCTCCCAGGTGAGGTCACCGAGGAGCTGGACCACTTCGCTTTGCGCGTCGACATCTTCCGGAAGCGGATTGGAAACGTTCTCCGCGCCCTTTGTCGCCTCGTAGATGCCCCCGGCCCGGATGTCGGGGAATCGTTCCGCGCGCGTGATCTTCACGCGTGCGCGCGCCTCGATCACCCGCTCCGCAGCGATGCGTACGTCGTAGTTTTGCTCCAGCGCCGTGCGCACGAGATCTTGCAGCACGGGGTCGTCGAAGGCCTGGAACCACTCGAGGTCGCCCAGGCTCGTCATGGTGTCGTCGACCACATCGTCGGGGGATTGCGGCACGGGATACTCGGGCCGTACGTAGTCGGGTCCGACCGTGCAGCCGGTGAAGACCACGAGCCCCGACGCGAAGAGCGTTTTCTGAATCATGACTGGGGCTCCGGGTCTTCGATCAACGTTGCGGGCCCTTGCCTCGTTTCGGGTGAGGATTTCTTGCTCGACAGTTTCTCCACCAGGCCCTGGAACACCCGATAGAGCACCGGCGTGATAAGGAGCGTCATCAACGTTGCCGCGAGCATGCCCCCGAAGACCGCCGTTCCGAGCGAGCGGCGCGAGGATGAAGCAGCGCCGACCGCGATCACGAGCGGGATCATGCCGAGGATGAATGAAAAGGCCGTCATCAAGATGGGGCGGAAGCGCATGTGCGCCGCCTCCACCGTGGCGTCGGTGACACTCTTGCCCTCCTCGACGAGCATCTTCGCGAACTCGACCACGAGGATGGCGGTCTTGGCGCCCAGGCCGATCAGAAGAATCAGACCGATCTGCACGTACACATCGTTGATGTAGTTCCGCGACCAGGCAGCGAAGAACGCGCCGAAAACCGCAACCGGAAGGCCCAGAAGGACCGCCAGCGGGATCACCCAGCTCTCGTAGTTCGCCGCCAGGAACAGGAATACGAGCAGGAAGCCGAGCAGGAAGGTCACGGCCTGCTGACCGCTCGCGAGCTTTTCCTGCAGCGCCGTGCCCGTCCACTGGAAACCGAAGCCTTCAGGCAGGACTTCGTCCGCTACCTCTTCCATCGCTGCGATCGCCTGGCCGGAGCTGTATCCGGGCGCCGGGCCGCCATTGATCTCCGACGTGCGGAACATGTTGTAGCGCTGGATGAGGTCGGGACCCGTGATCGATCCGATCGTCGCCATGGTCCGAATCGGCACCATGTCGCCGTCCGCCGAGCGCACGTGGATCTCGTTCAAATTACTGGGGTCGACCCGGAATTCGGGTTCTGCTTGAACCATGACCTTGTAGGTGCGGCCGAACAGGGTCAGGTCGTTCACCTGCATTCCACCCAGGAAGATCTGCAGGCTCTGGAAGACCGCGTCGATCGGAACGCCGAGGGTCTTGGCCTTGGCCCGGTCCAGGGTGAAGTCGATCTGCGGGACGTTGGCACGGAAAGAGTTGAAGAGCCCGGTGACCTCGGGGCGCTTGGCGGCCGCGGCGACGAGGTCCTGGCCGACTTTGGCCAGCTCGTTCATGCTCGCCGTGCCCGCGCGATCCTGCAGTTCGAACTGAAATCCGCCGGAGTTACCCAGTCCCGGAATGGGCGACGGGGAGAAGGCCAACCCGATGGCCTCCGGGTAGGCCCTCAGGGTGCGGCGTACCTTCCCGATGATCCCCTGCACCGACAACTCCGGTACCGTACGTTCGGACCAGTCGTCGAGCATGATGATCAGGCTCGAGTTGTTGGACGTGTAAGCGCCCGTGAGCAGGTTCAGTCCGCCCAGGGTGAGTACGCTGTTCACGCCGGGGATCTTGCCGATGTCCTCTTCGGCCCGCCTGGCGATCGCATCGGTGCGTTCCATCGAGGCGCCGTCGGGGAGCTGGATGGTCGCGAACAGATAGCCCTGATCCTCGTCGGGGACGAAGCCCGTCGGCATGGTATCGAGCAGGCGCCAGGAGCCGAAGCCGAACAGCGCGAGAATGACCAGCCCGATCACGACCTTGCGGACAAGAACGCGGGTGAGGGTCGAGTAGCGAGCAGTCGTCTTCTCGAGCCCGCTGTTGAAACCCCGCAGCATCGCGCCGATCGGACCGCGCATTTTCTTGCGTGGACGCAAGAGCAGACGGCACATGGCCGGGGTCAAGGTCATCGCGGCGACCGTCGACAAAAGGATAGAGACCGAAATCGTCAACGCAAACTGGCGGTAGAGTTGGCCCGTGATCCCGCCCATGAAGGCGACCGGGACGAAGACGGCGCACAACACGAGCGAGGAGGCGATGAGCACACTCGAGACCTCCTTCATGGTCCGCTCGGTCGCCGCCGTTGGATCCAGCCCCTTTGCGAGGTGGGTCTCGACGGATTCCACGACGACGATCGCGTCATCGACCACCGTGCCGATGGCCAGGATCAGTCCGAAGAGCGTCAGCATGTTGACCGAGAAGCCCAGCGGTCCGAAGAACGCGAAGGTTCCGATCAGCGAGACCGGGATGGCCATGAGCGGGATGAGCGTCGCGCGGAAGCTGCCGAGGAACACGAAGACGACGATCAGGACCAGCAACAGCGCCTGCAAGAAGGTCACCACGACCTCCTCCACGGAGGCGCGGATGAAGACCGTGTTGTCGAGCGTGATGTCGTAGGCCAGGCCCTCCGGCATGCCCTGGCCGAGCTCCTCGAGCAGCGATGTGATCCCGCTCGCCGTCTTGATGGCGTTGGCGCCGGGCAGCTGGTAGACGAGCAGGACGGTCGCCTCCTTGCCCTGAAAGCGTCCGAAGGACGAGTAGGACTTCGCTGCCAGTTCCGTGCGAGAGACGTCCTTGACCCGCAGTACCGACCCGTCGGGAAGCGTGCGCAGGATGATGTTCTCGAATTCCTCCACGGTCTCGAGCCGACTCTTGACGTTGACCGCGTACTGGAATTCGACACCGGCTTCGGCGGGCGGCTGGCCCACTGCTCCGGCCGGAAGAAGTACGTTTTGCTCCTTTATGGCTTTGGTCACATCGGCGGCGGTCAGCCTGAGTTTTGTCAGCCTGTCGGGCCGCAGCCACACGCGCATCGAATAGTCGCGCTGACCGACGATCATCGTGCTGCCTACGCCGTTCGTACGGGCGATGGGATCGACGAGATTGAGCGATGCGTAATTCGAAAGAAAGACGCTGTCGTAGCTTCCGTCCGGCGAGTAGAGCGAAATCGCCATCAAGAGGTCGGGCGACTTTTTCTTGATCGAGATGCCGGCAGCGGTCGCCTCGGGCGGTAGTTTTGGGATCGCCTTGTTGACCCGGTTGTTGATGTCCACGTTGGCCAGGTCGAGGTCGGTTCCGACTTCGAAGGTGCACACCAGGACGTATCTCCCGTCGCTCGAACTCTTCGACGAGAAGTAGATCATGTTCTCCGCGCCGTTGACCTCGGTCTCGATCGCCGTGGCGATGGACTCCTCGACGGTCCTGGCGTTCGCGCCCGGATAGTTGACCTCGACCTCCACCGTGGGCGGCGCGATCTGCGGGTAGAGCGTGATCGGGAGCCCTGAGAGGGCCATCCCGCCCGCGAGGAGGATCACGATTGCGATGACCGTCGCGAAGACGGGCCGGCGGATGAAGAACTGCCCCACGCTAGTGACCCGGTTCCGAGGTGATCGGTTTGTCCATGGGTACGACCGTGCCGCCGGGGCGCGCCTTGAGCTGTCCCTCCGAGATCACGCGATCGCCCACCTTCAATCCCTTGGTGACCACGAACTTTCCCTCGAACCGCTCGCCGAGTTGCACGGTGCGTTGGGCCACCTTGTTGTCGCTTCCGACGATGAAGACGACCTTCGCGCTCTGTCGTTCCATGACGGCGCGTTGCGGAATGAGCATGGCGTTTCCCATGACCGCTACCTTGATACGCGCTCGTCCGAACTGACCGGGTCGCAAAGTTCCTGTGGGGTTTGCGAATTTGGCAACGATCTGCAGCGTGCCGGTCTTCTCATTGACAGCGCGGCCTGCGGTGACGACAACACCCTCATGGGGGAAGACGCTGTTGTCGGCGAGGATCAACTGAACCGCATCGTCTGCCGCCTCTCGTTCACGTTCTTTCTTCGTGGTGAAGCGAAGATACTCATCTTCGCTGATGGCGAAGGTGACGTAGATCGGATCCTTACTCGACACCGTCGCCAGTGTCGACGTGTCACCGCGGCCGACCAGGTTTCCGACGCTGACTTCGGTTCGTCCGATCAATCCATCCAGCGGGGATTTGATCGTGCAGTACTCGAGGTTTAGCTCGGCCAGGTCGAGCGCGCCCTGCGCGGCCTGGACCTCGGCGGCGGCCAAAAGGATTCCCACCTTCTCCTGAATGATGGAGTTGGTCAGTCTTGCCTCCTCCGCCTGCACGCTGGCCTGGGCCACCTCTTCGGCCGCGAGTGCGGTATCCAGATCCTGGCGCGGCACGGCGTCCTTCTCCGCCAGTGGGCGCAGGCGGGAGACATCCTGTTCCGCCTTCTTGAGCATCGCACGGGCCGAGACCACTCCTGCCTCGGCCGCGCGGACCGAGACCTGTTCCTGTGCCAGCTTCAAGCTCGCCTGGGCCTGGGCGAGGCGTGCTTCGGCCACGGCGAGTTCGGCTGCATAGGTGCGGTCGTCGAGCCGGTAGAGCACCTGATCCTTCGTCACGTACCCGCCTTCCTTGAACTCCATCTTCGTGAGGACCGCTTCGACGCGGGCCTTGATCGCCACGGTCTCGACCGCCTCGGTGCGCGCGACCAGCTCGCGCATCACGGGAACGGTTTGCGTTACGACCTCCGTCACGACGACCGCCGGCGGGGCCTTTGTGAGTGCCGACTGTTGGATCTCCATGTCCTTTCCGCAGGCTGCTCCAAGGACGGCGAGGAGAGAGGAGGCGGTCCGGATCCAGTGCCAGGCCCTACGGGCGGGAACTCGTATCGGTGTTCTGTTCATGACGTGGTTTCACGCGGGGCGGAAATGGGTAGTGCGCCGCGTTCGGGGCGAGAGGGTGGCGCATGATACGCGCTGATTCGAGCATTCGTGCCCTTATTGCTCTCGGCAGTCGTCCGGTGACGTCGGACCTCGCCTCACCCGAGCTTTGCCATGGCTTCCTCGGCTCCTTCGAGGCGGATCATCCCTTTCAGCTCTGGAGGCGGCAAGCGGGTACGAAGTTCAGCGTCTCCCCATCGGATGTGTGGAGTCGGGAGGAGCCAGGGAGCTCGGCGCCACACCGCGGAAACGGCAACGGCCCCGATTCAGATCTCCGGGGAAGCGCTGATCCGATCCGACCCGTAGCCTTCGGAACCCGTGAGCGACCTGCGCGTCCGATGATCCTGCATGTCTCGGCTGAGCCGCGAGTGGCTTCCCGCGCGTGAGGGAATGAAATTTCTCGGGTTGTCGATCGTGGCGATAGCCACCGGAGAATGTCCGTGCATGAGGAGCGGGGAGCCACCGACGGTGGCATCCACCGAGGACCGACGAGAAATGACACCCACTCGACCCTCGCTTCCGCGCGTCTCGATGGGGTAGAAAGTCGTCATGGTCAAGAAGCTCCTTTGTCTGTGCCTCCTCACTCTCGCCGCCTGTGTCAAGATGGATCCGAAGACGGGCGAGGCGCTGCCGCGCGGGGAACAGCGCTTCAAATTCGAGCACGTGATGGAGCGGTCGGAGGATCTGGAGGAGGGCATGAGCAAGGTCCAGGTCCTGCTGCTCCTGGGATCCCCGGCCGAGATGTCGAGCCATGGTGAGGTCTGGCTCTATCTTCCGGAGCGCACGGGCTTGCTGATACCGGCCCTGGCCCTGCGTCTGAAATTCCAGGGGGACTCTCTGAGCGACCACGGTCGAGCACCGATCGTCCTGGGAGAAACGCTCTAGTCGGGCCAAGGCCCATACCCCCCCCGGAGTTCTATCCGCGAGCTTTTCCTCGCATCACCATCAGGGGGCCCGAGATCTCGCACATGGCCGGTGCGCGAACCGATCCACGCGGGGCGCGGGACGCTCGAGACGTCGGGCACTAGAACGCCCGAGGCGGACTTCGATGCACGGTCGACTGCGGAACCGCCACACCACTTTTCGGTCAGGCGAAAAAGGCGCGCGCCGACTAGCCCTTGGCCTGCGCGGCGATGAACTCCAGAAACGTCTCACCCAGATCCGCGGCCTTCTTCTCGCCCACTCCCCTGACCTCGAGCAGCTCCTCGCGGGTGGAGGGCTTTTGCCGGGCCATGGCAGCCAAGGTGCGGTCGTTGAAGATGATGTAGGGCGGAACCCCGCGCTCCAGAGCGATCTCGCGGCGCAGTTTGCGCAGGCGCTCGAAGAGCCCTTGATCGGAGCTGTCGAGATCTTCCGAGGTGGGAGACGCCGCGCCGCGGGTGCGTTTGGAGCTCTTGCGTTTCGGGATGGCGAACAGCGTGACCTCGGTCTCGCCGTGCAGGACTTTGACCCCGCTTTCTGTCAGCTGAAGCGTGGGGTATCTATCCCCGACAACGCTCAGGTTCTTGAAGCCGACGAGTTGATCGATCCAGCCGCGAACCTGCTGGATGCTGTTGTCCTTCAGGAGGCCGTAGGTGGAGACGCGGTCGTGGCCGTTTTGACGGATATTGGCGGTCGAGCCTCCGCACAGGACCGTGGCGATGTGTTGGCCTCCGAAGCGCTGCCCGCAGTGTATGACGGAGGACAGGATCTTCTGGGCGATCACCTTGGCGTCGGGCTCGATCTGAATTTCGCCCAGGCAGACATCACAGGCGCCACAACCACTGGAGTCGCCGGGGTTGTCGTTCCGGCTGTTCGGGCGTTCGTAGGTTTGACCGAAGTACTCGACCAGCTGGCGGTGGCGGCACACGAAGCGGTTCGTGTAGTCCATCATCGCGCTCAAGCGTTCGATGGCCGATTCGAGCGCCGCATCGTCGACCGTCTTGCCTTCCATTCGCGCCTCTTCGTGCCCGCGCTGGAAGAGCGACTTCCAGGTGAAGAAGTCGGTGCCCGAATAGAACAGGACGCATTCGGCCGGCAACCCATCGCGACCGGCGCGACCGATCTCTTGGCCGTACTGTTCGATGCCCTTGGGCAAAGCTCCGTGTACGACGAAGCGCACGTCGGTGCGATCGATGCCCATCCCGAAGGCGACCGTTGCCACGACGACGTCGATCTCTTCGTTGAGAAAGCGTTCCTGCACGTCCTTGCGACGCTCGTTCGTGAGGCCCGCGTGGTAGGCGAGAGACTTGACGCCGCGTCGGCTGAGATCGTCCGCCAGGCGCTCGACGTCCTTGCGCGAGATGCAGTAGACGATGCCCGCGCGATCCTTGTGACGCTCGACGACCTCCATGACCTGTTGCGCCAGGCCTTGGCGCTGCTTGACGCGGTAGGTCAGGTTCGGTCGATCGCACTGGCCGACGATGACCAGGGGATCCTCGAGTTGCAGCTGGGCGAGAATGTCGCGGCGTACCCGCTCGGTGGCGGTCGCGGTGAAGGCGTGCACTCCGAGACCCGGCATCAGGCGCTTGAGTTCCCCCAGCTGGCGGTACTCGGGTCGAAAATCGTGGCCCCATTGACTGATGCAGTGGGCCTCATCGATCGCGACGGCCTGCAGACCGCACCGGGCGAGCCGCTCGAGAAAGCCGTCCAGCATCAACCGCTCGGGCGCGACGAAGAGCAGTTTCAGGCGCCCGCTCTCGAGGTCCTGGTAGACCTGCCGGCGCTCGAGCGGCGTCTGGATGCTGGTCAGCATGCCGGCGGGAAAGCCGTTGGCGATCAGCCCGTCGACCTGGTCCTTCATCAGCGAGATCAGCGGACTGACACAGACCGTCAACCCCTCGCGCATCAGTGCCGGTGCCTGGAAGCAGAGGCTCTTGCCGCCTCCGGTCGGGAGGATGAGCAGGAGGTCGCGCTCGGCGAGGATGGCGGCGATCGCCTCCTCCTGGAGCGGGCGCAGGCGGTGGAAGCCCCAGACGCGGGAGATCAGCTCGCTGACCGCGGCCATGCGGTTTTCTTGGCTCTCTTCGGTAGGCTGGGGGGCCTGGAAGGGGATGAGCTCGTCGCCCTTCTCTTCCTCAGGGATGTCGAACCGGTTGTCCTTCAAGATTTCGACCACGGTCTTTCCGGACCGATTCCAGCGTCCGCGGGTTGCGGATCAAGCACGGCGTGGGTGGAGAGTTGCGGTTCTTTCCTGGGCCGCCGTCGTCCACGCCTGCTCGCCCCCGCCGCAGGGGCCGCGCGCGCCCGAGCCGACCCGCCCCCCGCCCATCGGCCTGGCGGCCATGGGGGAAGCCCCCGAGAAGTTTCTAGGTGCTTACGACGGAACGGGTTATCGCTTCCTCGTGGGGGGCCATACCTACGGGCGTCACGATGCGCCGGCGGAAGGGTTGTTCGAACCCCTGTTTCGGCTCTGGAGCCGACCCGAGGTCCGGGAAGGCGCGCGGTTCGCCGTTCTGTGCGGCGATGTCGTGGTCAATCCGCACCCGAACAACTTCGAAGAACTCGACGACGACCTCGCCGTCCTCGGGTTGCCGGTGTTCCTGGCGCCCGGCAACCACGACACGCTCAAACCGGAACTACCCGATGTGATTACCCTGCGCTACGGCAAGCGGAGGCTCGCGTTCCGCTACGGCCCGGACGCCTATCTGGTGGGGGACACCGCGCGCGGGGGGGGGGATCTGGCTCCGGAGGACCTCACGGACCTGAAGCGACTCCTCCTGAGTCGGCCCCGGGCGCTCTTCGTCTTCTTGCACCACCTGATCTGGGTCGATGAGGGCAAGGTCGCGCGCGGCGAGGTCGACGCGAATGCGGTCAACGGGCTGATCGGCTATGCGCGCGAGGGCAACTTCGACGACGTCGTGCTGCCGCTCCTGGGCGAGGCAAACACCAAGGCCTTCGTCTTCGCCGGCGACCTGGGGGCGGGTTCAGGGGCCGTACAGACGTTCGAAACACGGGGTGACAACGTGACCCTGGTCGCCGGAGGGATGGGTGAGCATTCGAAGGTCGGCGTGTACCACTCGGTGGGGGTGTTTTCCGACGGCGTCGAGATCGAGGTGGTCTGGTTGGAGGGCGGGAAGCGGGAGAAGCACTGGGTCGAGTTCTAGGGAGGCACGAGGGTTTTCCGGAGAACATCTGCAACCCCTCCTTCTCCGGGGCGATCCATGCTGCACACCAGGATCGCCTGTCGTAAACCTCAACCCAGTCATGCGAATCGACTTCAGCGAAATCCAGGACATCGAGTCCTTTATCAACATCCCCGAAGGCTCCTATCTCTGCACCATCGCCGACATCAAGGTCACCCATACACGTGAAGGCAGTCCGCGCTGGTCGTTGCGCCTCGATGTGGCCGAAGGCGAGTTCGCGGGGCGGATAGCGGGCTGGGATTCGCTCGTCTGGAGCGAGAGAGGATTGAGCCGCGTTCGCGAGGTTCTCGGGCTCCTGGGATTCGATGTGGGCGGCGTCGTCGATATCCAACCGGACGATCTGCGGGACAAACGGCTGCGGGCGCAGTTCGTGGCCGAGGTGTGGGAGAACGAGCAAACCGGGAAGCCGGTCCATCGGCTGCGGGTCCCCTACCGCGGCTACGGGGCCGCCGAGATCGATACTCCTTACTGACCCAGGGCCTGAAATGGCGCCCGCAAGCTTGGTAGCTTATGCGGCCCATGAGCGCCCCCAGGGAATCCCAGGAGCGTGTGCAAGCGCTGCGGACAGAGCTCGCGCGCCACGATCGTCTCTATTACACCGAGGCTCGGCCCGAGGTCAGCGACGTGGAGTACGACAAGCTCTTTCGCGAGCTGCGCGACCTGGAACGGGCTTATCCCGAGCTCGTCACCTCGGACAGCCCGACGCAGCGCGTCGGGTCGCCGCTACCCGAGGGGCAGGGCTTCGAAAAGGTGCGACACGGGGTGGCCATGCTCTCGATCGAGAGCCTCTTTGACGAGGCCGAGGTGCGCGACTTCGAGAGCAAGCTGCGACGGTTCTTGAAGGCTGAGGGAGGGGACGACTTCGACTGGGCGGTCGAGCCCAAGTTCGATGGCGTCAGCGCCTCGTTGCTCTATGAAAACGGGGAGTTTGTTCGTGGCGTGACGCGGGGGGACGGTTCGGTCGGCGAGAACATCACCGCGAACCTGAAGACGGTGCGTAACGTGCCCTTGGTGCTCAGCGATACGGTGCGCGCCCTGCCGTCCTTGATCGAGGTGCGCGGCGAGGTGCTGATGCAGCGCGATCGTTTTCAGCGTTTCAACAGGCTGCGCGAAGCGGAGGGTAAGCCGACGCTTGCCAATCCGCGCAACGCGACCTCGGGGGCGTTGCGGCGTAATGACCCGGCGGAGGTGGCGCGCTATCCGCTGGAGTTTCACGCCTTTTCCGTGGCCAGATTGGAGGGGGGAGAATCCTTTCCGACGCATTCAGAGCTGCTGGAGGCCCTGCGCGATTGGGGCCTTTCCGACGCGGGTCTGGGGGAGCTCGTGCGAGGTCTGGATGCGTGTATCGCCTACCACGATCGGCTGGAGGCACGGCGCTTTGAGATCCCCTTCGACATGGACGGTATCGTCGCCAAGCTGGATCGCATCGACCTGCGCGAGCGGTTGGGACGTACGGCGCGGGCGATGCGCTGGCAGTATGCTCACAAGTTTGCGCCGGTTTCGGTCACGAGTGTGCTGCGGGCGATCGAGGTCGTGGTCGGGACGAACGGACGCCTGACTCCGCGCGCGCACGTGGATCCGGTCGAAGTAGGTGGAGTGACCGTGCGGCACACGACCCTGCACAACGCCGAGCACGTGGCGGGGCTCGAGATCGCTGTGGGGGACCGGGTGCTCCTGGAGCGGGCGGGCGATGTGATTCCGCAGATCACGGGGGTCTCCAAGAAGGCGTCGGGCAAAGCGCCGGGGGACTGGGACGAGGGGGTGCCCGAGGAGCTCTGTGAAGAGATCGGTGTGCGCACCGGGGTGACGTGGCGTTGGAGGGAATCCTTCGTCGTGCCCGAGGCGTGCCCCGCCTGCGGAACGGCGACCCGAGCGGTGGGGAAGTACTGGATGTGTCCGAACGGCCTGGATTGTCCACCGCAGCTGGTCGGTCGTACCGAGCTCCTGTGCGGGCGCGGTGCTTTTGAGATCGAGCGGTTGGGCAAGAAGCTCGTGCGACAGCTGATCGAGGCCGGGATGATTTCGACCCCGGCCGATGTGTTTCATCTCGAACCGGCGCGCCTTCTGGAACTGGAGCGCTGGGGTGAGAAGAGCGTGAACAATCTGACGAACGAGCTGGCCGAGCGGCGCAAGGTGGCTTTTGAGCGCTTCCTCGTCGCCCTGGCGATTCCCGAGGTGGGGAGTGCGACCGCCAGGCTCCTGGCGCGCAACTACCCCTCCCTGGACGAGCTGTCCGAGGCGGACGAAGAGAAGCTCGCCACGCTCGAGGGCATCGGCCCCGAGATGGCCAGGTCGATCCGGTCCCACTTCCAGAACGACCGGGCCCAGGCGCTGATCGCGCGGCTCCTGGAAGGGGGGGTCGAAATCCAGTATCCGGACCCCTCCGTGGCGGCCACGGGCGAGCTCTCGGGCCGGACACTCGTTTTCACGGGGTCGCTCGAGAAGCTCTCCCGCGCCGAGGCCAAGCGGCTGGCCGAGGATCTGGGGGCCAAGGTGGCCTCCACTCTCAGCCGGAAGACCGATTTCCTGGTCGTGGGGGCGAAGCCCGGTTCGAAACGGAGTCAGGCAGAGGAGCTCGGCGTGGCCATCCTCGAGGAGCAGGAATTCCTCGACCTGGCCGATTCGGGCTCCTAGGAAGCCGATTCTTGGCTTCGAGCAGGGCCTTCTTCGCCCTTGGGCCGGAGAAAACCCCCAAGATTCGTCCGAACCCTTTCCTCTCCCCCGTACGTATATGGTGCCCCTGGCAAAAACGCGATACGGTTTAGGTACGCCGTCACGCGACCCTCCATGTCCTCCGAAGAACCCAAAGATCCCGCCGAGGAGCTGATCCCGGCACGTCCGCCCGAGGCCGCCGGTCTCGCCGCTTCGATGCGGGGGGACGAGGTCGCTCAGTTGGTGGAGAGGGCCCAGCAGGGGGGGCTCGAGGCTCTCAACGATCTGTTCACGCGCTATCACGCCACCATGGTCGACATGGCCCGGCGTCGTCTGGGGCCGCGGTTGCGTTCGAAAGAGGACGCGGACGATCTTGCCCAGACCACCTTTCGCGAGGCCACACGCGACTTTCAGCAGTACCGCTATCGCGGCGAGGGGTCGCTTTTGCGCTGGCTCCTGCAGATCCTGCAGAACAAGATCCGCGACAAGGCGGAGTATTACTCCGCCGGCAAGCGCGACGTCTCCCGGGAGCGCTCGGCGGGCGAGCAAACCGACATCTTCGCGGGGCAACACCACGAACCCCCTAACGAAGACCTGTCCGTCACGCGCAAGGTCCAGCGCGAAGAGGAATTCGCGATTCTGCGCGACGGGTTGAGCGAGCTGTCGGCGGATCACCGTAAGGCCATCACGCTGGTCTTCTTCCAGGGCTTGACCCTGCGCCAGGCCGGCGAGCACATGGATGGCCGTAGCGAGGATGCGGTGCGCATGCTCCTGCGCCGCGCCGAATCCCGCCTGCGCGACCTGACCATGCGTCGACTGGCCCGGTAGACTTGCTTGCCGGGGCCTTTGGAACTACGCTTCCCCGCAGCGTCGGTGGGTTTGGGCCATTAACTCAATTGGTAGAGTGCCATGTTCACAGCGTGGAAGTTACTGGTTCGAGTCCAGTATGGCCCACCACGTTTGCCCCGGCCACCCGGGTGGCGTGTCGCGCCGTTTTTCGCCGCCGGGGCCGCAATCCGTCCGTAGATAGAACGCCGCCGTTTACAGAATGGAAGTGACCGGTTCGATGACCCGATACCTTCAGGATCGTTTTGCTCCGCACAACCGCTGCTTCGGTTGCGGACCCGCGAATGAGAAAGGGCTGCGGATCAAGAGCATTCCCGAGGACGATGAGGTCGTCTGTGACTGGACTCCGAAGGACCACCACCAGGCTTTCGAAGGCATGCTGAACGGCGGGATCTGCGGTGCGCTTCTGGATTGTCACAGCAACTGGACCGCCGCCTGGCACCTGATGAATCTGGCGGGTGCCGAGACGCCACCCTGCACGGTGACCGCCGAGTTTCACGTCAAGATGAAGAAGCCCACGCCGATCGACGCTTCCCTGCGCCTTCGCGCGCGGGTCGTCGAGTCCAGTCCGCGCAAGGCGGTAGTCGAGTCGACGCTGGAGGCAGAGGGCGTCGTCACCACGACCTGCCGCGGCGTTTTCGTTGCCGTCAAGCCGGGGCACCCGGCCTATCACCGCTGGTAGTCGGCTGCGACTGGCCGCGGTCTCAAGGCATTGGATGAAGAGAACATCCAGCTACAGATCCAGTTGAACCAGGCGTGCAAACAGCTCGAAGAGCACGAGCAGGAAGTCGCCGCCCGCGTAATGAAGGCCGACGAGGACGACACCCGCGCAGCCCTGTCAGAGAACCGGGTTCATCGCCACGCACCCGAGACCGCAAGCCTGTCCTATCCCTCGGCTCGCACCCTGGCGACCGCTTCGGTCAACGCCGGCAACACCTCGAAGGCATCGCCCACGATGCCGTAGTCGGCGACCTTGAAGATAGGCGCCTCGGGGTCCTTGTTGATCGCCACGATCACCTTGGAGGTCTTCATACCGGCCAGGTGCTGGATCGCGCCGGAGATGCCCACCGCGACGTAGAGCTGGGGCGATACCGTCTTGCCGGTTTGACCCACTTGCTCCGCGTGGGGTCGCCAACCGGCATCGACCACGGCTCGGCTGGCGCCGACCGCGGCGTTGCCGAAGGCTCGTGCGAGCTTTTCGAGAAGCTCGAAGTTGCCGGGTTCCTTGAGGCCGCGGCCTCCGGAAACGACGATCGGAGCTTCGGAGACGTCGAGCTTACCGCCCTCCACCGCTTCGATGCCGAGCAGCTTCGTTTTGCCCTCACCTATGCTGGGGCCGTCGACGACCTCGGCGGTGTCCTTGCCTTCGAAGGGCGTAAACACGTTGCGTCGCAGGGTTGCGACGAGCACCGGTGCCTTTGAGGTCAGGTTCGCTATCAGCTTGCCCGCGAGCCAGGGGCGGCGGATGGCAAAAGAATCGCCTGCGGACGAAAAGCCGGTGCACTCGCTGAAAATCGTCGAGTCCAGGTGGGCGGCGATCCGTGGAGCGATGTCCCGGCCGGTCGAGGTGGCCGAAGTGAGGAAGGCTTTGGCGCCGCGCTCCGACACAACCTCGGCGATGGTCTTTGCGAGTGCATCGGGCGAGTCGGCCGCACCTTCGAGAACGACCGCCTGTTTGGCGCCGCCGGTACCGAGTTTACCGGCGACCTCTCCGGCTCCTTCGCCACAGAGGATTGCGGTGACCTCTTCCGAAGCCGCACGTGCGGCTCCGAGGGCCTCGAGGCTGGCGCGCCTGACTTTGCCCTCTGCGTGCTCGACGAAGACGATGATCTGTGCCATATGTTTTTCTCCCGGGCGACGTCTAAAGGACCTTTGCTTCGTTGTGTAGAGCGTCGATCAGAGCTTCGACGGCCGCAGCTCCCTCTCCCACGATGCGTCCTTGCGGACGCGGCGGTGGGGTGTCGAGCTGGCAGACTTCCGCCTGGTTGGAGGACTCGGGGCAATCGGATTCGTCGAGGGGCTTTTTCTTCGCCGCCATGATTCCCTTGAGGCCGGCGCGCCGCGGTTCGTTGAGATCCTTCTGGCAGGTGATGACCGCCGGAAGCGAGAACGAATAGCTCTCGAGGCCGCTGTCGGCTTCGCGCCTGGCTTTTCCGCCCCGACCGTCGATCTCCAGTTCGACGACGTCGCTGACACAGGCGAAATCCAGCAGCGTGGCCAGCATCACCCCCACGGAGGCGTTGTCTCGATCCGTGGCGACGCGACCGGTGAGTACCAGGTCGGCGCCCAGCTCCTGGATCTTCTGTTGCAACGTCCTGGCGGTCGAATGGGCGTCCCGTGACATCCATCGGTCGTCCTTCAGCAGGACGGCGTGGTCCGCGCCCTTGGCGAGGGCGTCGCGCAGTTCCTTTTGAGCCTCCTTCGGGCCGATCGTCAGCACGGTGACTTCGCCGCCGTGCTGTTCCTTGACCTGCAGCGCCGCCTCCACGGCGATCTGGTCATAGAAGGAGGTTTCAAAGGCCACCCCGGTGGGGTCGAGGCTCTTCCCATCCACTATCTTGGGCTCGAGGTCGGTGGTCGGGACGCGCTTGATGCAGGCGATGATTTTCATTGCGATGACGCTCTTCTCGGCGAAAAAGGCGGGGGATCATACCGGAGAGTGCCCCGGCTTATATGGAGTGGAAACGATTGCTCGCCGCTGGAGGAGTGGCGGAGCCGGATGGCGCTCGCAAAAAGCTCTCCCTTTCCTGACCACGTACTCAAGGCCGTCGATCCGAGAACCCGATGGTAGCCGCTCGACCCGCGACCCTAAGCAATTTGCATCTGCTAGAGGCATCGATGACCGCACAAAATTCCACCTTCGACTCTTCCGACCAACCGAACCAGCCGCAAGCCCAGGGCACACCCCAGGAGCCTGCCCCCGCACCCCAGGCCCAGCCGCCGGCCACTCCCGAGGGAGTGCCACAGCCGCAGCCTCCGGTTCAATCTGTAGGCGGGGCTCCGACGTCCCAGCCGATCCCCCAGGCCCATGGGCAGCCGAGCGAGCAAGTTCCGGCTTCCCCGGTCCAAGCAACGCCGGCCGAGGCGCCGGTCGCACCGGCCCCGGCGCCCGCGGCGCAGGCGCCCCAGGCCCACCCGGAGCCGGTGGGGAATCCGCAGCAACATGCGCAGCCCGTTCAGGAGCCGGTACCGTCGGCACAGCCGCCGTCCGCGGGGGAAAGTGTCCATCAACCCGTTCCTTCTGTCGAGTCGGCCTCCGTGCCGACGGCCCAGCCGGTTGCCGAGCCGCAAGTCTCCCACGACCATCACGTGGAGAAGCAGCCCGAAGGCACGACGCAACAGCAAGCCCAGCCGCAACAGCAAGCCCAGCCGCAGCAGCAAGCCCAGCCGC
>NYUD01000073.1 GCA_002683825.1 Planctomycetota bacterium
AATGCGTGCTCATCGTCTCACGGTAGTCACCACGGATTTTTCGGATGCCACCATCCCCGTCCGGCGCACCGGCCCGGGGATCCGAGGCCTCCGTGTTGATACTGTCGTGACCGGCCAGGATCATGGGCCAGCGGTAGTCGTAGTATTGGCCGGGGAAGAAGAACGACTGCATGAAGCCGTCGCTCTCTGCCGGGTTGTGACCATTGTGCTCGTGCGTGGTGAGGGTATGCAAGCCGAAGCCGTAGTTCGACGAGGGATCGACGGGTAGCGCGTTGTAGTGCCGGAAGAGAATGGTCTCGCCGTAGCGCGCCATCAGGAGTTTCGGAGGAAGCGTCCCGTCGAAGGTCCACAGGGCGCGCTCATCCTGGATGGGCATGTTCGGGTGGAATCGAATGTCGATGCCACTCGATGTCCCCTCGAAGGGGGGAGCGCCTACGGTATTGTGGTAGAGTCCGCCCTCGGCAAACTCGCCCACGGCGTAGCCGTGCATCTGGTGCGAGTCGCGCATGCCCTGGTTTTTGCGGGCTCCTGCCTGGACCGTGGTGTAGCAGACCTCGGGAGGAAACTCTGCCCAGCGCTGGTGGGCCCACTCTTCTCCGGGCGGACGTCCCTCGCAGGCCGTATTGTTCAGCGGGCGACCGACCATCTCCTCGATGCGGGTCTTCCAGGGGTTCGGGTCCAGGTCGTTACAGAGCCGCGTGGGCTCGGGGGACATCGTTTGATTGAGAAAGTTCTCGAGCTCGTTCTCGTCCGGGCAGGAATGGGAGTCGATTGGCATCGGGAAGGGGGTGTTGTCCAGCGGGTAGGAGTCAGGCATCGGTTCGGTGCCGAACTCCTCGAAGCGCAGCATCTGCTGCGTGAACGGTTGGGCTCCGAAGAGAGGGCTAGCGCCTCCGCCGGTCGGGATGTCCCCACCCAGGAGCAGGCTCTCGGGGATGCCCTCTTCACCCGCGTCGTGGTCCGTTCCTGACGTGCCGCCTTCGAAGGCTCCTTCGTTGGCCGGCGGTAGACCCTCCAGAGGGTCGTCTCCGCCGCCAGAGACGGCTGTGGCAATGGGAATCGCGATCAGGCCTGCGGACAAAAGGGCCAGGTAGGGGGTCCAGCCGTGCGAAGGCAAAAGGGCTGCAACAGGGTTATTTCTATCAGCTTTGGCTGCCATGGTGGTGGTCTCCGATGCTCAAGTTCCGGCTAAGCCGGACGGTCATGTACGTCTCCCCATTCTCGCCTTTGTCTGGCTATGCGAAATCGTGCTAAGTGCGTATCTGACAGGTTCTTAATGCGTAGAAAACTACGTCTTTATGCGTACATTTCAGCCTCGAGGTGCGTACGTGACGCCATCCCCTTGCGTGTGACGCGAAGCGCGTCGTTCTGCCAAGTGCGTAGGCGAGCAGGTGCGAGCCCTCCTGCACGGGAAATGCTTCGGAGGGGGATTGCCATCTGGGGGGGGGGCGGCAATCCACTAGGTCACCTCTTGAAGCGAGAATTCCCGTCACGGGCGTCGAGAAAAATCTTCGCGGCGGCGAATTGCGGTGAAATAGACCTCGCTAGCCCCTGGGCCGGGTGGGTGTTTTCGGGCGTCAAGCCCCGTTCGGCGGGCGTCGATACTCTGAAACGATGAATCCCACGCTCGAGGTGGTCGGGGCCCCCCGGAAGGAATCCTGCTATCCCCAGGTGGGGGGGCTGGCGGTCTTCGGTGTGGCGATCGTTTGCCTGCACCACTGGCTTCCTCCGACGGTGACCCACGGCGTGCTTCGGGGCGCCTACGGGGCCGAGTTGCTCTTCGGGCTGGCGGGTTTCTTCACCACCCTGTTGGCTCTGCGCGCAAGACGCGCCCTCGAGAGCGGACGTCTGACCCGGCGCACCGCCCTGCGTAACGCCTATCTCCAGGGCGCCCTGCGCGTGCTGCCGGTGTACGTGGCGCTGCTCCTGTCGATCCTCGTTTTCGGGGGCGTGAACAACGACGCCCAGCTCTCCCTGTGGACGCTGACCTACAACTTCCACGCGCTCCTGAAGGGCGAGTTGAGCGGTACCCTGGCCCACCTGTGGGCTCCGTCGATCGCCTTCCAGTTCTTCGTCGTCTGGACCCCCTGCGCCCTCTTCCTCGCCCGCCGCCACCTCATCCCCGTGGCCGTCGCCACGGTGGCGATGGGGTTTGCCGCTCGGCTCTTCCTGGCCAGCGGTGGTGCCGCCCCGATCGTGCTTCGCTGCGCGGGCGTCACGAGCCTGGATGCCCTGGGTAGCGGGGCTCTGGTGCTGCTCTTGGCGGAGCGCTTCGGCCCGTCTGTGCTGGCGTCAAAGCGCGGGATACGGGCTCTTCTCGCGCTCGCCGTCCCCTGGGTCCTGTGGGGCATGGCGCTTCAGTACGACCGCACGGGGGCGCAGCGCCCGCTGTGGGAGACGCTGGTGATCACGACCAAGGCACCGCTCACCTTCGCCGTCCTGGCGCTCGCGGCGGCGGGCTTGGGGGGTGCGACGGGTCGTATCCTTTCCAGCCGCCCCTGGCTCGGGGTGGCCCGGGCGACGGTGGCGGCCTACCTCCTGCACGCCTTCGTTCCGCTCTTGCTACGCAAGGCCTCGAGCGGGGTCCCCCTGCCCCTCGAGTTCCTTCTTTTCGGGGCCCTGACCGTCGGGCTGGGGCTCGCCTCGCGGGCCTTCTTCGAGGGCCGTTTTCTGCGCCTGGCCGATCGCTTCCCGCTGGAGGAGCCCCGGCCCGGTGATGGTGAAGAGCGCCGGGCCGCCTGAGTTCAGGCCGCGATCCGGGAAGGCCCCGGTGGGTCCGCCCCGCACCGTCGGGCCTTGCGATAGGGAAAGTGCTCCTTCAGCCCGTTGACGCGCGCCTCGAAGAGGTGCCACGAGACGCTCGCCACGGCGACCGTCGCCGCTCCCCAGACACAGAAGCGCAGGAGCGGGTGCAGGGAGCTTCCGGGCAGGAACAGAGCGAAGGCGTGGTAGACGTACAGGCCGTAGCTGATTCGGCCCAGATAGACCATGGGGCCGCAGCTCAGGAAGCGACCGGCGATGCCGCCGAACCCCAGGGCGCCCCGCAGGACCAACCAGGCCAACAGCGGCGCCCGGGTCGAGGTGATCATGACGCGCCAGGTTTCCAGCTCGGCCCCCGACCGTCGTCCCAGCTGTAGCCAGGCACCGGTGACCAGGAGGGGTAGGCCGAGGGCGAAAAGCCCCGTTGCCAGGGGACCGCGCGCAACGCGTTCGAGCCCTCCGCGGTGCACCTTCCAGGCCATCAGGGACCCCAGCCCCAGGGTGTCGAGGCACGCCGGGGTCAGGGTCCGTACCGCCTCGGCCCCTACGTCGCTCTGCAGCAGAAAGAGGCGCGTCAGCGGACCGACCAGGACCGTGATCCAGAGGACCGCTTCCAGCCGGCGTCTGGGTATGGCCAGGATCACCCAGGGCCACAGGAGGTAGAACTGCTCCTCCACCGCCAGCGACCAGAAGTGCGAAACCACGCCGTTCATGTTGGCCGTCAGGCCGCCGTACACGTTGTAGGTGTAGGTCCACAGGGACGCCTGGGTCGCGCCGCTCACCTCGAGCCATGGCAGGGTCAGGGCGAGCACCAGGTAGTACAGCGGGAAGATGCGCACCAGTCGGCGCATGAAGAACTGCCGTGCCGTGTAGCCGATTCCCTGCTCGCCGTTTTCCACGAACGAGCGGACGTTCAGGAGGATTCCGGTGATCAGGAACCCGCTGAGACAGAAGAACAGGTCGACGCCGATCCCGCCCCAGTGGATTCCGCGGGTGATGCTCTTCGGCATCCAGTGGTGGGCCATCACCAGGAGGACGGCGAGGGTTCGCAGACCATCGAGCTGGGGGCGGTAGCTCGCGCGAGCGGGGGTGGTGGACATGGGCTGAAAATCACGACCCCGTCCAGGACGGAGATCTCACCCGTCTTTCGCAAGCTCGAACATCCGGACTTGAGCAGGATTGTCCTGGGAACAGCTACGTGATCCCTTCAACTGTTCTAGGCCATTTTACGTAGGTGCCACTTCCTAGTCCGTCGTACCAGGGCGGCATTCTTTACCGGCAAAAGTTGCCGATCACTCGTGTGTTTCTAGAATCGTGCAATTGCAGGTAGGTCGTCGTAACTCCTTCCTTTTTATTGCTCAACACTCATTTGTTAGTGGACTCTAGCTGGGGTGGTATACAAATTGCCCCCTATTGGCGAGCCATGCACAATAACGTCCCCCCCATTAGGAGTGGTGGAGGATCCGAGAGAGGATCCTCCACCACTCCGGAGTTCGACCCGTGGATTGAGCGGTGTCTAGGAATGCGCACCGTCAGCCGGTGGTCGCGAATGCTGGCCCGTGAGGATTGCTTTTCGCCCCCCGCCGTTCGCGCCATCCTGTTGATGGATTTCCGGTACGACATGGATGTGCACTTTGCCCAGGATGATCGCGTCGGCCGGGAGCGGTCGCTCGAATGGACTCGTGGTTCGCACGGGCGCCTGGCTCCGCCGCTGGACGATCGCCTGGGCGCCAAAGCGAGGTTACAGAAGCAGCTCGTAGCTCTTAGCGAGGTGGTCTGGGCTCATCGAGACGGGGGGGCCTTGCCTGCCGGCTTTTCCGGTGGACTGCTGGCTTTCCTGGACGATCTGGAGCGCCACAACGAGTCGTAGACCCCCTCGTGGGAGGTCGTCAAACCTCCAGCAAGCCCTCACGGATGGCCAGGCGGACCAGATCCGAGGAGGTTCCGCACTGCAGCTTCTTTCGCAGGTTTTCGCGGTGTTTTTTCGCGGTTCCAAGGCTGATGTGCAGCTCCTGGGCGACCTCCTTGTTGCTCTTGCCGATGGCCAGCATCTGAAACACCTGACGCTCGCGCGGCGTCAGCGAATCGATCGAGGTGGCGGCTGCGCCTGCCCGCCCGTTGCGTTGACCCGGTAGGAAGTTCCTGGCGATCCGCGGCGAGAGGTATGGGTTTCCCTTTCGTACCGAGTTCACCGCCAGGACGAGCTCCGAGGGCTCGGAGTCCTTGGAGAGATAGCCGTCGGCCCCCATGGACATGGCCTGTTCTACGCGGGAAGCACCCTCGTGAACGCTCAGCATGAGGATATTCGCCTTGGGTGCGACCTTCTTGATGAGTGGGATCGCATCCAACCCCGAGAGCCCGGGCATCGTGATGTCGAGCAGGATCACGTCCGGACGCCGCGTCTTGAGGTCCTTGAGGGCTTCCCGTGCGGACCCGGAGTCACCGACGATGGCGATGGAGCCGGATTGGGTCAGGAGGCAGCGTAGCGCCCCCCGAACGATGGACTGATCGTCCACGATGTAAACCGAAATCCTCTCGTCCGCCGGCATTTGATGGAGGTGTCCTTGTGTTTCCCAGGTGACTCGACCCGGTGCATTGTATGTGCAAGAACAAGAAAGCAACATCCAACATATGCGTATTTGTAGCATCCTTCGCACATTTGCTACTGCGTAGGGGCTTGACGTAGGCGAACTTGGAAGGAGGCTCCGCCCAGGCGCCCGCTTGCCAACGCCAGGAGCTGCCCGCCGTGCTCGCGTACGGTCTTTTCGGCCAGCGCCACGCCCAGCCCGGTGCCGTCCGACCGGGTCGTCCGAAAGGGTCGAAAGGTGCCGTCGGCGAGGGAATCGGGCAGGCCCGGGCCGTCGTCGTCGATCGTGAGCACGATCTCGTCCGGGGCGACTCGTCGGGCCGTGAGCTCGACTCGCCCCCCGTCCGGGACGGCCTGCACGGCGTTCTGGAGCAGGTTGACCAGGGCGTCGACGAGATGGTTGCGATCGACCTCGAACTCCTGCGGAGGGTCGGGAAGGGAGCAGGCGAGTTGCACCCCCTTTTCATCCGCCAGGGGCCGGATCCGTTCGATGGCGTTCTCCATCACCTCCGCCACGTCGCTACGTTCGAACTCCAGCTGCAGGGGGCGGACGAAGGAGAGCGTGGAGCGCAGCTTGGAATCGAGCCCTTCGAGTTGCTGCGCCAGGCTCTCCAGGGCGGCCTGCTCGTCCTGTCCCAACCGACCGGCCAGGGCCCGCAGCGCCAGGTGGATCGCGGCGATCGGATTGCGGATCTCGTGGGCCAGCAGCGTGGCGGACTCTCCAACGCGTGCGAGCCGCTCGAGCACGGCCGATTCGCTTCTGGGAACGGAGGTCGGGATCCACAGAAGCTCGGAGCCGCCGTCCCCTCCTGCGCGCTCCCGGGGCGGATGGAGAAAGGCCTCGAGGGGTTGTGCTCCGGGGCCGCTCCCGACGTAGCGGAGCAGGATCGGGTCCTTCGATCGGTCGAGTCCGGCCAACCAGCTTTCCAACCGCTGGCGATCCTCGCCGTGAACCATGCGGAACAGGTCGGGGCCGTCCAGGCCGGCGAACTCGAGGGCCGCGGCGTTGGCGTAGCGGAAGCTTCCCGATCGGTCGACAAGCCCCAGGGGAAGGGGGACGCATTCGATCAGCGCGCGCCAGGCTCCGGCCTCCAGATCACTCTTTTCCAACGTGGCTTTCCCAGTCGTCGTACGGGAAACCATAGAGCCTTGACCTGCTATGATCCCAGACTTCTTCGCACGTTCTTGAGCCTCCTCATGACGCCCGCCCTCGTCCCGCTGTTTCTGTCGGTTTGCCTTTTCTCCGCTGGAGCGTTGTATCCGGAGGTTTGCGATGACGGGGGAGCCCCGGATTGGCAGAGCGAGGTCGAGCGAGCCAACGCCGAGGGGGACTTCGACGGGGCCGTGCTGGCGATCGAAGAACACCTGCGCTTGCACCCAGGCGATCCGGAAGCTCACAGGGCCCACGCGCAGGCCCTCGAGCGTATGGTCCTCGAGGGGGGGGCGAGCTGGTTGGCGATGACGGACGCGCGCGACGCCTGGGACCGGGCTCTGGAGCTCGAGCCCTTCAGCGTCGAAACCCTTCGGGGGGCCGTCTCGATCCGCCGTCGCCTCGGCGAGCACGACGCAGCGGCGGTGCTGGCCCTGCGCGCCGTCGGGACGGCGACGCTCGAATCCGGAGAAGTTCCCCCGGAAATACTGGCCCTGGCGCTTCGCTGCCGGGTGACCGCGTTTCAGAACGCGACCGAAACGGCCCCGGCACAACGGCTCCAGCGGGCAGAGAGCCTTCTGAACGCCATGGAAGGGGCCCGCCGCCTGGAGCCGCAAGAAGCGGAGCTGGCCTCGATTCAGGCGGGCTTTCTGGATTGGCTCGGCCTCCCCGAGCTCGCCTCCGAGGTGCTCCTGTCGGCGCTCGAGGAGAACACTCGAGCCAGCGCCCTGCACCGCGCCCTGATCGATATCTACCTGCGCCAGGGGGTGGAAGAGCGCCTCGTTGGGATCTATGACACGTTCGGTGGGGAGGCGACCCACGGGACTCTGGCCTGGTACACCGGCTACGTCGCGCGTCTGTCCGGCGATCTGGCCCTCTGCGAAAGGCGCCACACGGAGGCGCTGGAGGCCTACGCGCGCTGCGCCCGTTGGATGGAAGTGGCGGCCACCCTGGAACCGGACTTCGAGGCGACCGCCGATCAGATTCGCTACCAGGCGTCGGTGAGCACGGCCTGGTGCGCCGTCGATGCGCAGGAAAACGGGCTCGCCCGGGAGCGCCTGCTACGCCTCTTGAAGGACTCGCCCGAACGGCGTCACGAGCGCGACGGGTTGGGGCGCTCGGCCCTACAAGCGCTTTCGGCTCTCGGTGAGCGTGCCGTCCAGCGGAGTGACTTCCGCAGAGCTGCCGAGGACACCCGCGTGGTCTGTGAGGTGGCGCCGGAGGAAGGCGAATGGTGGAACAACCTCGGATTTCTGTTGCGCGAATACGCTACCCAGATCGAAGGAGGAGCCTACCCCGAGTTCGAGGATCCGAAGGCAGCTGCACTCGAGGTGTACCGTCGCTCGTGGGATGCCTACCGGCGGGCGGCGGAGCTGATTCCCGACGACGTGCGGGTCGTGAACGACGCGGCGCTGATCCAGGTCTACCACGTGCTCGAAGAGCTTGAACTGGCGGAAAGGATGTTCACTGACTCGATCGAACGCGGGCAGGCGCAGCTCGAGGAGCTCGGCCCGGGGGCGGAGGAAGCGGCGCGCTTTCCCATCGCCCAGGCGGTCGCGGACGCGTATCAAAACCTCGGCTATCTCTACTACCACGTCTACGGCAAGCGGATCGAAGCGCGGCCCTATTTCGTGGCCGCGATGGGCGTCGGCGGTGGCGATCGGTCCGGGCTCGAGGAGTACCTCACCTCGATCGACGCGGGCGACGAGGGCGAAGAGGTTGCCGAGCGGAATTCCCTGAGCCAGGTCTCCGCGCCCCGTGCACCGCTGGAGGCCGTGGACATTCCCTGGGAGAGCTCGCTGGTGGAGGCGCGCCTGCTTGCGAAGGAGCTGGAGTGTCCGCTCGTGATCTACTACCGCGGAGCGGGTCTGGGGTTGGGCGTGCCTTTTTACGACCGCGTCGTTTGCAGCGAGTCTTTTGCAGCCGCGACCCGCGGGGCGGTCGTGGTCGTGTGCGACACGGTGCGGCGCACCTACTACGATCGCCGACGCGACGGACGGCGCATCGTCGATTCGAAGTGGGGAGCGGTGACGTGCGGCGAGCACATCGCCTGCGCGGAGGAGTTCGATGTCTGGTACTCCGAGCTGTTCGGTCAGGGGCCGGGCGAGGAAGCCGAGGGGCTGCACCTGCTTCGTCCGGGCGAGGAGCAACCGCGGCCGACGGACCTGCGCCAGCTCACCGAACGGGTCGCAGGGGGCGAGTGTGAGAAGCCGCCGCCCTTCGAGGCGATCGAGGCTGCCCTGGCCGGGGTATCCGGCCGCAGCGAAGCGCTCGAGCTGGTTCGGACCCGCACCCGACTCGCCCGCGAAAGGGTCGAGCGGATTCTCTGGGACGGGTTCCAGGCCGGACCGGCGAAGGAATACCTGGTCCAGGCCCTCGCGCAGGACGAGCACCCTTCCACGCGGGAACTTCTGGCCACCTGTGTGCGTCAGACGGGAAACCCGGCCCTGGCACAGGCCGCTCTCTCGGTGTGGCCGGCCGGCGCGGATCTGGCGCCGGTTTGGTTCGCTGCCCGTTGGGCCCTGAAATTAGAGGTCCGGGACGCTGCCTGGAATGTTCTGTCCCGGGAGGCGCCGGAAGATCTGGCCGTCGGAGTGCATGCGCTCCTGGCGAGGTAACCCGAGGTAGCCTGCGGCATGGTCATCGGTTCAAAGAGCTCCAAAACGGTCGTGGTCATGCCCGCCTACAATGCGGCGACCACCCTCGAACGCACCGTCGACGACCTGCCCAGGGGGCACTTTGACGAGGTCATCGTGGTGGATGACAACAGCACGGACGACACCGTCGGTGTAGCGCGCCGCCTGGGGCTCACGGTCGTCCAGCACGAGATCAATCGCGGCTACGGTGGGAATCAGAAGACCTGCTACAAGCACGCGCTCGAGCACGGCGCCGACTACGTCGTGATGATCCATCCCGATTATCAGTACGACGCCCGCATCCTTCCCGCCGCCGTCAACATCCTCGAGAACGGCATCTGTGATGTCCTCTTGGGCAATCGCATTCGAACCCGTGGCGAGGCCCTTGCCGGAGGGATGCCGCCGGCGAAGTACTTCGCCAATCGCGGCTTGACGATCATCGAGAACCTGCTCTCGGGTCAAAACCTCGGCGAGTGGCATTCGGGTTTTCGAGCTTACAACCGCAGGGTGCTCGAGGTATTGCCCTACGAGCGCAATTCGGACGACTTCGTGTTCGACTCCCAGTTTCTCGTTCAGTGCGTGCACTTCGGCTTCAAGCTGGGCGACGTGCCCGTGCCGGTGCGTTACTTCGACGAGGCGAGCTCGATCAATTTCCGCCGCTCGACGACCTACGCGCTTCACACCCTGCGCACTTTCGTGCAGTGGTACTCCCACAAGCTGGGGATGCAGCACGATCTCTTCCGGCCGACCGAGTCGCCGATTGCGGTCGTTCCGGACCAGGCTTCAGCGGAGTAGTACGTTCGATCCGGCGCTACGGTTCGCGAAGTGCTCGACGCGCGCGGTAGACGCTCATGCGATGCTCGGCCTTTCTGCGCCGCGCTTGTGGAAGAAGTGAAAGCGCTTTTTCTTGGGCCTGGATGGCGTCGTCGAAGTCCCCGTTGGCGGCCAGGGCGGCGGCCAGGGTTTCCCACGGGAGGGGTTGGCCTTCGCCTGCGGCCTGCAGGCATCGCTCGGCCAGCCGTAGCGCCTCGCGGGGGTTGCGGGCGGTGTCGTCGGAAGTGGTCGCGAGAATCCAGGCCAGTCGCTGGGCGACCTCGAAGAGACCGGCATCGATCTCCAGAGCCCGGCGTAGGTGCCGGACAGCCTGTGCCGTCGCTCCGGTGCGCAGCAGCGCCAGCCCGAGGGATGCCCGGGCCGGCGCGAACTCGGGCGCGATGCGAACCGCCCGCTCGAGTTCTTCCACAGCCGCCTTCAGGGCCCCGGAGCGCAGGTGCAGGTTGCCGAGGTTGACCAGGGCGTCTGTGAAGTCGGGTTGACGTTCGAGGGCCCGTTCGTAGGCCCTACGGGCCTCCTCGTGGCGGGCGAGCTTCGCCAGGATGACGCCGCGGTTGAAGAGTTGCTCGGCATCCTCGGGATCGCCGGCGAGGGAGCGTTCGACCGCCCGCAGGGCAGCGGGTAGGTTTCCGAGGTCCCGCAGAACCAGCGCGTGATAGGCGTGGGCTCGAGCGGACGAGGGGTCGATCGCGAGCGCCCTCTGAATATGGATCAGGGCCAGCTGGGGGCGGCCGGTGTCCCGCCGCAGCTGGGCGAGGTTGAGCTGGGGAGACAGGAAGTCCGGCCGGATGCTCTGCGCTTTTTCGAGGTGGTCGAGGGCTTCCTCGTAGCGTTCCTCTTCCATCAGGACCTTGCCCAGATTGTTGTGGGCCACGTGGCTCCTTTCGCGAACCTGGAGGGCGCGGGTGTACAGAGCCTCCCCGTTCTTCCAGCTCGGCAGCTGGGCTCGTGTGGTTGCGGTCAGGGCCAGGCTCGCCGCGACGGCGGCGCCGACCAGGGGGGGGCGCAGCGCGGGCCGGACGCGAACCAGGGCGTCGGCTCCGAAGACCACCGCGATGTAGAGCCCCACGGTGGGCAGGTAGGCGTAGCGATCCGCATAGGCCTGCGCTCCCACGGAAACCAGGCCGATCACGGGGATCGACATTCCAAGAAACCAGAACCAACCCACCGTCAGGTAAGGCGCGCGTGTCCGTAGCCGCACGGCGAACGTCGTGACGAGGACCAGTACCCCTGCCCAAACGCTCGCACGAAGCCCTATTGCGCGGATCGGATCCGCTTCGACGAGTCCCGGGTGTGGGTAGATACAGGCCAGGCCTCCGGGCCAGAACGTCTTCTCGACATAGAAGCCCCAGCCATCCAGCGCGTTCAGTAACCGCAGAGGAAGCGAAAGGGTTGCGAGTGAGGAGAGGGCCCCGAACTCGCGCTGTGCCCAGACGGTCACAACGCAGGCGGGTACGACCAGGAGGAACAGGGGCCACTTTTCCCGAACCAAATTGAAACCGGTGCGCCAGGGACCGGTCTCCCCGGAGATCCCCGTGTGGTGGGTGGGGGGTAGGGATGGTTGTTGCAGGGTTCGAAGGTCGGGCGCTTCTCCGGACCGCCACCGCCCCAGGGGCCAGTAGTCCAGGAGCAACAGGACAAACGGCACCGTGACGAGCATGGGCTTGGCCAAAAGGCCCAGCGCCAGCGACGCCACGACCGCCAGGTAGGCGAGCATTCCTCCCGCTCCTTCCCGCGGGTTGGCGAGCCGCCTCGCCCGACGTCCATAGGCGAAAAGACACAGGGCGAAGA
Source organism: Planctomycetota bacterium (assembly GCA_002683825.1). GTDB lineage: Bacteria > Planctomycetota > UBA1135 > UBA1135. Next base: position 11,759 of record NYUD01000073.1, read on the forward strand.
AGAACCCGGAGAGCAAGTCTTTGCGTTCGGAAACCCAGGCCACGGATTCGACCCGCAGGGGATGTACGACGAAGAAAAGGGCCACGAAAAAACTCGGCCACCGCTGCTGCGTGAGGGTCAAGAACGCGAGGAAGAGAACGGCCGCCGTGGCTGCGAACCAGGCCACGTTGACCAGGTGGTGTCCCGCCGGCTCCAGGCCGAACCAGGTGCGGTCGAGGAGATGGGTCCACCACGTCAACGGATGCCAGTTGGCGGAATGGGGTTCGGTGAGGCTCTTGCGAACCGTGGCGACGCTCCAACCCCCGTCGAGGATCGGATTGTCGATGACGTACTCTTCGTCGTCGTAGACGAAGCCATGGCCCGCCGTCGGCGCATACAGGAGACCGCCGGTCAGGGCCAAGAGAAGCGCCAGAAGGCCGTTCTTCACTCGCGTTTCTCCAGGGCCCTCTGCGCCGGCTCGAAGTGGGGATCGATTTTCAACGCCTCGGCAAAGGCGTCGCGGGCGCGTTGCCCATCCCCGGCCGCCTGGTGGGCCTTGCCCAGATTGAAGTGCACCGTCGCGTCGTCGGACTCGAGCCGCACGAGTCGATCGAACACGGCGACCGCCTCGTCGAAAGCGTTGCGCATGAGCAGCAGATCGCCCAGGTTGTTGAGGGCGTCCCCGTGGCCCGGATCCTCCTCGAGCGCCTGGCGGTAGTAGGCCTCTGCGGCCTCGAAGTCCCTCCGCGATTGCTCGAGACACCCCAGGTTGAAGAGCGCCGAGGTATCCAGCGGGGCGAGTTCCAGAACCCCCAAGAAGGCCTTCTCGGCGGGCTCCAGCTTGCCCTCGGAAAGCTCGAGCACGCCGAGGTCGAGCAGCGCGTGGGGATTGCGTGGCCGGACGAGCCGGGCCCGCTCGAAGAGCTGGCGTGCCCTGGCGTAGTTTTCTCGGGCGAGGTGCAACTGCCCCAGCTGGCTGAGGGCCTCGCCGAAGTTGGGGTGGATGCGCAAGGCTTCCCTCAGGTGGTTCCTTGCGCGCTTTTCATCGCCGGCCTGTCGATAGATCCGTCCCAATTCGGCGTGGGCCGTGTAGTTCCGTGAGGTTGCATCCAACGCGTGCTGAAACAGTGCTTCGGTGTCCGACCAATGGCGGATCTGGGCGCGGGTCGATAGGCCGAGCAAGGCCAGCACCAGGATCGAGGCTGCCGCCAGGGGTTTGCGCCAATTCGGGCGAGAGGCGACGGCGTCGCCGGCGAGGAAGGCCAGGGCGATGCCCACACCGATCGTGGGCAGGTAGGTGTAGCGGTCTGCGTGCGCTTGCGAACCGACCTGGATGATGCCGATCACCGGAACCAGGGAGATAACCATCCAACAGAGCCCGACGAGCAAGACGGGGGAGCGTCGACGAATCCGCCAGGCGATCATGAAGAGTCCTGCGTATACCGCCACGGAGATCGAGGCGGGGAAGGCCAGCGCGGCACGCGGCGAGTCGCTGGTGACCACAGCGTGCGGATAGAAGACCGCCAGGTCCAGGGGGAGGAAGGTCTGGTAAAGGTAGGCGCCAAAGGCCGCGAGTGCGTTCAAACAGCGGATATCCAGGGGCAGATCCTCGAACCGATTGGTGGCTCCGGATTGCGACTGCACGGCGAACGTGACCCAGGAAAGGCCCAACGCCAGGGCGAACAGCGGCACCTTCTCCAGCAGGATGGACCGGGTCGTGGACGCGTTCCGCGCGAGCGTTGGATCTCCAAAGGGATTCCAGCGCCCCGTCGGCCAGATGTCCCAGAGAAGCAGAATCAAGGGCAGAGAAACGACCATCGGCTTGGCTGCCATGGCGAGCAAGAAGACCGACACCACCGCCGCCATACGCAAGGCCGAGGGCTTGCGCGCATGGCGCGTATAGAGGAACAACGCCAGCATCCAAAAGGTGCCCGAGAGCACGTCCTTGCGCTCGGAAATCCAGGCGACGGACTCCACGCGCAGCGGGTGAACGGCGAAAAACAGGGCGGCGAAAAGCGACGCCCAGCCCCGTCCGGTCGCGGAGACGAGCAGCAGGAACAGGAGCGCTCCGTTCAAGGCGTGAAAGGCCACGCTGACCAGGTGGTGCCCGCCGGCTTCGAGGCCGAACGACTGGACGTCGAGCATATGGGACATCCAGGTCAGGGGATGCCAGTTGGATGCGTGGGCGTGGGTGCTCAACCAGGTGAGCTCTTCCAGGCTCCAGCCGTCTCGCACGTGCGGGTTCTGAACGACGTAGTCGAGATCGTCGTAGTCCACGAATTCGTACGTCCCGACGGGGAAGTACAGAACAGCCGTGCCCAGGATCAGTGCGAGCGTGCCCATGAGCACGAAGGCTCGCGACGGCTGTCGGGCGTGGCTGTCGGTCGGCGTCACTTCTCTGCTCCGACAACCCTCTGCATCTTCTGGAAGAGACGGTTCTTGGTCATCTCCGGGTCGAGTTTTTCGAGGGTCTCCAGCTCGAGCTGCGCCTCGTCGAGCATGTCCATGTATACGAGCGCGACGCTCAGGTAGAGGCGCCCCAGGGATTCTTCCGGCCGAACCGCGACACCGCGTTCCAGGATCTGCCTTGCCTCTTCGAGCTCGTTCTTTTTCAGATGCCCCTTTCCCAGGTTCACGTACGCGGGATAGAGGTCCGGTGCGATGCGAATCGCCTCCTCGAAATGCTGCATGGCCTCATCGAGTTGATCCAGGTTGAACCCCTGCCCCAGGTTCAGGTGAGCGACGTAGTTGTCGTCGGTCACTTCGAGAGCGTGTCTCCACAACGAGTCTGAATTGCGCCAGAACTGGACCTGGCTGTGTGCCGCGGCGATGAGACACAAGAGCCAGACCCCTGCTGCTGTGACGAGAACGACCTTTTTTCGCAAGCGGGAGAAGGTGTGGGGGATGGCGAGCAGGGCCAAGCTCAACCCGATGCCCGGAAGATACATGTAGCGATCCGCAACCCCCTGGTCTCCGACCTGGATCAGGCCGATGACCGGAAGCAGGGTGACGAGAAACCAAAACCACCCCGTCGCCAGGGCGGGCCGGGAGGCGCGCAGCCTCCACAGACCGGTGCTGACCAGGATCAACGCGAGGCCGGTGACGATCGCAAGGCCGGGGTGTACGCCCTCGGGGTCGACGATCGCGGGGTGGGGATAGAAGACCGATAGGCCCGCGGGCCAGAAGAACGTGACCACGTAGTGGGAGTACGCGATGGGGACGTGCATGAGGCGCTGAAGCGTCGAGACCTTGGCGGAGACGGCCCCGCCTTCGGTCTGCGAGATCAGGGTCACGGCACAGACCACGGCCACGATGAAGAACATCGGCACCTTCTCCCGGATCAGGGCGTGACCGGATCGCTGTGGAACGGTCGTTCCCGGGTGGGTGGGGGAGGGCTCCGAAAATCCCCGGCGACGAAGGGGCCAGAAGTCGAGCAGCAGGAAGACAAACGGCAGCGTGACGACCATCGACTTGGACATCAGGCCGAGGATCAGCATCAGGCAGACCGTCGAGTAGCGTAGCCGGCTCGGCGCCCTGCAGTAGCGGGCGTAGCTCGAAAGCCCCAGCATCCAAAAGGTCCCCGCCAGCACGTCTTTTCGCTCGGCGATCCAGGCCACCGATTCCACCCGCAGCGGATGCCACAGAAAAAGAGCGGCGACGAAGGTTGCGGCCCAATAGCCGATTCCCAGGGCGCGCAGCGCCCCCAGCAGGAGAAACCCGTTCAGCAAGTGAAGCAGGACGCTTGTCGTGTGATGGGAGCCGGCCTGGAACCGGTATAGTTCCACGTCCAGCATGTGCGAGATCCACGTGAGCGGATGCCAGTTGTACTGGTAGTCGATCGAGGTGAACGCCCAGCGCAATCCTTCCCAGTTCAGGCCCTCGCGCAGGTTCAAGTTGCCGTAGACGTACCCGGGATCGTCGAGGTTGACGAACGGATACCGGCATGCGGGAAGATAGATCGCCAGCGTGCCGGCGATCAGGGTCAATGCCACGAATAGAGGCGTCGTCGCCTTCATTTTCTGCTCCGGGCCCATCGTTTTACTCCTCATTCAGGTGCTCTTCTCCCAGGTAGCCTAGCTGTTGCAGTGATCGGGTGGTTGCGGCATCGACCTGCGCTCCCGTAGCGACAGAACCGGGTGCGGGAAACGACCGCAGCAGGCGTTGCATTCGGGCTTCGATGCGACGGATTCGAATGGGGTCGGTCGATCCTATGTTGTTTTCTTCCCCCGGATCCTCGGCGACGTTGACCAGGAAATGTCGTTCGAGACTGTTCCAGCCGAACTTGTAGGAACCTTCGAACAGCACGCGCCAATCACCTGTGAGCCGCCAATCGTATTCGCTTTGCGAATGCAGGGGATAGACCTCGGCGAAGATGGGACCGCGCTCGGGGTCATCGAAGGACCTGCCCTGGATGTCGGGTGGTGCGGGGATGGACAGAGCGTCGAGCAGGGTCGGAAGGACGTCCGTCAGCTGGACCGGTGTGTCGTTCGTGCCTCGCCTTGGCGCGGTCCCCGGGTACTTGACGATCAACGGGACGTGAATCTCCGCCTCGCTCAAGGAATGGCCGTGGCCGTGGGCCGGTCCCCCGCCCAGGATCGTATCGCCGAGAAGCTCGCCGTGGTCGGCGGTGACGATGATCCAGGTGTTCTCGAAGAGTCCTTTCGTGCGCAGGTGGCGAAGAAGCTCCCCGAGGTGGTCGTCCATGTAGCGGATTTCCGCGTCGTAGGCGAGCCGAGCGCGTTCGTGGCGCGTCATCCGGCGCGGGTCCTCGCCGGGTCGTACCACCTTCCCGAGGTAGGCGGGTTCCGGTCGGAAGGGGCCGTGGGGATCGTAGTAGTTCAAGAACAGGAAGAAGGGGGCGTCCTCCTGTCGGTCGATGAAGTCCTTGGCCACGGCCGTGATGTCCGCCGCCGAGCGCCCGTTGACGTCGTCGATGTGGTCGTCGTCGTAGAAGTCGAATCCACGATCGAGCCGGAAGACCCTTTTCATCCAGGGTCCCCCGGCGATTCCGCCGGTCGCCCAGCCATGCCGGGCCAGGATCGAGGCCAGCGTGATCTCGTCGTCCGCGATCGGCTGCGCACGATGGCCGTCGAAGTCCCCGACGATGCCCTGGGAAAGACGAAGTTTCCCCTCCGGGTCGTGCGTCGCGCCGTGGGCGCTCGGGAACTTGCCCGTGAAGAGCGATGCGTGCGCGGGTAACGTCCAGCTGGTCGGGCTGTAGGCGTTCGTGTAGCGCACGCTTTGCCGTGCCAGACGATCGAGTTCGGGAGAGGTCGGCCGCACGTGGCCATAGCAACCCAGGTGGTCCGCGCGCGTCGTGTCGAGCGTGATCAGGAGAATGTTCGGCCTCGGGGCGTCAGGACGGCTGCAGCCCGAGGAGAGGATCGCTCCGGCGATGAAGGCCGGCGCGTACCCGGGAATGGCGGAGATCCTCATCTGCGGGGGGAAATGGTAGCGAGAGCCCGGCCTGCGGCCGGGCGTAAAAGCGACGCGTTCGAGAGAATGCGCACCCTAATTCCGGCGTCGGGGGTTCGGCGGCGACTGGATCAGGGGCTTGTTGAGCCGGTAGAGCTCGAGGCGCGTTCGGGCCGACTTCTTCTCTTGGGGTGGCGACAGACGCTGGGCCTGGCGTTGCCTTTCGACCGCCTCTTCGAATCGATTCGAGGCGGCCAGGGCGGCCGCCAGGGTCTCCAGAAAGGCCGGATTGGCGTGGCCCGCTGCCTCGCAAACGGTCCGTGCGTGTCGAAGAGCCTCTTCCGGAGAACGCAGGTCCTGCAGGCTCGATGTGGCGAGGATCCAGGCCAGCTGATTGCGAGCGTAGGGGTCGCTCGGGTTCACGGCGAGACAGGTGCGCAGGGTCTCGACCGCCTGGCGGTCCCGGCCCAAGCCGGCGAGCGCCAGTCCCTTGTGAAGCAGCGCCGGTCCATGGGCGGGGCCGTAGCGGAGCGCCTCTTCAAGCTCCGCCAGGGCGGCGTGCAAGCGCCCCTCATGGATGTGTATCTGGGCCAGGTTCGTGCGTACCGGGAAGAGGTTCGGTCGCAGATCGATGGCGCTCAGATAATGTCTCCTGGCCTGCTCCAGGCGACCCTCGTGGTGCAGCGCCTGTCCGAGATTCGTATGGGCGATGAAGTTCGTCTCCGAGACGGCCAGGGCGTGCTCGAAGACCGTGCGCGTGTCGCGCCAGGTCGCGATCTGGCGCCAGCTGAGCGCGAACAACGCACCGCAGCCGAGTACGCCGGCCACGCCGGCAGCGATCCGGGCCCACTTCACGTTCTTCGTCCAGCCCTCGATGCCAAAGACCAGGATGCACAGAAGGCCGATGGAGGGCAGATAGGTGTAGCGGTCCGCATGGGCCTGGTAGCCGACCTGAATCAACCCGATGACCGGCAAGGCCATGCCCAGAAACCAGAACCAACCGGTGATAAACACGGGCAGGCGCCGACGGAATCTCCACGCGGCGAGCGAGGTGCCGAGCACGAAGATCACGGATGCGCAGCTCCAGCGGGTCCAGGGGGCGTAGCCCTCTCCCGCCATCAGTCCCGGGTGGATGTAGATCGCACTGAGGGAAGTAGGCCACAGGGTTTGCAGGGCGTAGCGAGCGTAGGATGCGAAGCCGTTGGATAGCCGCTCCTCGAAGCCGAGCACATACAGGGGGTTCACGGCGCCGCCCTTCTGCTGAACGATCAAGGTCACGACCATCGAGATGAGGGCCATCGCGAACCAGGGCACCTTCTCCAGCAGGAGGCGTCGTCGTTCCCCGGGGTCCGCGGTATACCAGCGGTTCAGCGGCCAGTGATCCAGCAGAAGCAAGAGTGCCGGCATGGTCACCAGCATGGGCTTGGCCAGGAGTCCCAGTCCGAAGAGCACACCGACCCAGAGATACGTGGCGCGGCAGGGTTGTCGGACGTAGCGCGCGTAGGCCGCCAGCGTGGCCATGAAGAAGAAGCCCGACAGGACGTCCTTGCGTTCGGCGACCCAGGCCACCGATTCCGCGCGCAGGGGATGCAGTGCGAAAAGCAACGCCACAAGAACACAGGGCCAGACACGTCGTGTCATCCAGTGCAAGGCCAAGAACAAGAGCGCGGTGTTCAGCGCGTGCAGACCGGCGCTGACGAGATGGTGCTTGGCGGCATCGAGTCCGAAGAGCTCGACATCGAGCATGTGCGAGAGCCACGTGAGCGGGTGCCAGTTCGCGGCGTAGCCGGTCGTGGCGGCCCAGCCGGCACCCTCGAGAGTCAGGCCCTCCAGTACGTGGGCGTTGGTGGTGACGTAGGTGTCGTCGTCATAGTTCAGGAACTCAAAGCCGGTGACCTGCGCGTAGAGGGCCAGGGTGATGGCGATCAGGGCGGCTGCAATCCCCAGGACCTTCGGATTCGCTTGCACAGGCTGGAGGTTCATCGGGCGCGTCGATCTACGAGCGGTTTGCCCGCGCCGTAGGCACGGCGGTCGGCTTGAAGCAGGTCGGTGCGCGCCCCGCTGCGCGAGAGCGCCCGATCGAGCGATTCCAGCGCCCGATCGAACAACCCGTTCGCGGCCTGGGCGGCGGCCAGGGTGCGTAGCTGGCTCCAGCTGAGCCGTCCTCCCATGGCCCGCTCGAAGTTTGTCATGAGCGCGTGGGCGCGTCGTTCATCGCGCATCGAGGGGTCCGCAGAGGTGGCCAGGATCCACGCGAGCCCGCTGCACGAGGCCAGATTGAGGAGCTGGGTTTCCGGCAACCGTGGATCGAGAGAGAGAGCCTTCCGGTAGGCCCCCGTCGCCGAAGCGAGGTCTTCCTGTTCGTAGCGGGCGTCTCCCAGCTTGAGGTACGCGCGGGCCTCCCAGGGGTGGTCTGCGACGGCGCGCTCGTATTGCTCCTGAGCCTTTTCATAGGCACGCTTCTGTTCGTGGATCTTGCCCAGGTTGAGCCTGGCTTCAAGAAAGGTCGGGCGAATGCGCAGGGCCGTTCGCAGTTCCTCGGCCGCGCGCTCGGGCTCCCCCAGGGTCATGTACAGGCCTCCGAGGTTCCCGTGGGCGTCGGATTGATCGGGCGCGATGGCGAGAACGCTCTGATAGTGCCGGCGCGCTCGTTCGAGTTCCGCACGCCCTTCGGCGAGGGCGCCGGAAGCCAGTAGGCGGTTGCCACGATCCTGAAGCAGGTAGCCCAGGTTATTGTGGGCCGCCCAGTTCTTTTCGGTGACGGAGAGCGCGCGCTCGTAGAGCGTCTCGCCATCGTGCCAGTGGTCGATCTCGAACCACGTCCTGGCGCTGAAGAAGACGGCGGTCGCGCCGAGAACGAGGGCGACGGGTCGGATCGCGCGGGGCGTAACCCGCGAGCGGAGCTCCCAGGCGATCGCGATGTAGATTCCGACGAGCGGCAGGTAGGCGTAGCGGTTGGCCATGCGATGGGAACCCACCTGAAGCAATCCGATCACCGGCACGAGCATGCCCAGGAACCACAGCCAGCCGACGGTCAACCACGGACGGGTGCGAACCAGGCGGAGGATCACCAGGGTCAAAGCGAGCAAGGCTCCGAAAGCACTCCACACCTCGATGCTTGCGAAGCGGAAGCCATCGGGGTCGACGATGGCCGGGTGGGGGTAGTAGAAGGCGAAGCCCCCGGGCCAGACGCTCTTCCACAGGTATTCGATGTAGGCCAGGGGGGCATTGGCGAGGCGCTCTTCCCAGGTGATGCTCTCCAGGGTGCGGATCGCCCCGCCGGCGCGCTGGGCGAGAAACGTGATCAGGGCCGTCGCGACGGCGAGCGCCCAGAGGGGCCATTTTTCGGCGAGCAGGACGAAACCGCCGGTGCTCGCGCCGGTCCTTCCCGATGGGAGGGTGGGGGAGGCGGTGGGCTCGCGGCCCTTCACGGCCCCGCAGACGCTGCCTTTGAAGCGTCCGAGGGGCCAGATATCCAGGAGGACCAACACCGCCGGAAGCGTGACCAGCATGGGCTTGGACATCAACCCGAGGGCGCAGGGGAGGGCGACGCGCCACATTCCTCTGGGCTTCGGATCGCGCGCAAAATGGGCGTAGCTCAAGAGCGTCCAGAAGAAGAAGACCCCCGACAAGACGTCCTTGCGCTCCGCGATCCAGGCCACGGACTCGACGCGCAGCGGGTGAATCGCAAAGAAGAGGGCGACCCCCGCGCTGCACCAGAGGTTGCCCGACAGGGCCTTCAACGCCCGCAAGCACAGGACGCACGCGATCCCGTGCAAGAGCACGTTGACGAGATGATGCTTGCCCGCGTCCAGCCCGAAGAGCTGGCAGTCGAGCATGTGCGAAACCCAGGTCAGCGGGTGCCAGTTGGCCGAGTGGGTCTCGGTGAAGGCCCAGGCGAGGCCCTCGAGGCTCAAACCGTCGCGGACGATCGGGTTCTCGGTGACGTAGGAGCCATCGTCGTAGGTCTTGAGGAATTCGTGACCGTGGACCTTGGCATAGAGCGCAAGCGGGGTCAGAAAAAGGACCAGCGCGACGATCCACTCGCGTGCTGCGGGCGGTCGGGGGTTGTCGTTCGTCAACGTTCCCCCTTCGCTTTCTGGCATTCGACGATGCGTTCCATGGACAGAAAGTGTCCACGGTCCCGGGCCAGCACTCTGCGATAGGCCGCGATCGCCTCATCGAAGCGCCGTCGATGCTGCAGCGTCAGTCCCAGATTGTAGGTGGCCTGCAGGTAGCCCGGATAGAGCTCGGTCGCCCTCTCGAAGTGACTCCCTGCTTCTTTGATGCGCCCCTCTTCCAGAAGGGTCAATCCAAAGTTGTTGTGCGCCACGTAGTTGTCGGTGGTGACCGCCAATGCGTGTCGGAACAGGGTTTGTGAGTTGCGCCAGTGGGCGGTTTGATCCCAGGTGCGTAGCACGAGAGCGGCGGCGATCACACCCAGCGCGGCGCTCGCGAGGCGGACCCTGTGCGGGTGAGCGGCCAGGAAGAGGTCCGCTTGAAAGACCAAGGCGATGTAGATCCCGATCAAGGGCAGGTACGCATAGCGATCGGCAAAGGCCTGCTCTCCCACCTGGACCCAGCCGATCACCGGCACCAACATTGCGACAAACCACAACCATCCGACACACAGGGGAGGGAAGCGCCGAAACCGCCGGCAGGCGAGCACCGTGACCGCTGCGATCGAGAAGAGTGCGGCGAAACCGGGGAGGTAAAGTGCGGTGAGGGGGTTCTCGTTCAGGAAGACGGGATGGGGGTAGAAGACGGCCAGGTCGAAGGGCCAGAACGTCTTCTCGAGATAGGCGAAGTAGGCCAGGCCCGAGTTGGCCAGGCGCTGCAGGAGCGACAGCCCCTCGAGTGTGGAGACGGCGCCTTCGTTCTCTTGCGCGAAGAACGTGCGGAAAGCGAAGGCGACGGCGACGGCGAAGAAGAGCCCTTTTTCACGCAGCGACAGTACCCAGCCCGGGCGGGCGCCCTGAGCGGGCGAGCCAAAGCGCCCCAGGGGCCACGCATCCAGGAGGACGAACACGCAGGGCAGGGTGACCAACATGGACTTCGACAGGAGTCCAAGGGTCATGAGCAGCGCCAGGAACAGGAGCCTGGGGAGGCTCTTGTGGCGTGCAAAGCCCGCATAGAACCAAAGCGATCCGAAGAAAAACGCCCCCGCGAGCAGATCTTTGCGCTCCGAGATCCAGGCAACGGATTCGACGCGCTGGGGATGCAGGCAAAAGAGCACGGCCACGGCCAGGCTGGGTCCGCTCCGCCGCGTGAGCGCCTTCAGGGCAAAGAACAAGAGCAGCGTGTTGAGCGTGTGCAGAAGGGCGTTGACCAGGTGATGGGCGCCCGCCCGCAGGCCGAACAGCTCGATGTCCAGCATGTGGGACAGCCAGGTCAGCGGTATCCAGTTGCCCGTGCGCGTTTCGGTGAAAGCCCAGCGCACACCCTCCCGAGTCCACCCGTCGAGGACGACGGCGTTCTGCGTGACGTATTCGGGATCGTCGTAGTTGACGAAATCGAACCAACAGGTGCGGCCGTAGATCCCGAGGCTCAGGACGACCAGGACAAGCACCCCGATTCTCATCGGCGCGGGCCCGCGCTCTACGCTGGAAGCTCGGTCGGTCTCGGCGCTCATCGGGGTCTTCATTGTGCCCCGTGGACGTGCTGGAAGACCCGGCCGGAGCTATAGGTATCGAGGCGTTCCCGCAGCGCTGCCGGATTCCCGCGGGTGGCCTGGATGGCCTGTTGTTGACGGTCCGTGGCACCTTCGAAGTCACCGGCGCGGGCGAGCGCCGCGGCCAGGGCCTCCAGAGCCTTCGGATCGCGTTCGAGGGTCTTCGAAACGGCGAAATTCGCCCAGCGAAGGGCTTTTGCGCCGGGGTCGCCGAGGTCGGGACAGGTCGCCAAGAGGTCCGCCAGGAGACTCGCAAGCGACGGGTCGGGCGAGCCGAGAGTCAGTGAACGTTCGAGCGAGCGCGCGGCCTTTGGATGGCGCTGTGCCTGCAGGTACGCGAGCCCCAACATCCGCAGCGTCGGCGCGTCACCGCGAAGCTCGGCGGCACGCTCGAGAGAATCCACGGCCTGCGGGATTCTTCCGGCCATCAGCGAGAGCCCGCCGAGGTTCAGGAACGCGTCGGGGTGGTCCGGTGCGAGCTCGATCGTCTTCTCGAACGCCGCCAGCGCTTCCACGAGTGTCGCGGACGAACGCGAAGCCTCGGGGCTGGCTTGCCACTGGCTCGCGAGGGCACTGCCGAGATTCAGGTGAGCCACGACGAGCCCGGGCTGGCTGCGAAGTGCCAGGCGATAGGACGCGATCGCCGGCTCGAGTTCGCCGGCCTCTTGATGCAGGAGTCCCAGGTCAAAGTGGGCGGGCGCGTAGCCGGGGTAAATGGCGAGGGCACGTCGATGGTGTTCGGTAGCGGCCTTTCGATCTCCATCGCCGGAAAGGACGTTGGCCAGGCCGTGATGGGCTGCGTAGTTGTCGTGCGTGGCGTCGAGCGCATGGGAGTAGAGCGCTCTCGAGTCCTTCCAGGTGGCGACGTGGAGCCGGGTCTTGACACCTGCCGCGATGAGAGCGAATGCGGCGACGGCCAGCCCGGCCGGTCTCCAGCGGGCACGGCGGTCGAGCACGTTTGCGACCCAGAGGACCGCGCCGGTGTAAACGCCGATGAGCGGTAGATAGGCGTAGCGTTCCGCCCACGCCTGTTCGCCGACCTGAACGATACCCACCACCGGTGCGAGCATGACCAGATACCAAAGCCAACCCGCCAGGAGGTAGGGGTGGCGCCGGCGCAGGAGTACCGCCGCCGCGGTGATCCCCACGAGAACGATCAGCGACACGAAGAAGGCCGCACTCCAGGGCGAGTGCGCCGGCGTGGTGAGGGCGGGGTGGGGATGGAAGTAGGCGAGGTCGAGGGGGAGAACGCTTCGGGTGAGGTAGGTCGTCGTCGCGAGGACGGCGTTGGAGAGGCGCGCCGCGAAGGGCAGGGCTTCGATCGACCGCAGGGAGCCGCCGGCAGCCTGACCGAAGAGCGTCAGGCCGATGGAAGCTGCGCTGAGGAGGAAGAAGGGGATCTTTTCCAGGAGGGATCCGTAACCGACGGCGCCCTCGAACGGTCCACCCCCCGGGGGGCCGGGGGAGGTGGCGGCGCGAGGGGAGCGGGCCGTGGCGCAGGCCTCCCGGGACAGGGGCCATCGATCCAGGATCAAGAGCAGGACGGGAACGCTCACCAGCATCGGCTTGGCCGCCAGACCGATGGCGAACAGCGCCAGGGCCCACAGGTAGCTCCTGAGCGATCCCGTGCGTCGGTGGCGCGCATACGCGAAGCACAGGAGGAACAGGGCGAGGGCGCACAAAAGGTCCTTGCGTTCGCTGGCCCAGGCGACGGACTCGACACGCAGCGGATGCAGCGCGAACAAACCGGCGATCACCAGGGAGGCCATGAACCTCCTGGTGGCGTGGGCGAGGAGCAGAAAGAGCAAGGCCGCATTCAGCGCGTGCAGCGCGACACTGACCAGGTGGTGGCTGCCCGCTTCCAGACCGAAGAGCTGACAATCCAGCATGTGGGAAAGCCAGGTCACCGGGTGCCAGTTCGATGAATGGAAGGCGGAAAACGCCCAGCCCATCCCTTCGAGGCTCAAGCCACCGCGCACGTTGGGGTTGTCGTAGATGTACTCGGGGTCGTCGTAGGTGACAAATCCGTTTTCAGCTACGGGTGCGTAGACGAGGAAGGTCGCAAGGGCGATTCCCAGGAGCGCTGCAATCCACCGCCCGCGCCCTTTTTCGAGGGAAGGCGCAGGGCTAGGGGCGTCTCGGAGTTCCTCTTTCAAGAGCCGCCCTTGGGTCGACCTTCTTGGGAACGCAAAGCCTGCTGCACCTTTTGCATCAGCCCTCGGGCTTCCGCGTGAGCGGGATTCAACCTCCCGAGCACGACCCGCAGCCGCTCCTGCGCTTCCCTGAACTCACCCTGTTCCAGGAGCAAGCGCGCGAGTGCAACGTTCGCACGCACGTGGTTGGGATTCGCAAGGACGGTGCGGCGGTACATGCGAACGGCGTCGGCCTGCCGAGCCGAGCGCCGATAGAGCTCGCCCAGCTCGTAGAGGGCTGCATCCAGATCCGCACCGATCTCCAGTGCGCGCTGGAACTCGCGTTCCGCGCTGGCCACATCTCCCTCCGCGAGATGGACCCGGCCGAGCTGATAGTGAGCTTCGTAGTAGTCCGGTTCGATTTCCAGGGCGTGCAAGAGCGCCTGTTTGGCCGCGTCGTTCTCGCCGCGACCGAAGGCCAGCACACCCTGGACGCTCAGCGCTTGATGGCACCGGGGGTCGATCTCGAGCGCTCGCCGCAGGGACCCGGCCGCTGCCTCGAGGTCCCCCAGCTCGTACTCCACCATGGCCGACCGCACCAGCCCCTCGCTCCACTCCTTCGATGCCAGGGTCTGCTCGAGGGCGATCTCGAAGGAGCGGCGCGCGGCCGGAGACTCCCCCAGCCGCTGGTGAACCTCCCCCAGAAGCAGGTGCGTGCGCGCGTCGGCGGGAGCGTAGCGCGCGGCCTCTTCCAGGTGGGCCCGGGCGTCCGGCAAGTGGAACTCACGCCCCTTGATGAGGGCACGCCGCATCGAGATGTAGCCCAGTTCGCGGTGTGCCAGGGGGTGCTCGGGGTGTCGCTCGCGGGCGGCTTCAAAGAGCCGTTGCGCAGCGCTCAGACGACCGCTTGCACACAGTTCGATTCCCAGGGCCTGCAGGGCGCGGGCGTTCTCCGGGTCGTCGTCGACCGCCTGTTGCAGGATGTCGTCGGGGACGGCCCAAAGGGCGTGTCGCCGGTGTGCCAGGCCCGCCAAGAGAACCACGGAGACGGTACCGACGATCCATCCCAGCGAGCGCGGCAGCGTGGTACGGGGCCAGCCGAGAAATACGAAAAACCCTCCCCCCGCGGCGAGGTGTTCCGTTCCGACGTGGGGCCAGCTCGGGGAGGGAAGAACGGAGGAAGCCAGGGAAAGGCAAAGCAACCAGAACCATGCCAGGGCTGCGTGGGGATGACGGCGTCCTCGCCAGACACACAGAGCGCTGATCCCCACCACCAAGAAAGCGCCCGCGATGCCCGGCACGCCGGGCGCACCGATCGCCGACCCCATCGATCCCAATCCGGGGTCCGTGAAGCCCACGGGCCAGAGCGTTGCGAACAACAACTTGGCAACGTTCCCGGGCGCTTCCCGGATCGCAAAGCCGCTCTCCAGGAGGGGGGATCCGAGGCTCACCCAGAGGGCTCCGATCCCCGCCACGAAAAGCGGCAGCTTTTCGGCCAGACGCTCGCGCAGGGGATCCTTGCGTTCGAGGGCATAGCTCTCCACGAATAGAAGAAGCACGGGCAGAACGATCCAGCCGGGCTCAATGGCCACGGCCAGGGACCCCGCGAGCCACGTCAAGACGAAAGGGGCGCTCCCTTGCCGGCGCAGCCAGAGCACGTGGGCGTTCAAGGCGATCAGCGCCAGGCCGTTCGCCAGCAACGCGGCTCTGCCGCCGCTCCAGACGATGCCGGGCACACCGAGCGGGTGCACGGCGTAGAGTGCGGTGATCCAGAGAGCCCGCCCGCCGCCCGCTCCGAGGCTGCGGAGGAAGAACAGAAACAAGAACACGCCGGTGAGGTGCAGCGCCGCACTCGCCCCCAGGGTCCAAAGGGGAAAGGGGCCGCCCAGGGCTCGATCCAGGGCCAGGCTCCAGGAGGAGAGGGACTGGAGGGGACCGGTCTCCAAGCCGCTCGCCACCGCGAGGGGAGCGTGCAGGTAGATCGGGGCCAGGGCCAGGGGCGCGAGCAAAAGGGCGCTTGCGATCGGGCCGGGAGATTTTTCGTCAGGGGCGTTCAAGGCGGGGTTGTGGGGCAGCCGTGGGACGCATCCTTGGCGGGGGAAGAACCCAAATCAAACGCTCCCCCGAGGAAGTGCCCCCTGGATACGGGCGGAGAGGGCCGGGAGCGAGGGAATTCCCTTCGCTCCGGTCCGACATGCAGCCGATATCCGAGCTGCGGAGCCACCTTCGCTCCCCTCCCCGGAATGTCTACCCGATTTCCCCTGGCCCTCGCCCTGCCGGTGCTGCTTTTCGCAGAGTTCTTGCTCTGTGCGGTTCTTTCGCAGCCCTACGAGCTCGACGCGGCGACGCTCCTGTACCTCGCGCTGATCTATGCACTCTTTACCACCCTGCTCAACGGTGCGGCGAGGTTTGCACACAGGGTCGCCCGCCCCCTGGGCGCGCTCGCGAGTGTCGGCCTGGCCTTTTGTGTCACCGCCCAGCTGCGACTCGACGCCGAGGTGCTGACGGGAACCTGGGGCTTCGTCCTGGCGACCGGTGCGATCGCCGCGGTCTTCGGGGTGCTCTTGTGGAAAAGCGTCACCCCTGCCGAGCGTCCTCCTCCCCGTCGCGAGCTGGCGCTTCCCTACGCGGCCCTCGGCCTCTTGGTCCTGGCGGTCTGGGGGGGCGTCGAGTTGCGTGAGGGCTGGCACTGGCAGTTGCTGCACCACCAACGACTCCTGGGGCATCCGCTCTACTACTTGAGGAGTCCGACCATCGTCGGAGAGCGCGATCGGCTCTGGAATCTCCGACCCCGTCTGAGCGATCCGTGGGAGTTCGCCGACCAGGTCGTTCGGGAGCGTCCCGCCCCCGTGGCGGACGCTCCCCACGTGGTCTTTCTACTGGTCGATACGCTTCGTGCAGATGCGTTGGCCCATTACGGTGGCGAGCGTGACTGGATGCCGGTGACGAACGAGCTCGCCGGACGTTCGTTCGTCTTTTCCAACATGCGCGCCAACGCGAGCTGGACGCGCGCATCGTGCGCGTCGATCTTCACCGGGCTCCTGCCCGAGGAACACGGCGCGGCTCGCTTTCACGAGCGTCTCTCCGAGCGCTGGACGACCATGCCCGAACTCATGCAGGGGGCGGGTTACCAGACCGCGGCCTTCGTCACGAACTGGGTTCAGGTCGGGAAGAGCACCGGATTCAGCCAGGGCTTCGACGTCTTTCGAGAGCTCGCCAGTGCGGAGGAGGTCATAGCCAGCGGCCGGGAGGAGATTCGCGATCAATACGCGCGCGCCGGACGCTTGAACGACGCCGTCCTTCAGTGGCTCGCCGGCGAGGAGCGAGGTCTGGGCGCGGCTCGCGGCGATCCCCTGTTTCTCTACATGCACTACCTCGATCCGCACGCTCCCTATCTCGCAGGTGCAGAAGAGGGTCACGGGGATGATCCACGGGAGCGCAAGCGCGGGCTGTACCGCCAGGAGTTGCGCTATTTCGACGCGGAGCTCGGGAAGTTCCTGGCCCGGCTCGAAGAGCTTCTCCCGGGGCCCTGCGCGATCGTTCTTACCTCCGATCACGGCGAGGAGTTCTGGGAGCATGGCGAGTGGGGCCACGGCCATTCGCTCTATCGCGAGTTGACCTGGGTGCCGGCCTTCGTACACATGACCGCACGCGCCAAAGGCGGTGCCAGCGCCGCAGCCCTGGAATCTCGCGACCTCTTCGATCTCGTCGCCCAGCTTCCACGGGGAGCCGAGTTCGACCCCGCCGTCTGGGCAGAAAGCCGCGCTCGGTCCTCGCGTTATGCCTCCCAGTACCTCGACCGCGTCGCCGACGTGCGTCCCGACAAGAAGTGGACGGGGCTGCGCCTCTACGAGGAGAACGGTCGGGAATTGATCTGGTCGGCCTACGGACCCTCGCTGCAACTGTACGATCTCGAGGCGGATCCCCTGGAACAATCGAACCGCATCGACCTCGATCCCCAACTGCGCGCACGCCTCTTGCTCGGGCTCGACCGGGCCGTGCGTTTCTGGTCCCGCTCGCCGCGCGTCGAACGCAGCTCGGACGACCTCGAATTCCTGCGCCAGCTGGGCTACGCGGGCGGCGTGGACCGGCCCTAGCCCCGGGCCGGATCGGGGGGTACGGTGTCGGAGCCGATTCCGCCCGATGCACGTGTTTCGACGATTCGAGAAGGCAACCCCCCTGTCACCCGCGCAGTGGATTCTCCTCGGGGGTCTCGTATGCCTCGCTTGCTTGCCCGTCCGTAGCGATCCGGTGGGGCTCCTGGCCTGGCTCACGCTTATCGCCCCGGCAGGGGGCGTGCTCCTGGGCGCGAGGGGGGTGCCCTTGCTGCCCTTTGGACTGACCGTGCCGGCGGGGTTTGCCTTCGCCCTGCTCTGGAGCGACAGCCTGTCGGCGACGGACCTTCCCACTCCCCTCTGGGCCAGTGTTTTTCTCGCAGGCCTCTTCGTCTGCGGGCTTTCACTGGGACACCTTGCCCCGCGGGGAGCGGGGATCGGGGCCGCCGGGCTTTTTCTCTTCCTGGGGCTGTTCGCCAGCGGGCTCTGCGTTCAGGGGGGGCTGGGTGAGGGGGGGGCGAGCTGGGCCCGGACCCATCCGGGGCTTTCCCGGGCCCTGCTGGAGGTTTCCCCTCTGGTCTGGGCCTTTGACTGTGCGGGCTGGGACTGGACCCACTCCCAGCCCGAGGTTTACGAACGCTCCGGCGTGGAGTGGTTTGGGCGCCGACCTTACCGGGGGATCCTTGCAGGCCCACTTGTGCTTTTGGTGGGATGCACCCTGCTGCTGATCGTGCGGCTCACCCAAGGTGCGCGCGATCGGAAGAGAGACGACTCACCTCGACCCACTCCGACCTGATCCATGGCCCTTAGAAAGTACTTCTGCACGTTCCCCCAGTCGCTGATCAAGGAACCGATTGTCAGCCACACCCTGAACGCCAAATTCGGGGTCATTCCGAACATCCGCGCTGCGAGCATTTCCGAGCAGATGGCGATGGTCGCGGTCGAGATTGAGGGGTCGCTCGAGCAGATCGAACACTCGGTGGTCTATCTGCGTGAGCGTGGTGTCAAGGTCGAAGCACTCCAGGAAGGCGAAGAATAGTCGATCCGCATGAATCGCTTGGCTTCGTTTTCGCCGGGCGTATGTAGGCCGAATTCAAGGAGCGCGCCGTTCGCCTTTGTTCTCTTCGCCTGCACGGCGTGTGCGGCGCCCACCTTCGACTTCAGCGAGAGGTGGGAGACGCCCCGGCGCGGAATGGTCGTCAGCGAGCACCCACTCGCCACCGAGGCCGGCGTCCTCATCCTCGAACAAGGCGGAAATGCGGCGGACGCCGCCGTCGCCACGGCCCTCGCCCTCTGCGTTGTCTATCCCCAGGCGGGCAACCTCGGCGGTGGGGGGTTTGCGATATGGGTGCCCCACGACACGGGCGAGGAGCCCACGGTCCTCGACTTCCGGGAGACCGCTCCGGCCGAACTGACGGCGGAGCACTTCGTCGACGAGAAAGGTGAGTTCGTTCCGCGGCGTTCGCTGGATGGGCCCCTGGGGGTCGGTGTTCCCGGTAGTCCCGCAGGTCTCTTTGCCCTGCAAGAAGAACAGGGGCGCCTGCCTTTCCGTAAGGTGATCCAGCCTGCCATTCGATTGGCGCGCGAGGGGTTTCCGGTCGATCCGTTCCTGGCCCGGGCGCTGGCCCAATCCAGGACGCGCCGGCGTCTTCTGCAAGGAGGGATGGCGGGCGAGGTTTTCTACCGGGGCGACAAGTCACCCGGCGCCGGGGAAGTGTTGGTTCAACCCCAGCTCGCGCACGCACTCGAACTTTTCGTCGAGCGCGGTCCGGACGTCTTCTATTCAGGAATCATAGGCCAGGCCATCGCAGAGAGCGTTCAGGCGGAAGGCGGCGTCCTGCGCGCCGAGGACCTCACCAGCTACCGTGTCAACAGCCTCTCGGCCCTGGTCGGTTGGTTTCGCGGACTCGAGATCCTGACGGTTCCGCCGCCCAGTTCGGGTGGAGTTGCCCTCCTGCAGGTGCTTTCGATGCTCGATGGCTTTCCCCTCGATGAGGAGCGCGAAGCCGCCGCTGCGCGGGCCGTCGAGAGCGGCAACCCTCTGCCGCCCGGTGCCGCCGCCCTCTCCGGCCGTGCTTTGCACTGGTGGGTCGAAGCGATGCGCCTCGCCTTCGCCGACCGGGCGGAGCACCTGGGCGATCCGCGATTCGTCGAGGTGCCGCTGTACGACCTTCTGTCGCCCGAGCGGATTTCACGCAGGCGCGTTTCCGTCGGCGAGCTCGCCAATCCGGGCGTACTCCCGATGCAGGTCCGCGCGCGCGAGAGCAACGATACGACACACCTCTCCGTCCTCGATTCGGACGGCAATGCGTGCAGTTTGACCACCACCCTGAACACGAGCTTCGGCAGCGGATTCATGGTTCCCGGGTACGGATTTCTTCTGAACAACGAGATCGACGATTTCGCCATCCTGTCCGGGATCCCCAACACCTACGGGCTGATCGGTGGCCGCGCCAACGCGATCGAAGGCGGTAAGCGCCCCCTCTCCTCGATGACTCCCACGGTCATCCGCGACGGCGGCCAGGTCGTACGCATGGTTCTCGGCAGCCCCGGAGGCCCGAGGATCATCAGCTCGGTGATTCAGGTCATCCTGCGCAAGGAGGTGTACCAACAGTCGCTCGCGGACGCGGTTGGCGCGCCCCGCCTGCATCAGCAGTGGAATCCGCCCTACACCTCCCTCGAGGAGGGCTGGGATCCCCAGCTGATACAGCGTCTGCGGGACCGCCATCACGAGATCCGTGTGGTCGAGTCGAAGATGGGCAGCGTGCAGGCGATCTTCTGCGAGGTCGGCGGCGACCCAGTCGGAGTGAGCGATCCGCGGCGATCCGGAAGCGCGCTCGCGGAACGGTAGTCGGGAAGCTAGTCGACGTCTAGGTCGTCGAGTTCCTCGGAATCCCCTCCGAAGTCGTCGTCCCAGCCATCGCCGTACTGGGCGATCAGTTCTTTCGCGAGCTTGGGGTCCTTCGTGTCCAGCTTCGCCAGGTTGACCCAGGCGACGATGTTCTCTTCCACCTTGACCCAGACGCCGGACCAGGCCACGACGACCTTCTTGTTGAACCACTCGTGGTTCTCGTCCTGCTCGTAGCGCCAACCGAAGTTGGTGCCGTTGCAGATGTCCTTCAGCATCTTCTGGCACATGTCGCCGCGGCGGTGTCCCTCGGGCGTGCCGTAGTCGAAGGTCTTCCAGGAATTGAGGATGACAGGCATGGCCTTGCGGCTGTACTCGCCCAGGCTTCGGCCCGCCCGCGGGCCGCGGGCGCCGGCGTCGAGGTCCATCCAGGTTTCCACCAGCTCGGCCATCTCGGCCCATTCCTCGTCGGTGGTGCCACGGGCGCGCTTCAACTCGGGGAGTGCGTCGAGGTCGATCTCTGAAGCGTCGCGTACGACCGGCTTCTTTTCCTCCTCGGGCTCTTTCTCTTCCAGCCCGGGCTCGTCCGGCTCCTCCTCGGGGGCCTCTTCTTCGATCACTTCTTCGACCGTCTCGACCGGGGTCTCCGCCGCCGCGACTTCATGGCCCGTATCGGCGCTCTCGCTCCCCCCGAAGAAGGAGTCCTTGAAGAGAAGGACGACGACCGCGAGGATCAGGAGGCTGCCGACACCGATAGCTCCGCCGACGGGGAAGCCCCTCTTCGCGGCGGTTGCAGTGCGAGCGTTCCGCCGCGACCCGCTGCGGCGCGAGCTCCGGCCGGTCGCTTTCACGCCTTCACCGCGTTCCCGGTCGGCCGGTGCTTTGGCTGAGGGCTTGGCGGGCGTTGCGGCAGGCCTCTTGACAGGCGCCGGCCTGGGCGCGGGAGCTCGGGGACTCATCGAGGCCGCCTGCGCCGCGCGCTGCGCCTTGAGTTTGGCCAGGGTCCCGCGCTCGCGGCGTTTCTCGTCCGCACCCGCGGAAGAAATCTCTTCGGGCTCGCCCGAGGATTTGCCGGGAGAGGGCTCGGGTGTTGCAGGGACCACCTTTTTGGCAGGCATGGGCTCGGCGGCCGGAGCTTCCGGCGGGGTGGGTGTCACCTCCTTTGCGGTGGGTCCGTCGTCCGAACGCACAGCACCCACGTTGACCACGCCCGAGCAGCGCTTGCAGCGCGCCACGTCGTGTTCGAAGGAAGCCGGAATCTTGTACTCCGCTCCACACTGGGAGCACTTACCGAGTCGGTAGTCCATGTCGGAATCGGGCCGAGGGATCGGCCGTGCAGGGGCAGGGGAAAAGCCTGGGTGTTTCTAGTTCTTGTGTTTCTCCAGCCAGGCCTTGTCTTTCTCAGTGAGTTGGATGTGGTTCTTCAGCATGTCCTCGAGTTGTTTTTTCTCGAAGACACGTTCGTTCAGATACCACCAGGCGAACCATTGCTTGATCGAGCTTTGGCGTTTTTCCTCGCTCGTTCCCGTTCCGGATCCCACCCTGTTCTGGGGGGCGTAGCCGAAGAACTGGGCGGTGATGCTGCGCAACGTCACCACCATGATGTTGCACTGAATGCGACGCTCCTCGGTGTCGAGCGGTGTGTTGTAGAGGCCCGTCAGGAGAATCGGGACAGCGGGTTTGCCTATCTCCACCAGCTCGCGCTTGGCCGCCCCCGATTCCCGCGTCAGATCCAGATCGATCAGGGTAGCAAAGAGGCGGTCGATGCGGTCGCGCATGTCGGGCGGAGTCGTGCTCAGGTGGTCGAGGGGCTCGGGTTGGCGTTCGATGACCTCCGTGCCGTCGGACAGTATTACCTCTTCGTAGCCCTTCGGTTTCGCGGCCTTTTCGATCGCGGCGAGCTCCTTCTCCGAGCGCCAGCGCTCCCAGGCATAGGCGCGCCAATCACCCATGTGATCGCGGTTGAGCTTCCAATCGATGAAGCGTCGCTCGGTTCCCCCGGCGTGGGGCGTGAGGGAGAGGCGCACGCGGG
The DNA here is from genome assembly GCA_002683825.1 of Planctomycetota bacterium. Taxonomy (GTDB): domain Bacteria; phylum Planctomycetota; class UBA1135; order UBA1135. The sequence continues at coordinate 33,891 of NYUD01000073.1, forward strand.
CGCTGGAGCTATCGAGCTCGATGACCTCACCGTCGTAGGGTTCCCACTCGTGGATCAGCTCGCCCGTTTCACCCTCCTTGAGGGAGGCGATCATCCCCTGCATGACCTCCGTGAGCTCACCCGTGGGCAGGATGGCGTAGACCTCCCGGGAGCGCGGGGAGATGCCGGCCTCCTCGGCCCGCACGATCTCTGCGGCGTGCCAGAAGATGCGGCCGTCGAGGAGGCGGCGCAGTATTTCGGTGTTCGAGTTGCGCGCCGCACTGTGGATGGCCACGGCGCTCTGGAGGAGCTTGCCGTTCCAGCCGGTCGGGTCGGCGACGGGGTCGGCCGGTTCTTCGACCTGGACGGTCCCGCCGGGCGCTGCGACGGCCTCGTCGTAGGCGTCCCGGGTGACGAACCAGACGAGCATGAGAAGGACGGCGCCAAGACCGATGCCCCCGAAGAGCCCCATGTTGGGCCCCCGACGGGGCCGGGTACTGCGGCCCCGCGGATCGGCTCCGTGGGCGATGAAGACCCGCCCACACTCTCCACAGCGGACCTTAGAGCCCTCTTTGCTGTCGGGGAGCTGGGCCCGAGAATGGCAACCTGGGCACGCGATCAGCATGGTTGAATCGACGGGGCGGAAAAAGACCGCCCCGATGGCAAGATTAAGGGGGGTCGCCCGAGGGCGCAAGCGGTGCGGGCCTCCTTGCCCAAAACGCGCGCTCCTTTTTTTCCTATACCCATGTCCGAACCCTTCGAATTGGCCTCTTCTTTCGCACCCATGGGCGATCAGCCCCAGGCGATCGGGCGGTTGACGGACTGGGTCTCCGGGGGGACCCCCCACAGTTCTCTGCTCGGGATCACGGGGTCGGGCAAGACCTTCACCATGGCGGCGGTCGTCGAAAAGCTGAACCGCCCGACCCTGGTCCTTTCGCCCAACAAGACCCTGGCGGCCCAGTTGTACGCGGAATTCAAGGAGCTCTTCCCCCGCAATGCCGTCGAGTATTTCGTCAGCTACTACGACTACTACCAGCCGGAGGCTTACGTCGCCTCGACCGACACCTTCATCGAAAAGGACGCCAGTCGAAACGAGAACATCGAACGGATGCGCAACAGCGCGACCCGCTCCTTGCTCGAGCGGCGCGATGTCCTGATCGTCGCTTCGGTGTCCTGCATCTACGGGCTGGGATCGCCGGATCACTACTCGGAGATGTCCCTGAAGCTCAGGCGCGGGGACAAGGTAGACCGTGACGACATCCTGCGGCGCCTGACCCGGATGCAGTACTCGCGCAACAACCTCGATTTTCGGCGCGGGACGTTTCGAGCGCGGGGTGACGTGGTCGAGGTGTTTCCGGCCTACGAAGAGGAGCGGGTGATTCGCTTCGAACTCTTCGGAGATGAGCTGGAATCGATTCTCGAGGTAGATCCGCTGCGCGGCGAGATCCTCGAGGAGCGCGACGAAGTGAACGTCTATCCGTCGGGTCACTACGTGACGCCGCAGGAGCGCATGGATCGGGCGGTCGTGGGGATCGAAGCGGAGCTGGAGGAACGCTTGGTGCATCTCAGGCGCAACGACAAGCTGCTCGAAGCGCAGCGGCTGGAACAACGCACGCGCTACGACCTCGAGCTCCTGCGTGCGACCGGCATGTGCAACGGCATCGAGAATTATTCGCGCTGGATGGACGGTCGCGAGGCCGGGCAAGCCCCCTTCACACTCATCAACTACTTTCCCGAGGACTTCGTCGTCTTCGCCGACGAGAGCCACGTGGCCGTGCCCCAGGTCGGCGGCATGTTCCGGGGCGACCGATCGCGTAAGGAGACGCTGGTCGAACACGGCTTTCGTTTGCCCAGCGCCCTCGACAACCGGCCGCTGCGCTTCGAGGAGTGGGAAAAACTCGTCAAGCAGATCGTCTATGTCTCGGCCACGCCCGGCAAGTACGAGCTGGAACACTCGGACAAACATCTGGCCGAACAGATCGTGCGCCCCACGGGGCTCCTGGATCCGGCCATCGAGATGCGTCCGGCCCGGACCCAGGTCGACGACCTCCTGCACGAGCTCAAGGCCACGACGAAGGCCGGTTGGCGCACCCTGGTCACGACCCTCACGAAGCGCTCCGCCGAGGAGTTGACGAACTACCTGGCCGAGTTGGGGGTACGCGTGCGCTACCTGCACTCCGAGATCGACACGATCGAGCGCGCCCAGATCCTGCGCGACCTGCGCCTGGGAGAATTCGACGTGCTGATCGGTATCAACCTCCTGCGCGAGGGCCTGGACTTGCCGGAGGTCGCCCTCGTGGCGGTTCTGGATGCGGACAAGGAGGGTTTTCTGCGCTCGGCGACCTCGCTGATCCAGACCTGCGGCCGCGCGGCGCGCAACGTCGAGGGGCGCGTCCTTTTCTACGCCGACAAGGAGACCAATTCGATCCGCGTGACCATGGAGGAGGTCGAACGCCGGCGCACGCGTCAAGCGGCCTACAACGCGGAACACGGCATCGTGCCCAAGACCATCATCAAGCCCGTGCGCGACTCCATCGAAGCGCTCTACGACATGGAGTTCAGCAGCACCGATCTACCCGGTGAGAAGGACGAGGAGAGCGAGGCGGCACACGGGTGGTCGGCCAGGAAGTTGCGCGGCGAGATCCTGCGCCTGCAGGACGAGATGAACGTCGCCGCCAGGGAGCTGCGTTTCGAAGAGGCCGCCCGCATGCGCGATCGGATCCGTCGTCTGGAGAGCTTCGAGCTGGCCCGCTGAGGGGGCCGGCTCGAAGCGAGCGAGTGTCACTCGGTCGGAAAGAAAGCCGGATTGTCGATGGTCCCCGGGGGGCGTCGGGCGGTTCGTGGGGACCCGGGCCGCGCTCGAACTTGCGTTCGATGGGGCGGAAACTCCCACCGCCTCGGCGAGAACCTTCTCGAGAAGGCTTGTCTCTTCGAGCCGGGACGGCGAAATAGCCCGGCGTGTACCTAGCGCATCTCCAGGAGGCGGCGGAGTCCGCATGAGCGACCACGCCTGGGGCCCCGATCCGGACCTCTCCGCGATCAGCGAGCGACCCGGGGTCTACCTCTTTCGCAATGCGAAGGGGCGTGTGCTGTACGTCGGCAAGGCGCGCAACCTCAAGAGCCGCCTGTCCACCTACCGTGCCGGCGGGGATGGGCGTGTCAATGTGCGCTTCCTGGAGCGCGATGCCGCGAACGTCGAGACGATCCTAACGCGCACCGAGCAGGAGGCGCTCCTGCTCGAGGACGCGCTGATCAAGCAGTACAGGCCCCCGCACAACGTCAGGCTGAAGGACGACAAGTCGTTCCTGATGATCCGCATCGACCTGGACGAGCGCTTTCCGCGCTTGAAGTTCGTGCGGGCGCACCATCCCAAGGAGGGCAAGAAGAAGGGGCGCACGCGCTTCTTCGGGCCCTACGCCTCGACCAAGGCCGTGCGTGGAACACTGGCGGACCTGCATCGGGTCGTACCCCTGCGGGATTGCACCGACCAGGTGCTCAACCATCGCTCGCGGCCGTGCTTGAAGCATCAGATCGGGCTGTGCTCGGCGCCCTGCGTCGATGGCATCGACGAAGAGGCCTACGCCGGTCTGGTGGAGCGCGCGATGCGCGTCCTGTCCGGTGACATCCGGGAGCTGGAGGAGGATCTGGACGGGCGCATGCAGCGGGCGTCCGAGCGCCGGGAGTTCGAGCTGGCGGCCGGGTTCCGGGACCGTCTGCAGGCTCTGCGCCGCACGGTCGAGCAGCAGGGTGTGCGGCCGGGGCTGAAGGTGGACCGCGACGTCTTGGGGTGGGCCCGTTCAGGAGAGGATGCGCTCTGTCACCGGCTCGCCTTTCGCTCCGGCCGGCTCACCGAGAGCCGCGCGCATCACTTCCGCTCCGAGCTGGCGGACGAAGAGTTGATGCACAACGTGCTGACCGCCCTGTACGGCAGCGGTCGGCGAGAGGTGCCGCAGGAGATCGTGATTCCGTGTCGGCCCGTGGATCGGTTGCTCCTCGAAGCGACCCTGGGGGAGAACCTGGACCTCGTCGTTCCGGGCAAGGGGGAACGCAAGCGCATGCTCGACCTCGCCGGTGAGAACGCGCGTTCCGAACTGGCTCGGCGCCTGGCTTCCGAGGGCGCGGATCGCGAGGCCCTGGAGAAGCTCGCCCGGCTCGTCGATCTGCCCTTCGGCGAAACACCGCCGGTGATCGACTGCTTCGACATTTCGAACCTGCAGGGTTCCCACATCGTCGCCAGCCGCGTTCGCTTCCGATGCGGGATCGCAGATCGTGGGGGCTATCGACGCTTTCGCGTACGGGACGTTGAGGGACAGGACGACTTCGCATCGATGCAGGAGGTGGTGGGGCGCAGCCTGCGGCGCGGGATGAAGGAGGGCGACCTGCCGGATCTGGTCGTGATCGACGGCGGCGCCGCCCAGCTGGCATCGGCTTTCAAGGCGCGCGAGGACGCAGGGGCCTTCGAGGTGAGGATCGTCGGCCTCGCCAAGGCTCGGAGGGAGCGGAACGTGAAGGGTAAGCGCAAGGAGCGCACGGAGGAGCGGCTGTTTCTCACCCCGGAGTCCGAAGCGCTCGAGCTTCCACGTCACTCCGCCGCACGCCATCTTCTGGAGCGGATCCGGGACGAAGCGCACCGCTTCGCGATCACCTATCACAGAAAGGAACGGGGGAAGATCCGTTCGCAACTGGATTCGATCCCCGGCGTCGGACCTACCAAGCGCAAAGCGTTGCTGAAACGCTTCGGCAGCGTGGTGGGGGTGAAGGAGGCGAGCGTGGAGGAGCTAGCTCGTATCCCCGGGATCTCCGACGAGCTGGCCAAGGCGATTCACGAGTATCTTCTGAAGCCGGGGTGATCCGGACTAGCCCCGCGGGTGGTACATGCGGTGCAAGCTGAGGATGTGCTCCGCATCCATGTGCGTGTAGATCTCCGTCGTGCGGATCGAGGCGTGCCCGAGCATTTCCTGCACGCTGCGCAGGTCCGCGCCACCCTCCACCAGGTGAGATGCGAACGAGTGGCGCAGGGTGTGCGGCGAGATCGTCGGGTCCAGTCCGGCGCGTTGCGCCGCTCGTTTCACGATGCGCCAGGCGCTCGTTCGATCCAGAGCTCGCCCGTTCTTCGAGAGGAACACCTCGTGGGCGCGTTCGTATCCCTTGCGCGTGCGCCGGCCCCCCTCCAGCCAACCCGTCAGGGCCTTTCGCGCCCGGGCTCCCAGCGGAACCAGGCGCGTCTTGTTGCCCTTGCCGGTCAACTTCAGGACGCGCAGCGACGGCTCGATCCCATCGGTTCGCAGCCCGACCGCTTCTGCGATGCGCGCGCCGGATGCATACAAGACCTCGAGCAGGGCCGTGTCGCGTTGGGCGTGCCAGTCGTCGAGGCCGGGCGCGGCGAGGAGTGCGTCCACATCCTCGACCGTCAACGTCGCCGGCAGGGCGCGGCGGAGCTTGGGTGCGGGGATGCGGGCCAGGGGGTCCCGCTTCAGCCGGCCCTCGGCGACCTGGTGGCGGACACACATCCGCAACGCGGAGAGGCCGCGGGCCAGGGAGGACTCCGCGAGTCCGGCGCTGCGGCCCTCGTTCAGGTAGGCGATCACGTCGGCGGAGTCGAGCCGGTCGAAACCGGCGAGCCCCCGCTCCGTGCCCCAGCGGGCGAAGCGAACCAGGTCGCGGCGGTAGGCCGCAAGCGTGTTCCGGGCGAGGCCCGCCTCGACCCGCAGGGCCTCCAGGAAGTCCTCCACCTCGTCCGTCCAGGCGGGGTCCAGGGGGGCTGGGAACGGATCGGTCGCGGCCATGTAAGTTCCTCCATGGTGGCCCTTTTCTTCCGCCGGTCCAGGTTGAGCGCTGCCCGAGTCGCCCCTATGTTCCCGCTCCCCCTCGCTACAGGGGCCGCTCGGGGCCCCGACATCCTTGTCTTTTCCATGACTCGCAAGCTCAATCCAGAGGACCTGAACCGTTACCGCTCCCTCCTCCGCCACGTTCGCCGGGAACTGTTCTCGGATATCGGAGAACTCGAAGACGACGCATTTCCCCGGGACGGTGGCGTTCGGGCGACGGGAGACGACGCTGCCGACCTGGGGTCGGACAGCTATTCCAAGGAGTTCAGTCTCGATCTTCTCGCCCGTGACAAGGCCACCCTGGGGGAGGTCGATGAGGCCCTGGGGCGGCTGCAATCCGGGAGTTTCGGCTGCTGTGAAGGCTGCCAGGCACGGATCCCGAAGGTGCGCCTGAACGCCCTGCCCCACGCGCGCAAGTGCATCGGTTGCCAGCGCGAGGCCGAGGGGATCTGACGCCCCCCCTGTTCGGCCCGGCTGCGGGGGCCCTCGAGTAGCTCGACATTCATGAGCCGGGGTGTGAGCGTCCACTCCCGGAAGTGGCATCATGGAGCGCCATGGTGGAACTCTCCGTACGGCTGGGCGCGCTCGAGCTGCGTAATCCCGTGATGACGGCCTCGGGTACCTACGGCCACGGGCTGGAAATGTGCCACTTCACACCGCCCGAGTTGCTCGGGGCGCTGGTCAGCAAGACCGTGACCCTCGCGCCGCGGCCTGGGAATCCGACTCCTAGAATCTGTGAAACCCAGCTGGGACTGCTCAACTCCATAGGTCTGGAGAACAAGGGCATCGAAAGCTATCTGGAACACACACTGCCTGAGGTGGAGAAGGCGGACACGGTGATCGTGACCAACGCCGGCGGCGAATCGATCGAGGAATACCGCGAGATGGCGCGTATTCTCGATGGTCAGGGTGCGGTCGATGCCATCGAGCTGAATTTGTCCTGCCCCAACATCCAGGGCGGAGCCTTGCCCTTTTCGACCGATCCGGCGAAGGCGGCCGAGGTGGTGGCGGCGGCCCGCGAGGCCACCTCGAAGCCACTGTTCGCGAAGCTCTCTCCCAACGTGGCCCACATCGCTCGCATGGCCCGGGCGGTCGAGGAGGCGGGGGCCGACGCCATCACCGCGGTCAACACCCTTCTGGGCTTGTCGGTCGACTGGCGTCGACGCAAACCCGGCCTGGGGACGGTCCATGGCGGCTATTCCGGCCCCGCCATCAAGCCCGTGGCCCTGCACTGCGCCTGGGCCTGCGCGCGGGCCGTGGAGATCCCTGTCATCGGCTGCGGCGGGATTTCCACCGCCGAGGACGCGCTCGAGTTCCTGGTCGCCGGCTGTGCGGCCGTCCAGCTGGGCACGGCCTGTTTCGCGGATCCCGCCCTGCCGGGACGGCTCGTCGCCGAGCTCCACGAACTCCTCCGGCGCGAGGGCATCGCCTCCGTGGGCGATCTCATCGGGACCCTGAGGGATGGACGCGAAGAAAACCTCGAAGCTCGTTCCGGAAATGGAGAGGAACGACCGAAGGGGATCCCTGTCCGCTGACATGCGGCAAAATCCTCCGGAATGCGACTCGAGCAGATGACCCCGGCGCATGTGAGACGCGCCCTCGACGTCTACCTTCTGCGCGCCTGGCCCACGGGCTGTGGGCAGACCCCGACCCTCTCCCTGGAGGAGCTCGAGGGGCTCGACCAGCTCGAGCTCCTGTTCGAGCGTTTTGAACACATCGAGGGGGGGGGTGGAGGGCTGAAGCGCTACGCCCTGCGGCTGGGCAACAGCCGCTACCCGTTCATGAAGTTCGTCGTCCAGGAGCACCTGGTGAACGGCGAGTACTTCTTCTCGGTCGACACCCACGACAACCTCGACATCCGGCCCGAGAACCCCGACTACACCGAGTGGGAGCTTCTGAAGGGGTTCAACCGCGACCTGAAGCATGAGATCGAGAACGAGTGGGATCAGGCGGGGTTGCCGACAAACACGGACCTGAGGGCCCTCATGGAGGAGCTGGCGCGGGTAGAACGGGAGGAAAGCAAGCGCAAGAGCGTCCTCGTGGTCGACGATGAGGCGGATGTGGCCCTGGGCCTGGCGGCCCTTCTGCGCGCCCGCGGCTACGAGTGCGAACTGGCCCGGGACGGGCTGGAGGCGCTCCAGCGCCTGGACCGGGATCCGCTGCCCGATCTGGTTCTTCTGGACTACGAAATGCCCCAATTGGACGGCGAGGAGGTCCTGCGCCGGCTGCGTCGTGAGCCGCGCACCGCGCACCTCCCGGTGTTGCTCGCGACCGCCTCCACGATCGATCTCTCGCGCCTCAGGCGGGTGTCGGGCTTGCTGCGCAAGCCCTATCCACGGCACGTTCTCTTCGCCATGATCTCGAGGCTTCTGGGGGCCGCCCAGGAGGCTCGAGGGGAGAAACCCTAAGAATCCGGGCCGCCCCGGCTTGGCTCGAGCCGTGCTTTCGCTCTACTAATGAGGGATTGCACGGCAATGCGACACCCAAAAATCCCAACCTGACATGGTGGACTGGTCCAACTTAGGCGACAGGCTAGGCGACTTCGGCGAGAACCTCGGCAGCAGGCTCAAGTCGTTCTTCGGTTCGCGCAACGAACGCATGGTGCGCACCTTCGAGCCGCTCGTGGCGCGCATCCTGGAGCTCGAGCCCTGGGCCGAAGGACTCTCGAATGAACAATTCCTCGAGCAAACCGCCACCTGGAAGAAGGCCATCCAGGACGAAGAGACGACCCTGGACGAGCTCATGCCCGAAGCCTTCGCGCTCGTGCGCGAGGCCTCCAAGCGCACCCTTGGTCTGCGGCCCTACGACGTGCAGATGGTGGGAGGGATGGTCTTGCACGCGGGCACGATCGCCGAGATGTACACGGGTGAGGGCAAGACCCTGGTCGCGACCTTGCCCCTCTATCTGAATGCGCTGACGGGCAAGCCCGTGTACCTGATCACGGTGAACGACTACCTGGCCAAGCGAGACTGCGAGTGGATGGCGCCCATCTTCAGCTATCTCGGGCTGAAGTGCGGCGCGATTCAGTCGACGATGCCGCCCAGGGATCGTTTGCCGATCTACCATGGCGACGTCGTCTATGGGACGAACTCCGAGTTCGGGTTCGATTACCTGCGCGACAACATGAAGATGCGCGCCGAGGAACAGGTCCAGCGACATCTCTACTACGGAATCGTCGACGAGGTCGACTCGATCCTGGTCGACGAGGCGCGAACTCCGCTCATCATCTCGGGGCCGGCGGAGTACATGCCGGACAAGTACAAGGCCGCCGACCGCGTCGCGCGCGCGCTGAAGCGCGACGAGCACTTCGAGGTCAAAGAAAAAGAACGCGCCGTCAACCTCTTTGAGGACGGGATCGAGGAGGCGGAGAAGATGCTCAACATCGACTCCTTCTACAAGCCGGGTAACACCGACTGGCCCCACTACATCGAGAATGCCCTGCGCGCCCACAACCTGTATGAGAAGGACACCGAGTACGTCGTTGAACGGGGCGAGGTCGTCATCGTCGACGAGTTCACCGGTCGTAAGATGCAGGGCCGGCGCTGGTCCGACGGTCTCCACCAGGCGGTCGAGACCAAGGAAAACATTGCGATCAAGCCCGAGAACCAGACCCTGGCGACGATCACGTACCAGAACTACTTCCGCCTGTACGACAAGCTGGCCGGCATGACCGGAACGGCCATCACCGAGGCCGCTGAATTCCACAAGATCTACAACCTCGATGTGGTTTCGATTCCGAGCAACGTGCCCGTTGCCCGGCAGGATCACGTCGATGTCGTCTATCGCACGGAACCCGAGAAATGGACCGCGATCGTGGAAGAGATCGCTGAGGTGAACGAGCGGGGCCAGCCCATTCTGGTGGGCACGGTCTCGGTCGAACACTCCGAGAAGCTCTCGGGATTGTTGGGCGGGAGGGGTGTCAAGCACGAGGTCTTGAACGCCAAGAACCACGCCCGGGAAGCCGAGATCGTCGCCCTGGCAGGTGCCAAGGGATCGGTCACCGTATCGACCAACATGGCCGGGCGCGGTACCGACATCAAGCTGGGAGGTAACTTCGAGTTCCGACTCAAGCAGACCCTGGACAAGGCCGGGCTGGTCGAGGGCGACCCCGAGCATCTGGAAGAGGTGACTCCCATCCGCGATGGACTGCGCTCGGAGTGCGATGAGGACGAGGCCAGTGTGCTGGAGCTCGGTGGCCTCTACGTCCTGGGAACCGAGCGCCACGAGGCCCGCCGGATCGATAACCAGCTACGCGGTCGTTCCGGCCGCCAGGGGGACGTCGGCACGTCGCGCTTCTACCTGTCGCTGCAGGACAAGTTGATGCGGCGCTTCTACAAGGACTGGGTGACCAACGCCATGAAGCGCCTGGGCATGGAGGACGGTGTCCCCATCGAATCACCGATGGTGACGCGCGCCATCGAACGTGCCCAGCGCAAGGTCGAAGAGTACAACTTCGAGATTCGAAAGAGCCTGCTCGAATACGACGAGGTCATGGACCTTCAGCGCAAGACGATCTACGGCGTGCGTCAGGAGGTGCTCGAGGATGTCGATCTGCGGGAGAAGGTCACTTCGATGCTCGGCAACATCGTGCGCCGTCAGGCGGCGATTTTCGAAGGTGACGAGGACGGGTTCCGCGAATGGTTCCACAAGTCCTTCGGGTTCGAGCTGGAAAAGGACAAGGCCCGGGTGGCTACCATCGAGCGCGAAGGCAATCCCCAGGAGGCCGTTGACGCCGTCCTGGCCCGCTACGACAAGCGGGAAAAGGAAATGGGCGAAGATTTGCAGCGCAAGGTAGACCGCCACCTGTTGTTGCATGCCATCGACACGAAGTGGATGGACCACCTGCGCGCCATCGACGCCTTGCGCCAGGGCATCGGCCTGCGGGGTTACGGTCAAAAGGATCCGAAGAACGAGTACAAGGCGGAGGGGGCGAAGCTCTTCGACAAGCTCTTCGAAGTGATCGAAGAGGAAGTCACGAGCCTGTCCTTGCGGGTCCAGGTACGGGCCCCCGGCGAGGGCGGCTCGGAGGGAACCGAAGGTCCCTGGGGTTCCGCCGCCACGACGACGCCCTACGGCAATGCGGCCTCGGGTCGGGCACCCACGCCCCAAGAGCTCGAAAAGGCCCAGGCGCTGATGCGCGCCCGCCAGGCCACGCGCAGGGCGCCCGCTTCTGCCGCGTTCGACAGCGCCCGCCGACAGAAGTCGCCGGCCGCGACCAAGGATGTGCCGGTCGCCGAGCCCGCCATCAGCGCTGGCCGCAACGAGCCGTGCCCGTGCGGCAGTGGTCGTAAGTACAAGAAGTGTCACGGGAAGGGCTGAGCCATCCCCATGCGGGGCAGAAAGTCCGCTCCCGAGCTTCCCCGCGGGCGCCTCGGTGATCCCGACCCGGGCCCGATGAGGAGGGTGCTCTACGCCGTCTACGACGCCGGCTGGGTCGTGGCCGCGATCGTCGGCGCGCCTTGGCTCTTGTGGAGCTGTCTGCGACGTCCGGGATTCGCGGCCGGAGTTCGCGAGCGGATCGGTCGCGGGTTGGACCGACTGCCGCCCCGGGTTCGTTCGCGTGTCCTCGTGCACGGCGTTTCCGTGGGGGAAGTCAAGGCGGCCCGTTCGATCGTCACCGAGCTCGAGAAGTCCTATCCGGAGCTCGAGGTGGTGATCAGCACGACGACCGATACCGGTATGGAGGTCGCGCGGGGTATCTACCCCGAGAACCTGGTCGTGCGTTTCCCGGTGGACCTTTCGTTTTTCGTGCGGCGCTTCCTGCGCTGCATCGATCCAACCTTTGTGGTTTTGGTCGAGCTGGAAATCTGGCCGAACTTTCTGCGTCAGTGCAACCGGGATGGTCGTCCCGTGGCCGTTGTGAACGGTCGCATCACCGAGATCAGTCACGGGCGCTATCTTGTCTTTCGAAAGCTTCTGCCCGAGTTCAATCGTATCTCGCTCTTCTGCGTGCAGTCCCCCGAATACGCCGAGCGCTTCCGGCTTCTGGATGTCGAGGACGAGCGGATTCTGGTGACGGGTAACATCAAGGTGGACGGCCTGCGTACGGGCCCTTTGGATCCGGGAGAGGAACGCCGGGAACTGCTCGGTGGGCGCCCCGGACAGAGGGTGCTGGTCGCCGGTAGCACCCACGAACCGGAGGAGCGCTGGCTGGCCCAGGTCTGGAGGGAATTCGTACCCGAGCTGCGCCTGATCCTCGTTCCACGCCACCCGTCCCGTTCGCAGGCGGTCCTCTCGACGCTGGCGGAGATCGGTGTGTCCTGCCAGAGCCTGTCCTCGCTGCGGGCCGGGAATGAGGAGCCCGACGCCTCGCGCCCCGCACTGGTGGACACGATCGGTGAGCTGGAGTGGATCTACGGCCTGGCGGACCTCGTCTTCGTGGGCGGGACGCTCGCCCCGCACGGCGGCCAGAACATGCTCGAGCCGGCGGCCCAGGGCAAGGTCTGCGTCTTCGGTCCCCACCTGCGCAATTTCACTCAGGAGGCCAAGCTGTTGCTCGAAGCGCAGGCCGCAGTGCGGGTCGAAGGGACCGCGTACCTGGGGCCGGCCCTCGTCAGGCTGGAGGCCGATCCGGCTGAATGTGCGCGCATGGGGCAGCGCGGGATGGAGTCGGTCGCCTCCCAGCGTGGCGCGACGGCGATCACCACCGGCGCACTTGCGACCCTGGGGTTCGATCGTCTGCAGAGAACGGCGTTTTCGCCATTGGACCCTCCCAGCGAGCAGCGCTAGGCTTACCGGGACTAGCTATATACTGGTTGCCCGCAGAAAGCCGATCCGGTGCAGCCCGACGCAAAGCCATACCTCCCATGACTCGACACCTGTTCACCTCCGAATCCGTCTCCATGGGCCACCCCGACAAGGTGGCCGACCAGATCTCGGATTCGGTCCTGGACGCCTGCCTGGGCGCCGATCCGCACTCGCGGGTGGCCTGTGAGACGCTGGTCACGACCGGCCTGGTCGTTCTGTCCGGCGAGATCACGACCATGGCCCAGCCGGACTATCAGACCATCGTCCGCGCCGCGCTCGAGCGCATCGGCTACAGCAACGACGAGTACGGCATCAACGCCAGGACCTGCGCGGTCATCGTTACGCTCGATCGCCAGTCCCCCGACATCAGCCAGGGGGTCAGCCCCGGCGAGGGCTTGCACGAGGAGCAGGGAGCGGGCGACCAGGGGCTGATGTTCGGTTTTGCCTGCAACGAGACTCCCGATCTGATGCCAGCGCCTATCCACTATTCGCATCTCCTGGTGGCCAGGCTTGCGGAGTTGCGTCAGAGCGGAACGCTCCCCTGGTTGCGTCCCGACGCCAAGAGCCAGGTCACGGTGGAGTACGAGGGCAACGAAGTGAAGCGGGTTCACACCGTGGTCGTCTCGACCCAGCACGCGCCCGAGATTTCCCACGGGGAGATCGTCGAGACCGTACGTGAACAGGTGATCGAATCGGTCATTCCGGCCGAGCTCCTGGATGAAGACACGATCTACCACGTGAACCCGACCGGGCGTTTCGTCATCGGTGGACCCCAAGGGGATTGCGGCCTGACCGGCCGCAAGATCATCGTCGACACCTACGGTGGCATGGGCCGCCACGGTGGCGGGGCTTTCTCCGGCAAGGACCCGAGCAAGGTGGACCGTTCGGCCGCCTACGCCGCCCGCTGGGTGGCCAAGAACATCGTCGCCGCCGAGCTGGCCGAGCGCTGCGAGGTGCAGCTTTCCTACGCTATCGGCGTGGCCAGGCCGCTTTCGATTCGCATCGACACTTTCGGGACCGGGACCTGCCCCGAGGAGCTGCTTTGCGAGGCGGTTCAGAAGGTCTTCGACCTGCGCCCTGAGAGGATCATCGAGGACCTGGGCCTCAAGGCCCCGATCTACACTCCGACCTCCTACCACGGTCATTTCGGCCGCGATGGGTTTCCCTGGGAAGCGACCAACCGCACGCAGCAGCTGCGCACGGCGGTCGGATCCCAAGCCAGCGTATGAAAACGTGACCCGCGCCTGTGAGGGGGATACAAACCACCGATGAGAGTTCCTAACCGGCCGATTTCCTTCCGCCGTGCCGCTTTCACCCTGATCGAGCTCCTGGCGGTGATCCTGATCATCGGGATCCTCGCGACCGCGCTGCTGCCCATGGTGACCGACGCGGTCGGCACCGCCAAGGTGACCGCGTGCGCCAAGAACATGCAGAATCTCTACCAGGGGCTCCTCATCTACAGGAGCCGCTACAAGGAGATTCCGAAGGAGAGCGGCGTGCGCTTCTTCGCCGATTTGATCTCGCGCAGGGCGATCGACAACACCAAGACCAATGCCGAACGGCTCACCTGTCCGTCGATCGAGAAGAGCGCGCTCGCCATCGGCGCGCTCGATTGGGAGGACTGGTGGACCGATCTCGAGCTGGTGGACGGATCCTATTCCGCCTACGCGGGCCGGGACATGCGCAGGTTTCCGCTACGACGCTTCCCCGACGGAGCCGGCAGCGAGCCGCTTATCGCTGACGACAACGACGGCGGAATGAACCACGACGTGGTGACCAACGTGCTGTACGGCGACGGTAGCGTGCAGACCTTCAATCTCCCGGATCTCGTGCGGGAGGGGTTGATCATGGAAGAACAGGAAGTCCTCGAAGTGGGGCCTGATTCGCCCGTCGAGGACTTGACCAAGCTATCGTTGGATTGAGCCTACCTCCCCTTCTGCGCGTTCTGCGGCCGCATCAGTGGTCGAAGAACGTCTTCGTCCTGGCGGCCCTGGTCTTTGCCCTGGGGGATCGGACCAGTTCGCTGCCTCCGGCCGCCATGGCCCGATCCATCGCGGCTTTCTTCGCCTTCTCGCTGGTCGCCAGTTCGATCTACCTGGTCAACGACATCCTCGATGTCGCAGGGGATCGAGCCCACCCGATAAAACGCAAACGGCCGATCGCGGCGGGGGAGGTCGCGATCGGCGTGGCCTGGGTCCTGTCCTTCGTGTGCCTGGCGGCGGGGTTGGTGCTGGCCTTCTTGCTCGCCGGAGGGAGGGCGGTCGTTCAGGTGCTCCTCGCCTACACGGTGCTGAACCTGGTCTACAGCTCCTGGTTGAAGCACGTGGTGCTGGTCGACGCCTTCTGCATCGCAGCGGGTTTTCAGTTGCGTCTGATGGCCGGCGGCTATGCCGCCGGGGTGGGCATCTCCCACTGGGCGGTTCTTTGCACGCTCTTTTTGGCGCTCTTCTTGGCGCTCAGCAAGCGCCGGGCGGAACTCGTCTTGATGGGCGAGAGCGGTCTGGAGCATCGCTCGAGCTTGAAGAATTACAACGTCCCCTTTCTGGACCAGATGATCGCCGTCTTGGCCGCCTGCACCATCGTGGCGTACACCATGTACACCGTCGATCCGAGCAATGCCGAGAAGTTCGGGGAGGGCCACGGCCTGCTTTGGACCATCCCGTTCGTCGTGTTCGGACTCGGGCGCTACATGGTCCTGACCCAGAGCGGAGATGGGGGTGACAACCCCACGCGAATCTTCCTGGGCGGCGACGCGTGGTTCCTGGCCAATACGCTCGCCTGGGTAGCGGTGGTGCTCCTGGCGATGGCCAACTAGCTCCCCAGGATGCCCAGCAGCTCCGCCAGTCCGGGGAGTTGCGGAGCGAGCCTTTTTGCCTCTTCCAGGTGGGGCCGAGCCTGTTTCTTGCGCCCCTGGAAGAGATACAGCCGTCCGAGCTCCAGCTCCGCCTTGGCGAAGTCCGGGCGAGCGGAGAGTGCGTGAAGGAAGCACTCCTCGGCGCGTTCGAGCTCCCGCGCGTTGAAAGCCAACCCCCCCAGGTTGAGCAGGCTGTCGGCGTGGTCGGGGTCTGCGCCCAGGGCCGCCTGCAGTTCTTCTTTCGCTTCCGGGAAGCGGCCCAGTTCCATGAGGACCTCCGCCAGGTCGCTGCGCCTGCGCGGATCGCTCGGTCCCAGCTGCACGGCCTTGCGCAGTTCGACGACGGCCCGCTCGAACCGGCCGAGGTCACGCTCCAAGAGCCCGAGCTCCCAGTAGGTCCGTCCGAGAGAGGGGTGGATCTCGAGGGACTTCAGGAGTTCTTCCCGTGCGGCCTCGACTTCGCCGGCGGTTCTCAGGGTGACCCCGTGAAACGTCAGGGCGTAGAAGTTTCGATCCGTGACGCGGACGGCGTGGGCGAAGAGGGAGCGACTGTCTTTCCAGTGCGCGGCCTGTTTGTGAGTGAGACCGGCATAGCCGAGGAGGAGGGCGCAGGAACCCACGACCCATGCGTTGCGCGTGCGCGGGTAGCGTCGCGCGAGGTCCGCTACGCCGAACGCGACCGCGATGGCGATGCCCAGCATGGGTACGTAGGTGTAGCGATCGGCGTGGGCCTGCTGTCCGACCTGGACCAGGCCGATCACCGGAACGGTCGTTCCGAGGTACCAGAGCCAGCCGATGAGAAGGTAGGGCGCCTGCCGGCGCAAGCGCAAGACCAGGGCGGTCAGGGCCGCGAGTGCGAGGGCCGCCCCTCCCGCGGGAATCCAGAGATCGTACAGGCGGTCCATGCCGGCTCCGGCCGGATGGGGATAGAAGCAGGCCAGGTTCCGGGGCCAGAGGGCTTGCCCCAGATAGATGCCCAGGGAGCGAACCGCGTTCGCGCAGCGCGAGAGTAGGGAGAGGGGCGTCAGGTCGATGACCGCGCCCTCGAGGCGTTGGGCGAGAAAGGTGGTCACACTGGCGCCCAGGGCCAGGGCGAAGAGCACCCACTTTTCGCGGATCAGGGAGAATCCCGAGCGCTTTCCGGGGGTGTGGCCAAAGCGTTCGAGGGGCCAGATGTCCAGCAAGAGCAGCACGCACGGCAAGGTCACCAGCATGGACTTCGCCATCAAACCGACACCCAGGGAAAGGGCGACCAGGGCGAATCGCGCGGGGCTTCGAGAACGAACGAAACCGGCGTAGGCGTAGAGCGTGAGCATCCAGAAGCTCGTCGAAAGCACGTCCTTGCGTTCGGAAGCCCAGGCGACCGATTCGACGCGCAACGGGTGCAGGGCGAAAAGACCCGCGGCCAGAAGGGACGCCCAGTTGGAACCGGTGAGGCTTCGCAAGGCCAGAAAGAAGAGGACCGCATTCAGGGCGTGTAGCAAGACCCCGATGAGGTGATGCCCGGAGGGCCTCAATCCGAAGAGCTCCACATCGAGCATGTGTGAAAGCCACGTCAGCGGGTGCCAGTTGCTCGCGTGAAAGCCAAAGGCCCAGGAGGCGCTCTCGCGGGTCAGTCCGGCCGAGACCTGAGCGTTTTCGCTGATGTAGACCGGGTCGTCGTAGATGACGAAGTCGTGGGAGAAGGTGGCGGAATAGGCTGCGAAAACGAGTAGGACCAGGACGGCGAGCGCGCCGAAAACCCGCGGATCCCCCCGTTCTACCGGTCCGGTGGCGGGGGAGGTTGCGTGGGGTGTGGCGGGCACGATGTCGGCAGATTACGGAGCCGGGACGGAGGGGGTAGGGGTCGGGGCGAAGATCTTTTGGCCGGCGGCCCACCTTGACCGCCTGGAGTGGCTCACCGTAGGCTGGGCAGCGATCCTGCAAACTTTCCCCTGAAGGAGAGCCCCTTTGGAACTTGCTCGGCGCATGTCCCGGCTCGGGACCGAATCCGCCTTCGAGGTTCTCGCCCGCGCCAAGGCGCTCGAGGCTCGGGGGAGGGATATCATCAATCTCGGTATCGGGGCGCCCGATTTTCGCACGCCGGACAACGTCGTCGAAGCCGGGATCCGGGCCCTGCGGGACGGCTATCACCACTACACGCCGGCCAAGGGACTCCCCGTGGTGCGCGAGGCGGTCGCGGCGGACATCCGGCGCCACCGCGGCGTCACGATCGACCCCGACCTGATCCAGGTGGTGCCGGGCGGCAAGCCGACGATGTTCTTCACCATGCTGATGTTCGGAGAAGTCGGCGCTGAAATCCTCTATCCGAACCCGGGCTTCCCCATCTACGAATCGATGATTGCCTTCTCGGGTGCGACTCCGGTGCCGATCGAGTTGCGCGAGGAGTGCGGCTTCGTATTCGATCCGGAGGAGGTCCTTGACAAGATCACGCCCAAGACTCGGCTTCTGATCGTCAACACTCCGGCGAACCCCACCGGTGGGGTGGTCGGCAAGGACGCCCTCGAACATCTCGTGGCCGGGCTCGAACGACACCCCCACGTGGCGATTCTGTCCGACGAGATCTATTCGAGACTGATCTACGGGCGGACCGAACATCACTCGCTCCTCAAATACGAATCGATTCGCGATCGGTTGATCCTTCTGGACGGCTGGAGCAAGACCTACTCCATGACCGGCTGGCGCCTGGGCTACGGTGTCTGGCCGCAGGCCTGGATCGATCATGCCGAACGGTTGCAGATCAACTCCAATTCCTGTGCCGCGGCGGCTGTTCAGATGGCCGGGGTCGAAGCGATGAACGGACCTCAGTCGGAGGTCGATCGCATGCTGCGCGCCTTCGACGAGCGGCGCGCTGCGATCGTGAATGGGCTGAATGAGATTCCCGGGTTCACCTGCGGGATGCCGAAGGGGGCGTTCTATGCCTTTCCGAACGTCCAGGGCACGGGCATGAAGTCGCGCGAGCTTCAGGATCATCTACTGGACATCGCCGGGGTAGCGACCGTGGCCGGTACGGCCTTCGGCACCATGGGCGAGGGCTACATTCGCTTCAGCTACGCCAAGAGCCTTGAGGAGATACGAGACGCTCTGCACCGCGTGCGCTCGTGCCTTCAACCGGTCTGATACCTAGCAACCCCTTGAAAAAGTCTCGCGCTGCCGCTGCTTCGTCCTCGATTCCGGTCGCGCACCCGGAGGCGTCGCCGAATCCACCCCGTCGCCTGCGTTCAGCGGATCCCACCCGAAGCGGATGCCGCCGCCCCGGCATTCGAGAGACCTCTTCAACGGACTGCCAGGCCGGACCGGGCAACGCTGTTTGAACCAACGAAGCGACTTTCGCAGTGACACCGTCACGCTTCCCACCGAAGCGATGCGTCGGGCGATGGCGTCGGCACCCCTCGGCGACGACGTCCTCGACGGCGATCCGACGGTTGCAAGGCTCGAAGCGCGGGTCGCCGAGTGGCTCGGGAAGGAGCGCGCGATTTTCGTGCCTACGGGAACCATGGCGAACCAGTGCGCTCTCGGAGCGTGGACCCGTTCGGGGGACGAGATCGTCTGTGAAGAGAGCGCCCACGTCCTGCTATGGGAGGGCGGTGCGTTAGGGGCGAACCACGGCGTACAGGCCGTGACGTTGCGGGAACCCCGCGGTGCCTTCGATCCACAGGATCTGCAGCGACTCGTCCGCACACCCTCGATCCACTCCCCGAGGACCGCGCTCTTCTGTGTCGAGCAGAGCACCATGGGATCCGGTTCCACGGTCGGCGGACACGTGATCCCCTTGGAAAACCTCGAGGGAGTGCGTGCCGTGGGGAGAGCGAACGGGGTGCCGGTTCACATGGACGGCGCGCGCTTGGCCAATGCGGTCGTCGCCTCGGGCGTGGCGGCGGATCGTTTTGCGGCGCTCGCAGATTCGGTTGCGGTTTGTTTCTCGAAGGGGCTCGGTGCGCCGGTGGGATCGGCGGTGGCAGGGGACGGGGACTTCGTCGAACGCGCCCGCGTGGTGCGCAAGCGTCTCGGGGGGTGGATGCGCCAGGCCGGAATGCTGGCTGCGGCGGCGCTCTACGGACTCGACCGGCACGTGGAACGGCTGGCGCAGGACCATGCTCTCGCGCGCCGGTTGGCCGAGGTCGTGGATGGGGTTCCCGGGCTGGACGCCCCTCCCGGGGAGGTCGAGACGAACATCGTGTGCACCCGGGTCGATCCGCAGGCCGCGCGGGATGTGGATGCAGCGGAACTGGCCAGGGCACTGGACGCCCGGGGTGTCTCCGTCCTGACGCTGGAGCCCCATTCCATCCGCTTCGTCACGCACATGGGGGTCGGTTCCGAGGATGTGGAGCGTGTCGCCGGAGCACTCGCAGAGATTTTTCCCTGAGTCGGGGTCGCCCGGTCCCCGGGAGGGGGGTCGGTGGCGGTCCTGCGTGCTGCGCCGGAGGGAGGCCCTGGAGGCCGGCCTCGCCTTCGAGGCCGCGGCCGAGCGGCCGGTCGCGTAAAAAAAGGCCCCTCGGAACGGGAGAAAGCCCGAGTTCGAGGTCTCACGAACGCCACCCACGCGGCTCCGGAAGCTCCGCTCCGGGTCCTTCTCGACCCCGCCGCCGTTAACCATCAACGGAACGCCCGATTCTGTCGATGGACCGAAGGACCCCTGTCCTTATCCTCTCTCCAACATGGGAATCTTCAAAGCCTACGACATTCGAGGGACGGTTCCGGATCAACTCGACGCTGCTATCGCCCGCAAGATCGGATATCACTTCGCCCGGTTCTTGTCGGCCGGGCGTCTGGTCGTGGGGCAGGACATGCGGACCCATTCGCCCGAGATCGCGGATGCGGTGTCCGAGGGAATGCGAGCCGCGGGCTGCGACGTCGTGCGACTCGGACTCGCCTCGACCCCCATGACGTACTACGCGATCGGATCGCTCGAGTGTGACGGTGGGTTGTGCGTGACGGCCAGTCACAATCCGGGCGAGTACAACGGGATGAAACTCTGCAGTGCGGGGGCGAGCCCGATTTCCCGGGACACCGGAATAGGCGAGATCGAAAAGCGTTGCGCCGGCGCCTATCCCGGCCCGGGACCGAGTCGGGGTAAGGAGGAGGAAGTCGACGTTCTGAACGAGTATGCGGACCACGTCGTCAAGTTTGCGGACATCGATCGGGAGGTCCATTTTGCCATCGACGCCGCGAACGGCATGGCGGGATACACGCTGGGCGCGATCCTCGAACGCCTGCCCCTGGCGAAGACAGAGACGCTCTACATGGAACCGGATGGGACCTTTCCGAACCACGAAGCGAACCCGCTGAAGGAAGAGAACCTGCAGGATCTCGCCCGCCTGGTGCGTGACAAGAACTGTGAATTCGGGGTGGAGTTTGACGGGGATGCGGACCGCTGCTGTTTTGTCGACGAGAAGGGACAGAGCGTCGGCGCCGACCTGATGACCGCGCTCTTCGCTCCCCGTTTCCTGACCCGCTTTCCAGGGACTCCCGTGGTCTACGACCTGCGCTCCTCGTGGGCGGTCAAGGAAGAGATTCAGCGCGCCGGGGGTACGCCGATTCGAGATCGTGTCGGACACTCGTTCATGAAAGCCACGATGCGGGAAAAGGGGGCCATGTTCGGCGGCGAGCTGTCCGGGCACTTCTACTTTGGCGAGAACTATACATGCGATTCCGGCGTCATCGCGATGGTCAGTGCGCTCGGGTTCGTGGCGTCGAAGGAAAACAAGGGACGCTCGTTCAGCGATCTGGTCGTCGAGCTGCGCCGTTATCACTCTACCGGTGAGGTGAATTTCAAGGTCGAGGACAAAGATGGCAAGATCGCTGAACTGAAGGAGCGCTACGCTTCCGGGCACCAGGACGGATTGGACGGCATCACCGTCGAATTCGGAGGTCTCTCCGATTCCGAGTGGTGGTGGTTCAACGTGCGCCCGTCGAACACCGAGCCCTATCTGCGCATGGTTCTCGAGGCCTCTAATGTCGAGCTGTGTGCTTCCAAGCGCGAAGAACTCATCGCTCTCCTCGGAACGCCCGTTTGAGGACCGGCACGGATCGTCCGAGCTGAGATAAACCGTACATGCTTCTTCTTGCCGCAATCCTGCCCCTTTGCAGCGTCCTGCTTCCAGCTCAGGAGCTGAAAGAGCATGTCGTGATCCACGACGAGTCCCTTCTGACGCGCCAAAGTAAGGAGGAGCGCGACGAGCGGCTCAGTTTCCGCCGCACGTCCGCTGACCGCGCGCGAGCGGTTCTCGATGCAGCACCGTCGGATGAACTCGCCCGCGCCGTGGCCGTGATGGCCCTGGGAGCGAGCGGATCGGCGCGGGATCTGTTCCGCATGGAGTCCCTTGCCTACGACGGCAAGTTCGTGGAGAAGCAATCGGCCATCCTGGCCCTTGGCGAGCTGGGTCCGGCGGGAGACGCCAGCCTGGAAAGGCTCGTTGCGGGCGAAATTCGCGGTCTGGAGGAGACCCTGCTGCTGGCCTGCATTCACGCCGCCGAGCGCGGCGCGGAGGGATGTGCCGAAATCGTGCGCGAGGCGCAGCTGGGGAATGGATCGCTGGCGCGCACGGCCCGGCGACTCGAGGCCTACGCGGCCGGAGGCACGGCCGGTCAGTCGATCGAATCCCTCGACACCTATTACGAACTGCGCTGGTTGGCGGCACGGGAGTACGGTTTCGTCGACGGGCGTCGTTGGCGTAGCCTTCTGCTGGAAAGCCTGTGCGCGGACGAGGAATTTCTCGATCGTGTCATTCTTCAGGCGTCGGGCAGGTTGGAGTCTCCTTCGGTACAGGATCACCTGTTCGAAATCCTCCAGAACGAAAACCGCGCCGGTGCCTTGCGGGCCGTGGCTACCCTGCTTCCCCGGCAACTCGCAGACACGATCGAGAGCGGTGCGTGGCGCCCCCCGAGCCTCGAGGACTGGTCGGTTCTCCTCTCCGAGATCGATGATCGCCGTGTCGAGGTGAAGGCCGTGCCGCTACTTCGCATCGCCTTCGATTCCCACGTGGAGATACAGCAGCATGCGGGCCTCTTGCTTCTCCGTGCCGGCGAAGACGTGCCCTGGAAGTGGGTGGCACAGCAGCTCGCGAACGCCCCCTCTCCGCTGCGAGAGGCCTTTATCGAAGCCGCCGGCGATCGCGGCGATCAAGATCTCGTTCCCGACCTCGTCTCCCTCGTCTTTCAACGGCCCGACCTCGGGATCTTCGGCGCGGGGATCGTCGCTCTCACGCGGCTCGGTTACGAGGACGCACGGGTGGAGTTCGAGCGGCTCCTCGCTTCGGGAAGAAGCGGTGAACGACGGGAGGTCCTGCTTTCCCTGAGTCGTTCGGTTCACGATCATTCCCTGATCGTCTACCTCGACAAGGTGCTGCGCCTGGAGGATCTCGAGCCCGAGGTTCGGTTCCGTCTCGAGCTGGGTTCCGCACTACAGGGGCGCCTGACGAACAAGTCCTATCTGCGCGATTGGCTCGTCCGGACCAAGAGCCATCCCCTGCGCCGATTGGTCGTTCGAGCGCTGGGGCAGCGGGCCGACGAAGAGGATCTGGCGATTCTCAGGGAGTTATTTCCGCAGGAGGACGACCTCGACATGAACGTCGAGCTCGCCCTGGCCCTGGTTCAAAACCGCGACCCGAGCATTCAGGGTGTGCTTCGTTTCGCGCTGTGGGATCGCTCCTGGAACCGCAGCGTCCTCGCGGGCGGCTTGCTGGCCGAGTCGTCGAGCTTGTTCGGCCTGATCGATGAGCTCGACACGCCGCCGCCGGATGCGCGTAGCACGGACGTTCGGCGGGTGGGCTTCGCCATCGGTGAGTGGGGCGGATTGAGCGCCTACGAAACCCTGCGTCGGCGGAGAGGCGAGGGTGATGAGGCGTTGCAGGGGGCGTTTCTCGGGCTGTTGAGTACGCGGACCCACTGAAACCCACCTGCGGTCGTCGCGTTGTTACACCAGCCGACAACCGCTACCGTGCGCCCATGGAATCGGGAGAAGACAACGGGGGGGGCGATGGGTCGATTGTGAAGGCGCATCGGCGCGTGGGATTGCTGGGGGTTCCCATGGATCTCGGGGGGGGACTCCGCGGAGTCGACATGGGGCCCAGCGCGATTCGCATCGCCGGAATCGGCAAAGCGATCGCCGGGCACGGCGACGGGTTTGTCGATTTCGGCAACGTTCCCGTCCTGCGCCCGGAAACCCGGGTTCCTCGTGACCCCAGGGCACGCTTTGTGGGAAGTATCGCCCACTGTTGCGAACGCTTGCGCAAGCGCGTCGGACGATTGCTGGATGAGAGCATCTTCCCGCTCATCGTCGGGGGGGACCACTCGATCGCATGCGGCACGGTCGCGGGTCTTTCCTCATGGCACGCAGACCGGGGTGAGAAAGTCGGCCTGATCTGGTTCGACGCACACGCGGACATGAACACGCCCGCAACCACACCCTCGGGCAACGTCCACGGGATGCCACTCGCCGCTTGCCTCGGACAAGGCGAAGATCGACTCGTGAACCTCGCGACCCGCGTTCCCATGGTGGATCCGGCAAACGCCTGCTTGATCGGTATTCGCGAGGTGGATCCGGGCGAGCGTGAGCTGATCAGCAAGACGGGCGTCCACGTGTTCACCATGCGCGAGATCGATATGCATGGGATGCACCATGTGATGAGCAAGGCGCTCGATATCGCTACCCAGGGAACCGCCGGGTTTCATCTCTCCTTCGATCTCGACGGCCTCGACCCCGGTGCTGCGCCGGGGGTGGGAACTCCGGTGGGTGGGGGGGTTACGCAGCGAGAGGCCCACCTGTTGCTCGAGCACGCCGCGGCTTCCGGAAAGCTCCTGGGGCTCGAGATGACCGAGATCAACCCGATCCTGGACGAATCGAACCGGACCGCCGAATTGGCGGTGCAGCTGGTGCTTTCCGGACTGGGCAAGCGCATCGTGTAGCTCATTGCGCTCCCACGGGCATGGGGGGCAAGCCCGGAGGCTCGCTCCCTGACAGCGCCGGACTAGCGTTCGCGCAGTTTCACGGCTCGCGCATCCCGTATCTCGAAGACGAGCGGCTGGCCCATCGGCAACGAACCCCGCGGTTGGTCCCCGGGGGCGATCCACTCGACCAATTGAATGCCCGGAGGGGGCTCGAGCGCAAAGCTCCACGTCCGCATGCGGGTTCTGCGGTCGTCGGGATCACCGTGGTTGGGGATCATGCAGACCAGGTAGTGATCGGGCCGGCTCGGGATCGGTCGGATGCTGGTCAGCCAGGGGATCTGTGCGGCCTCCTTCGTGAGTGTCAGATCCAGCATTCGTTCGAGGGTCGTCGGGTGTTTGCGCCGGCCGAGTTTGACGAGCCTGGCACCGAATTCCCGCAAACGAGTGACGCGCTCCGGGCGCCAGCGTTGGGTGGTGTAACGATCCAGACCGTCGGGTGGGTCGAAGATCGTGCGGAAGCGTTTTTTCCAGCGCTTGATCGTCGGATCCTTGCGCTTCTCCCCGAGGTCATTGACCCAACCCAGCTCGCCATCGGGGATCAGGATGCCCCCCTTGTCTTGGTGATCGCGCAGCTTGTGTTGGGCCGTTCGGCCGAGCACTCCGTGCTCCACGAGGATGACCACCTGGGGCAGCTCACCCTCGAGATCGACGACCCTCGGAAGGACCCCTGAATCCTCGAGAAGCCGCAGCCACTGCTCGATCTTTTTCTCGCGTGTTCCGTTCTTCCGGTGATGGCTCGAGAGGCGACGGGGCCAAGTGGGGCCGTCGATGAGAGCGTCACGCAACCAGGAGACACGTACGCAGTCATCGTCCGCGACGATCGCGACCTCCGGGCGCAGGGGAGCTCCGGGTTTCAAACGCTCCTCAAGGGCTCGAATCTCGCCTACGGCCTGCGCCAGCGAGCGCCCATGACCGGGCGAGTCCTCGAGCTGGGTATCGTTCCAGACGATCAGCCCGTCACCTCCCCGCATCCAGTGTTCCCACGCGACCCAGGCGACCGCGTCGCGTCGCTCTTTCTCGAGGAACACGGTGGTGAGAAACTTGCCGTCTCCCTCCGAGGCGTACTCGCGATGGAGTCCCAGGGGGTAGTACTCGAGAAAGTCGAAGGTGTCGACCGCCTCACGTACAGGAACCCCACCGAAGGGTGTGATGCCCGAGAGACCGAGGAGTCCGATCGGTCGTTCCGTAAGTGAGCGCGCCTCGCTGGCCAGGCGCTTCAGGACCGAAACCATGCGAGCGTGGTGAAAGCGGCGGTTCTCGAGCCAGGCCCCGAGCAGTTCAAATCGATCGTCCACCAGCTGGGCGCGCACCTCGTCGGTCGTCGGGGGGCGCGGGGGCAACCCCAGGCCTCGCGCATGCTCGCGCCAGAGCTTCAGGCAGTACTCGGAGCGACAAAAATCCAGCGGGTTGCCGTTGGGTGTCAGCGACACCTCGTCCCCGACCGAGATGCCCAGGGCCGTTTTTCCGAGGCTTGCGATCGTTTCGTGCAGGTTCGCCCGCATCCGCTCGTAGGTCGCCGGATCGCTCAGGCACGGTTCGCGCACCAGGAGGGATTCATCCCGCGTCTCGATCCAATCCTCGATTCGCCTGTTCCAGTCCGTCCCCATGTCCAGGTGCAAGTCGTTCCGCCCGACCGCGTTGGTGACATAGAAGTTCAGCCCCCACTCATCGATCCAGTCGGCCTGAATATTGCGGAACCGGTTGGTGGCTCCGAAGGGCTCCACCAGATCTTCCGGCAGAGGAGATTCCCGGTAGCGTTGCCTCCAGACGAAGACGGGAAAGCGCTCCCACGCGTCCGTCACCTCCTGGAGAGTTTCAATGGCGGACTCGGTCGAGGTCTGGGGAAAACCAAGCGCGCACAAAAGGAGCGAGAGCAACATCCCCCGAGTGTACGGGCTGCTAGCGGAGAGGCCATATGAGCGGTATCAGGATCGTCCCGACGATCACCAAGAGGACGCTCAGGGGCGTGCCGCACTTCAGGAAGTCGCGATACTTGTAGTCACCCGGTCCCATGATCATGGCGTTGGCTTGATGGGCTACGGGTGACATGAATGCGAACTCGGCCCCCGTGAGCACGGCCATGAAGCATGCGCGATCGGAGATTCCCAGCTCGGTTGCCAGGGAAAAGGCCACCGGCGTCATGATCACCGCGGCCGCCAGGTGATTGATGACCTGCGTCAGTGCCAGCGACACCGTGAAGAGCATCCCGATGATCAGGATCGGGTTCTGGATATCGCCGCTGATGCCCGACATCCATTTCGCTACCAGCGTGTCCAGGCCGTGATTCTGGAAGGCACGGCCGAGCGCAAGCATGCCTCCGATGAGGATCAGGACGGACCAGTCGATGCTTCGACGCACATCGTCGGGGCGAATCGTGCGTAGCAAGACCAGGCTTACAGCACCTCCCAGGGCCGCTACCGAGATGTGGACCAGCTTGGAGGCGCCGAGGAGCAGGACCACTGCCAGCACCAGGCCCGTGATGAGCGCGTTGCGTCCGAGATCGGGCGCATGGTGTTCGCCCAGAACGATCAATTCGCGGCTCTCTGTCAGGCGATGCAGGTCGTGCGCGTGGCCCTGCAGGAGCAGCGTGTCGCCTACCTGCAAGGGAATCTCGGTGATCTGGCGGAGCTGAAGGTCGCCGTGTTGGGAGATCGCCAGACAGTTCACGCCGGTCTTGTCGCGGAAGTCGGCTGACCTGATCGTGGCCCCGACGAGGGTCGAGGTGGCCGGGACGACCCCCTCGACCAGCTGGACGTCATCCGAGGTCAGTTTGATATCGCCGACCTCGACCGAATGCCGTTGACGCAACCCGAGCTCGACCCGCATGCGCACGATGGAGTTGGGTTCGCCCTGGAGCATGAGCACGTCGTCGGTGCGGATGCGGTTGTATGGCCCCGGCGCCATGACCTTTTCACCCCCGGCGCGGATGAGCCCGAGCAGTTTGATGTCGAAGCGTTCGAACACATCGATTTCGAACACAGGCCGGTTGATCAGGGTGCTTCCCGGTTCAACCAGGACCTCGGTAAGAAACTCCGGGACTCGGTAGTGTTCGGACAAGGTGGTGTCGACGCGACCGCGGGGCAGTAGCAAACGTCCCGGACCGAGAAAATAGAGTCCGCCGATGATCAACAGTATGAACCCGAAGAGCGAGAAATCGAAAAGCCCGAAGGGCTCCGCGCCCAGCCGCTCGATCGCCCCGTTGACGGCGATGTTCTTCGAGGTGCCGATCACGGTCAGCATTCCGCCCAACAGGCTCCCGAAGGCCATCGGCATCAGGAGCCGCGAGGCGGGAATCTGCAGGCGGCGAGACAACGATCCGAGCACCGGGATCATCGTTGCAACAACGGCCGCATTCGAGAGCACCGACGACATCAGACCCGTGACGAGCACGACCTTGAAGGTCAGCTTGCCCTCGCTCTCGGATTCCTTCTTCCGGAACATGCGGTTGCAGATGCCCTCGGTAATTCCGGCGCGGGATACGGCGGCCGCGAAGGCGTACATGGAGGCCACGAGGACGACCGCCGGGGCGGCGAAGCTGGCGAAGGCCTCCTCGTAGTTCAACACCCCCGTCCCGGCCAGGACGAGCACGACGCCGATCGCCACGGCGTCGTAACGCACCGCGTCGGTCACGAAGAGAACCAGACTCGCCGCCAGCGTGGCCAGAACGATGACTTGGGGGTCTAGGGAGCCCATGGAGGGAGAGTGCAGAATGGCACCAGCGGGCACGGCGGACAAGCCTCACATCGGTCCCGAGGTCACAGGACATGAGGTTCCGGGCCCACCCCCGTGGACGGATTCGGCCTTCCCGGGTTCTCCGCGACCGCCGCCACTGGATCCGCAGGCCTGGCGAACTAAGATCTCCACCTGCGGGGCCGGGGCCCCTCCGCTGCATGGTCTTCATACCTCCTGATCCCACGCGCTTCGCCGAGGCCGTCTCTTCCTGGCTGTCCGCGGGGGGGGCCGAGGACGATGTGGTGGTCTCCTGTCGTGTTCGCCTGGCTCGCAACATCGAGGGTTTCCCCTTCGTCTCCTGTCTGGAGCCCGGACGGGCGCAGGAAATATCTGCGACCCTCAGGGATCTCATGGTCCGCCAGAAGCTCGCCGGCGAGACGATCTGGATCGACATGGAGGAGGCCTCCCCGCTTCTGCGGCTCTTGCTCCGCGAGCGCCACCTGGTGAGCCGTGACCTGGCTCCCACCGATCCACGCCTGGCCAAGCGTCCCGGACGGGCGGTGGCCTTCGGGGCGGACGAGACCCTGTCGGTCATGGTCAACGAGGAGGACCATGTCCGGCTACAGAGCTTCACAGCAGGGTTCGCACTGCGCGAGGCCTGGGCGAGTGCCCACCAGCTCGATCTGATTCTCGAAGGACAGGTCGGTTTTTCCCATTCCCAGGAGTTCGGCTATCTCACCGGCTGTCCCACCAATGTCGGAACCGGTTTGCGGGCCTCGGTCATGATGCACCTGCCCGGGCTCGGCCTGGTGCGTGCCGAACTGGAGAAGGTGTTCAACGCGGCCCAGCGCACCGGATTGGCCGTGCGCGGCATGTACGGCGAAGGCAGCCAGGCGGCGGGGGACTTCTATCAGTTCTCCAATCAGGTCACTCTGGGTTGTACCGAGGAGGACCTTCTTGAAGAACTCGAGAGCCTCGTACCCAGCATCGTCGATTATGAACGCCGCGTGCGGAAGGTCTTGCTCGAGGAGCAGGGGGCCGCATTGGAGGATCGCGTCCGTCGCTCCTTCGGCATGCTGCGGACGGCTCGCTCGTTACCGACCCAGGTGGCGTTGATTCACCTTTCCAACGTGCGCCTCGGCTCCTGTATGGGGATTCTGGAGAGCATCAAACCCCGGGAGTTGAATCGCATGACCGTTCAGATCCAGAAGGGCCACGTCAACGCCCTGGGCAGCGCTACACCGGAGCAGCTGGCCGAAGCCACCGAGCGCGACCGAATGCGCGCGACGCTTTTGCGCAAGCGTTTCGGAGAGTTCGCCTGAGTCGACGCGACTACAGCTGTTTGCTCTCGCCCTGGATGTAGGCCGTCAGGGCCTGAACCTCCTGCCGCTTGGCAGCGAGGTGTTCGCGCAGGAGGTCCCGCAGGCTCAGAATGCCCAAAACCTTGCCGTCCCCGACCACCGGAAGGTGGCGAATGTGACGTGACTGCATCTGTTTCGCGACATCGTTGACCCGTGCTTCGGGTCCGGCGATGAGGAGGTCCTCGCTCATCACATCGGCGAGGCGGACTTTCTCGGGATCGACTCCCGGTACAACGACGCGCGACATCAGATCCCGCTCGGTGAAAATGCCGAGCGGTGTACCACCTTCGTCGACCACCAGGACGCAGCCGACACGGGCCCGGTGCATCTCCTGGGCGGCTGCGAGGACGCTCTTCTCACCGGTCATGGAAAGCAACGAACGTTTGGTCAGGAGTGATCGAATCGACTTCATAGAGAACGGGTAAACTCAGAGCCCACACCCATTTTAGCCCCCCGAGGCGACTTGGGGAGCGGATCCACCTGGATCCGCCGCCGGGGGGAAAGTCTTTCCTTCGAGACGGAACGAAGACGGGCATGGCGCCCGGAGACACCCTCAGGGGTGGAGCGCTTTTTCCCGCGTCAGGAGCTCACGAACGGCCGCCACCAGGTTTTCTTCCATCAGGTCGGGTTCGATCCGGAAGGTCCCGTCCTTTACCGCCTGACCGCTGCGCACGCCGATCTGGCTGCAGCCGGCTCGCCAACCCGCCACGAGCTCGAGAGTGCTGTCGCCGATGACCCAGCTCGCTTGAAGATCCACCCCATCGTTGTGGGCGGCGTGATAGAAGGCGCCCGTGTTCGGAAGCAGGTACACCGAATCGAGGCGGTGCCCGTCGATGCCTTCGGGGCTCTTCACGCTGGCGTAGTTCTTGCGGATGGGGATTCCCGCTTTCGAGAGCTGACCCATGAAAGCCTCCTCGATCTCTTTCCACCTTTCCTGGCTGACATCTCCCTCGATGACGGAGGTCTCGTTGCCCAGGAGGTAGAGGTACCACCCGGCTCGATTGGCCAGAAAGAGAGTCTGGAGTGCGTCGGGAAAGAAGCGCACGTCGGAGGGGGAGCGGGCGAGGCCTCCTTCAGGCACTTCGAGCAGGGTTCCCCAGCGATCGATGAATATCGCACGGGGGGCATGAAGCGTTCCTTCGAGAGGAGCGTAGGGGGACGAGTAGGAGTCAAACATGGGGTGTCGTGCAGGTCTACGGTGATTGTCGACACATGACCGCTAGGCTTGAGTGGGTGGTGAAGATTCGGAAAAAAGACATCTACCGAGGTCTGTTTTTTCCGTGCGATAATTGCCAGGAGGAAGAAGTCTCGTCGGCCGAGGGAAGAAAGGATCCCATCGACGCCGATAGAAGCCTGGACCTCCGCCGTTGCGAACAGGAGCATCAGCGCTTACCCAGAAGAACCCGCCGTGTCCGAATCCCCTCGCGTCGCCCTGCTCCTCGATCCCTTGACCCTGTCGTTGGACCCCTCGTTCAACCTGCGGGTGAAGTGGGGCAACCATGCACCCGCCCTCGCCCAGGAACTTCTGGGCCGCGGGTACACGGTTCGTGGATTCGGTGCGCTTCCGGGGCTCATTCCTCGCTCCAGCGAGGTGAAATTCGAGGGCAGGCGCGCGTCTGCCTGGTGGGGCAAGCTGCGCACCTATGCTCCGGACATCCTGGTGGCCTACGACGCGCTCTCCGGGGCCGCTTTCCGTGGCGCTCGCATGGCGCGCAAGTTGGACGCTACGCTGGTCCTCGTCGAGGGGGCCCTTCCCGGAGGCGGCACCTGGGTCGAGCGGGTGCTGGCACGCATGGGAGAAAAATTCTTCGGCCCCTACGTACGTCATACGGCCCGGGCCGTGGTCGCCTTCGACGAGGTCGCGCGCAGGCAGGCCCTGACCGAGGGCTTCGCCCCGGAGATCGTCCGGGTCGTTCCCCACGGTGTCGACACCCAGACCTTCCGCCCGGGCCTCACCTCGCCCCTGGTCGCGCGTCAACGGATTCGAGGCCGGATCCTGCTCCATGTCGGACGCCTGAGTAAGGGCTGTGGGGTCGAGGACCTGATCTCCGCTTTCGGGCGGACCCTGGCCCAGCGCAGTGACTGGAACCTGGTTCTCTGCGGTGAGGGGCCCGGACAGCCGGAGATGCGGGCCATGGCCGATCGCCTCGGCATCTCCGCCCGCGTCCACTGGATGGACTTTCCACGGCGTGAAGAGCTGCCCGGTTTGATCGGGGCCAGCTCGATCTTCGCCACGCCTGCCCGCGACGATCTCGTCCTCGGTCGTCAGATCTCGCGGGCGATGGCCTGCGGCCTCCCGGTCCTCGTCTCGGATCTGCCCCGGCTACGGGGTCTCGTCATCCACGAACAAACCGGCCTGCTCGTCGAGCCGGGCAACGTCGAGGCCTGGACGGAGGCCATCCGGCGCGTCGCGTCCTCACCCGTGGCACGGGATCGCTGGGCGATGAACGGTCGCAAGAAGGCCGAGACCGAGCTTTCCTGGCAGGCGGTTGCGGATGGCTTCGAGGCGGTCTTTGCCGAGGCGTGCGGCCACGCCCTTTCCGGGTCCGGGGAAACGCAGATGGAACAGGGTCGCCCGACAGAAGCCTAGCTCGAAGCCGGGTCCCGACCGGAACACCACGGCTCGAACCCCTCGGGTTCGAGCCTCGCCTTCGCCGGACCGAGCCTCGCCTCGTTTGCCGGCTTTCCCGCGAGAGACTAGTCGCCCGTGGCCTGGCGTAGCTCCTTCTTGAGGAAGGCCATGTCCGCTGCGTATTGCTGAACGGCGGTGCGTGTCTCGGGCTCGATTTCACTGAAGGTTGCGGCCAGCTTGACGCCGTCGGGGCGTTCCTCGACCTCGCTGATCGTGACGACGGCCTCGCAGTGTCCTTTCTGCAAGAGCGGCAGGCGGAACTTGACGTTCAGGTCCGTCCCCAGCGAGAGCAACTGCCCCATTTCGAAGGAGGTCAGGCCGGTGTTGCCGCCGTTCCAGGTGAAGCGTAGGCCGTCGGCGTCCAGGGCCGACATGCGGCCGACGCCGCGCCACTTCGAGCCGAAGGCGTGGCCGTGGACCGGATTGGTCGGTGCCTTGGACTTGCTGGCCTGCACGAAGTGCTCGATCCGCTCGGGGTCAGAGGGCGAAAAGAGGATGGTCGTGTCGTCATCCAGCTCGTCATTGCCCTCCGGTGCGGAAGTCTTGACGACGCCCTCGAGCAATGCGGTGCCTGCAGCCTCGTCGGTGTCGAAGATGGTGACGACCCGACCGAGGCCCACCTTTTCCATGATGTCGCGGCAGAAGTTCGACGGCCTGGAGATCACCAGTTTGCCGCCCTTGCCGGAGAGGTTGCGCGAAGCCTTGATGATGGCTCCGAGAGCGGTCGAGTTGATGAACTTGACGAGCCGTAGGTTGAGCGCGATGCGGCTGACCCCTGCCTTCTCGAGTCCTTCTATCTCCTCTTGCAGGAGTCCGCAGTAGAACGTGTCGAACTCTCCCCTGAGGTGCAGGATCGTGAAATCCTCGCGCGGCTCAGCCGTGATTTGCATGTCTCCAGATCTCCTGAGAATCGAGCGCGGCCCTCCGCGTCGGAGGTAAACGATCCACCCTGTCCGGTGCCGAAACGCACCGAGCGGATGATGCGCCCCTCGAGGGCCCCTAGGCAAGGAATTTCTAAGGTGGCCCGCTCGGAATGGCGGCTACACTCTGGCGGAACATGTTCTTCCGACGGAAGAAGAGAAAAGAAGCTGCCGTAGAGCCCAGGACTTCGGGCGAGGAATCCGGCGAGCAGGGAGCGACGGCGGGGCCCGCCTCGACCCAGTTCCTCACCGGAGAGACCAACACCGACGGCCGGACCGTGCAGGTCCTGCTCGAGGCCATCGCGCGCGTGTCCGGCTCCAAGGACCTGAATTCTCTCCTGACGGACATCGTCGATCGGTCGATCGAAATCACCGGCGCCGAGCGGGGACTCCTGTTGCTGGGGGGTGAGGACGGGGCGGCCATGGAAGTCCACGTCGCCCGCAGGAGCGGAAGGAAACCCGTGGCGGGTGAAGTCCGCTTCTCGACCTCGGTGGCCGGCAAGGTCTTGAGCGAACTCCAGCCGATTCGGGCGACCGTCCACTCCGAGTCGGAAGCGCTCGAGCTGGGGCGTTCGGTCTTCGATCTGAAGCTCCGGGCGGTCATGTGTGTGCCCCTGTCCTCCGCGGAAGGTGAATCCTCCAGGCCGCCTAGCGGAGTTTTGTACGTGGATTCGCGGGCGGCCACGAGGCAGTTTCAACAGCGCGACCTGGCGCTCTTCGCAGCCCTCGCCCAGCACATTTCGATCGCCATGGAGAACGCGCGGCTGCATATCGACTCGATCGAAAAGCTGCGGCTCGAACAGTCCCTGGAGCTTGCCAGCGCCATCCAGCGGGACCTCATGCCCGAGATCCCGACCGACATCGACGGGTGGGAAGTGCACGGCTGGTACGGTCCAGCGGAAGGAACCGCGGGGGACTTCTACGACTTCATTCGACAACCCTCCGGGCGCCTGGCGATCGTCGTCGGGGACGTGACCGGGCACGGGATCGGACCGGCCCTGATCACGGCCACGGCCCAGGCCAGCTTGCGCGCCTACATGCGCATGCTCGACGACCTGGGCAAGGTGGTCTCGCTCCTGAACCAGGACCTTTGCGAGCGGGTGGAGGACGGCCGCTTCCTGACGATTTTTCTGGCCATGCTGTCGCCGGACGGGACCGTCAACGGATTGAACGGTGGGCACTCGCTGCCGTTCATCTATCGCAAGGCCACCGGAGAGATCGAAACGATCGGCATCGGCGGACCGGCGCTCGGGATGATCCCCGAGGAAAACTACACGACCGCCGAACCCTTCTCGACTTCGGAGGGGGACGTACTGGTGATCTACACCGACGGCCTGACCGAAGCGCGGCCTGCGGACCAGCCCGAAAACCTTTTCGGCGAGGAGGGCTTGAAAAAGGTTCTCGTCGAGACCGGTGCCGCGGGCGTGGATGCCAAGACGATCTGCATCCAGCTGGTCGAATCCGCCATGCAGCTTTCGGGGGGGATTCGCGAGGATGACATCACGGTCGTCGTCGCTCGGCGACGCGCGCAAGGTGCCTCCGCGTGAGTTCGGGCCGTCACGGTTCGGACCTGCTGATTCGAAACGCGCGCGCCTTCGCAGGTACGTCAGCGGGGTCCGAGATTTCCGTCCTGGTGCGGGACGGGAAGATCGAGAGGATCGCACCGGAGATCGAGGCCGAATCCGTCTCCGGCGACGTACCGCGCATCGACGCCGGCGGGCGGACCGTGATTTCGGGGTTGGTCGACGTGCACGTGCACTTTCGCGATCCCGGCCTGGCCCACAAGGAGGGCTGGGAGCGGGGCTCAGCCGGGGCCCTGCACGGCGGGGTGACCTCCGTTGTCGAGGTCCAGAACAACCCGCCGCTCTCGGTCTCGT
Source organism: Planctomycetota bacterium (assembly GCA_002683825.1). Lineage (GTDB taxonomy): Bacteria > Planctomycetota > UBA1135 > UBA1135. Next base: position 68,710 of record NYUD01000073.1, read on the forward strand.
TGGAGGCCTTGAACGAGCGCATCGAGCACGTACGTGCCCGTTCTCGCGTCGATTTCGGGTGCCTTGCGAACCTGCTTCCCCGCTCCCTCGACGAGCTGGCCTCGATGGCGCCCTACACACCGGCGTTCAAGCTCTTCCTCGGGGGCTCGACCGGGATGGGTGGGCTCGAGGATCGTCCGACCCTACGCATGCTGTTCGCCAAGGCCGCTGAAGCGGGTCGCATGGTGGTTGCGCACTGCGAGGACGAGGCGCTTCTGCGCGCAGGGAAGAACGCACACCCCGAGGCCACGGCGCTGCAACATCATCTCGTCCGCTCGGCCGAGGCTGAGGTGCGCTCGATCGAACAGGCCATCGAGCTTTGCGAGGAGACCGGTGCCGCGCTGCACGTCTTTCACATTTCGACCGCCGAGGGTGTCGAACGCGTGCGCCGGGCACGGCGCCTCGGTTTGTCGGTCTCTTCCAGTACGGCGCCCCACTATCTGCTTCTGTCGTGTGAGGACGCGGGCCGCCTCGGCAACCTCATGAAGGTGAACCCGTCGATCAAGACGCCTCGGGATGCGGAGGGGGTCCTGGCCGGCCTGGCGGACGGCACGGTGGAGGCGATCGGCACCGACCACGCTCCCCACCCTCTGGAGGAGAAGACGCGGGACTACAAACACGCGCCCTCGGGCATGCCCTCGGTCGATCTGCTCTGGCCCTTGACGTTCGAGCTGGTGCGACGGGGACTCCTGGACCCGGACACGGCCCTCGTCAGTGTGACCTCGAGGGCGGCTGAATCCCTCGGTCTCGTGGGCAAGGGCCGTCTGCAGGCCGGGTTCGATGGAGACCTCGTTCTCTTCGATCCGAAAAGGACGCGCCGGGTCGTCGGGATGGATCTTCCCTCGCGCTCCAGGTGGTCCGCCTACGAGGGCATGGAGCTCTCCGGCTTCCCGGAACTCGTCGTCCGGCGTGGTGAGGTGGTCTTTCGCGACGGCGTGACCACGTGCGCTGCTGGGGGGATCCCCCTGACCCTGATGGCGGAGCTTCCGGGGCGTTCGAAAGATCTGCTCGAAGATCCCGGGAGACCGGGCGGCTCCGGGGGGGTATCGGCGGGGTGAACACCCGCGCCAGCGCGCGCCTGCCCGCACCCCGCGTGCGCTTCGGACAGGACTTCCTCCCGCGTCTCGGTCAACTCCGCCGCGTCCTCCAGGGGGTCCGCGAGCGCCGGGAGGGTGACGGACGGGCACAGCTCTCCGGAGTGGGGGCGGAATTCCGCGGTTTTCGCCCCTATCGTCCGGGCGAAGATCTGCGCATGCTCGACTGGTGCGTCCTGGCCCGGACGGGCCGGCCGTTCGTACGTGTCTCCCGGCGCGAGGCGAGCGAGGACTGGGCGGTTCTGGTCGACACGAGCGCCTCGATGGGGGTCGGCGGGCCCTTGTTGGAAGCCCGACCCGCGGCGGACCGCGAGGTGCGGGGCAAACTCCAGCTCGCGGCCGAGGTGGCGACGGGGGTCTGCGCTCTGGGCGTCGGCGAGGGCGCTGCGGTCGAGCTCGTTCTGTCTTCGGGTCCGACCGAGCGTCTTTGCGTGCGGCGGGCCCATGGCGTGAAGGATTGGATGCGCCGTTTCGAGGCCACCGAAGCCGCGGGAGACGTGGGGCTTGCAAGGGCGGTGGCGGAGCCCGCGCGCGTGCGCAAGGCCGGTGCGGTGTTCCTCATCGGCGACTTTCTCGACATCGAAGCGCTCGATGTGCTGGGCTTTCAACGCCGGGGGCGCCAGCTGTTTTGTGTTCAGGTGCTCGCGCCCTTTGAAATCCTGTCTCCGCAGGGCCTGGGTGATGGCGGCATCGAGTGGATCGACGCCGAGGGATCCCAACATCGGAAGGTAGGCCTCGATTCCAAGACGGGAGAGGCCTATGACCGGCTCATCTCCGCGCGCCTGGAGACCATGCGAGCGGTTTGTGCGCGGCACGGCATCGCCTACGGCGTGTGGTCCTCCGAGGTCGCCTTCGAAGACGTGATCGGCGAGCTGTTCCGGTGAGCGGCGCGATCGAATGGGCCAGACCGCTGTGGGGGTGGAGTTTGATCCTGCCCCTCGTCCTCTTGGTCTGGCTGCGCCTGTCGCACCGTCCGCCATCCGCCGTCACCGGGACGTTGAAGCTCTGGAAGCAGGTTGCCGAACAATCTTCCCCCAGCGCCAGAGTGGTGCAGCGGGGCACGCCGCCCTGGGTCTGGTTCTGTGCCGCGGCGCTCCTCTTTGGAATTCTGGGGTTGATGGGACCGCGGCTCCATCGAGAGACTCCGCCGCGGCGCTTTGCCGTGGTCGTCGACCCCTCGCCCTCGATGGACCTCGCCTACCTGGAGCAAGCCGGATACGCCTCGGGCGGAGAACCGACGCGTCGCGACCGCGCGCTGGAAAGAGCGAGCGCCTGGCTGGAGGCGAATGCGAGCGACCGCGACCGCGTGCGCTGGGTCCTTTTTGGAGAGGACCCCGTCGAACTTTCAGCGGGGATCGTGCCGGAGAGCGTCCAGCGCTCCAGGCGGTTGGCAAGGACGCCGAACTGGACGCTCTTCGATCAGCCGGGCACGCTCTTCGTGACGGATCGCAAACCGACCGGCGCCCTGGAGTCGGCGGGCTTTGCCGCCAGCGGAGGCGAGGCGGTCTTCGGGACCATCGCGGTCGAGGGACGGGAGCGCATCGACTGGTACGCGGAGGGTTGGCGTACGATTCCCGACGGGGCTCCCGCCCGTGCCGTCGTACTGGAGAGCTCTTTCGATCCCGTGCCGGAGGTGCTGGAGCGAATCGTCGCCGTGTGGGCCGATGCCCGGGGGATCGCCCATCCCGGGCAAGGGGACGCGGAAGTGGTGTTGCGACTGCGTTTCGAGTCCGGTCGTGGGGGCGGGGAGTTCGACGTGCAACGCGACGGTTGGCGGGCCCGCGTTCGCGGAGGGGCCCTGGAGCCGGGCGCCGGCGCGGAGGAGATGAACTGGCTGGCGGTTCGCGATGCCGACGGAGCTGCGCTTTTCTCGCTCGTGCGAGCCGCGCCCGGGGTGATCCGTCTGGCGATCGAATCGATGGAGGAACCGACCGGCGATCCCGCTCACTTTGCGCTCTCCTGGGGACGACTCTTCGACCGCTGGTGCCTCCCACCGGCCGGAGTCGTCGCCCTCCAGGAGCGTGAGGCGGCTGGCCCGGCTTCTTTCCAGGAGCCCGCGCCCGCCCTACCTCTGGAACCGGACGAATCGAGCGGGCGTCCGGCGGGTGCCGAGGATCTCGATGCGTGGCTCGCGGGCTTCGCAGCCATCCTGGCGCTGTTTGCGCTCTCGTTGCGGCGAAGCCTGGCTAGGTAGCCGGGTCGGTCTTCTTCCCGAAAACAAACACGACCAGCGTCAACAGGAGCGCGCCTGCGACGAGTCCCAGCCACGGTGACAGTCCGAAGTAGGTCGCCGGGAAGTAGCCGCAAACGATCGACCCCCCCATGGCCAGGAGCGCATAGGGGGCCTGGGTGCGCACGTGATCGATGTGGTCGGCGGCCGAGGAGATGGAGGACATCACCGTGGTGTCGGAGATCGGCGAACAGTGGTCGCCGAAGATGGCGCCGGAAAGCACCGCCCCGATGCTCATCACCATCAAGAGCTCGCCGCTCGCCTGCGCCGTTTCCGCCAGCTCGGCGGTCGCCCCCATGCTGAAGGCGAGTCCGACGACCAGCGGAAGCAGGATGCTCATGGTGCTCCACGAGGATCCGGTAGCGAAGGCGACGCCGCCGGCCACGAGGAAGAGCAGCGTGGGCAGGAGCGGGGCGGACAGCTTGTCGCCGACCAGGGCGGTGAGGAAGGAGGCCGTGCCGAGATCGCTACAGACCGCTCCGATCATCCAGGCCATGTAGAGGATGGCGAAGGCGACCGACATCGAGCGCAACGTCTTCCATGCGGCGAGCGGGACCTCCCTTCCGATTCCGGCCTGGATGCCGCCGAGGGCGGCGACGATCAGTCCGGCGAGGGAGCCGACGAACAGGGGCCGGCTGCCGCTGCCGTTGTACAGGACCCCCGTGAAGCCCTCGATCGTGAAGAGCTCGGGCATCGTCAACGCGAAGGCCCCACCGTTGCGCAGGATCTCCAGCAAGGTGACCACGAGGAAAGTCGCCAGGGGCAGAATCGCGCGCCAGGCGCGCGGTGTGACGCCCTCCGCACAGGTCATGTCCGTGGCTTTTTCTGAGACCATCGGCGTCGCTCCCTCGGCGATCAACAGTCCCGTCGTGCGGGCGCGCTTTTCGGCGCTCAGCATCGGCCCCAGGTCCCGCCCGGTCAGGGCGATCAGTCCGACCATATAGAGCGTCAGGAAGCAGTAGAAGCTGTAGGGGACCGTGCGCAGGAAGACCGCGTAGCCGTCCGAGGTCGGCAGGCCGGCGGCCGGCAGCTGGTGGTTGAAGGTGGAGACTTCGAACGCGATCCAGGTGCTGAAGATGGACAGGCCCGCCACGGGCGCGGCCGTGCTGTCGACGATGTAGGAGAGCTTTTCGCGCGAGATCTTGAAGCGGTCCGTCAGGGGCCGCATGGTGGAGCCGACGAGGATCGTGTTGGCGTAGTCGTCGAAGAAAACGACCAGGCCCATGAGCCAGGTCGCCACCTGCGTGCGCCTGACGGTGCTGGCGAGGCGGGCGACGGCTTCCATGAGGCCGTGGATGCCGCCGGCGCGCGTCATCACGCCGACCATGGCCAGCATGAAGACGACGAAGCCGATGATGAACGCCCTCTCTTCTGCGATGAACTCGCTCCAGAAATAGGTGTCGAAGACGTTCACGAATCCACCCGCGACGCTCCCCACGATGGTGGATCCCTCGTCCAGGCGGACGAAGAGAGCGCCGGAGAAGATGCCCAGGAAGAGCGCCAGGAGGGGCTTGCGGAAGAGAATCGCGAAGGCGACCGCCACGAGTGGCGGCAGGAGCGAGGTCTTGCCCGGGGGATGCCAGTCGCGCGCCACGATCACCGGCTCAGAACCGGGCTTGTCGACGTAGAAGCTGAGCATCTGGCTGCCGTCGCCGACGGTGACCTGGAAGTTCGCCCCGCCGTCGGCGACCGGCCATTCGTCGCCGACGATCTCGAGGGGCGTAAAGCCGTCCCCGTCGGCGGCATACTGGCGCAGCCCCCGCACGATGGAGCGGCGACAAACGCCGTGGTCGAGCAGGTCCCCACCGAGTCCCTCGGCCGAGCCGTGGCTGACGCCCTGCAAGAGGAGTTTGCGACCTCCGCCGGGCAAGGCCTGGGCGGCCTCGCTCTCGAGCACGAGCTGCCACAGGGGTTCGACGACGCCCGGGGACACCTCGACCTCTTCTGCGAGGAGCTCGAAACTGCCCAGGGCGGAAAGGCGGGCGGCGCCGGCCTGGGGCAGGAGAATCGCCCCGATGACGAGAAGAAGCACGATCCCTGCGGGCAAGACGCGTTTCATCGCGGCTCACTTTACCCTCTTTCCAGGTTGGAACCATGGGCAGAGAGGCTCTGCGGGCTACCATGGCCGGGGTCGTGGATGCCTCAGCCGTTACCCTGGACGCGCTGCCCATCTGGGTGGCCGAAGCCGCCTTCTGGCTCGCCGCCGGAGGCTGCCTCGCCTTGACGGCGACCGCGATCGGTGTCTGGACCCTGGTTTCCAGGATGCGCGAGCTCTGCGAGGAGGAAAAGCGCCTGTCCATTCTCGGCGAGATCCAGGACAGTCTCACACGGCTGGTGTCCACGCGCGAGGACCTGGACCTGCGCCGGGTCGAGCACCTTCTGATCGACATGCGCGACGGACTGAAGCGACTCGAAGAGCGGATGCTCGCCGTGCAGTCCCCGGCTCTTCCCGCGTCCGTGACCGGCGACACCCTGATCCCGGCCCCGCCGCTCCATCTCTCCGAGCGCATCACCAATCGTCTCCTGGCCCAGGGGTTCGGCGAGGTGCAGATCCTTCTTTCCGAGGATCGACTGAAGGAGCTGTTGCAACTGGACGGCGAGGTCGCGGTGGAAGCCCGGCGCGGGGGCGTCCTGCACAAGGGGCGCGTCCCGATCAGGGGCGGACGGATCGAGAGCGTGGAGATGAATCCCGCCTACACCGTGTTTCCCTAGGTAGCTGCCCTTTCCCTTCCTCCCTCTATTCTTTCGCGTCAGAAGCGCCATGAGCGTCCCCTTCGCAACGATCGAGCATCTCGCCGACCACGTGGATGAAACCGTGACCCTGCGCGGTTGGCTTTACAACAAAAGTTCCAAGGGCAAGCTGCACTTCGTGCAGCTGCGCGACGGCAGCGGCATGGTTCAGTGCGTGCTTTTCAAGAAGAACGTTCCCGAGTCGCTGTTCGATGAAGTTGGAACTCTCGGGCAGGAGTCGAGCCTGAGTCTGACGGGCAAGGTGGTCGCCGACGAACGGGCCCCCGGCGGCTTCGAGATTCAGGTCGAAGACGGGCAGGTTCTGCAGGTCGCAGAGGACTATCCGATCACGCCGAAGGAGCACGGCGCGGACTTCCTTCTTTCCAAACGCCACCTTTGGCTGCGCAGCCGGCGTCCCTGGGCGCTCCTGCGGATCCGCGATGCGGTGATCTTTGCGCTGCGCGAGTTCTTCAGCGAACGGGATTTTGTCTGCGTCGATTCGCCGATGTTCACGCCCAACGCGTGCGAGGGCACCTCGACGCTTTTCGAGGTCGACTACTTCGATCGCAGCGTGTTCTTGACGCAGTCGGGCCAGCTCTACGCCGAGGCTTCGGCGATGGCCCACGGCAAGGTCTACTGCTTCGGACCTACCTTCCGGGCGGAGAAATCCAAGACCCGCCGCCACCTGACGGAATTCTGGATGCTCGAACCGGAGGTCGCCTTCGCGGACCTGCGGGACATCTGCGATCTTGCGGAGGACATGTTGTGTCACGTGGTCAAACGCGTGCTCGAGCGCCGGCGCACCGAACTCGAGGTTCTGGAGCGCGACATCTCCAAGCTGGAGGCGATTCAAAAGCCCTTCCCGCGCATCACCTACGATGAAGCCGCGCAGATCCTTCTGGAGGACCCCGGCTCGGAGTTCAAACCCGGAGACGATTTCGGGGCTCCGGACGAGACGATTCTCTCGAATCGCCACGATCGGCCGCTCATGGTCACGCACTACCCCTCCGAGGTGAAATCGTTCTACATGAAGCGCGATCCCGAGCGGGAGGATCGCTGCCTGTGTGTCGATGTCCTGGGAAGTGAAGGCGTCGGCGAGTTGATCGGGGGTAGCCAGCGCGAGGACGACCTCGACCTCTTGCTCGAACGGATTCGAAAGCACGACCTTCCCAGAGAGGCCTTCGAGTGGTTCCTGGATCTACGCCGTTATGGAACGGTGCCGCACTCCGGATTCGGACTGGGGCTGGAGCGCTGCGTCGGTTGGATCGCCGGAGTGGAGCACGTGCGTGAGTGCATCCCTTTCCCGCGTACGATCTACCGCGTCGATCCTTGATCGCCGGGGTCTTCTTCGGTGCTGAGCGCCGCTTCCACGATCTCCGCGAGCTTGCGCGCCTCGGATTCTCGTGCGGCGATGGGACCGTCGATTCGGTAGGCCAGGGGCACGTCGGCGAACAGGGATAGGGCCTCGGCGGCGCGGCCGCGAGCCCAGGCGGTCGCATCCGATACGGCGAAGTCGCGGGTCTCGCTCTGTCCCGCGTACGTGTCTATGCGCAGGACCTGCAGGAGGAAGGGGATGACCTCGGTGAAGCCTGCATACAGCGCTGTCGCGGCGCACTCGACCCGAACCTCGAGGTCGGGGTGCGGGTTCGTTCCGACCGCCAGCGGAACCAGTCGCTGAGCGAACCGCGCCGGATCGCGAAAGCGTGCCAGGGAAGCGGCCGCGATCGTGTCTCCCGCGTCGGACGTGCGTTCGGGGCCGGCTGCGCGTTTTTCCAGCCGTCGTATCAGGATCGATGCGTTGGCCGCGTGACGGCTGCGGCCGAGTAGAACCGCTGCGCGCACGGAGCTCTGGTCCATGCGGTCGAGGGCTGCGCGTAGAGTTTCGCGGGCCTGGGCGTCGAAGGGGGTGGAGACGTCTTCGGGAAGCTCGTGCAGGCAGAGTTCTTCAAACGCGAAGGGCGAGAGCGTGTCCCAGTCGGAGGGGAGCGACCAGTGCGTGCGCAGAGGGAGCGGGGGGGCGACGGGCTCCTCGCTTCTCGAAGAGCGGCAACCGGACAGGAAGAACGGGAAGAGAATCAGGCACGCGACGGTCCCCGACGAGCGTAGCCAGCGCGGCGGGGGAGTCGAAGGCACACAATGCATCCGTTCATCGTACGGCCGAGGCCGCGAGTTTCGATGGGTTTGGCCGTAACCCGAAGGCCCGAGCAACGGTCGATGGGGCGGAGGTATTCTTTTCATGCACATGACACATGGGGGCGTTTCGCGCCCCATCGTCCGCGCCCTGGGACTCTTGGCCCTGGGAGCGGGTTCTTCTTTCGGACAACTTCAACCCCGATTGGTGGTTTCAACCACCTCGAACGTATCCGCCGCCGATTCTGCGATCGGCGAGATCGACGACGGATCCCTGACCCATGTCGGTGACGGAGCGCCGATTCGTCCGATGTTCGGCGCCGGCCATTGGCTGGCGGTGGCCGGCTTCGTGCCGGGGGACATCGATGCCTTCGGGCGGCGCGTGGGGAGCTCTCCGGGATCGGCGGAGTCCATCGCCTTCTCGCTGCTATCGAACGAGGGGGGCTTTCTCGATGGAGATATCCTGGGCCTGGACCCCGGTGCAGGAACGATCGTTCTGATCTCCGAGTTCGAAATCGCCCTCGCCCTGGGGATGGCCGATGCAAGCATCGATGTGGACGCTCTGAGCTTCGACAATGTGGGACGCCTCTATTTCTCCTTGCAGGCGGACCTGAACGGCACGCTCCTGGGGGATCTCACCGACGGGGACATCCTGCGGCTGGACGGGCCCGGCACGTGCTCCTTGATCGCCAGCGAAGCCCAGGTGCAGGCGCAGTTCTCGGCGGCGACCGGTCTGAGCGACAGCATCGGCGACGTACAGGGAATCGACTGGTTCGGCGGGGAGGTCTGGGTCGCGACGCAGTCGCCGAGTTCTCACGACGGAGGCGTGTTTCGCGCCCTGGGGACCCCCGAGATCATCATCGAGGAATCCCAGGTCGGCCTGGGCGGTGCGGAACTCGATGCGCTGAGTGTCGTTCGGCCGGGAGAAGAGATCGTGTCCTTCACCCTCTCGGCTGCGGCGGCCGATCCCGGGGATACCCTGCAGGTCGAGGCCTTTGGCGCTCCCGGCGAGCTGTTGTTCGTTCTTCCGGCCGGAGCTGCGGGCTACGTCGACTTTTCGATGCACCCGGGATTCGCAGGCTTCTACCTGGATCCCCTGGATCCCTGGCTGCAATCGGTCCTGGCCGCCATACCCGGCCACCTTGTCGTGCTCGACGGCGCGGGCCGGTACTCGTCCAGCTGGAGCTTGCCGAGCGGCATGGCCTTTGGTCCCGGCCTCGACGGCGACGGTTGGTCGGTACAGGTGCTCGCCCTGGCCAACCGCGAGCTCTCGGCGCCCTGGCGCATCTCTCGACTCTGAGCCGCCGACGCGCGGGTCGTGGCCCTGTCACTTTTCGCTCCCCAGGTCGATCAACAGCTTCATGTCCGGGAGATAGGAGCGTAGCCCTGCCTCGTCGGAGAGCCAGAAGCGCCCCTGGGGAGCGAGGGCCGTCGGCGCTTCCCAGGCGAGGAAGACCCACTGGCCGTTGCGTTCGGCGGTGAACCCCATGTCGTGTCCATGGAACATGCGGTAGTCCGTGTCCCGGACTTCGACGCTCCAATCGTTCCACGGAGATTCGAGTCCGGTTCCCGAGTTCAACCCGTTGCGAACAACCAGATAGGAACCGGGTTCATTGCCCGGGCTCTCCGGCAGAAACTCGTCACCACGATCGGCCTGGATGAACCGGGGCTCGACGTCGGAGTTCCATCTTGCGATACGACCGTCGTCGAGGAGCAGGCGGACGCCGTGCGGCCCGAGTGCCGGACCGTCGACGGGGAGTGCGCCCAGCCGGTGGGGACCGAGGGACTCTCCGTCCTCGGCGTGGATCAGCCACGCCTGGCCGTCCTCGCTGACAAGGAGCAACCAACCGGGCTTTTCGGGCAAGAAGGTCGGGGTCCTTGCGATCCCGCCGAGGGTGTTCAGCTGGAGCTCCCAGAGCGGCTCGCTGTCGGCATCGATACGCCTTACGCGGCCGAAGCGATCCGCGAGGATGTGAGCGTTCCCCGATGAAACGGGGACGGCTTCGATCCGGTGGGCGCTGGACCAGTGGCGCTCGGGAAAGCGATACAGGTGAACCACCAGGTTCCGCGGCTCCGTCAGCTTGATGGTCTGGTCGAGGAAGCCGTCGAGTTCGAAGACCAGGTCCAGCTCTTCCCCGACACCGGCGCGGGTCACAAAAGGGGTCTTGCGTTCGCGGCCCGCCCGCAGCGTGACCCGCGCACCCCGGGGTACGGAATCGACGTGGAACGCAAGCAGGTGCTCGATCGGACGGGGGCAGACCTCCCTCAGGGTTCGCGAGGCCTCCGCGTGACGGCCTTCGGCCGCCAGTTCCAGTGCCGTCTGAGCCGCGTTCCAGTGCGCGCGGACGCTGCTGATCTCGCGTTTGAGTTCGGGGATCCGGGAGAGTCCCTCGTCCGTGGCGAAGAGTCGTTCGTAGGCGAGCAGCGAGCGTTCCAGGTCGCCGGCTCGCTCGTGGGCGCGTGCCGTTGCGAGAAGGATGTCCTGTTCACGTTCCTTCTCCTCGGTCTTCATCCCCGCGCGTTTCTTGGCGCGGAACTCGCGGCGTTCGAGCACCTCGGTCAGAAGTTGAGCCACGCGGAAGCGGAAGGGACGGGCTTCGCTTTGAAGATCGGCGACCGGGAGTATCGCGAGCAACTCCGTCATGAGGTCGGTGAGATGTTCCTCCGGTTGCAGCTCTTCCAGCCCGGCTTCGATGGAGACATCCACCTCGATGCTGCGCCGTTCCAGGTTTGCGCTCAGAAGGCCATAGAGCTCGTGCGTTTCCGGCCAGAACTTGGCGGGAGAGGGGATGTCGGGGTGGGGCGGAAGTTCCAGGGTGCGCTGAAGGCCCAGTAGCGGGTCGCCGAAGCGGCAGGCTTCCTCCGCCGCGTCGTAGATGGCCATCCACTTCTGATACGCCAGCATGTCGAGGCTCTTCTTGCGTCGGGCCACAGTGGAACGCAGTTCCACGATGCGTTCGGGCGGATTGGGACCGAACTTCTCTTCGAGCAACTCCAGGACGAGCGCGGGGTCCGCGTAGGTGTTGGCTTCGTCGATCCAGTGTTCGACCTCGCGATGGCCGCGGTAGCGAACGAAGGCGACGAGAGACAGGACGAGTCCGAGCGAAAGACCGATCATCATGCCCCGACGCTTACGCTTGCGTTGCGTTTCGCGGCTGCGTGCACGTTCCTTGAGTGCATTGGCCTCGGGGTGCTCGGGCTTGACGCGCAGCACTGCCCGCAGGGGAAACATGGCCCCCTCGGGGTCCGATTCGAGGAGCTTGTCCGCGGTTTCGAGCAACCAGCGCACGCCCTCTTCGGTGAGATCCGCCTCCAGCATCCGCCGCCCGATCTCGACGCGTGTCTGCGGTCTTTCGGGAGGGTATGAAGCAGCCAGGCGCAGGAGTGTTTGCGTGCGGCCCGGACGGCCGGAGTCCTGGAAGTTGCGCGCGATGTGAAGCAGGTCCTTGAACGCGCGGGTGTCGGGGGTCTCCGCCTCAGCGAGGCGTAGCACGATCTCGTGGAGGCTCGTGATGGGGTCGGCGCGGTGGGCGTGTTGCAGGGCGCGCCAGAGCCCGTGCATCTCGTCCGCGGGGTGATCGAATCCCTTGATCTTGCGCAGCAGTCGCCTGCCCGTGGCGGCGTCGAAGGCGTGGAAGACGGGCTCGAGCCGTCCCTTGCGCCAGGCGTCGATGATCTTTTCGGCGTTGTCCCGGGACATCGGACCTGCGGGAGACCGCCGGATCCAGCCCCGCAGACGAACCGCGGCCCGGCCCGCACGCCCCATGGCCATTTCCCGCAGGCTCGCCGCCAGGAGTTCGGCCGGGTCCAGGCAACGCGCGTTGCCGGCCTGCAGGTGCTCGCCGAGGGTTGCGCGGCACCTGGACAGGGGCCAGCCCAGCCGGTCCGCGATCTCCTGTGCCGTCGACAGGCCGTCGCAGTGTTCCAGGAAGTTGCGGGTCCGGGGCGGGTGACTCCCGGAATCCGTGGCCAGGGGTAGGTCGAAACCGCAGACCCGGGATCCGGGCCCGGTCTTGATCTCGTCGCAGATGCGGGCGTGCTCGAGCAGCAGGTGCTGGACCGTCCAGCCGGGTCCCCACTGCTGTTCGGTCGTGTCGGAGGGCTCGGCGTCCCCTTCGGAGGCGCCGGGGGAAACGGCGTTGTTGACGCTCGCCTGCGGCTGCAGCGGCAGGGCGCCCGGCTCGAAGCGGAAGTGCAGATTTGTCGCATCGAGCATCGCGTAGAAGTCTTCGATGCGTTGGGCGCGTGCGATCGTCTGGCGTCGCAGCGTTTCGAGACCGTCTTCCTGCACGTCGGCGAAGGCCATCGCCGCACGCCGTGACCAGAGATCCTCGTCCTCTTCCTCGTGGGCAAGCACGTAGAGCAGGCCGCTCTTCCAGCCCAGACTGGCCGTCAGCTTGTGTCCCTGAAGCGTCAGGGTGCCGTCACGACCTCCACGCGCGAGCCCCTGGAGCAGCTCACCCAGGCCGATACCGGCGACGTCACCTTGAAAACTCATGGGGCTGGATCCCGCCCGGGGGAGGCCTGACGGGGGGACCCGGGGAGTTCTATCGACCCGGTTCTTGCGTCGTCTGGAGGCCTGCCGCCGGGATTCGAAGGGTGCTAGCGAAAGCGCCGGCGGACGGCCTCGAGATCCGCGGGGGTATCCAGGTCGTCCAGAATCGAGTCGCTCTCGACGGGACAGCTCAAGAGCGGTCGGGCACGCGGGCGAAGCTCGCGAAGCGGCATGTCCCCGGGGGCCCGCGCCAGTTGCGCGAGGAGTTCGCGTCCGCAAATCAGTGGATGGCCGAAGTGCTTTTCGCCCTGACCATCCGTCCAAAAAGGGGCGAGCCAGCCGCGGGCCGGTGCTCCGGCGCGGGTCCAGGTCCGGGCGAGCCGCTCGAAGACGCAGGCCTCCACGGCGGGAACGTCCACGGGCGCCAGACAGAGGTCCGTGTCGGGGCGCAACGTTGAAGCGAGGGCGATCCCACCGCTGCGGCCCGCTTTCCAGAGACGGTTTTCGGCGAGCTCGACGGAGGGGTCGAGCCGGCTGCGGGTTTCTTCGAAGTGGGCACCGGCGATGACGAGCGGGGCTTGTTGAAAGAAGGGACTTCCCGCCGCGAGCAACATGGAGAGCGGCGTCGAGGGTTCCGCCTCGCGCAAACGCACGAGGGCCTTGGGGGTTCCCAGACGCCGGCTCTCGCCGGCCGCGAGGATCACGAGTGCGGCCATGGCGCGCTCAGCTCGAAAGCACGCGATCGAAGAGTGCTCTGGCGCGTTTTGGATCCTGCGTGCCTTCGATCAGCGCCCTGCCGTCGCGAAAGATGGTCAAGCGCAGCTCGTCGAGATCGAAGCGGACCAGGGCGGCGGTGCGCACGAGAGCCCGGGCCCCTCCGGGCAGGTTCTCGGCCAGGGCGTTCAGGTCCGGGACGCGTGTCGTGGGCCGAAGCTGGACGGCGTTGCGCCCGCAGAGCAGGACGGGTTCGCGACTGTCCGAGCGCTCCAGGAAGGGAAAGTCTCGGCGACCACAGGCGGGGCAATCTGGGTCCCTGGGGGTCTGAATCGCTCGCACCGTCCCGTTCCAGGCGTCGAGTTCCAGAAGCGTCGCGGGGGGGTCTTCTTGTGTCTCCGGCGCTGCGAGCCAGCGCATGGCGATTCCCGCAGCCATGGAGGCTACGGCGCCTACGGCCGGCAGGATCACGCCGGCCGAATCGCAGGTCGGGAGCGTGCCGGGCGCCGGTGGGTCGGGAAACAGGCAGCGCAAACACGCCCCCTTCCCGGGCCGGATGCCGAGCACCAATCCCGCTCCTCCGACGACGCCCGCATAGATCCAGGGAAGATCTTCGGAAACGCAGAAGTCATTGATGAGGTAGCGGGTCTCCAGGTTGTCCGTTCCGTCCAGGACGAGATCGCTCTGGGCGAGCAGTTCGCGGATGTTGGTGGCGTCGAAATGGCGCGCATGGGGAACGATCCTCGTGGGCCCGCCGATACGCTCCAGGGTCTCGAGAGCCGCCTCAACCTTCGGGACTCCCTCCCGCGCGTGGGCTTCGTCGAAGAGCACTTGCCGCGGCAGGTTGGTCGGTTCGACGACGTCCCGGTCCACGACAATCAAGGTTCCGACACCGGCCCGCACCAGGGTTTGGGCGAGCACACCCCCCAGGGCGCCACACCCCACGAGGGTCAGCTGTGCGCGGGAGATTCTCGTCTGACCCACTTCCCCCAGGGGGGCGAAGCGCACCTGACGGTCGAACCGATCGTCAGCGGATTCCATGCCCATCACCCCCCAACTTAACGTCCCGGAACAAGGATCTCCGCTTCGGCGGGCTTTTCCCGCGCCGAGCCCCGGAAAGCAACGCCTCCGCTTGACTTTCTCACACCGGCGCTCGATCCTCTCCGCCCCTCAGTCGTGGCTTCTGCGCGATGGAAACCCCGAACGGTGAGTGTAGCTCAGTCGGTTAGAGCACCAGATTGTGGTTCTGGGGGTCGGGGGTTCGATTCCCCTCACTCACCCCATCCCTGCGGCGGTCAAGAACGTCGATTTCGGGGCATTCGGGTCGTGGGGTTCACCTTGGGAGTCAGGCTCGATCTCCCCAACGACCGAGCCGTGCTCGACCGTCTCGGGTCTCGGCCCGACCTCCTTCTCACGGGTGGCGGACCCTACTGGCTGAGGTCCCACAGACGATCGTTGCGCACGTACCGGCTCCCCTCGAACGAGGAGAAGAACGCTTCCAACAGCGGGTGGTCGACGGGCGCCGGCTGCGGCTCCTCCAGCAGGCTGTCCTGGGCGGCGTAGGTGGTCTGATGGGAACCGTGCACGAGGACGTGGTACCAGGGCTGGTTCCGCTCCGGCTGGGTGTTATTGGAGCGGTACCAGTCCTCGCTGGCGTAGCAGGTGAGGTCGAAGGCCACGACCAGTCCCCGATACCCGTAGCGCCGGTGACGGACCAGATCTCCCGGGGCGAAGCGGGGTTGCCCTTCCGGGCTACCTCCACGCGTTCGCTTGACCATGATCACGGCCCCATTCTGCCTTGCGCGGCGCCGCCTGGGATCAGCTCTCCACCCACAATCCCTGCATTCTGATCTCGCCGGCATTGGGTGTGCTCCCAGGTCCACCCTGGCCCGGCCATATCCTGCTGTTGGACCGCCTGCACTCAGCGCGGCAATTCGAGTTCCAGCTGCTTTGCAGCCGTTCTACCGGCGTAGAGCTCGAACTCGATGCTCGCTGGAGCGAGCCCCTGCCCCGATGTAGTCGCGCGGTCATGGCCCGCAAGCTCATGACCCCGGTGTTTCGAGATCAGCTTGCCTGCGGCGGACTCGACCCCCGATCCACGGAGCAGGGTCAGCTGCAGGTCACCGCTGGGTTGGGTCGTGAGCGTTCCCAGATCGAGCTGCTCTCCGGCCGCCAGGTCGAACCCATTCGTGACGTGCACGGGCGTCTCTCCCGACAGCACGATCAGCCCGTGCTGTCCGGGCCATTCTCTGGAGAATTCGAACTCGTGTCCTTCGATCTTCCCGTGCATGGGGCCTACGGACCGCGGAGCCTTCAGCTCGAAACGAAGTCGTATCCCCGTTACGTCGGGCCGCATCGTCGAGTCGGCCCGGTACATGGCCCAAAAAACCGGGCTCGGGCGAGAAATCGGCGACCAGAACCAGGTCTTGTGGGAAGGCACGGCACCCGTCACTTGGACCCGGGCCGTGCCCTGGGGCGCTTCGCGAAGTTCGATACGGACCGCGTAGCTATCGCCGGTCAAGGTGACGAATGCGAATCGACCGTCGTTGTCGCAGCGTGCCCAGGAGAAGGTCGGAATCCGCATCCGCACGCCAGTCCCTCACTGCCGGCAGACCTTGACGCTCGAGGAGGGAAAAGTCTACTCTGCCGGGCGTACCGTCCATGGGCTCTGCATTACCTGCGTTCGACCCTGCATCGCCCCAGGCGCAGGCCATTCACGAGTTGTTCGTGCAGGTGCTCTGCATCAGCGCGGTGATCTTCACCATCGTGGCCGGGCTGGTACTGATCGCGGTTGTCCGAGGTCGCAAGCGTGCGACGATGCCCGACCAGGACTTCGGCAACGAGAAGTTCGAAATTGCCTGGATGGTCGGACCCATCGTCATCGTGCTGTGGCTGGCTGCCGTTAGCGCCAATCTGGTGCTCACTGTCAACGCGGTACCCAAGGCGCATCCGGCAGGACACACCGATGCCGATCTGGTCGTCACAGCTCATCAGTGGTGGTGGCAAGTCCAGTACATCGATACCGGCGTCGTGGCCGCAAATGAAATTCACATACCCGCGGGTAAGAAGCTGCGTGTACGACTGGAATCGGCGGATGTCATTCATTGTTTCTGGGTGCCGCAACTGACGCGCAAGATGGATCTGATTCCCGGCCGCGAAAACTACGTGTGGCTCGAGGCGACGGAACCGGGCGTTTATCAGGGGCGCTGCGCCGAGTTCTGCGGCGTGCAACACACATGGATGGAATTCAAGGTCTACGCGCATTCGCAAGAGGATTTCTCGCGCTGGCAAGCCGGGAATCAAGTGGTGGGGGCGAAGCTGGAAGCCGGCAATCTGGCCGCCGCCGGGCAAGCCCTGTTCATGGGTATGACCTGCCGCGCATGTCATGCGATCGTAGGCACGGAAGCGGTGGGCACCATCGCGCCCGACCTGACGCATCTGGCCGGCCGCAAGGAGCTCGGGGGAGGCGTACTTGCAAACTCTCCCGAAGACCTTAGACGCTGGCTGGCGGACCCCGGCGCGGTGAAGCCCGGCTGCAAGATGCCGAACTTCAAACTGACCGACGCGCAACTGGATCAACTCGTGGCTTACCTGGGGACACTCAAGTGAGCGCGGATGCACTTGACGAAATTGCCGCCAGCGATCGCGCTCGACGGGCAAGCGCCCATTCGCTGCTTGCGTGGGTAAGCACGGTCGATCACAAGCGGATCGGTGTCCTCTATATCCTGACCGCCACCTTGTTCTTGGTAGTTGGCGGAGTCGAAGCGCTCTTGATGCGAGTTCAACTCGCAGTACCGAACAACACCTTCCTCGGCCCGGAACTCTTCAACCAGATGTTCTCCATGCACGGCACCACCATGGTGTTTCTGGTGGGGATGCCGGTTCTGGTTGGATTCGCAAACTACTTCGTGCCACTGATGATCGGTGCTCGCGACGTCGCGTTTCCGCGTCTCAACGCGATGAGCTATTGGCTGTTGCCCTGCGGCGGGTTTCTGCTTTATTACAGTTTTCTGAGCGGCTCGGCTCCGAACGCCGGATGGTTCAGCTACGCACCGCTTTCGACCAAGCCCTACAACCTCATGCAGGGCGTCGATTACTGGCTGATCGGCCTGATTTGCCTGGGTGTCGGTTCGGTAGCAGCGGCGATCAACATCTTTGTGACGGTGCTGAGCTGCCGGGTGTCCGGCATGAGTTTGCAGCGTTTGCCGCTGTTTGTGTGGATGAGCTGGATGACCTCGATCCTGACCATCCTGGCCCTGCCGGCTCTGAACGCCGCCCTGGCGATGCTCTTGATCGACCGCTGTCTCGGAGCCGCATTCTTCGAGCCGGCACGGGGCGGCTCGGCGGTCTTGTGGCAGCATTTCTTCTGGGTCTTCGGACATCCCGAGGTCTACATCTTGATCCTGCCGGCCTTCGGGATGATCTCGGAGGTCATTCCCGTCTTCTCCCGCAAGCCCATTTACGGCTACTCATTTGTGGCGGCGTCATCGGCGGTGATTGTGCTGTTGAGCTACGGGGTATGGGGACACCACATGTTCGCAGTCGGTCTGGGCGTTACGGCGAACATCTTCTTTGCGGTCGGCAGCTTGCTGATCGCCATCCCGACGGGGCTCAAGATCTTCAACTGGACCGCGACCCTGTGGGGCGGATCCATACGCATGACGACCGCAATGATGTTCGCCGTTGCGTTCCTGTTGATGTTCGTCGTGGGCGGGCTGACCGGAGTGATGTTTGCCGCCGTGCCGATCGATTGGCAATTGACCGACTCGTATTTTGTCGTGGCACATTTCCATTATGTGCTGATCGGAGGAACCGTCTTCGGGCTCTTTGCGGCGACGTTCTACTGGTTCCCGAAGATGACCGGACGCATGCTCGACGAACGGCTGGGCAAACTGCAATTCTGGCTGTGGCTGGCGGGATTCAATTGCACGTTCATGGTCCAGCACTTTCTCGGCCTGATGGGCATGCCCAGGCGCGTCTACACCTACGGCGACAGCCCCGGTTGGGCGGCGCTGAACGCCATCGCCACGGCGGGGGCCGTTCTGATGGCGGCGGGCACGCTGGTGCTGGTCTGGAACATCGTTCGGAGCCTGCGGAGTGGAGGGCGGGCGGGCGACAATCCCTGGGGCGGATTCACGCTCGAGTGGGCCACGACCTCGCCGCCGCCGGAAGAAAATTTCGAAGCCATCCCCCAGGTCAAGAGTCGTCGACCGGTCTGGGATCTCGACCATCCGGAAGTTGCCGACTGGAAGACTTCCAAGACGCCGGCCGACACCGGTTGGCGGCCGGATAAGGCCAGGGCTTCCGTCTGGGCGTTCGTCGCCTCCGAGGCCGTGTTCTTCGTGCTGCTGTTGGCGGCGTACGTCGTATTCAATACGCGACACACCGACGGCCCGAACGCAGCAAATTCGCTCGATGTCGTGCGAACCGGCGTCTTCACGGGGCTGCTGCTCTTGAGCAGCATCACTTTCTGGCGCGCTGAGCGCTGTCTGTCTGCGGCGAACCAACGAGGTTTCCTGCGCTGGCTGGGCGTGACGATCGTGCTGGGGGTTGCCTTCATTGCGGGCCAGGTGATCGAGTACTACGGCCTCGTGAGCGACGGCGTGGTGATCAGCCGCAACCTGTTCGCCTCGACCTTCTTCACGGTCACCGGATTCCATGGGATACACGTCACCGCCGGTTTGATCGTGTTGTGCGTGCTGTTCGTGTTAGGTCGTAAGAAGGAGTTGAACGCGGAACGTTCCGGGGTTCTGAGTGCCGTGGGTATCTACTGGCACTTCGTCGATGTGGTGTGGATCGGGGTGTTTAGCATCATCTATCTCGGCTATCTGCAATGACCGATTGGCAAACACTGGGCTCGTTGTGGGACTGGACGTCGGCCATATGGCTCGTCGCTGGGGGAGTGGTTGCTGCGTACCTGATCTTGTGTCGTGGGGCGCTTGGCGCGCGAGCCTGGTTTCTGGCGGTAGGTGTGGCGATTCTCGTGTTCGCTTACGTCTCACCCATAGGTGTACTGGCTGACGGATATCTGTTCAGCGCGCACATGGTGCAGCACTTGTTGATCTTGCTGGTTGTTCCCATGTGTGTGTTGTTGAGCGTGCCCAGGTCCAAGGCGGAGGCATGGTTCGGTCGAATCAGCGGAAGCCAGGTTGCTCGTTGGTCGGTCGTCGGGTGGTTGTCCGGCCTGGGTGTGATGTGGTTCTGGCACATTCCGAGTCTGTGTAGCGCGTCTACAGCGAATGCCTCACTAGGCGTGCTTCGAGACGCGATGTTTCTCTCGGCAGGGTTGGCGTTTTGGTGGGCCATCTACGCGCCGCTCGAGCGTCATCGACTGGCGGCGCCCAAAGCAGTCGTGTACCTGTTTTCGGCGTGTTTTGGCTGTACTTTGCTGGGGATCTACATCACCTTCACGGCGGTTGGCGTGTGTCCCGTGTTCGCGGATCCTGTCGGTCGAATTGCCGTGTTGACCGCGCTCCATGATGTCGGCTTGAGTCCATCTGCCGACCAGCATCTCGGTGGGCTCTTGATGTGGGTGCCTCCGTGCACGCTGTACGTCGGTGCGATCGTCAGCATCCTCTGCCGCTGGTATTCGACGGGGGGCGAACACTCGCCGCACAGAAGGGGTGGAGCTGTGCTTCATTCCACAGAGATGAAGAACAATGCTGAATGAAAAGGAGGGATCGATGAGTCCTGCTCCTGCACGCGACGACAAGCCGCCCCGGCCGACGTACGTCCCGGCGGCGATGGCGATGTCGACCATGTTCATCGTCTGGGGTATTACGACACATTGGCTGATCACCGTAGCCGGAGTCGGTTTGATGACGTGGTCGCTGCGGTCGTGGGTAGGCGAAATACGCCGAGCATGGAGGACATCGTGACCGACGACAGCAAGAACGAGAAGCAGTGCGCGTCTGAGGATAGGCGATCGTTTTTCTTGCGATTGACACTCGGTCTGTCGGGGGTGATCAGCGCGATCCTGGCACTTCCTGCCGTCGGTTTCGTCATGGGGCCGATCCTTCGGAAGCCGGCCAGGGTCTGGAGGTCGGTCGGTAAAGTCGAGGACTTCGACGAAGGGACGACGGTGTTGGTGGAGTTTGAGGATCCATCGCCGCAGGCGTGGGCCGGCCTGACAGCGACGACCGCCGCGTGGCTGAGGCGCGAAGGGCCTGCGGAGTTCGTCGCGTTTTCGATCAACTGTCGGCACCTGGGCTGCCCTGTGCGCTGGATCGAAGGTTCGGAATTGTTCATGTGTCCCTGCCATGGAGGTGTGTATTACAAAGACGGCGAAGTAGCAGCCGGTCCGCCACCGCGGGCCTTGCAGAAGTACCCGCTGCGAATCAAGGGCGGGCACGTCGAAATTCAGACCAGCCCTGTGCCGCTTCCAGGCGAGAGGCCGCGGAGCGCATGATCAGAAAAGCGGCCGGGAACGTCTGGAGCTGGATCGACGACCGAGGCGGCGTCTCGGATGCGCTCATACCGATCATGACGCATGTCGTACCGCGCGACGCGCGGTGGTGGTACGTATTCGGCAGCGCGACCTTATGTGCTTTCGTCGTGCAGGTGATCACCGGTGTGTGCCTGGCGATGGTCTATGTACCGGGGGGCGGACAGGCGTACGAGAGCTTGCAATACATCACGAACGATGCGTTCCTGGGCAGCCTGATGCGAGGCATGCACTATTACGGCGCGTCGGCAATGGTGATGCTGGCCGTCGTGCATTTGACCCAGGTTTATCTGCATGCTACGTACAAGTATCCACGCGAGATGAACTGGATGAGTGGCGTGGTCATTCTGTTCGGCGTGTTGGGTATGGCGTTCACAGGCCAACTGCTCCGCTGGGATGCAAACGGTGTCTGGTCCGTGATGGTCGCCGCCGAAATGGCCGGACGCGTGCCGCTGATCGGTACCGAGATCGCGCAGTTCTTGCTCGGTGGCGATACGGTCGGGGGTGCAACGTTGACGCGCTTCTATGTGCTGCACGTGATGATCCTGCCGGGCATCATCATCACAGGGGTGGCACTCCACATGTGGCTCGTTCTGCGGCATGGTATTTCGGAAATGCCGAAAGTCGGCGACCCGGTCGATCCCATGACGTACAAGCGGGAATACATAGAGCGACTCAAAAGGACCGGCGAACCATTCTGGCCGAACGCGGCTTGGCGCGACGCAGTGTTCGCGACCTGCGTCGTGTTGCTCATCGTAGGCTGTGCCATCGTCTTCCAGGCACCGTCGCTCGACCATCCGGCCAATCCCAGCAGCATCGACGCCAACCCCATGCCGGACTGGTACTTTTGGTGGTACTTCGCGATCCTGTCGATGCTGCCGTCTTCGCTCGAGACCTGGGTAATCCTGGGCGCGCCGGCCATCGGATTCTTGCTGCTGTTTTTCTTGCCGCTCCTTTCCAACAGGGGGGAACGGGCTCCATCGAAACGACCCTGGGCGCTTGCGGTGATCTTTGCCGGAGTGACGGGATTCTTGGTGCTCACGATCTATGGCTACAAGAAACCGTGGTCGCCTGACTTTGGTGTGGAGTCGCTTTCAAGGGAAGTCGTAGGCGCGACCGAGGGTCCGGTGGCACGCGGAGGAGAGCTTGCTTTCGAGAAGGGTTGCTTGTACTGCCATGTGATCGACGGTACGGGGGGACATCGCGGTCCCACGTTGTCGGTGATCGGGGACCGTCTAACGCGGGAGGATCTCGTCGTGCGTATCAACAACGGGGGGTATAACATGCCCGCCTTCGCGGCATCGCTCACGGCCGGAGAACTGTCGGATCTCGTCGCGTTCCTGCAAACCCGTGGCGGGGAACCGGGCGATCCTCCCATTCAGGACCGGGACGAGAAGGCCACCGAAGATCACTAGCACGCAATAGGGCACCATTATCCACATGAGATTTCTGCCGTTGTTTTCTGTTCTCGTGCTTGCTGCACTCTGTGTGGTGCTCGGCATGAAGGTCCGGATCGACTTCCTTTGGGGACTGGTGTTGCTCGGGCCGCTGGCACTGCTGGGTCTGTGGGACATGGTTCAGGTCCGCCACAGCATCTGCCGCAATTACCCGATTGTGGCTCACTTGCGATTCCTGTTCGAAGCGATACGCCCGGAGGTTCACCAGTACTTCGTAGAAAGCGACATCGATGGTCGACCCTTCAGTCGCAACCAGCGCTCACTCATTTACGAAAGATCCAAGAACATCGAAGGGCTCAAACCGTTCGGTACGGAACTGGACGTCTACGGCGAAGAATACGAATGGCTCAATCATTCGATGGCGCCGCGCCCAAAGAGCCAAGAACACTTTCGAACGAGCGTCGGCGGACCTGATTGCAAGCAGCCGTACTCCTGTTCGCTCCTGAATATCTCGGCGATGAGTTTCGGCGCGCTCAGCCCGAACGCACTCATGGCCCTCAACAGAGGCGCAAAGAAAGGCAACTTCTACCATTGCACCGGAGAAGGTGGTTTGAGTCCGCACCACCTGAAATACGGCGGCGACCTCGTGTGGCAAGTCGGTACCGGTTACTTCGGCTGCCGAACCATTGACGGCAAATTCGATCCCGACCTGTTTCGTGATCAGGCGAGTCACGAGTCCGTCAAGATGATCGAAGTCAAGATCTCGCAGGGTGCCAAACCGGGGCATGGCGGAGTGTTGCCTGCTAGCAAGATCTCGCACGAGATTGCCGCCACGCGCAAGGTTCCGATGGGGCAGGATTGCATCTCTCCGCCGGGACATAGCGCGTTCAATTCCCCCCGCGGTCTGTGTGAGTACATCGCACAACTGCGCGATCTGTCGGGTGGAAAACCGATCGGATTCAAGCTTTGCATCGGCCATCCCGTCGAGTTTCTCTCCACGTGCAAAGCGATGATCGAAACAGGCATTCTTCCGGATTTTATTACTGTGGACGGTGCCGAAGGCGGAACGGGCGCCGCGCCGCCCGAGTTTTCCGACAGTATCGGCGCGCCGCTCAAGGGCGGCTTGATGTTCGTGCACAACGCTCTGGTCGGGTGCGATCTACGCGACAGGATCAAGATCGCCGCATCCGGAAAGGTCGCGTCAGCTTTCGGCATCGCGCGGAATCTCGCGATCGGCGCGGATTGGTGTAATGCCGCGCGTGGGTTCATGATGGCCGTCGGCTGTATTCAGGCTCAGACGTGTCATACGAACGAGTGTCCCGTCGGCGTTGCAACGCAGAATGCGCGGCGGCAAAGGGCGCTGAACGTTGCCGACAAGGCCGAGCGAACCTATCATTTCCACCACAGTACCATGGAGACGCTCTGTGAGATTGTCGCGGCGGCAGGGCTCGATGACCCTGCGCAGCTACAGGCCTCGAATGTCTATCTGCGTACGAGCAGAGTCCTGGCACAGAGCTACGACGAAGCCTTCCATTTTCTCAAACGGGGTGCGTTGCTTGCAGAAGACGACGCGAAGCCCATACACAGGCTTTGGGATATGGCTTCCGCGAATGCGTTTCAAGGAACAGTGTGACCGAGGTGGTTTTGAGCGACACAACTAACGGACATCAGGAGAAGAACGATGGCGATTAACCCGCTGGAGTACGTCCCTCTCGGCGACAAGAAGAATTCCGAATTCTTTGAGACGTACAGGACTCGAATCTACGAGCGCCGCCTCTCGTCTGGCATGGAGGATTTGCTAACGAAAATACGGGCGATTGTGATTCAGGTTGAGCGGGGAGATGCGATGGCGTACCTGTGCGAGTTGTACTTGATGGGGCCCTATCGATTTACCGCCGGATTCACCAGCAGTACGCACCGAGTGTTCGTGCTCACCTCGCGACCGGAGTTTCCGCGACTGATCGTCATGGAACCCTTGTCGAGTGATTACGAGGACGAAATTACAATGTTCAACCGGCTGTATCCGCTTTCTGCGAAGCAGCCTAACGCCCGCTATATCGGCGAGATCTTTCACACGCAGAATACCGTAGAAACCCGGAAGATACTTGAATCGCAGAAGATCCGCTTCAATTACCACCACGAGACGCGAAATCCGTTTTTCACTGATTCGCAAATCATGTTTACGTTTCCATCGGACTATACGTCGAATCGAGTCGGTTACTGTCAGTTGGACTTCGACGACCTGAAGGCCTTTGGGTTTGGAGAACCTTTCGAACTCGACGCAGCTGACATCGACAGGCTTGACAAGATCGTCTCGTTTGCCGAGGAACGAGGGTTCGATGCACTGCTGCTAGGGATCGATCACATGGCAACGCGGATCCTGGCCGGCGAGCGCGAGGATGCGATCCTCGAGTTTCTCACGATTTCGAATCACTATTTCTGGGGGGCTTACAACATCAGCGAGATGAATTCGTCGACGAACGTCACTCGCAATGGCTATGTCGACGACGACAAGCACTCGCCTGCGAAAGTATTCACCGCCAATAACACGCCCTCGTTCGTCAATTCGTTCGAGAATCTGCCGATGCCGACCGAGGACTTTGTGCGAAACTACGGTCGTCGGATGCATCACTTGGCGTATGAAGTCGCCGACGGCGATCACCGTGCTGGCGAGAAGAATGTCGACTACGTGGTCCAGACCCTCATGGACAAGGGCGTGCCATTCCTGGCGCATGTGGTGGGCGAGTGCCTGGACGATCCGAATCTCAAGCAGATATTTTCCAAGCATTCGAAGTATTCAATTCTGATCAGCGAATATGTGGAACGGTGCCACGGCTACGAAGGCTTCTTTACAAAGACCAACGTGTCGGCGCTGACCGAGGCCGCTGGAGACGACGAGCGCTATGAGCACGGCAATGTGTTCGATTGATAGGGAGCGTACACCATGGAGCGTCGCGTAACGGGGAGTCCTGGATGTCCAGCCTGAAGACGGCAAGTGAAACGATCAAAGTCGATGTGAGCGGCAGCGAGCTCATCGAAACGCCGCTATTGAACAAGGGCACAGCATTTACCGAGGACGAACGTCGTGAGTTTGGGTTGTTGGGCCTACTGCCGCCGCACATCGAGACGATCGAAGAGCAGGGCGCGCGAGCGTACGACGCGTACTGCGGCGAACCGAGCGAGCTGGAGAAGCACATCTTCTTGCGCCAATTGCAGGATGAGAATGAAACGCTTTTCTATCGACTGCTGCTCGAGCACACGGTGGAGATGATGCCGATCATCTACACGCCGGTCGTCGGCGCGGCGTGTCAAGAATTCAGCGAAATCTATCGACGACCGCGGGGCGTGTTCATCGCCTACCCACTCCGCGATTCAATTGATGAGATTCTTCAGAATGTGAAGCAGGACGTGGACGTGATCGTGGTTACCGACGGCCAGCGGATCCTCGGCCTGGGAGACCAGGGCGCCGGCGGCATGGGCATCCCGATCGGCAAGCTTTCGCTCTACAGTCTGTGTGGCGGCATCCACCCATCACGTACATTGCCCATCGTGCTGGACGTAGGCACAAACAACCAAGAGCGACTCGCCGATGCGCGGTACATCGGTTGGCGGCACGAACGGATTCACGGAAACGCTTACGACGACTTCATCGAACAGTTCGTCGAGGCGATTATGCGCCGGTTTCCAAACGTACTATTGCAGTGGGAGGACTTTGCTTCGGTCAATGCCGCGCCCATTATCGAGCGCTATCGGGATCGACTATGCACATTCAACGACGACATCCAGGGCACGGCGGCGGTGACGGCCGGCACGATTCTCGCTGCCGTTGCGGCGGTCGGCGAATCGCTCGAAGACCAGCGCTTCGTCATGTTGGGTGCGGGTTCTGCAGGAACCGGTATCAGCAAACAGTTGATTCGTACCATGGTTCGGAACGGCATCAGTGAGGCTGAGGCGCGCGAGCGTTTCTATGTTATCGATATCAACGGCTTGATCCATAGCGGACGTAGCGACCTGGATGAGGCCCATCGACCCATCGCTCAGGATGTCGAGAATCTCAAGGATTGGCAATGTGACTTATCTGCGCCAATCTCGTTTGCGGAGGTGGTTCGCTACGTCAAACCGACGGTCCTGGTGGGAGTGACCGGACAATCGGGCGCGTTTACTGAAGAAATCATTCGCGACATGGCGGAGCACGCCGAACGGCCGATTATTTTCCCTTTGTCGAATCCAACCTCGCGCGCCGAAGCCACTCCGGAAGACCTTCTGCGCTGGACCGATGGCCGCGCGATCGTTGCCACCGGTAGTCCGTTCGATCCGGTCGAGATGAACGGCGTGACACACAGCATTCCGCAGTGCAACAACAGCTACATCTTCCCGGCGATGGGCGCCGGCATTCTTGCGTCGCGTGCGCGGCGGGTGACCGATGAAATGTTCATGGCGGCCGCAATCGCGCTCAAGGAGTGTTCGCCGGCGGTCAAGGATGTGCACGACTCGCTGTTGCCGGCGCTGACGGAAATTCGTTCCGTTTCGCGCCATATCGCCGTCGCTGTGGGGCGCGAAGCGCAACGGCAGGGCGTGGCCGATGTGACATCGGAAGAGGAACTCGAGCGGCGAATCAGCGATACGATGTGGACGCCGGAGTACTTGAGCTACTGTCATCCACCGGCTGGTTAGGACAGGATGCCTGAACACAAAAGAACGAAGCATGGCTGAACACAATTCCGCGACAGTGGGTGGCTACCTTGCGGCACGACTTGCGCACATCGGGATAAAGGACTACTTCGCCGTGCCGGGGGATTACAACCTGGTGCTACTTGACGAATTTCTGGGTAACGACAATCTGCGCATGATCTCTTGCTGTAACGAGTTGAACGCAGGCTACGCAGCCGACGGCTATGCCCGTGCGACTGGCGGCGCGGGTGCCGTGGTAGTCACGTTCACCGTCGGCGGGCTCAGCCTCATCAATGCCATCGGTGGTGCGTACGCCGAGGATCTGCCTGTTATCGCGATTTCCGGCGGTCCGAATACGAATTCTGAAGCGGAGTACGAACTGCTCCACCACACGTTCGGCAAAGTCGACTACGGATACCAGCGCGAAATGTACCGGAGCGTGACCGCCGAAGCTGTCATTATCCAGCACCCGGAGGAAGCACCGCGCCAGATCGATCATGCAATCGCAACGGCGCTTCGCGTGAGGAAACCGGTCTACCTGGAGGTCGCGTGCAACATCGCGTCGGCACGCACTTCGTCGCCGAACCTGCAATCGTTCGAGTTAGATCCAAAGAGTGACGAGAGTTCGCTCTCAGCCGCGGTCGCCCACGCCACAGAGTTGCTCGCCAAAGCGATCAAACCGGTGCTGGTGGCCGGAGTAAAGCTGCGGCCGAGCCGTGCGGAAGCTCCGTTTCTAGCCCTCGCCAACGCCAGCGGCTACGCGGTGGCCGGCATGCCGAACGCCAAGGGAATGTTTCCCGAACAACATCCGAGTTACATGGGTGTCTACTGGGGACCCGTCGGTTCGCCTGGCTGTGGGGAAATCGTCGAGTCCGCCGACCTGGGCATATTCGTGGGTGCGACATTCACGGATTACACAACCACAGGACACGCGTCGCTCGTGAATCCTGACAAGATGATTCAAGTTCATCCGAACTGCGTATTCGTGGCCGGACAATCGTACAACGATGTCACGATGCAACACTTCTTGTCCGCACTCGCAAATACCATCGAACGCAACGACGCATCGCTTGTGGCCTTTTCTCGTGTTGCGGAGCAACGACGAGTGCCGGTGCGCGGGCTGGATGACGCGGTGCTCACAACGCGACAATTGTTCGCGAGGATTCAAGGGGTCATCGATGGTGAAAGTGCCGTGATCGCCGAAACGGGCGACTCCTGGTTCAATGGGATGGCCCTGGAGCTACCGGAGGGCAGCCGATTCGAAATTCAGATGCAATATGGATCGATCGGCTGGTCCGTTGGCGCGACGTTGGGTTACTGCGCGGGCGCGCCTAACCGGCGCGTCATAGCGCTCATCGGCGACGGGTCCTTTCAGGTGACGGCTCAGGAAGTCTCGACCATGATTCGATACGGCCTGCGGCCGATCATTTTCCTGATCAATAACGGCGGATATACCATCGAAGTAGAGATCCACGACGGACCGTACAATGCGATTCAAAACTGGGACTATGCCGAGTTGGTCAACGTTTTTAACGGCCCGGATGGAAACGGCTGGAGTTGCCGTGTGGCGACCGAAGGCGAGCTGGATACTGCGATTGCGAAGGCTGTCAAGCACGACGGTCTGGCGCTGATCGAGGTGATGATCGATCGCGACGACTGCAGCAAGGATCTTCTCGCATGGGGGGCCCACGTCGCGCGTAACAATGGGCGGCCGCCGCGCCATCGATAAGGGGGTTCTCCGGGAAGATCCGCACGGCACGGGCGAATTGTGGCAGACGAACACGCGAGCGAATTGCGCCGATCGAAAAATCCGGTACGAACGGTCGCCATTCGGGCTCTGGTCGGTGCGGCCATCCTGGGGGTCGTTGCCTGGGGCGGGCAGTACTTCGGTCATAAGGTCCCGGCGATCGGGCTCTGGATCAGTGCGCTTGGAATTTGGGGGCCCCTGGCATTCCTGCTGCTGTTGGTGCTATGCACTTCGTTGTTTGTTCCCGACATGCTGTTCGCAATGTTTGCAGGGACGGTATTCGGATTTTTTCAAGGGTGCATTGTCATGGCGATCGGTGCGTTGCTCACTGCTTCGCTGAACTTCTGGATCTCGCGGCAATTGCTTCGTGAAAGGGTGCGCCGGGTGCTGAGACGCTATCCACGTTTCGAAGCCATCGAGAGTGCTGCCAGTGGCGAAGGAATAAGGCTGCTCGTCCTCTTGCGGCTTACGCCGATCCACGGAGTTTCCCTCAGCTATGTGCTAGGGGCCAGCCGGGTGTCGTTCAGCGCGTTTTTCGTGTCGTCCTTCGCGATGGTTCCCATGTTGATTGTCGAAGTGTATTTCGGTTATCTGGCTGCCCATTTGGCGATAACGACAGGCACGGCCCGCTCGGCTTCGGTGCTGCATACTGCCGTCGCTATCATCGGCTTTGTTGTCTGTGTGGTGGTGATCCTCTACATTACGCGGCTCGCGAAGAGAGCGTTGGGCGAGCTGGGTGAATCGGCTGAGTACGAACCGAACAGGTAACGCGATGGATACGGACACGGAAGCGCGAAGTACTCAGCATGAAGTGGTTGTTATCATTGGGGGCGGTTTCGGCGGCTTGCATGTTGCCAAGAGTCTTCGCCGCTCATCCGCGTCGATCGTGCTCGTCGATCGGCGTAACTACCACCTGTTTCAGCCACTGCTGTATCAGGTCGCCACCGCCGAACTTGAGCCTGCAAACATTGCGGCTCCTATTCGCGAGATCCTCCATAAGCAAGGGAATGCTACGGTGGCACTGGGGGAAGTCACGAGTGTTGACCTCGAAAACAAGCTCGTGCAATTCGATGGCGGAAAGATCGACTATGACTATCTCGTCATTGCCAGCGGATTGCGGCAGTCATACTTCGGGCATGATGAATTTCGAGCTCACGCTCCAGGGCTAAAGTCGATCGACGATGCGCTCGAAATCCGTCGTCGACTGTTACTGGCGTTCGAGGAGGCCGAATGGGAAGCCGATGAACAGGCGCGTCGAGCGAAGTTGACGTTTGTTGTCGTCGGTGGCGGACCAACGGGCGTGGAACTCGCCGGCGCGATCAAAGACGTGGCCTCCGATATCCTGCCGACCGAATTTCGCAATATCCGTAAGGATACGGCCCACGTGATCATCGTCGACGCCGGGCCGCGACTCGTTCTGGCCATGCCCGAGGACCTTGGAGAGCGGGCGCGGCGCGTGCTGGAGAAGATGGGGGTCGAGATACGTCAAAATGTCTGTGTGACCGACGTGACCGACGGAGGGGTCCAGATCGGCGACGACTTCATCGCCGCTGAAAACGTCTTCTGGGCGGCTGGAGTTCAGGGGCAAGAGTGGGTCAAGTCGCTGGGTGTGGAACTCGACGGCTGCGGCCGTGTCTTCGTCGGTCCCGACATGGCGATCCCCGGTCACAAGAATGTCTTCGTCGTTGGCGATGCCGCGCATGCCATCGACGCCAAGACCGGCAAGCCGGTGCCGGGACTCGCACAAGGCGCCATCCAGACCGGCAACTTCGTCGCAGCGATCATCCGGCGCGAGCTCGACGGCACGAATGGCCGGCAGCGCCCCGCATTCCATTATCACGATAAGGGTTCGATGGCGATCATCGGCCGCGGAAACGCAATCGCCGCGATCGGAAAGCGACACTTCGGCGGCTTCTTCGGCTGGCTTACCTGGTGTTTTGTCCACGTGATGTTTCTTGTGGGATTCGGCAACAAGCTGCTGGTCATGGCCGATTGGTTTTGGAACTTGATCAGGCGCAAGCGCAGCGCGCGACTCATCACCGGCGACCCCGAGGTTCACGTGAAACGGCTTCGGGCATAGTGGATCCAAAGGGGTGGTGTTGCGCCCCTCCACCTCTGAAGACCTCCCCGACGTCCGGCAGGCTTTCGCGGGCGTCGTCCGGCGGGTTCTCGCTCTTCAGGCATGGCAGCGGGACCGTTTGGTTCACCCCAAACGCAAAAAGTAGAAATCCAAACGGCTAAGCGCAGAAATCGTTGCGCGCAGCGCTACCGGCAGCGTCCGGAACACGGGCGCGACTCTGCGTAGACCCTACTTCGCCGTTCGTTCGAGGCGGTGCACACGGTCGACCTCGAGGGGGCCGAAATCCTCTTCCACGCGGTCACTCCAGCGCACGAGAACCTCGACCGGTTCGGTGTGTCGTCCCAGTCCAAAGTGCAATCTCGGGTCGTTGCTTGAGCAATAGCTGGCGGCGGGGATCACGCTGCGCCACAGATCCTTCGAAGCAAAGCGGATGCGTGCGGAGGCGCCCACGGCATCGGTTCCGCCGTCGATCAAGCTCAGCTGGAGCCAATGTCCAGCGGCAACGACGTTTTCGAGCAGCTCCACGTGGGTGTTGCTGTCCACGACCACGATGTCCAGATCCCCATCGTTGTCCAGATCCCCCAGAGCGACGCCGCGCGAGGTGCGGATGAGTTCTCGCTCCAAGCCTCCCCGAGGCAGAACCTCTTCGAAGTGTAGCGCCGATCGAGAGTTGTCGATCGTTCCCCGACAAAGCTGATTGGGCTCGGCATAGGGGTCCTGCGGGGCCAACCGCGGCCGGTTGCGGGTCACCGCTCCGTTGGCGACGAAGAGATCCAGGACGCCGTCGTGATCGAAGTCCCCAAAGCCGACTCCGAAGCCGGTGTAGAAGCGACTGGGGGTTGCGAGGCCGAGGGCTGCGGTGCGATCGGAGAAAATCCCCGCGCGGTTCTGGTAGAAGGTGTTGGTCTCGTCCCGGAGGTGGGTCAGGAAGAGGTCGAGGTCGCCGTCGTTCTCCACGTCGACGGCCACCGTTCCCATGCTGGCTTCGGAGGCCCCGTCCATGTTTGCCGCGCAACCCGCGAACAGGGCGATGTCCTCGAAGGTGCCGTCGCCGCGGTTCTTCCAGAGCTGGTTGGGCATCATGTCATTGGCGACGTAGATGTCGATGAGTCCGTCCCCATCGAGCTCGGCCGCGACCACGCCCAGTCCGTTGCCGAACGCTCGGTCGATTCCGGCGGACGCGCTGATGTCCTTGAAGGTTCCGTCCCCTCGGTTTTCGTACAGGACGTCGGGAGCCGGAGCTTCGTAGCTGCGTGGACTGCAGTAGTCGTTTTCGCCAAGTGCGGACAGGCAGTCCTTTTCGCGCCGGATCGACCAGCGCAGGTAGTTGACGGCGAAGAGGTCCAGATCCCCATCGCGGTCATGGTCCAGGAAGGCTCCGCTGGTGGCCCAGCCCGGATGCCCGACTCCGGCACGCGCAGTGTTGTCGACGAGCTCTGCTCCCCCGACGTTTCGAAACAGGGCGTTCGGGCCGACGTTGGTCACGTAGAGATCGACCCGTCCATCCCCGTCGTAGTCGCCCGCGACACACCCCATCCCATAGCCCCTGTCCCCGCCTCCGACGCTGTCCGTGACGTCCTCGAAAAGGGCCTCTCCCCGCTCGAGCAAACGGTTGAGAAAAAGCCGGTTGGTGGTTTCGTCGCCCGGTCCGCTGAGATCCCCGCTCTGCACCAGATAGCAGTCGAGATCCCCGTCGTTCTCGAAGTCGAAAAGCCCGACACCTCCGCCCATGATCTCGGGCAACCGGTAACGCCCCTCGTCTCCGCGGAGGTGAGTGAAAGCGAGCCCCCGTTCCACCGAGACCTCGCGGAACCAGGCCGGCGGAGGGGCCTCTGAATCGGGTGTCGAGGCGAGGTCGGGGGAGGAATCGCAACTCTCGGTCAGGAAGAGACAGACGGCTGCGTGGATCCACGGGGTCGGTGCGCGTTTCACCCCCGGGGTTCTACATCGGAAAACAACCCTCGTCGAGCGGGCGTCGGAGGCTTCGATTCGGTTTTGGGCGATCTTGTCCCCAGGTCGGGTGTTCAGCTTCGTATTCTGGGCGGCCCCAACCCCTTGGAGATTTCATGGAATTTCCGACGCGCTTGCTTCTGCTCTCGCTCGCACTGCCCCTTGTCCCTCTGGCGTGCAAAGGTCCGACGCCGGAGGGCGTGGAATTTTCGGAACGCTATCCCGAGCCGACGGAGTTCATCGTCAAGGCCAACGAAGGGAAGAAGCAGACGTTCAGGCGCAAGGCGTGGTTCGCTGCGCGCCACAAGGCCCATCCCGACGACGACTGGAGAGCGATCGAACTCCGGAACGGGCTCGATCAGCTGGCCAAGCGCAATGTGCTGGCGCTCCAAACCAACCTCGCGAACCCCTGGGTCGAACGCGGCAGCAACAACCAGGCCGGCCGCATGCACGTCACGCAGTATTCGACCGACGGTCAATGGCTCTATGCGGGTTCGTCGCGGGGAGGCCTCTGGAAGGGAATGCCCGACGGCAGCGATTGGGCCCCGATCGGAGACAACGTCTACGGCGGTACGCACTGGTTGGGCCTGATTCCCGGCGACAATCCCGGCGACCCGGACGTTCTCCTGAGCGCGACCCAGGGCGAGACGGTTCTGGTCAGTCGGGATGAGGGACGGACCTGGAGTGCTCCTGGAGGGTTGCAGGCTTGGTCGGTCGATCGGGTGCGTCGCGTGCTCGTTTCCAGCGACGGAAACTTCAAACCCTTCGTCCTCCGGCGCAGCAGCACGGGAGGAAAGTACCACCTCAAGCGCTCGGACGATGGCATGCACAGTTTCTCGAGCGTGTACGACCTCGGCCAGTTCGGAGGGGATGTCTGGATGTCGAGGACCGGCGCCGGGGCCCTGTATCTGCTGACCGAGACGGGCATCCAGAAGAGTTCGGACTACGGCGACAACTGGATTGGGATGGGACCACTGCCGGAGATTGCAGAGGAAGGTGAACTGGTCGGATGTGAGGCGGGAGCGCCGCGCCTCTGGGCCGCCCTACGCGTCGGAGCCGTGGACCGCTTGTATCGATCCGATGATGAGGGGGCTTCCTGGACCTACCTGACGGACATGAGCGATTACTGGAGCCGCCTCACGGCATCGATCACCGACGTGAACACCTTCGCCTGGGGTGGAGTGGAGGTACATGTCACGCGCAACGCGGGTGCTACGTTCGATGTGGTCAACCCATGGCATGAATACTACGACGATCCCGTGAACAAGCTGCACGCGGACATCATGGGATTCAATGTGCTCGAGGATCCCAACGGCATCGAGACGTGGTTCGTGAACACCGACGGCGGCGTCTATTCGTCGACGAACAAGCTCTTGACAGTCGACAACCTGTCTCTCTCGGGACTGCGGGTGAGTCAGTACTACTCGACGCACACCTCCAACGCGAATCCGGATCACGTTGTTGCAGGCGCTCAGGATCAGGGATACCAGCGAGCCGACACCCCCGCCGTTGCGGGAACCGCGCTCGAGTTCGATCAACTGATCAGCGGGGACTACGGGCACATCAGTTCAGGAGACGGCGCCCACGACTTCCTCTTCATGACCTATCCGGGCTTCGTCCTGATTCAGCGCAACGAGAACTCTCCGAGCCTTCATTCCGAGGATTTTCCCCCTGCTGAAACCAACGCGTGGCTGCCGCCCGTGGTGGCGGATCCCTCCGATCGCCGGGACTTCTATTTCTGCGCCTCCCGCATCTGGCGTTACGATTTCGTGGGCGGGAATGACTGGACCCCGAGCCTGTGGTCCGGCTACGACTTTTCGGCCGTCTCGGGGAACTATGCGAGCGCGCTTTGTTTCGCTCCGGCGCAGCCGAACCTGG
This sequence comes from Planctomycetota bacterium, assembly GCA_002683825.1. Lineage (GTDB taxonomy): Bacteria > Planctomycetota > UBA1135 > UBA1135. The sequence goes on from NYUD01000073.1 coordinate 103,309, forward strand.
CCTACGCGGCGACGGACGACGGGGGCCTCTTCTTTTCCATCGACGGCGGTTTGAACTGGACTCCTTCGGCGACCACGGGGCCGCCGGCGCACTTCTTCTACGGGACGGCGCTTCTCGCGAGCGCAGCCTCGCCCGGGACCGTGTTCGCCGGCGGATCCGGGTACAGCAACCCCGGGGTCTATCGCAGCACGAACGGCGGGATCAGCTACGAGCCCTTCGATCAGGGCTTGCCGGCGACCCTCGTCTACTGCCTCGGCGAGGCCCCCGACGGTTCGGGCACGGTCTTCTGCGGCACGGAGACGGCGGCCTACCGGCGCGATCCGGGGGCCTCGGAATGGGTCGATATCACCGGAAATCAGGCTCCGGTGACAACCTACTGGAGCGTCGAGGCCCTTTCGGCCGAAAACACCATGCGCTTTGGAACCTACGGCCGCGGGATCTGGGATTACCGGATCGATCCTGTCCGGGCGCCGGTTCCCGCGCCAGGCGTCGCACCCCGCGATGTCGAGGTGACCCTGACGAATCGCTGATGCTGCCCGATTACCAAGACCTGCTTTTGCTGGAGCCGCGCCTGCGCGAGGTGGAAGACGAATTACGCGGGATCCGCGACGACGGTGCATCCAGCTTTTTTTGCTCCAACTACGAATGGCTTCCCATCAGTGCCAGGTTGAAGGTGCTCCTGGGGCCCGGCCGCAAGGAACCGCCGGTCGAAGAGCTGGATGGGGGCTGTGTGTTCACCGAAGTGGACCTGGACGAAGGGGCAGAGGGCGGCGAGGAGGACGACCTCGAGTCGGATCTGCTCTTCGACAGCCGGGTCTTCGAGATCGCCTACGTCGAGCTGTCCCGGCGCATGCCGGCCTGCCGCGATTGCGGTTGCCAGCGCTTCATGCCGATCCTCTTACGACAGCTCGAGTGTTCGCGCGAGCTGTTCGCCAGGTAGCTCTTACGAGAGACCGCGGCGGCCGAAGCCGGCCTGCCAGCGCCTGCGCGTCGAAAAATCGCGGGCGGGACGCGGCGGCTTGCGGTCGAAGCCGCCGCTGGCCTTGGCAGCGGCGGATAGGCGCCCGGTGGCCCCCTGGGCCCGGTGCGCCTCTCGAGGTCCGTGCCCGGGATGCCCGATCTCCCAGATCTCCACGAGCACGCTCCGCAGGGCCGGGAACCACAGCCGGGCGGTGAGGAGTGCGGCCGTCGGGTAGAAGAGGTCGGAGGCGTCCATCGCAGCGGTCTTTCGGCGACCGGCGCGATGGCTCTGGAGGGGAATTGGATTAGGCGTGCAGAGCAGCGCGGGCAGCGAGAACTCCGGCTCCGCCCAGGAAAGGACCCCCCGGGTGGTTGGCTGCGCTGCCCAGGTACAGGCCCGGGAAAGGGGTGCGATAGCGGGAAAGCGCCAGGCCCGGTCGCTGGAGCCACAGCTGGTCGAGGGAAAGCTCGCCGGCGAAGGGATGGGCTCCGGGGAGGCGGAAGCGCCGTTCGATCTCCGGCGGCGTCAGGAGCTCACGCCCGAGCACGGTCGCCCCCGCGCCGGGGGCGATGCCCTCCAGGGCCTCCAGCATCGAGGACTCGAGGGTCTCGGCGGCCGCGTCGTCCCAGCCCGCTCGCAACCCGTGGGGAACGCCGTGGGCGACGAGCGTGGCCACCACGGCTCGCTCGTCCCGCTCTCCGCCATCCGTCCTCGAGGAGGGGCTTACCACGTCGACCTGTATCCAGATGGGGTCCCGCAGGCGTCCGTACTTGAGGTGATCGGCGGCCTGTTCGAGATCCCGCAGGGAGCGGGCCGAGATCGCGCGTTCGAACGGAAGGGGCCGGGACAGGGCCAGCAGGAGCACGGCCGAAGATCCGCGCATGCGCCAGTTCACGGCCGTCTTTTCGATGTTGCTCGAGATGGCGGTCGGCGCCAGCAGCTCCAGCAGCGTGCGCTTCGGATCGAGGGCCGAAAGCACGAGCGGCGTTTCGATGCGATCGCCACCGGCGAGCGTCACGGCCTCCACAGCGTGGGCGTTCAACTCGATGGAACGGGGGCCGTCGCCGAGCCGCAACTCTCCGCCACAACCTTTCAAGCACTGAACGAGCGCGTCGACCAGGGCCGCAGGGCCTCCGACCGGGCCGGCGCCCCGGGCCGCGCCGCGCAAGAGCTGGAGGGCGGCCGTCCCGGCGGCTCGCGGACCGAGCTGCGTTCCGAAGAGCACCGGAGCCACGAGCCCGGTCTTCAGCGCTTCACATTCGAAGCGCTCGTTCATCCAATCCGCCGCCGGAAGGGGGGCAAGACGGAACAACTCGTGCATGTCGCGTTCGCCCAGAAGGCGCACGGAGAGGGCCCGCTTTCCCAGTTGCAACACCTGGCCGATGCTCGCGTCCGTCGGGTCCGGCGGCTCCTCGTCCAGTATGGCCTGGAGGATCGGAGCGTAGCGCCCAAGTCGGGCTTGCAGGGCCTCGTAGGCTTGCGCGTCTGCGGGGTGGCGTTCCGACAGCGTGGCGAGCATGCGCTCGGGATCCCCGAAGACCGGGAACCCACCTTCGGGGGTGGGGACGATCAGGGGCGGCTCTTCGGAGCGCCACTCCAGGCCGTGGCTCTCCAGATTCAGCGGTGCGAGCAACTTCCGCCGCACGTGGAGAGCATCGGGAAAGATGCCTGAGGATCGGAATCCGGGGTAGAACTCCCTTCCGGCTGCGGCCCCGCCGGGGAACTCGAGCTCATCGATGACGAGAACCGAGCGGTTGTTCTTGGCGAGGGTGCAGGCGGCCGCGAGCCCCTCGATCGTTGCGCCGAGAACGATGGAATCAAAGCGCGCGCTCACGATCGTCGGCCCCCCAGCATCGCCCTGGCACAAAGCGCTCCCGGGGCCGCCATGATGCCGCCTCCGGGGTGTGCACCGGAGCTGGCCAGCCACAGGTTCTTGACCGGCGTCTTGTAGCGCGACCAACCCGCCACGGGGCGGAGAAAGGCCAGCTGTTCGAGACTCAGTTCTCCGTGGAAGATGTTGCCCTCGGTCAGCCCGTACTCTTTTTCGATGTCCCACGGCGAAAGCACCTGGCGATGCAGGATGATCTCGCGGATGTCGGGGATGTATTCGGCGAGCGTATCGACCACAGCGTCTCCGAAGGCCTCGCGGCGTTCCGGCCAGCGCTCCGGGCCCTCCTTGATGTCGTAGGGCGCGTACTGGACGAAGCACGACATGACGTGTTTGCCCGGAGGCGCGAGGGTGGGATCGACGACCGAGGGAATCACGATGTTGAGGTAGGGGCGCTCGGAATAGTCGCCGTACTTGGCCTGGTCATAGGCGTGCTCCAGGTAGTCGATGCCGGGGGCGATCGCAATGTCGCCGCGCAGGTGCGTTCCGTTGCCCGGTCGGCAGGTGAAGCTGGGCAGTCGGTCGAGGGCGAGATTGACCTTGCCCGAGCTGCCGCGGAAACGGTAGCTATCCAGTCCCGCACAGAACTCATCCGGGAGGTTTTCGCGACCGACGAAGCCGAAGAACGTGCGCCGCGGATCACAACCGGAGACGACCGCCTTGGCGCGAATCTCTTCCCCCGATTCCAGGACGACACCGCGCGCTTCTCCGCCCCGGATGAGAATCTTCTCGACCGAGGCCTGCGTTCGAATCTCGGCCCCGAAGTGTCGGGCTGAGGCGGCGATGGCGTTGCTGACCGACCCCGTGCCACCCCTGGCGAAACCCCACGAGCGGAAGGCGCCGTCGATCTCGCCCATGTAGTGGTGCAAGAGGACGTAGGCCGTTCCGGGAGAGCGTACTCCGAGAAATGTGCCGATGATCCCGCTGACGGCCATGGGGGCCTTCAACACGTCGGATTCGAACCACTCGTCGAGGAAATCGACCGCGCTCATGGTCATCAGCTTCAGTCGCAGCTCGAGCTCGTCGGGAGGAGCGTTGGTGAAGTGGCGACCGAGGCGCAGAAGCTGCATCAAATCCCCGGGCCTGAAGCTCTTCGGGTCGGGCGCCTGCGAGTCGATGATGGGTTTCGCGAAGAGTCCCATCTTCGACATGGCTCGGCCGAATTCCGGCATGGTCTCCGCGTCACGTCGGCTGAAGCGCGAGATCTCCAGACGGGTTTCATCGGGATCCGCTCCGCGCAGGAGCGAACCGCCGTCCGGGAGAGGCAGAAAAGAAGCCTCGAGGGGGATCATCTCCAGGCCGAAGCGGCTCAGTTCAAGGTCCCGGATGATCCAGGGGCGTAGCAGGCTGACCACGTAGGAGCAGACCGAGTAGGTGAAACCGGGAAACAGCTCTTCGCTGACGGCTGCACCGCCCAGGACGTGGCGCCGTTCGAGCGCCAGGACCTTCTTGCCCGCCCTGGCGAGATAGGCTGCGCAGGCGAGTCCGTTGTGACCGCCGCCGACGATCACCGCGTCGAAAGACCGGGCCATCAGACGGGTCCTTCCCGGGCTGGAGCGAGGGGCGGTTTCGCTTTCTTGCGTTCGGGGTTGTAGAAGGGGAGCTCGCGAACCGTTGCGCGGGCCACTTTGCGTTCGTACTCGCAGGTCACCTCGATCTGCAATTCCGTCCCCGGTTCGGCGTGGCCACTCTGGAGCGTTGCCAGGGCCAGATATTTTTTCAGCAGCGGCGAGAAGGTGCGGCTGGTGGCGTAGCCGACCTGACGCTGACCCGCGTACAGGGGCACACCCTCGCGACAGGTCTCCGGTGTCAAGTGAGGGGGTAGGCCGAAGGCCTCGTGTATGTCCGCGAAGTCATCCCAGTGGATCTCGAGGCCCACGAAACGGCGCGCCGGTCCTCGTTCTTTCTCCGAGCAGAGGGCCGCTTTGCCGACGAAGTCCGGGCGCTTCAACTTGACCATCCAGTCGAATCCGAGCTCGAAGGGGGTGCTTTTTTGTCGCTCGATGAACGCCGTGCGGGCCGAGGTGTAGTCGACCCCTCCGAGCAGAAAGCCCGCCTCGACCCGCGCCACGTCGAGGGCGTCGAGGCCCATCGGCAAGAGCCCATGGATCCGGCCTGCCTCCATCAACGCGTCCCACAGGAAAAGGGCATGCTCGGCTTCGATCCAGAGCTCGTACCCCAAATCGCCGGTGTATCCCGTGCGCGTGACGACACCCTCGACGCTTTTTCCGTCGAGCTGATAGTTCACCGCAATGGCGCCGAAGAAGGCCAGGTCCGCGACCGAGGGGCCGATGATCTGGCGCAGAATTTCACAGGAGCGGGGACCCTGTAGCGCCAGCGCCCCCAGGGTGCGGCTGATGTCGTTCACCTGTACCGTCAGACCCCGCGCGTTGCGCTGCAACCACGCCAGCGCCGGGTCTGCGGAGGTGACCCGAAAGTGTTCCTCGCCCAGCCGCGTCACGGTTCCATCGTCCAGCACCTTGCCGTGTTGGTCGCACCAGCAGACGTAGGCGACCCGGCCCGGTTTGGCTTTCATGAAGCCGCGCACCATCACGCGCGAAAGCAGGGCGGCGGCATCGGGCCCCTGTACCTCGTACTTGTAGAGGGGTGTGGCATCCATGACGGTCGCCTGATGGCGCAGGGCGTAGTACTCCCGTTCATGGTAGACGTCGTAGCGGCGCACGGCGTAGCAGCCGGCCCACTCCTTGTAGAGCAGGCTGGTGCAGAGCTCGCTGGTCCGCGGATGAAACGGCGTCGGACGAGGCATCGCTGCGGAAGCTAAGCGGCGGAAGGCAGGAGCTCAAGGCTCGTCTGCGGGGGAAAGTCCGGAGCGCGAACTAGCGACGGATCGGAGCGAAGCCAGTTCGACGGGTCGCGACGCGCTTGGCGGGCTCGGGACTCGCGGCGCCTCGTGCCCGTGGCGTGAGTTCTTTCTGCCGGACCAGCGCTCGCCGGTGCTCCGACCGGGGCACGTTGAAGAACGGGTCTTCGCCGGGGGCGAGCTTGCGGCTTTTCTCCTCGTTCAGCGAATCCAGGAACTCCCGCAGCATCGCCTTGACGGTGGGCCCCCAAACGGGGAGAAAGGCCAGTAGAATGACGACCTTCAACCAGCTTTCGGGCGAGTACAGGCTCTCGAAGAAATTTTCCCAGTATTTCGGCACGAGCACCATCTTCGGTCGGTTCACGGCCGGGCGGAAGGGGGTGAATGTGGCGAAGGTCAAAGATTCCCCGTATCGACTCCGAACGACGCTCCAGGACGGATGAAGTTTCTCGCTTTGGCTCTGTGCGGGTTCGCCCTCGACGGCGGTCGGGAGGTCGGAGCCGGGCCACAGGATCACGGCCACGTCCGGGGCGTGACCATTTCCTGTCAAACCTCGGGTTTCGAGTGGGGGCTGGAGGGATTCGGCCGGGAGCTGGAGGAGCTGGGCGGTCTGGGCGCGAACTGGGTCGCGATACATCCCTACGCCTGGATCCGCAGCGACGGCGAGGTCCGCCACAGGCTCGACCCGGACCGACCGCCGGGCTGGCTCACCCATCCCTTGAAGGAGGCGCGCGCCCGCGGGATGTCGATCCTGATCAAGCCGCACCTGGGCTACTGGGGCAGCAAGTTTCGCTGGCGCGGCGAGATTCACTTCGAGGACGCCGTTGAGCGGGCCCGGTTCTGGACCGGCTACACCGACTGGATCACCACGCTCACCGAGATCGTGGGGGAGGCGGATGCGATCTGTGTCGGGACCGAGCTGGACCGCATGCTGGAGGATCCCGCGCCCTGGCGAAGTCTGATCGCGGCCGTGCGCGCGCGCACCGATGCGCGACTGACCTACGCCGCCAACTGGGACGGCTACGGGCGCGTCAGCTTCTGGGATGCGCTCGATGCCGTCGGAGTGCAGGCGTACTTTCCTCTCAGCGAAGAGCCGGATCCGGACGTTGCGCTTCTGGAGGCCGGATGGGAGCGGGTGCTGGTTCCCCTGCGCGAATTGCATCGGCGCACGGGCAAGCCGGTGGTCTTCACCGAACTGGGCTACAACCGCTCCATCGATGCCGCCAGGACACCGTGGAGTGATACGCCTGCGGCGTCGGAAGACCGCGCGGCCGCGGCGGCCCTCCAGGCGCGTTGTTTGCGCGTGGGCTTGAAGGTCATCGAGCGGGAGAGCGATTGGCTGCGGGGCGCCTTTCTCTGGAAGTGGTTCGTCGGCGAGCCCTCCCGCCACGATCGTTCGTTCTACGTGGACACGCCCCGGATGCGCGCCGCGATCGCCGAGGTCTGGTGAATTGCGTCCGAGAGCCGGGCCGGGCTCAGTTCGCCCCTTCGTAGGGGCGATCGGCATCGTGGCGACGGGCCGGTCGAGACCGCTCGTCGCCGCAGCGACGACAGACATCCAGGTGGCGCACGTCGGACTCCTCGGCGCTGCTGGTCAGGATGTGGCCATCCTTGGTGGTGTTCCAGCGTACCCCCGGAGAGCGGGTCTCAGCGATCCAGGTGTGTCCGAGGAGTCTGCAAAAGATATTCATCGCCTCGGGGGCGAGGTTCTACGATGTGGGTCGGATTGAAGCAAGGGGTTTCGAATCCCGCGCGGCCAGGCCATGCTCTGAAGACCATGACGTCCCGATGGCCCCGACGACTCCTTGTCGCGCTGCTCTTCCCGGCTCTGTTTGTTTCTGAGGCCGCATGCACGAGCTACTCGGACTATCGCTTCTCGCCCGGCGTGCAGGACATCGAGATACGCAATCCGTCCGAATCCGTGCTGGCCCGGGTCCTGATCGCTCCCCGGGGGATCCACGAGCACGAGCACGGCGACACGACCCGGCTCGAGATGCAGTTTCGACTCCGAATCGAAAATCACGCCTCCGCCGAGTTCGTGCTGGTTCCCGAGGAGTTCGAGCTGGTCGATGCCAACCTGGAGAGCTTCGGCCCCGCGGAGGTTCTTCCGGAAGATCCGGAAGAAGCGGGGGGGGATGGATTCTTCAGGGTGCACTTTGCGTTTCCCTCGGGGAAGGGCCCGACCACGATGAACCTGCGGGCACTGCGTCTGCGCCTCGGCCTGCTCCACGGCGACGAGGTGCTGACGCCTACGGCCGCATTCGACCGGGACTACACCTACTTTAACGCCTACTACTATCCCGATATGCGCTGGAGTATCGGGATAGGTTACGGGGCTTATTACTGATCCACGGCTGTGTGGCTGATCGGAGGCTTGCACGAGCGAACGCGACGGGCGCACCCTTTCGGTCGGAGCACGTCTCGGGGATCCTGGATCTAGCGCTTCAATGCGGCCACGATCAGGCGCCCGGAATGCCCACAGGCCACGACCTCCTGGCCCTTGTTGCCGCCCTTTACCTCTGCGATCAGCACGTGATGAAAGCGGTCGGTGTCGGTGTAGATGACCTCGTAGCGCCAGGCGCGCACGCGCTTCTGTCCGTAAAGGACGACCAGCCGTTTGCCGTACCCGGCCGTGGCGGCTTCTGGACCTTCGTTCAGGGGGTCCAGTTCCCCGAGTGCTGCCCCGCGGAGCTTGTTCTTCGACTCGAAGATGACTTGGCGCTTGCCGGCGTCGCTGATCCAGTTGAGGGTGCCGTCGTCCCGTGAAACCAGCACGGAGCCGGCGAGGGTTGCTACGCGGGTCTGGGGGGACTGGGCTTGGTCGAAGAGAAGCGACCTCCACTTGTCTCCGAGTCGCACCACCTGCATCAGGTTGCCGTCGTCGCAGGCGACGAGCGCGCTTTTGGAGTAGGTGGCGACGGACTTCCCCGCTCCCGTGAGATCGGTCAGCAGCTGCGGCTGCCACATGTCGTCTTCGAGGTAGAGCAGGTGGACCTTCTTGGAGAAGCCGGTGACGATGATCTCGAGGCCCTCGCGCTCGGTGTCGAAATCGCCGATGGCTCCGCCGTGGATCAGGGCGGTGTCGTGGAAGATCTCCTCGATCTCGATGCCCTCCTCGCCCCGGGAGATGAGGTAGACCGCGCCGGGGTTGGCGCTATCCTCGGACCCGCGCAACATGCCGTAGGCCACCAGTTCGAGCCCCTCGCGGGTGGGGTCCACGTCGCCGAAGGCGCAGCCGATCAGTTCTCCGCCCGCGCGGGCGATGCTCTTCGAGATCCAGGGGAACTGCCGCGGTCCGCTCTGGCGTGTGAGGAAGATGTTCCCCGTGGAATCGACGCTGGCGATTTCCGGGTTGCGGGAGGCCGGGTCGAAATCGCCGACCGCACACCCGTTGAGCTTGGCCCTGGTCTCCAGGACGACCTCGACGGACCAGGCAGCCCGGGGGGCCTCGGTGGACGCGGCCCTCTGGGTTGCAAGCAGGGCGGGGAGAAGGAACAGGATCGGGAGGGCTACCATGCTTCCATGATCGATGCCCACCCCCGATTTGTCCACCCGGCGAAGGCGGCTCCCCGGACGGTTCCGGGTTCCTGTCCGCCTGCGTCGGCCTGATTTTTCATGGGGGAGCCGGGCGTGAAGGCCGGCTGGATGTTCCAGAGGGGGTCGCCCCAGGCCGACGGGGTGTTCTCGGGGCTAGCCCTTCTCGCCCAGCGCCTTCTTGAAGAGGGCTCCGAGGTTGGTGCCCAGGCTCTCCTTCGTGTTCAAGATCTCCTCGATCTCTTCGGACCCCGCGGCTTCCTCGGAACCGAGCAGTGCCCCGCGCGGATCGAGCCGCGAAAGTGAGATGCGTTGGGCAGGGGCGTCGATGGTCAGGATACGTACGGAAACGTCGTCCCCCGGTTTGACGACTTCGTTCGCGTGGTGAATGCGTCCCGGGCCGAGTTGTGAAACGTGCAGCAAGCCCTCCAGTCCGGGTTCGAGTTCGACGAAGGCTCCGAAATTCGCGATACGGCGGACCTTGCCCTCGACCACCTTGTCCTCGTGGAATCGTTCGAGAGCGTTCTCCCACGGATCGGCTTCCAGTTGCTTGCGACCGAGACCGATGCGCTTGCCACCCTCTTCGACGGAGAGGATCTGAACCTCGACGTCCTGGCCGATTTTCAACATCTCGTTCGGATGCTCGACCCGGCGGTGGGACAGGTTGGATACGTGCAGGAGCCCTTCGATGCCGCCACCCAGATCGACGAAGGCCCCATAAGATTCCATCCGTGCGACCTTGCCGCGACGCACGCTGCCGGGCGCGAGTTCTCCCATCGCCTCCTCCCGGTGCTGGTCGCGTTCGGCTTCGAGGACCGCGCGACGCGATACGACGACACGTTTCTTGCCACGGTCGAGCTCGATGACTTCACAGACAAGTGATTGATCGCCGTATTGCATGAGGTCCTCGACGTGATGCAGGGCGACCTGGGAAGCCGGAAGGAAACCGCGCAGCGGGCCGATGCGCAGCTCCAGACCGCCTTTGATCACGGCGATGACCGTCCCCTTGACGAGCGAACCCACCTCCATGTCGTCCCATGCCGTGAGAGCTCTGGCCTCTCGTATCGAGAAGAGCCACAGGCCCTCTTCCTGTCCGCGCAGGGCGACGCGAAGCCGCGAGCCGTTCTCGGGAGGTGCGTCGAACTCGGCGAGAGGGCAGGCCCCCTGGACGCGAGGACCGAGTTCGAGGATGACGTCGCTACCGCTCGTACCCGCGACCATGGCAGGATACAGACTGCTGCCGTCGGCCGGAACGAGCTCGGGATCGAGCTCGGATTCCAGTTCGTCGCGTAGGGCCTGCATGCGGTTCTCGTTCTTGAAGTTCATACGGGGAGTGCAGGTAGGGAGGGAGTGCGGACCTCATGATACGCCGTGTTGGGGTACGTTGGTCGCTTTCCAGCGGATGTCGAGATCCGGGACCACGTTACGAACCCGCCGGGCCAACCAGACGGTCTGTGCAGCGGCCCCCAGGGTGAAGGCGAGGACGGCGTAGAGTATCCCCGGTCCGGGATCCAAGAGCGCTCCTGCGGCCAGCGCGCCGCCGCAGAAAACCAGGTAGACCCCGACCGATTTCGTCACGTCCCGGGTGCGGCGGTAGTGGACCAAGACACCTTGATACCAGCTCAGCATGGCCTGAAACCCCGGGATCAGGCAGGCCAGGAGCAGGCCCCGGGTGGCCAGGGTCACGAGCTCGGGGGGGAGGCCCAGGAGGTGTTCGAAGCTCAGGGGGGCCAGCTGCGTCAGGGCTACAAACAGCAACAGGGCGACCGTGGAGCAGGCGAGGATCCACCCGAAGCGCCACAGGGCCCGGGCGGCCCCGGGTTGACCCAGTAGGGCGATCACGACCTCGTTGAACGCAAATCCGATGCTGCGCGGGAGGAAGATGAACCCGTGCAGGGGGGGCCATGTCGCGAGGGATGCCAGAGCTCCCGGCATGCGGCTCATCGCGGCGGACCCCATGGGCTGATTCAACAGGGTCAGCAGCGGGGTCAGCGCGAGGGGGATGTAGAAGTTGAGGAATGAGCGGCGTCCGAGGGGCCGGGTTCCCGGGGCCCGCGGCGGCAGGGAGGCCAGCTCGGAGGCGACGCGCCAGCGTATGAAGAACATCTCGGAGAGCACCGCCACCGCCACCCCCGTGGTACCGACCACGATGCCGGGCCAGTCGGTGAGTGTGGAGGCGCTCCAGAGGACGAGGATCAGCATGCCGACCCGGAGTGCCGTGCCGATGCCGATCTCTCGCGAGCGGTTGCCGCGGATCAGGAGTCCCTGATGGAAGCGCCGGTGGGCGATGGCCCAGGTCCAGGGGGTCATGATCCAGAGCCCGATTCGGGCCGGCCCCAGCACTTCGTGCGGTACACCCAGGAGGTTTTCCGTCACCCATCCGAAAAGGGGCGTAGCCGTGATCGTGACGTGCAGAAGTGTCAGGAGCGCTCCCGCGACCATCATGAAGCGATGGACCTTGCGGGTGCTCTCGCGATCGACGCACAGCGCCGTGGACGCGGCCAGGAGCATGATGATGGGCCCCTCGACCAGGAGTGCGATCGGAAACACCACCGCTCCGTAGGCAGCCAGCTGGACCTCGCTGTCGGGCAGCCGGGCGACGAAGGCCGTGAAGAGAGGCAGTTCCGCGCCCATGAAGAGCCAGCTGGCCGCCAGCGGCCACCACATCCGGAGAACGCGTGTGAGGGAAACGGGGGCGGAAGGGGTCATCGAGGGTTCGGGCGCCGCCCTTCGGCGGCAAAGGGCGTCATTCTGCGGCCCCGGGTTCGGGGGAGGTGGCCCGAGAGGGGAAAAAGCTTCCCGGGACGGCCGCGGGACGGCGCCTGGAAGAGCGGGGTTTGCATTGATTCCGGCGTGGTTTCGGGCCGAAAGACGCCGTGAGTCTTCCAGCCGATTTCCTCCTCGGCACCCCCCCCATGAGTCTCCAGGGCGATCTCTCGACACTGGACCTGTCCGGTCTACTTCAGAACCTCGAATCGGCGCAAAAGCAGGGCTTGCTCACCATTCGGAGCGAGTCCGGCGAGGCCAAGTTGTTCTTCGAGAAGGGGCGCTTGGCCCTCTTCACGAGTCCGGGTCGGGCTCCCCTCATGGACATGCTCGTCGCTTCCGGCACGGTCGCAGCGAGCGACATGGAACTCGCCAAGAAGCGGGCGAAGCGCGGCAAGAAACGGGTCGGCGAAGCCCTCGTTGCCAAGGGCGTCCTGAGCGAAGGGGGCTTGAAGGAGTTCGCAACCGCGCGCCTGCTGGACGAAGCCTGCGAATTGATCGCCATCGGCGGGGGGGCCTTCGAATTCACCGAGGGAGGGATTCCCCGCAGGGCTTTCGATCCGGAGGAGCGCGCGCTGAAGCTGGCCCTGGCGTCAGGACCGCTGCTGCTCGAATCCGCGCGTCGGGAAGATCAATGGAAGCTGATCCGCGATCGCGTCCCGAGCGACGCGATTCACTACGTCGTTCAACACCCGCCGCGCGATCCGGAGACGCCGGAGGCCGCCGAGTTGCTGGCGAACGTGGTCAGCATGCTCGACGGGACGCGCAGCGTGGCCGAGGTCGTGGCGGGGTTCCCGCACCGACTCTTCGAGGTCTACCAGCTCCTGGCCGACCTGGCCGATGCGCACGTCTTGCGGATGGCCTCTCCGAGCGACATGAACCGGCTCGTGCAGGAAATCGCGCGCAAGGACTCCAAGCGCGCCTGGGCCATTCTGCAACGCGGATTGCTCACGCATCCGCTCAGCCCCAATCTGCTGATGACCAAGGCCATGATCGCCCAGGACATCGGCGAGCTGGAGGAGGCCGCGGAGGCCCTGAAGGTACTGGTGCATCAGCACCTGCATTGCGGCGAGACCGAGTTGGCGCTCGAGGGGATCGAACGCCTGAAGGGGCTGGATCCTGACGATGCCTTCGTCTGGGAGCGCAGCTACGAGCTGGCGCTCCAGGACAAGCGCAAATCCGATGTGCTTCGGGACGGAAAGAGGCTCGTCGAGTTGTACCGCGGCCCCGGACTCTTCAAGAAGGCCGTGGTCGTTCTGGAAAACCTGGTGGAAATGGATCCCGGTTCGTGGGAGCTGGTTATCGATCTTGCGAAGAACCGGGCCGACGGGGGCGATCGCGCAGCCGCCGTGGCAGAGCTCGAGAAATTCGGCAGCGTTCGCCTCGAAAAGGAGGAGTACGCCCTCGCCCGCCGCATCTACGAGGAGATTCTAAACCTCGACCCCGACCATGCTGGCGCCAAGGCAACGGTCTCTTCCATCAAGAGCGGGGAACTCGCGCGTCGCATCGAACACAGGAAAAAGGTGCGGGCACGGGTCGCCGCATTCTTCGGAGTGATCGCTACCTGCCTGTGGCTCGGGTACGAGAGCTCGGCCCGGCGCGCCTACGTCGGGGCGACGCACGAGATCGGTCGGGAGCGCTGGATCGAAAAGCGCCACTATCTGGAGGCCATCGATGCCTTCGAGACCATTCGCGTCGACTATCGGTTCTCCACGACCGCACTGTACGACGTGCGCCGGCAGCTCGAGCAGCTCAGGACAAAACAGGAGCTGAAGGAGAGGGAACAGAACTAGCGCGGGGGGAAAATCGTCCGGTCCGTACCCTGACCGGCGATCCGTCGGCGGCGGATCGCCCTCTCATTCCCGTCAACCGACTCGCGCGTCACTCCAGTCGCTTGACGATGTGGATTCCGAACCGCGACGTTCCCCTGCCCGTCGGCGGCATCGGGTCGTAGGGCGCGACGCCGACCTCACCCACGCGCAACCTCCAGGCGGTGTCGCCGAAGGCCGGAACCATCGCTTTACGCGGATAGACATCACTTGAGGGGAGGGGCTCGTCCCCGGCGATCATGGTGTAGATGCCCGGGTACGTATCGTTGGTGTGCCGTTCTACGAGTTCGCCGAAGTTCGTGCCGTTTGCGGCAGCGAGTTCCTGGAGGATCTCGGCCGCGCGTGTTTCGGCGCCAGCCGGCAGTCGATCCCCGAAGTTCGTGCCGACGCCGACCAAGAGGTGCTGGACCTTCACTCGATGCGCCAGATGCTCCGGTCGCTCCTGCAGGAGATCGACCGAGGCGTACATGGCCTCGACGGGGTCCACTCCCCCGGGAAAGGTAGGGAAGAGCGGCTCTTCAGCGCAATTCGTGAGGGTGAGCCCCAAGAGGAGGGTGACGTGCAGGTTGGGAACGGAGCGCTTCAGCATCGTCTTGGGAGGGGTCGGGAGACTCGCTTTGGGCCATGCTACAGGGCCCAAAGCCAGGGAGCCAACCGTGCCTCCCTCCACCGAGGCAGGCAGGTACTGCGTTACGTCGTGTGCGAGGATCGGAAGACCCTGCCTTACCTCGCAGACCTCGGCACGCTCGATCTGCATCCCTCTCACCACACCATTCAAACGCTGGCGGAACGACCCGCGACAAGGGGAGATGTCTTCCGGAGCGTCCTTTCCAGGCCGAAAGATCTGGCTCCAGCCGTCCCTCTCCTGGAGGATAGCCTGCGGACGCGCTGGGCGGGACGCGGTGATATCCAACGGAGGGTGCACGGGCGGCGTAGACGATCCCCTTGGACGGCCTGCGTACCAGGAGTAGCCTTTGCGCCCGTGATGTGGGCCGACCCCCGCGATTCTTCGACCATGACTACCCCGATCCGTGCGTTCTTCGTCCCCGTGCTGGCGGCCCTCTCGGTGATTCCCCTGGCCGTTTCCTGTTCGGCAAACGACGGCGAGGTCAGCGGGGCCGCCAGGAACGTCATTCTGATCTCGATCGATACCCTGCGCCCCGATCACCTCGGCTGCTATGGCTACGAGCGCGCCACGTCTCCCGCGCTGGATGTCATCGCGGAACAAGGCGCACTCTTCGAACAGTGCACCTCCTCCGCGCCCTGGACCCTGCCCGGGCACGCCACGATGCTGACCGGCCTCTACCCGAGCACCCACGGGGTGAAGGACCACGACCGCACCCTGGGCGACGACACCCCGTCACTCGCCACGCTGCTGAAAGAAAGCGGCTTTCGCACCATGGCCGTGGTGAACTCCCACAACATCGCCGATCCGCGCTACGGCCTGGGGCAGGGCTTCGATGAGTTCAAGTACGTCAACGAGCTCGAGGAAATTCCGGGCAAGACCAACCCGAAGGGCGATCCGGCCTTCGGCATCGCCAACCGCGGCCCCGGGATCACGCGCCAGGGGTTGAGGTTGATCGAACAGCACAAGGACCAGCCGTTCTTCCTCTTCCTGCACTACTACGACGTTCATACCGACTTCACGCCCGCGCCGAAGTACAAGCGCATGTTCGTGGATCCCTACGATGGTCGGCTCACGGGAAACACGCAGGAGCTCGTCGGCTACCGCGTTCGTGGCGACGAGATCACCGAGGACGATGCCCGCTACCTGCGGCAGATGTACGACGCTGAGATCCGGCAACTCGACGACATCCTGAGCGGCTTCTTTGCCTATCTGGACGACCGCGGGCTGTCCGAGAACACACTCGTCGTCATCACCTCGGATCATGGCGAGGAGTACGGCGAGCACGGCGGTGTGCTCCATGGACGCAGCCAGTACCAGGAGTTGCTCGCCATACCCCTGATCCTACGCGGACCGGGCGTTCCCGCCGGCGCGCGCTTCACGGATCCCGTCAGCCTCGTCGACGTCGTTCCGACGATCCTGAAGATGGTGGGCGTGCGCACGGATCATGAGTTCGATGGGGTCGACCTGACGCTGGCGTGGTTGAACCCCGACGAGCTAGGCAAGCCCCGTTATCTCTTCGGGGAGGCGGACCACAACAACTGGATCGAGGCCAACGGCAAGCGCGCCAAGTACGCTGATGTGGCCTGGATGGTGCGGGTAAAGAACGACAAGTTGCACTACAACGAGATCCTCAACAGCTACGAGTTGTACAACCTGGCCGAGGATCCTTTCGAACAGGTGGACCTTGCCGCCTCGCGGCCGGAACGTCTCGAGCTTCTTCGTTCGGCCCTCAAGGCCTACATTCGGAACGAGGGTTCAGGGGTTCGGATAGAACCGCCGGACGAGGAAGAGCAAGAAAAACTGAAACAGCTCGGATATTGAGAGTGTGATATGCCGGGGCATATAGGAGCTCGGACGGCAGGAGGTCTCATCTGGGCCGGCCTCTTCTCCGTGCTGGCGCTGGCCTTCGCGCGCGGTTACACGCACGAGTACTTCTACAACGCCGACGCCTACGATTTCGCCCAGATGGGCCGACAGCTGGCGGAGGGCGAGGGCTTCACCACTCTGCAGGCCTTTCCCCGCCACCTCGTCTTCTTCGAGGGGCGCGGCCTCGAGGACCAGGCGCCCTGGCCAAACCTCTATCGCTATCCGCTGTCGGTGACCGCGGCGGGGTTCTTTCAACTCCTGATCGCGAACCCCTTCGTCGCCGCCGTGGTGCGCTCGGGTGTCTTCTTTCTGGCAGGGCTCCTGGTCTTGGGCCTGCTTGCCGCGCGCATCTCGGGGTCCCGGCTGATCGGCGTTGCGATCGTGGCCGTGCTGGCGGCGGATCGCGAACTGTGGCAGGACGCCTACAGCGGCATGGTCGACACCCAGGGCACGTTCTTCCTGGCCCTGGCAGCGCTGGCGCTCTTGTTCGCGCCCCGCACGGCCAGGGGTGGAGCCTTGATCGGCGGCGCCTGTGCGGCCTTGTATCTGACCAAGACCCAGTTCGCCGGCGCCTTGCCCGTGGCTTTTGTTCTTCTGGCGCTGGAGGTCAAGCGGGAAGCGCGACTGCGCATTCTCGTGGGCTTTCTGGCCGGGGCGGTCGTCTTGCTGGTGCCCTGGATGGTGCACAACCTCGTTCACGCGGGCGATCCGAACTTCTCTTTCACGACCACGCGCAGTCTGGGATTCGCGACCACGCGAGTCGGCTCCGACTTCGAAATGCGTATCGACGCGCCGATGAGCGTCGGCGGCGTGATTTCCGGATACGGCGCCGAGCTGTGGACCAAGTTTCGCTTCGCCCTGGTGCAACACCTGAAGCAGCCGATCTATCAAAACCCCGCCTACTCGGTGCTGGCCTATCTCTTGCTCTTCGGCCTGCTCCCCCGGCACAGGTTCCCCGCGGGCGAAAAAGCGCTCCTGTTCGTGCGCTTCGCCCTGGGGATGGTCGCGATGCACGTCATCGCCGAGAGCCTCTCCTATCCTACGCCGCGTTTCGCCTATCCCTACCGGGGGCTGATGCTGATCGGTGCGGTGCTCCTGGCCGAAGGGCTCTTGCGGTCCTTTACCTCGTGGACTCCGGCCCTGTGTCGGTCGGTGCTGGCGCTCGCCCTGTCCGCGGTCGCTGCGCTCGGACTGTATTTCTTCGCCGCCGAGGGCCTGGGCCCGGCGCCGGTCGCGGCGCCCGAGGTTCCGGTGGCCGAACTACAAGCCCTGTGCTCGGAGGAAGCGCTCATCGCCTCGGACGTGTCCTTTGCCCTGGCTCTCGATGCCCGTCGCCGTTCCGTGCGGTTGCCGACCTACCCGGACGATCTTCTGACCCTGGATGACGAGGTGCGGCCGATCGATTTCGTCTACATCAGCCGTTTCGTGCCGCTCCATTCGAAGCGCAAGGAGCCCCGCGCGACCCTGTTCGCGACCTACGCTCACTACGGGACTTTCCTGTCGGAGC
The DNA here is from genome assembly GCA_002683825.1 of Planctomycetota bacterium. Classification (GTDB taxonomy): domain Bacteria; phylum Planctomycetota; class UBA1135; order UBA1135. The sequence goes on from NYUD01000073.1 coordinate 121,109, forward strand.
CCGGTTTCCTGGACCGCTACCGGATGCTGCGAAGTTTTCCGGACGGCGGGCGGTTGTATGGCAAGCGGGAGGTGCGTTGATGGTCGGTGTTCGAGCGGGTGTTGCCGCGGCGCTCCTGGGTCTGGGCGGCGCCTGCGGCCAGGACCCCTCCGTCGCTCCGCCGAACCTGCTTCTGATCTCGATCGATACCTTGCGCGCCGACGTCCTGGGGTGCTACGGGAGTGCGCGTAACACATCACCGACGATCGATCGTCTGGCGCGGGAGGGGACTCGATTCGCCGATTGCTCGTCGACCGCTCCGTGGACCTTGCCGGCGCACGCTTCGCTCCTCACGGGGACCTACCCGACGACCCATGGAGTCAAGAACCACGAGCGTCGCCTCGATCCCGCCCGCGCAACCCTGGCGACGCGCCTTCTGGATCGGGGGTTCGAGACGCGGGCCATCGTCAATTCCCATCACCTGGGGGATCCGCGCTACGGGTTGCAGGAGGGCTTTCGCGAGACGACCTACATCGCCGAGCTGGACGCCTCCACGCGCACGGTTGCGAACTGCGGGGAGGAGGTCAACGCGCGCGCTGCGGCGGCCCTGGCTTCGATGCGCCAGCCGTTTTTTCTCTTCCTGCACTACTACGACGCCCATACGGCCTACAGGGCGGGCGAGCCCTACGACGGTATGTTCGTCGAACCCTACGACGGGCCAATGAAGGCGACGACGCGCCAGCTGTCGCGCTATCGCATCCGCGGGCAAGACATCACCGGGCGGGACGGGCGATTCCTGCGCCAGCGCTACGAAGCGGAGGTGCGTCGCGTGGACGACCTCGTGGAGGTCCTGCTGGCCCGCCTGGACGAGCTGGGCCTGGCGGAGAACACGATCGTGGTGCTCACCTCCGACCACGGCGAGGAATTCGGCGAACGCGGCGGCGCGATGCACGGGCGGAGCCAGTATCAGGAGGTCTTGCACGTGCCGCTGATCATCAAGGGACCGGGGCTCGCAACGGATCGGGTGGTGCATGAACCCGTGAGCTTGATAGACGTCGCACCGACGATTCTCGGGGCGCTCGACCCGAGGGACGAAACCGGCTTCGAGGGGATCGATCTCAGCGGGACCCTGCGCGGGGAGGTCTTTCCCGCGGCCGAGCGTCTGCTCTTCGCCGAGGCCGATCACGAGAACTGGATCGATCGCAAGTCCTATGCGGACGTCGTGCGCATGGTGCGCCTCGGAGGGGCGAAGCTGTGCTACAACGAAGTCCTCGATCGGTTTGAGCTCTTCGACCTCGAGCTCGATCCGGCGGAACTCCACGACAGGCTCGCCGAAGAGCCCGAGCTGGCGCGCCGGCTGAAACTGGAGCTACGGCGCTTCGCTGCGCGTGAACAGGGGGGGATCGCGATCCCCCCTCCGGGCGCCGAGCAGCAGAAACGCCTGGACGACATGGGGTACTGACGTGACTAGCGCTCGGTCCTGCGCAGGCGTGCGCGCACCTCCTGCGCCCAGCTGCTGTGGGGGTCCTCCTCGAGGTAGGCCAGCCAGTGCTTGCGCGCCTCATCGAGCCGCCCGTCTGCGGCGAGCGTTTCGGCCAGGTTGAAGTGGGCATCGGCGTAGTCGGGCGCGAGCGCGAGCGCGCGTTGGAAGGCTGCGATCGCCTCGTCGTGGCGCTCGAGCGCGACACAGGCGTTGCCGAGGTTGTTCCAGGCTTCGAGGTACTCGGGGTCGAGTTCGGTTGCGAGGTCGAAGCACTGGGACGCTTCTCCGGTGCGCTCGACGAGAAACAGCGCGTTTCCCAGACTGAAGGCGACCTCGGCGCGCGGGTTGACAGGGTCGAGGGCGCGGGCATAGGCGACGATCGCTTCCTCGTGGCGGCCCTTTTCTTCGAGGCGAACGCCCCGCTGGAACCAGAGCTCGGTATCCGGGACGGAGACCTGGTCGTCGCTCGAGTGAGGGACCGCGTGGCCCCCCTCGAAGTCGAGCCGCAGCTGGCCGGTGGCCTCCGCCAGCTCCCCCTCGTCCGTGCGTACGACCAGGGCGCCGTCCTCCTTCAGTGCCTCCAGCTGGGCCAGGGAGCGCGCGGGCGACGGCAGCCAGGCTCCGAGGGCGGCCAGGCTTTGCTTGATGCGTTTGGTGGTGACCCCCTCGGCCGTGAGCCGCGACAGCGCCTTGGCGTCTGCGACCTGGCGAAAGTCGTAGTACGTCAGTCGTCGCACGAGTTTGACGGGCTCGATCAAGCCGTGCCGCACCCACGAGCGGATCTGGGTCTGGGGAAGATCGAGGATGCGGGCCAGCTGGGCGGTGGTGTAGAGCCTGTGAAAATCGGCAGAGCGCTCTTCCAGGCCGAGCATGCTCAGGAGTTCTTCCTCCGGCTCTATGCGGATGCTCGAGCCCTGGTCCTGGAGGTCGTGGGCCAGGCGCAGGCTGTTCGTCAAGCGTCCGTCCTCACCTAGAGGGGCGCCCCCTCGGCCGACGAACAAGAGCGCTGTCGATCCGCGCGGGGTTGCGACGAATTCGGCTCCCGCTGCGCTGATGCGACGTAGGGCCTCGTCGCGGGTCATCGAAGCCAGCCGGCCCGTGATCGAGACCTCGAGACCGGCGAACTCATCCTCGAGCTTGGTTTGAACCATGTCTCCGCGCTCGTGAAGCTTACGGGTGCGAACTGGCGGCTCAACGGAATTCACCGCGCCGGTGGTGGCGGGCGCTTGCGGGAGCAACTCGAGCAACACCGGCGCCCGCAGGTCGTTTTTCGTCCGCACGACACACCGCACGCGGCAGAAGAGCCCCGGCGCAACCCTCCGGGCGTCGCGCTCGTCGGTAATCAGGGGCTCGTCTGCGTGGTGTTCCGGGAACAGAGCCAGGAGAATCCGGCCGAGCGTTGCAGAGATCCCGCTTTCCAGCGGGCCGCAACGGACCCGTCGCCCACCCTCCTCGAGGGCGACCAGGAGACTTCTGAGCTCGCCGCGCTGTTCGATGTGGCTCGGGATGGCGCACGCCGTCTCCCGGCCTTCGAGACCCGTGGCGCCGAGGCGTTCGAGCATCGCGCGGCCCTGACCGGTCTTTGCCTTGCCGGGGAAAAAACGCGGCCGGATCGGCCCCTTCGGGACAGACGGGAGGCCCGGGGCCCGCGAATCCGCCGCGATCGGGCGCATCCGACCGGAACCGCAGCTAGGCATTTTTTTCCATCCCCAAGGTTCCCACCCTGGATTCAGCGCCTCCGGAAGGGCGCTGATATGATCGGATGGCCCATGTCCGAATCTCCCCAATCGTCTCCCCAACGCCCTTCTTCCGGCCGAGCGGTCTCGAATTCGCCCGCCTCGACGGGGGCACCTTCCAAGCCCCTGGCGAGCGTTGTTGCGACCTCGGTGCCCGATCCTTGCTACGGATTCGAGGCCGCCCATTTCGAGGTCGAGCTGGGCAATCGGGGGTTCGAACAACTGGCGAACCCTACGGCTTTCCGGCGTCTCGAAGCGGTGGCGAATCTCCACCGCCTCGACGGTTCGTTTGTGAGCAACCTCCTTCGCTCCAGGTTGCCCGAAGCCATACCCGTCGGCGAAACGCGTCGCCTGCCCTTCGGCGCGCACATTCCGACCTTCGCAGGCGACTACGAGGTGCGTTTTGGGATCAACCGCGTCGGGGACAGCGACCTGCCGGTTCCGATCCCGATTGCGGCGGAGCCCGCGCGCATCGAGGTGAAGAACACGATCTTCGAGGCCTTCGTCGAGCTGATCAACGCGTGCAATTTTCGTTGCACCTTCTGCCCGCAGACGGTCCTGAAGCGCGAGCAGCGGCCGATGGATTTCGAGCTCGCCAAGAAGATTCTCAAGGACCTTGCGGACATGGGACACCACCATCCCATCCGCGTGCATCTTCTGGGCGAACCCCTGCTCTATCCGAAGTTCTTTGAATTTGTCGATGCGGCGCACGACCTGGGTCAACGAATCTCCCTGGCGACCAATGGCTCGCGCTTCAGCCAAAAAAACATCGACGGCCTCCTGCGCACGGGACTCGACGAGATGGTCATCTCGCTGAACACACCCGAGGAGGAGCTCTACAACGAACAACGGGGCACGCGCGTGCCCTACGAAGAATACATCAGCGGGGTCACCGACATGGTCTCCGCCCTGGTTCGCCACGGCGGTCCTCCCAGGACCCGCATCAACGTCCTCTATGACGTCGAGCGCTCCGAGGATCCCGAAGAACAGGCGCGCGTCCGGCGGATCGCAAACGAGTGGATCCAGGTCGTACGAGAGGTCAGCGGTCGCAAGCTACCGGATGCCGAAGAGATCGTGCATCTGGATCCGACGGGCACGACGCTGATGGATCTGTACGATGGGATTCAACTCCAGTGGACGATCTACCACAACTGGGGCGAGGGCGCGGCGGCCAAGGAGCACTTCTGCGAGTTCCCCTGGAAGCACCTCGGGATCTTGGTGGACGGTCAGGCGACCGCCTGTTGCGTCGACACGGAGGGTGAGATCCAGCTGGGCAACGTGTACGAGCGGTCGGTCGAGGAGATCTGGAACGGGCCCGTGCTCGGCCGTCTGCGCGAGGGGTTCCTGCGCGGCGAAGCCGTCGAGCCGCGTTGCCAGCGATGCGACGTGCGCCACGATAGCAAAGCCTACTTTCCACGATAGCCACGCTACCCTTCCAACCAAACGGGACGAAGCCTTCCGGGTCGAGCTTCGAAAGGGGCTCGTTCGCACCCTCGAGGAAGTCCGCCTAACCGCGCTGGCCGGCCAGGTAGGCCACGGTGTCGGGTTGCTTGGGAGCCCGGAAAACCGCTTCGGCATGTCCTGATTCGATCACGCAGCCCGATTCGTCGTGACACCAAAAGACCGCGACGTCGTCGGCGATGCGTTGGGCCTGGGCCAGGTTGTGGGTGACGATGACGATGCTGTACTCCCCGCGCATCTTGAGTATGAGTCGTTCGATCACGTCGGTAGCCATGGGATCGAGGGAACTGCAGGGTTCGTCCATGAGGAGTAGTTTGGGCCGCAGCGTCAAGGCCCGCGCGATGCAGAGTCTCTGTTGCTGGCCTCCGGAGAGCGAATGAGCCGAGGCGTCGAGGCGGTCGGAAACCTCGCTCCATAGCCCCACTTCCCTGAGGACCTCCTCGCTGCGCCGGTCCAGCTGGTTCACGGGGCAGCCGTGTTCGCGCAGGGGGAGATAGAGGTTCTTGCGGATCGAAACCGGGAAGAGATTGGGCTTTTGAAACACCATTCCGATGTTTGCGCGCAGGAGTCCGATGTCGACGCCGTCCGAATAAATCTCGGTGCCTTCGAAGCGGACGCGGCCGCCGACCCCGCAGCCCGGGATGAGATCGCTCAGGCGGTTGAGCGTGAACAGGAAGCTCGTCTTGCCGCACCCCGAGGGTCCGATCAGGGCGGTGACGCGTCCGCGCTGGATGTCGATGTCGACGCTCTCGAGCGCGACCTTGGCGCCATAGTGCACGCTGAGGTTCCGTACGGCGAGGAAGGTCTCGTCTTCGGGGTCGGGGAGCCTTTGGCTTTGGCAGGCTTCGAAGCAGCAGTCGCTCATGGGGGTCACACGCGTTGAACTCGACCGCCCACGATGTGTTCGACGGTCCAGGAGGCCAGTAGGTTGATGACGAGAAGAAGCGCGACCAGGACCACCCCCGAGGCATAGGCGTTGGGTCTGCCTCCGGTGACCTGGGTCAAGTCGTAGATGTGCAGGGACAGGGCTCTGCCGGAATCCATCAGCGAGCTCGGCATCCGGTCCGCGTATCCACTGGTGAACATCAGCGCCGCGGTTTCCGCCAGGGCCCGGCCCACACCCAGCATGAGGCCGGCCGCGATTCCGGGGGCGCCGGCGGGCAAGAGGATCTTGAGAAGCATGGAGGTGTGGGACATCCCGAGGGCTGCGCCGGCCAGGCGGTAGTCGCTGGGCACGGCGCGGAGGCCGAGCTCGACCGAACGGATGAAGATCGGCAGGACCATGCAGGAGAGTGTCAAGCCACCGGAGAGAATGGAAAAGCCCATGCCCAGGGCGATGCAGAAGAAGGCGTTGCCGAAGAGGCCGAACACGATCGAGGGCACGCCGGCCAGGACGTCGAGACTGGCACCGACCAGGCGGCTCAGGGTGGGGTTCCTGCGGGAGAACTCGGACAGGAGAATGGCCGTCAGGAGTCCGATGGGAATGGAGACCGCCAGACAGACGGCGAGAATCAGGAATGTCGAGACGAGAATGGGGAAAATCCCCCCCGCCCGTCCCGTGCGTTCAACGCCCTGGGTGAGAAAGTCCAGATCGATCCCGGCCAGGCCGTGCCAGAGAAGATCCCCGACCAAGCAGAGGAAAACCGCCGAGACCGTCCCTGCCGTGCCCCAGACCAGCGCCTGCACCAGGCCGTCCGCCACCTTTGCACGCGCGCCCCTGGACGTGGACCTAGACAAGGGTGACGCTCCGCCTGAACTGCCTTTGCAGTCCGATGAGGAGAACGACCAAGGCCATCAAGGCCAACCCGGAGACGAAGAGGACCGAGCGGTGTTCGGAGGTTGCGTAGCCCATCTCCAGGGCGATGTTGGCCGTGAGCGTTCGCACCGGGTCGAAGAGGCTCGTTGGAATCTGAACCACGTTGCCGCAGACCATCAGGACCGCCATGGTCTCACCGACCGCGCGCATCGTGCCCAAGAGGAGGGCGATCAAGAGTCCCGGGGCGGCCTCGGGCAGGACCACTCCGCGGAGCGTCGTCCAGCGCGAGAGGCCCAGAGCGGCCGCTCCCTGGAGGTGTGCCTGGGGGATGGTGGCGAGGGTCGCGCTGGCGAGCATGGCGATCGTGGGCAGGATCATCAGCGTCAGGACGAGAATTCCGGCCAGGAGGTTCTGACCCGGCGGCGCGAGGCGTTGCAGGATGGGGACGAGCGTGACGAGGCCCCAGAACCCGTAGATGACCGAGGGGATGCCTGCGAGCAACTCGACGATGCGGCGCTGGAGTGTGGCCAGCGCCTTCGGTGCGTAGAAGTGGCAGAAGACGGCCGAAAGAAGGCCCGCCGGCGCCGCGATGAGTACCGCCCCGAGGGTGGAGAGAAGGGTGGCCGCCAGCATCGGTACCAGGCGGTACTGGTTCTCACCCTCGGCGGTGCTCGGTAACCAGTCCCCGTCGGTAACGAACCTCGCGATGCCGATGCGACGCAAGGCGGGCAGGGATTCGGCCAAAAGGAAGTAGACGATCAGGAGGACGATCGAGCTCGCCAGAACACTTGCTCCGCGCAATCCCCACAGAAGAATCCGATCGTTTCTGGTGGCCCCTCTCGTCTTCATTTGGCGGAAACGGGAGCGTAGTAAAGATCTTGGACGAGATCGTGGACGGCCTCAGAACGACAATAGTCGATGAAATGCCGGGCGAGCTCCGGCGGGTTCTTTCTTGTTAGGAGGATGAGGGGCCGGCCGATGGGGAATTTGCCGGCATGAACATTGGCTGTGGTCGCCGGGATTCCGGCCGTGTCGAGCAGTCGGATCAGCGTTCGCTGGCCGATTTCGTATTCTGCTGCGCCGACCGACACATAGCCGATCGCATGCGGGTTTCCGGCGACCGTGATGATTCCCTGCTGGTTGTCTCCGATCACGACGTCCGGCTGAACCGACGATTCCTTGAGACCGAAGTACTTGAGAAACACCTCGAGTGTGGCGCGACCGGAGGCCTTGTGGACGACGGTGATGGGGGCGTCGGGTCCACCGACCTGCGACCAGTTTGAGATCGCACCGGTGTAGATGCCCTTGACTTGAGCGTCCGCGAGCTCGCGGATCGGGTTGTTTGCATGGAGGATGATGGCGACACCGTCGAGGGCGAACACGAAGGGCATGAGTTCGGCGGCTTCACTCGGTTTCAAGTCCCGCGATACCATTCCGATGTCCGCGATGCTGCGTGTGACGTCGGCGATCCCACGCGAGGAGCCACCGGTTTGAACGTCGATGCGGACGGCCGGGTGCAGTCCTTCGAAGCGTTTGGAGATGTCGGAGACCAGGGGTGCGCAGGTGCTGGAACCGGTGATGACCAGTCGGCCGGAGAGCTGCCCTGCGGCCGCCTGGGGGGTGGCGTTGCCGCAAGCGGCTTGGAGCAGGACGAGGCCTGCGAGGCCGGTGAGATGGAGTGAGTGGCGCATCGTGAAAGCGGGCGCTGGACAGAAGAGTCCAAGGTGGAAATCAATTCCTGTGCCGCAGGGTCCCGGGGGCCTCTCATGCCTTATGCGCTTTCCTAAGGGCCCTTGGATCTCCTGCCGTCGATATTTTTGACGACAGAAGTCTGAATTATGGACGCGCTCTTCCTGTGGGGCAAGGGCTTTGCGGACCCGGCGGCCACAGACGAGACTGGGCGCCCACGATGGCGTTCTACTCCACGGCCGTCTTTGTCGGGGCCTTCCTGCTCTTCCTCGTCCAACCCGTTCTGGGCCGGTTCCTCCTGCCGGTTTTCGGGGGTGGGGCGGCGGTCTGGACCGCGTGCCTGGTCTTCTTCCAGGGCGGGCTCTTCCTCGGCTATCTCTACGCCCACTTTCTGGGGCGCATTCCCCTGCGCGCCCAGGTCCTTGTTCATGCGGGCTTCGGAGTTGCCGCCATCCTGCTGGGGGGTGATCTGCGCTCGTTTCTGGACGGCTTCGATGCCGGGCCTGGGGATCTATTCTGGGGAATTCAGCGGGCCCTGGTGGTGTCGGTGGGGTTGCCCTATGTCCTTCTGGCTGGGACTTCGCCGACCCTGCAGCGCTGGCTCGAGAGGGCGCGCCCCGGGGCGTCCGCCTATCGACTTTATTCCATTTCGAATCTGGCCTCGTTCGCGGCCCTCTTGCTCTATCCCACGCTGATCGAGCGTTTCTTCACACGCACCGAGCAGGCGTCGATCTTCCGCGGCGGCTATGTCCTCTTCGTGCTCGTCGTGGCCGTGGCCGGGTTCGATGCCGTGCGGGCCACCTCCACCGGGGCTCGTGTCGAAATGGAGGCCGTGGAGCGCCCCGGTTCCCGGGGTCGCGTCCTTGTCTGGTGGCTTTACCCGGCGCTCTCGAGTGCCTGGTTGGTCGCGGTCACCCAGGCGGTTTCCCAAAACGTGCCGCCGATGCCGTTTCTGTGGTTGTTCTTCCTGGCCGCCTATCTCGCTTCCTACGCCTTCGCGTTTCGGGGTTGGAACTGGGTCTGCGGCTCCGTGATGACCCTCGCCTTCGCCGTTCAAGCCGTCGCCCTGGGCTTTGCGCACTACGGCCGTCTGGCCCTGTGGGACGAACACTTCGGCTTGCAGGTCGGCCTGTACGGCGGGACTCTTTTTTGCGGCGCATGCTTTCTACACGGTCGCGTGTACAGGGCGCGTCCCGCCAGGGCGGGTTCGTCCTCGTTCTATCTTGCGTTGGCGGGTGGGGGAGCGATCGGTGGATTGCTGGTGGCCGTGGTCGTTCCGGCCATCTCCTCCGGCTGGATCGAATTGCCCGTGCTGACCCTCGCCACGTCCCTCCTCGCACTCCTCAGCACGGTCCGAGCGAGCGGGCGGGCACGGCGTCCCCTGACCGCCCTTTTGGCGCTTCTATGGGTGGCCTTCGCAGGCTACCTGGGCTACCAGGAGGTTCAGCTCCGCGACCAGGCCCTCCTTCGTCGGCGCAACTCCTTCGGTGTTCATACGGTCTACGAGTTGCAGCCCGAGGATCCCGTTTTCCACCGCTACCAGTTGCATTCAGGAAGCATCGTTCACGGCTGGCAGTTTCAGAGACCTGAGTATCGAGCTGAGTCCACCGCATACTTCACACGCCAGAGCGGAGTGGGGCGCGCCCTGCGCGCCTTCCCCGGCGATCGTCCCTTGAACATCGGCGTCGTCGGACTGGGGGCGGGAGTTCTTGCGACCTACGGTGCAAAGGGCGATCGCATGCGCTTCTACGAGATCGATCCGAAGGTGATCGATCTCGCGGAGCAGACATTCACCTTCCTCAGCGACAGTGCCGCGGATGTGGAGATTGTCGAAGGGGACGCGCGCATCGTCCTGCAAAACGAGCCGGATCAGAACTTCGATCTCCTGGTGCTCGATGCTTTCTCCGGCGATGCGATTCCCGTGCACCTGCTCACCTCGGAGTGTTTCGAAATCTATCTGCGCCACCTCCAGGCGGAGGGCGTGATCGCCGTCCACGTCTCTTCGCGCTATCTCGATCTCGTGCGCGTGCTGGCCACGACGGCTGCGGAACATCAGCTCGAGGGGGGCTGGATTTCGAACCATGCAGAGGATCTCGCCGCCCTGCCCTCCACCTGGGTCCTTCTGTGCAGGAATCGTCGATTTTTCTCGCACCCGGGGATCGCTCCGGTCGCCCGTTCGCTGCGCGACGTTCGCCGTCCGAGCCGGCTTTGGACCGACGAGCATGCGGCGCTCTTCGAGGTGCTTTCCTGGGGGCAGCGGTAGGGAGGGTTCGAAGAGAATGCAATGGGATGGAGCCGTGCTCGTGGAGTCGGGATTCCCTTTGATTTGTTGGCCCCCATCCCCAAAGCTTGCTGTGTCCATATGAGTACTCCTACAGGGACAGGGCTTCTGATCGTGGATGCAAGTCGGGCCCGTTCAAGGCGGATCTCGAGGGCCTTCGTCGACCAGTGGGGGATCGCTCCGGCCGAGCGGGTCGAGAGTGTCGACGGCGCCCGGGAGAAACTGCAACGGGGCGCGACAAGATGGGTGCTAGCCCACGCCTCGCTCACGGCCGGCGCCGTGGGGGGGGTGGCCAGTCGATGTTCCGAACTCAGGACACCGCTCTTCGTTCTTCACGGAGGCAGTGGTGCCCCGGCCTGGTGCCAACGTGCCGCCGGAGTGTGGCATGTCCTTCCGGATGAGGCGCAGGATCTGCCGGTCCGGGTCGAACGCGCTCTCTTTGAGAAGGGGACCGTGCACGGAGAAGAGGACGGGAGTTCCGCCTGGGAAACCCATCGGCGCTGGCTCGAACATCTTCCGCTCGCTGTCTGCGTGTACGACGCGTGCGGCGAGCTGGTGTATGTGAACCCCGCCTGGGCCGGCGGAGCAGAACAGCCCGCGTTGAGCGAAAGCTCCGTGCGGATGAGCCCCTATCTCGCTGCCCTCGGAGAGGGACGCGCGAGCATCGTTCTGGAGAACGGCACGGAGTTGTTCTTCGAGCGTTTCGACCTTCCTTCTACCGATCGGCGGGCGATCCTGGTACGGATGCATGCCGCCGAGTCGGATAGCCTTGGCGGGGACGAGCGAAGCTGGCGTTGGGACGTCGCCCGGGGTCACTTCTCGCTTTCCGGGGAGTGGAAACGGCGGCTCGGTCTGAACTCTGCGCCGGATTCGATCACGGCCTTCGAGAGCTGCATACACCAAGCGGATCTCGCCCGCGTGCGTCGCGCGATTCGGGATGCACTCGCGAGCGGGAGCGAGCGCTTCGAAATCCGCTTGCGCCTTTTGAACTCACGGGGAGCCTCACTCTCCTGCACGAGCGAAGGGGTCGTCTTGGCCAGGGATGGAGAGGGCGCTCCCCGGGTGGTTGTCGGTCGCTTGAGCGAAACCCAGGCCGCCTTCGAAGAACGTCCCGGGCTCTCGATTCAACCTACGATGAGGCCGGCGGAGAACCCGGTCCGGTGGGCGGGCGAGCAGGCCTCTTCGTGGAAGACGAGGAGAGCATCGTCCACCTGGCGCAAGCACAGCTGAGGTGTCCGGGGCATGAAACGATCGACTGCGGTAGCGTGGAGGAGGCGCTCGAGGTGCTCGAGCGCAACTTCGTCGGCGTCCTGATGACCGAGAAGTGCCTGCTCGGGCTTTCCTGCATGCAGCCGGTGCGGGGACTCGTATCCGCCGGCGACCGAGCCCGATCGTCCCGACCACGGGCTCCGGCTCGAGGCGGCGTCCAACGGTCCTCCCGGCAGGGGGAAAGGAAGGTCGGGGAGGCGGGGCTCGAACCCGCGACACGTAGCTCCCAAAGCTACGCCTCTACCAACTGAGGTACTCCCCGGCGCGTTTCCCCCGGCCGGAGCGACCGCTTTCGGGAAACCCTTGCAAGAATCTGTTAGCTTGGCGGAAACCATAGCGAAATGCCATGAAGGTTCTGGTTGTCGGTAGCGGCGGGCGCGAGCATGCGCTGGCCCGCAAGATTGAGGAGTCCACGCTCGTCGAGGAGGTCCTCTGCGCGCCCGGAAACGGGGGGACAGCGGGGTTCTGCCGCAACCTCGATCTCCACACGAAGGACGCCGCTGGCATCGAGAAGGCGTGCAAGGAGGAAGGGATTGGACTCGTCGTCATCGGTCCCGAAGAGCCCCTGTGCGACGGCCTGGGTGATCGCCTGCGCCGGGAGGGGTTGGCCGTCTTCGGGCCCGGGGCGGAAGGGGCTCGCCTGGAGGGTTCGAAACTGTTCGCCAAAGAATTCCTCGAGCGCTACCGGATTCCCACCGCCGCCTACCGACGTTTCGATCGCGCCGGGGCAGCCAAGTCCTACCTGGAGGCCGTCTCCTCCTGGCCCCAAGTCGTGAAGGCCGACGGTATCGCTGGCGGCAAGGGCGTCTTCGTTTGCCATGACCCGGGCGAGGCATGCGGGGTCGTCGATGCGGTCATGGAGGAGCGCACCCTGGGGGCGGCCGGTGCAGAGGTCGTCATCGAAGAGTTCATGTGTGGACGCGAGCTCTCCATCCAGGTGATGACCGACGGTCGCACGATCTGTCTCCTGCAGCCCGTGATGGACCACAAGCAAGTCGGCGAGGGCGACACGGGCCCCAACACCGGCGGCATGGGGATCTACTCGCCCGTCGGGTTCGTTTCGCAGAGACTGATGCAGCAGATCGAGCTGCAAATCCTGCTGCCGACGTTGCACGGTCTCGTGGTGGAAGGAATCGACTTCCGTGGAGTTCTCTACGCCGGTTTGATGATCACCGATGCGGGGCCGCGGGTGCTCGAGTACAACTGTCGCTTCGGGGATCCGGAGACCCAGGCGATCTGCATGCGCATGAAGTCGGACATCGTGCCCTACCTCCTGGCGACGGCCGAGGGGCGCCTCGAAGAGCTCGATCCGCCGGAGTGGGACCCGCGCGCCTGCGTCGGCGTCGTGGCCTGCACGAGGGGCTATCCCGGTGGCTACGAGACGGGCCTCCCGATCCGCGGTCTCGAGCGGGCCGAAGCCGTGGAGGACACCGTCGTCTTCCACGGGGGTACCCGTGTCGACGGGGATGACGTTCTCACGAGCGGCGGACGCGTCTTGTGCGTGACTTCCCTGGGCAGCGATCTGGATGAGGCGCGCCGGCGGGCCTACGAGGGCTACGGTCGGATCGATTGGAGCGGCAAGTTCTGTCGCAACGACATAGGTCTCGCGCGACCCACGCGACCGGGGATGGCCGAGCCCGCTTCCCCGACCTACGGCCATTTCGAGCGCGAGCCGGGTCGTTCGAGTCCACTTCGGGAGAGTGTTGGTGGCCAGGGAGACCTGCCCTAACCCCGCGGGACCCTCGCTGGCAGCGATCGTTCCGACCCTGGATGAGGCGTCGCAACTGCCCTCTCTGCTGGCGTCCCTGAGGGGCCCGGAATGGCTGGATTCCGCCCAGGAGATCATCGTCAGCGACGGGGGCAGTGCGGACGCGACGGCCGCCCTTGCCGCACGTCACGGGGCGAACCTCGTGACCGGGGAGCCCGGCCGTGGAGGCCAGCTCGCGCGCGGCGCTGCGCGTGCGCGGAGCGAACTCTTGCTGTTTTTGCACGCCGACGCGCGACTCCGGCCGGGAAGCCTGCGGGCGGTTCGCGCCGCGTTCGAGGATCCCGAGCTCGTCGCCACCGGCATGTGCCAGCGGATCGACCATCCCGGCCGCATCTTTCGCTGGATCGAGAGGATGGCGAATCGGCGCGTCTCTTGGGGCTGGATCTATGGAGACTCGGGTCTCGTATGTCGCCGCGAGGCCTACGAGAGGGTGGGTGGTTTTCGCCCGCTGCCGATTTTTGAGGACCTGGACCTTTCACGCCGCCTGAAGCGTGCGGGGAGGGTGGGGCTCGTTTCCGGGGCTTTTCTCACGGTTTCTTCCCGCCGCTGGGAGCGGGAAGGGCCTGTTCGCAGGACGATCAAGAACTGGTGCCTTACACTGGCATGGGCCGTCGGGGTCGCGCCTGAGCGGCTGGCCCGCTTCTACCCGCCCCACGGCGAGGCCAAGGACCGAAACGTACGTTCGTGAACAAGGTAACCATCCAAAGATCCTTCGAGGCCTTTCTGAAGGACCGCGAGCAGAAGCTGACGCTCCAGCGACGGCAGATCTTCGAGCGTGTCTTCGCGACCCACGATCATTTCTCGGCCGAGAAGCTCTTCGGCTGGCTGCACGCCGAGCATCGCAATGTCTCGCGTGCCACGGTCTATCGCACCCTGAGCCTTCTGGTGGAGGGGGGCTTCCTCGAATCCCTAGACACCGGCCAGGGTGAGTTGCTCTACGAACACATCCTCGGGCACCGCCACCACGATCACATGGTTTGCCTCGATTGCGGCAAGATCGAGGAGTTCTACGATCAACGCATCGAAGAGTTTCAGGAAGAGGCGGCCCGCAAGAAGGGCTTCTCGCTCCGTAGCCACAACCTGCGCCTCTTCGGTGTCTGTGCCGGCTGCACGAAGCTACGCGACAGCCAGGAAGGCACTAATCGTCCAGCCGGGCAAGAATCTTCGACATGACGGTCTCGGCCGTTTCATTGTCGTTGGTGAAGTAGCGCTCGGCATAGACGCGAATCACGGTCAGTTGCATGTCCTGGGCTTCGACCTCCACCGTGACCTTGGAGTTGCCGACCGCCGCGTGAATGACACGCGGGTAGTCCTGCACCTCGAGCTCGGTGCCGGGGTCGGAAAAAAACGAGAGCGTCTCGTTGACCGAAGTCCAGACCTTATCCACATCCAGCCGAACCTGTGCGGTGTGCACGTCGTTGGGCAGGACTTGCTGGCTCACCAGAAAGCCGACGCTGGCCCCGGCAACAAGGGCGATGCAACCGGACGACGTGGCGACCAGGAGACCGAGAAGGGGGACGAGAAGCGGGCGGAGCATTTTCATGGTGTCATTTCGTTTGATTCAAGAGGGACGGGAGATGCGTTCGCGTTCGACAAAGGCGACCATTCGCCGAAACAGGCCCAGCCCTTCGCCGCGATGGCGACGGTCGAGGTCCGGGCGGGTCCAGTGCGGGTGGTTCCAGGGGGTACGGTTGCGTTCGGGGTGGGGCATCAGCCCCACGATGCGGCCGCTGGGGTCGGTGATGCCGGCGATGTTCGCGACTGAGCCGTTGGGATTCAACGGGTAGGAGAGGGCTTCCTGGTGGCTCGGCCCCGTGGAGATGGAGGGGGCGTTCGGATCCGCATAGGTGAAGGCGACCTGGCGCCGGTCGATGAGCTCCTGGACGACGTCGAGATCGCGCGCGACGAAGCGACCCTCGGCATGGGCGACGGGCGTGTCGAGGAGCTCTTGGGAATGGACCCACTCCGCCGCGCACTCGTGCAGGCGCAGCGTGACCCAGCGACACTCGAAGCGCCCCGAAGCGTTGGCCGTCAGGGCGATCCCGCGCTCGGAGGGGGTGAACCCCGGATCCTGCAGCAGGCCGAGTTCGAGCAGGATCTGGAAGCCGTTGCAGATGCCCAGGAGCAGCCCGCCACGTTCGATATGGGCCCGGAGCGGGTCTCCGAGTCGGTGGGCGATCTCGCGCGCGAAGACGCGACCCGCGGCGATGTCATCCCCGTAGCTGAAGCCGCCGGCCAGGACGAGGATGTCGGTGTCGGCCAGCCTGCTCGGGTCGCGCTCGATGGCGTTCAGGTGGGCGAGCCGGCAGTCGGCGCCGACGTTGCGGAGGGCCGCGACGGTTTCGCCGTCGCAGTTCGTTCCGGCGGATCGAAGGACGAGGGCGCGAACATCGGTGGCTGTGGCGCTTCTCATACGGGGGGACTGTGGGGTAGGGCTTGCGGAGAGGAGGTGAAGGCGCGCCGAAGTTCGGCGACGTCGGACTCGAAGAGGGTCGTTCCCGAGACGCCCCGAACCTGCAAGCGCGGTTCTCTTCGCACCCTGCCGAGCCGGGCGTAGGGGAATCCGCGGAGTGCCGTCTCGAAGGCTTCCCGATCCGCGGGAGGGACCTCGACCAAGAAGCGCGTGCACGACTCGGAGTAGAGGCGCAGCGCATCCGGATCGCATGCTTCGGCGCCGGCGGGGGGCGCTCCCTGCCCGCCGGCGACCGGCACCTGGGCCAGGTCGAGCGCGAGTCCCCGGTCTCCCGCGAGACACATTTCGGCGGCGGCGACGGCCAGGCCACCCTCGGAGAGATCGTGGGCGCTCGCCACCGTTCGCTCTGCGATGGCCCGGGCCAGGGCGCGCAGCAGCCCGGGTGCCCTTTCCAGATCCGGTCTGGGCACGCGACCGCCGCGCAGCTTGCGTTCGAGAAGGTAGTGCGAGCCGCCGAGGTCCGCGGCGGTCTCGCCGACCAGGTAGATCAGGTTCCCGGTGGCCTTGAGATCCATCGTGAGGCATCGTTCGACGTCAGGCGCGACCGCCAGGGCCGTGATCAAGAGCGTCTTCGGGATCGAGTGGATTTCGTCGCCGACGCGGTAGGTGTTGTTCAGACTGTCCTTTCCCGACACGAAGGGAGTGCGATAGGCCATGGCTCCCCGGTAGCACGCCTTCGCGGTCAGAACGAGCGCCCCCATTTCGTTGGGATCCGAGCAGTCGCCCCAGGAGAAATTGTCCAAGAGGCAAGCGTGATCGGGATCCGCACCGACACACACGGCGTTGCGTAGAGCCTCGTCGATCGCAGCCAGGGTCATGGCCTCGGGGTCGCTCTCTCCGTAGAGGGGGTTGGCTCCGCAAGCGATCACGGCGCCCTTTTGCGACTCGTCGAGCGGCTTCAAACAGGCCGCGTCGCCGGGACCGTCGCCGCGCAGGCCGACCAGGGGCTTGATCACCGAACGACCCTGCACCTCGTGGTCGTACTG
The DNA here is from genome assembly GCA_002683825.1 of Planctomycetota bacterium. GTDB lineage: Bacteria > Planctomycetota > UBA1135 > UBA1135. Next base: position 137,990 of record NYUD01000073.1, read on the forward strand.
GCGGATGATCCACTCCTTGCTGCGCACGTTGGGAGCGCGTAGCAGCGCGTCCAGCATCGCCCCGTGATCGGTGCATGGCGGACAACCGGGATCGTCTTCCTCGGGCGGCGTCCACGAGGCGTGCTGCAAGGGCCGTGGGGCGCCCTGGTGCAGGAAGTGCATGTCCAGCTCGCCCACGAGCTCTCCGTCGTCGTGCAGCACCAGCTTGCCCGTGTCGGTGAAGCGGCCGATCACGCTCGCCTCGACATCCTCCTCGGCGAAGACCTCGATCAGCTCGTCGAGTTTTTCCGGCGGAACGCCGAGCACCATGCGCTCCTGGGCTTCACTGATCCAGACCTCGTGGGAAGCGAGTCCGGCGTACTTCAAAGGGGCTCGTTCCAGGTCCACTTCGGCGCCGCAGGCCTCTCCCATCTCTCCGACAGCGGAAGAGAAACCGCCCGCTCCGCAGTCGGTGATACCGCGGTAGAGCCCGCGGTCGCGCGCGATCATCAGGCCGTCGAGGACGCGTTTCTCGGCGATGGGGTCGCCGATCTGGACCGCCGAGGAGGAGAGCTCGTCGGAGTCCTCCGAGAGCTCGATGGATGAGAACGTCGCGCCGTGGATCCCGTCCCGACCCGTGCGGCCGCCGACCGTGACGATGAGATCCCCCGGCCGAACCTCCTTGTTCGCAAACTCGTGGGGCAGGAGCCCGAGGGTTCCGCAGAAAACGAGGGGGTTGGCGGTGTAGCGCTCGTCGAACCAGACCCCGCCGTTGACGGTGGGAATACCCATGCGATTGCCGTAGTCGCGCACGCCGGCCACCACGCCGCGCAAGATGCGGCGCGGGTGCAGAGCGCCCTTGGGAATCCGCTCGGGCGGAAGATCCTGGGGGCCGACGAAGAAGCAGTCGGTGTTGGCGATCGGGAACGAGCCGCGACCGGCGCCCAGGATGTCGCGGATGACGCCGCCGATGCCCGTGCCTGCCCCGCCGTAGGGATCGAGGGCCGAGGGGTGATTGTGGGTCTCGACCTTGATGCAGAGATCGAAGCCCCGGTCGAAGGCGATGATTCCGGCGTTGTCGACGAAGACGCTGACGCAGAAGTCGCGGTCCAGCTCACGGGTGGCGCGCACGATCGTCTCCTTCAAGAGGTTGTCGATGCGTTCGGGCGCGCCTCCGTCGGGCGGATGGAACTCGCAGATGCCCGTGAGGGTCTTGTGTTTGCAGTGCTCGCTCCAGGTCTGGGCGATCGTCTCGAGCTCGCAGGCGGTCGGTTCACGTTGCAGCGCGACGAAATGGTCTTGAATCGCCTCCATCTCCGTGAGATCCAGGGCGAGTCCGCCTTCGAGCGAAAGCGCCTCGAGCTCGCCGGCGCCGGCGCGACAGAGCGCCACCTCGACACGACCCCGCCGGGAGGAAGGAAGCTCGATGCCGTAGGGCAGCGGATCGTCGTCCATGCGCAGGATCTCGATCGTCGGGTTGGCGAAGGCCTTGGCCGCGGCCCGGGCGAGTTCGGCCGAGCTCGTCTCGGTATCGATCTCGAAGCTGCGATAGGTCGCCACGAGGTTCTTGGAGCCCTCGGCGGGCAACAATTGCGTGTGTTCGAGCAGCCCCTCGATCGTACGGGCCACCGGGTCGGAGACACCCGGTCTCCTCAGCACGTGGATGCGGTGGGGCGCCCGTTCCCGATCCTCAGCGGGCTCCGCCGGCCCCCGCGCCGGAGCGGGGGGGGTGATCCGAACCACGTCCACCACGGGATCGGCCAGGTGGGAGCGGGCGATCTCCTGGACGGTTTCCGCCCCGTAGCCCGGCGAAAGGAGGATTCCGCGGACCGAGCGGACGCGGGCGGTGACGATCCCCAGTTCCCGGAGATCCTCCCCGGCGCGGAGGCCTACGGGGTCGCCGAACCGTTCGCGGCGGGAGATTTCAACGCGCCACGCGGGGGTTCGGGCACCGGATTCGGAGGAGGACGGGGAGGTGGGCAAAGGAGCGGTGGATGCGGGCTGCGTCATGGTGATGGGCCCCGATCATCGACCGAAGCCTCCCTAGGTTAGAAACCCCGCGGCCCGGGCCCAAGGACCGCAAGCTTGCAGGTTGCGGGTTCATGGCCGACCATGGACCCGAGTTGTGAGTTCCCCTTGAGTGATTCGCCCAAGCGCCCCAAGGGGGGCATGGCCTTCGAGCGCCCGATCGAGGAGATCGAAACCCAGATCGCCGAGCTCGAATCCCTGTCCCTCGAGACCCGACTCGATATCTCCATGGAGATCGAGGCGCTCAAGGCGCGCCTGCGGGACACGATCGACAAGACCTACTCGGACCTCACGGCGTGGGAGCGGGTCAACGTCGCCCGTCACCCCAAGCGCCCGGTGGCGTCCGACTACATCGCCGAGCTGCTCGATGATTTCATCGAGTTGCACGGTGACCGCACCTTCGGGGACGATCGTGCCATCGTCACCGGTCTGGCCACCATGGAGGAGTATCGCTTTCTCCTGGTCGCCCATCGCAAGGGTCGCACGACCAAGGAACGGCTCGAGTGCAACTTCGGTTGCGCCCACCCGGAGGGCTATCGCAAGGCGCTGCGGAAGATGAAGCTGGCCGAGCGGCTCGGAATTCCCATCGTGAGCATGATCAACACCCCGGGGGCCTACCCCGGCATCGGGGCGGAGGAGCGCGGCCAGGCCATGGCCATCGCGGAGAACATCCTGGAGATGTTCTCGCTGCGGGTTCCGATCCTCGTGGTCGTCATCGGCGAAGGGGGCTCGGGCGGTGCCCTGGGCATCGGCGTCGGTGATCGCGTTCTCATGCTCGAACACGCGTACTACTCGGTGATCAGTCCCGAGGGCTGCGCCGCGATCCTGTGGAGGGATGGGGATCGATCCCCCGACGCCGCCGAGGCGTTGCGATTGACGTCCAAGGATCTCGATCGGCTGGGCGTGATCGATGAGGTGGTGCGCGAACCTCTCGGAGGAGCTCACAGGGCCCCCATGGTGGCCATGGACGAGGTGAAGCGGGTTCTGATCCGGAACCTGGATGAGCTCCTGGAGACTCCGATCGACAGGCTCTTGGAGGATCGGCGTCGGAAATATCGTCACATGTCCGAAATGGAGGGACGCTTCCCACGCCTGAGTTAAGCATTCCTACCAACGTCGTACGCCGTAGTGCCGTAGTCGGCCCGGGGGGGCAGACCGGCCATGAATCCGAATTCGCTTTTGACGAACCTTCCTCGCCCGAGCGTGCGTCCCTTGCGCGACAATCCAGCTGGCAACCCGTGTCCCATGACGCCGCCTTCCTCGAGCGATCCTGAAGAGCCCCGCAAGCGCGCCGGATCCGAAACGGTGGAATTCGACACAGAGGCCGGCGACGGGCCCCGGGAGGGGCAGGGCCGGGAGTCGGAGCCCGAGGGCCCGCTGCGGGAGGCCGGCCCGAGCGACCACGACCTTGTGCACGGCGCCCAGAGGGGGGAGGAGGCGGCCTACGCCCAGCTGGTGTCGCGTCATGAAGAACGGGCCGTGCGGGTCGCTCTCTCGATGGTGTCCAACCGCGAGGACGCTCGCGATCTGGCCCAGGAGGGGTTCCTGCGCGTCTTTCGCCATATCGATCGCTTCGACTTTCGCCACGAATTCACGACCTGGCTCTATCGGATCGTGACCAACCTGGCGATCGACCACCTGCGCAAGCGTCGTCCCGCCGTGAGCACCTCGTCAGCGGACGGCGACGAGGCGGACCTCGATCTGGTCGATCCCGAGGCGGAGGTCCCCTCGGCCGATATGGAGCGCCGTGAAACCGCGGATCGCGTGCGCGCATGCATCGACCGCCTCGCGCCCCATTTCCGCACGGTGATGGTCCTGCGCGAACTCGAGGGCCTGCCCTGTACCGAGATCGCACGGATCGTGGGGGCCACCCACGTGACCGTGCGCTGGCGTCTGCACCGCGGGCGGAAGCTCTTTCTGGCCGAGTGGGAACGCATGGAAAGCTCGGTAGCCGACCCTTTTCTGGTTTCTTCCCCGGAAGACTCCAACCCCCCGGAGACTCTCCCGTAGATGCCCTTGAAGACGAATCGAACGGTCCTTTTGGGGGCTTTGAACTCTCCGATGCTCCAGTGGGACCCCACCTTCCGAACGGATGAATTCCAAGACTGAAGAACCTGGGGCGGCATGCAGGGAGGTTCGCGAGCGGATCCCCCTCTTCATCGGTGGAGACCTCGATCTGGAGGTGCTCGCGACTGTGCGCGAGCACCTCCAGAGGTGTCCTTCTTGCGCTGAAGCCGTGCGAACCGCCGAACGCGGCCGAGAGGCGCTCGTGGCGACCTTGCGGCAGCGGGAAGCCGATTATCGCTGTCCGGCCCTCTGGGAGGGCGTGCGGTCGGCACTCCAGGAAGAGGGGCTGCTCGGAGATCGCTCCGTCTCGCCGGCGATTCCCTCACGCTGGCCGACGCTCGCGAACCCCGCCGACAGCTCCCGGCCGGGGAAGTCCGGGATGGATCCGGTTCACCTCCCGTCCCCCGGGCCGCAACCACGCGGACGGCTGCTTCGGCGCGTCGCCGCATGGGGGCCCGTGGTCGCTGCAGCGTGCGTTCTGTTCCTCCTCTGGAAGGGCGACGGCTCCGGTCCGTCTCCGGACCTGGAGACCTCCGCAGGCCCCCTCGCGGATCGTTCCGGATCCGCCGGGCTGCTCGACCGGGGATCCGGTCCCGAAGACGTCGCGCCGCGGGCGATCCCCGTGGCGAACGTGCAGCTGAAAAAGGTTCTTCCAAACGAGGAGAACTTCACGGAGGACGCCGAGGAGATGCGTTTCCCGCTCCGGCGCGGCCTGCGGAAACGGCCGCAGCGCACACCGGCCTCGTTGACCGGCTACGAGTGAACCGGCGCGGCCGGTCCCGTTCCTGAGTCACTGAAAGCAGGAGGACAACACGATGATGCACCCGGGCACCCAAGCGCTTTTTCCCGCCCTGTTGATCGCCGCCATCGGGGTGGGGTCAGCTCAGGAGGAACGCGCGCAAACGCTCGAGCGTGTCGACCCCTTGCCCAGCAACGAGCGCGCCCAGGATCGGGTGCAGAGGCTCTTGACGGGCGAGTTCGACGGCGATGAATGGGTCGAGCTGCTGGGCATCCCCGACCTCGACGAACGGGAGACCTACTACGAGGTGCTGCTGCGCCGCGTCCGCGTCGATCCCCGGGCCCGAGCTTTCCTGGAAAACCTCGCGCAGGATCCAGCGCGCACCGACGTGGCCTGGACCGCCCGTCTGGCCCTGCGTGAATTGGGCCGTCCGAACTTCCCGCTCCACAACCTGTTCCGGATCGATGCCATGGGGCCCGATCGGACCCTCAAAGAACTCTTTGATGAACTCCCGGTCGGGCCCGGCCTCGGGTTGTCCTACGGCCTGCCCGGAGCCCTGTCCGGTGCGGGGGCGAGCTCGTCCTGCCGCATCGAGGTTAGCAAGGGCCCCGAAGGAGCCAGGCTCGAGGTGGTCGAAGGGGTCGACGGATCCGAAGAGCGCCGCAGTTTCGAGGGTGAATCCATCGAGGACATCCTCGGAGAGCATCCCGAACTCGAAGAGGAGCTCGGCATCGCCATTCAAGGCTTCGGTGGTCAGGGTCGCTTCAGCTTCCAGGTGGGCCCCCGGGTCGGCGGCGCCTGGCGCAGTTTGCTCGATCCCCTGGAATACGGCGAAGACGCCCGCAGCTGGCTCGAGGACTTGCTCCGGCAGAACCCTGCCGGGATTCCGCGGTCCCTCGTTTCACCCCGGAGCGAGAGTCGACCGGTGCGCACAGACAAACTCGGCGTGAGGGTCGATTCGGTGAGCCCCGAGCTCGCGGGGGAGCTCGGGCTGGAGCCGGGCCTGGGGTTGTACGTCCTGTCGACCGCCCCCGGAACCCTGGCTTACCTCTTCGGTGTCCGCCGCGGACACGTGCTGCTCAAGTTGAACGATCGCGAGCTCAAGAAGAGGGAAGACATCGGGGTTGTGATGGCGAACAGGGATCCCATGACGCCCCTGGAGGTGGTTTGGGTCGATGAGTTCGGCCAGCGGCGCACGCGCAAGTGGACGCCGGTGAAGTTGGCGCCCAGGGCGCCTTTCAAGAACAGGTAGGTGGGCTAGCCGCGCCGTCGGGTGCTCGCCAGCTCCTGCTCGCAGCGGTTGCGCATGTCGAAGGCACGGAGAATGTCCGGATGCTCGTTGGACGCCTCGGAGAGGCTCAGGAAGCGGTCCAGGTCGTCCATAGCCCGCTGGAATTCCCCGAGCCTGAAGAGCAGCTGTCCCCGGATGCTGTAGGCCTCGGGGAGGTTGGGCGAGCCCGCGACGACCGCGTCGAGATGGAGCAGGGCATCGCGGTGTCGACGGTGCTTGAACAGCAGCGTGGCGGCGAAGAGATGGGTCTGGGTGCGGAGCCTGTGGGCGCTTTCCTGGTTGTTCCGGAAGAACTCTTCCTCCTCGTCGGTCAGATGCTCGGAGGTCAGCATGCGCTGCCAGGTTTCGAGTTCCGCCTCGGAGCGCTCGAGAAGTTTCTCGGACCACGCGAGGCTCTCGTCGAAGCGCTCCAGTGCTGCGTAAACGCGCTGGAGCGCGTTCATGGCATCCGTGTTGCCCTCGCCGTTTCGAAGCAGGCCCTCGAGCAAAACGATGGCCTTGTTCCAGTACCGTTCGGCGGTCGCACGCTTGTCCGCGGCGGAATCCTCGACCTCGACACCTTTCTCGGGCATGTGCCGGTCGGCCTCGATCGCGCGGCCCAGGACGTCGTAGGCGTTGCCGAGTCGTTCGTAGGCGATGGCCAGGCCGAGGACCGTGGCCGGACTGTCGTCGCCGTCCTCGATCAGTCGGTTGAAGAAGTCCTCGGCGTAAATGACGTCTTCGTTGCTCCCCAGACGCAGCCGTATCCAGCCGATCATGCGCCGCATGGTCCGGTGGTCCGGGTCGATCTCGAGGGCTTTCACCGCCTGTTGCTGGGCGCGTTCCAGGTCCCCGTCCTCGTAGAGGTAGGTGGCGGTCGTGGTGTAGAGGTCCAGCTTCTGCTCCCGCGAGGGCTCACGACGGCTCTCGAGGGTATGGAAGCAGCTCGCCCCGAGGGGCAAGAAAGCCAGAGCGGTAAGAAAGGGGATCTTCAAGGGTGGGTGCTCACCGGGCCCGAAGCGGCCTGGGAGGCGATCCTATACCCCCCCGTACTCCTCGTGCTACAGGAAGGGCTATTTCAGGGGGCGCCGGGCGGGCCGCGGGCCGATCGGCTCCAGCCGCGTGGAGTAGGGGACGCCGTCAGCGGTGAGACTCCGGAAGCCCTCGAAGCGCAGGATGCGGATCGGCTCTTCGATCTTGGGGTCGCAGCAGCCCTCGGGGACCCCCAGGTAGACCTCCAGGGCGCCGTCCTGGCCGATGGCGACCAGGGCGTGGTCGTCACCGGGCTGCAGCCGAAAACGTCCGTCCTTCCAGCGCGCGTGCAGTCCGCCGGCCAGGGTCAGGGCATCCGCACGCCTCAGATCGATCGTGTGGGTGAGCTTGGCGTTCGGGGCGTTCACGCTCAGGCGATCGGCTTCGACCGTGAGACCGCGACGCACCGTCAGATGCGGAAGCGCCGCGCCCGGGGTCTGCGGACTGGGCCGACGATAGGGTGTGAGGAGGTCTCCGCCGGCGAGTCGTCCCAGGGCGGCAAGCTTCGAGGCCGCGTCGTCGGGGTCGGCGGTGAGGGGCGCCGTGCCGTCCAGCCAGAGGCCGGTTGCGTTCACGATCGTCTCGCCTTCGAAGTAGGCGAGGTGGAAGAGGACGGGGGCGGGGATCGCCGGCAATGCCATGCTGACCTGCAGGGGCGAGCCGGGGCCGATGGAAACCGGGGCCAGATCGTTCCACGGTCCCGGGGCCCAGACCTTCTTCTGGGCCGCGTGGGCGGTGCCGCCGTTCAGTCCCGGAACCGCGGGTGGCGGACCCGTGTGGGGGGAGGCCCGCACCGCCTGCCAGCGTAGAACCCCGTTGTGGGGCGAGGCGGAACGGTTGTCGAAGTCGATCAGGATGTTCGTTCCCCCGAGATCGAGTCCCGACTCCATCGAGAGATCGGTCTCGGTGAGGTCGACGCGGGTCGGGGCCAGGGTGTCCAGGAGCAGTCGTCCTTGACGGATCCCCGTCGGCCATTCGACGTCGGCGAACAGCGGCTTGCTGTTGCCCAGACCGAAGACCAGCGGGCCGTAGTTGGCGGAGCTGAAGCCGAAGCTCGAGCGCCGCTCCTGCATCTGGATCTCCAGGTCGCCGCCCTCGGCCCGGCGGGACACCGTGACCCGCGTCCCGAAGGCGCCCGGCGGAGAGCCGTCCGGCGTGAGGCCGATTTCCAGGCCGCGGTATCCGGTCCCCAGGGAGTTGCCCTGGTTCCTGTAGTAGATGTTGGGCTGTCCCTGATTGTTCAGCGCCGGTCCGCCGTTGGCGACGTAGATGTCGGTGCCCGAATCCCGGGTCACCCGCACCATCACGCCGTGGGACATGAAGGTGTTGGCGTAGGTGCCCGCCAGGGCGCCGACTTCATACAGGGTCTTGGGGAATGCCTGGGGCGGATCGTTCTGGGGGACGACCCACTCGGGCCAGCTGGGCCCGTTGTTCATGTAGAGGAAGTCCTCTTCGAGCTGCACCGCGACGTCCGGACCGCCGTTGCCGGCGTAGATGTCGGGGTAGCCGTCCAGGTTGAAGTCCGCCACCAGAAGGCCCATGGTGCCCGCGACGTGGTTGAAGCGCGTGCCTAGCCCGACCTCGCGGTAGAGGCCGTCGCCCCGTCCGTCGAGGTCGAGGTCGCCCGCGTTCAGGTAGAGGTACTGACGCTCGGCCCCGGCGTAGAGAGCACCGGCGCCGCTGGTGGGATCGGAATCGGGAAGCTGGGCGGACCAGAGCCCGTAGAGGATGTCCGGCCAGCCGTCACCGTTGAGGTCGGCGACCTCGACCGGGATGCTGTTGTGACCGCTGAACGGAATGATCTGGAGGGTGGTGGGGTCGGGTGTGTTCTTCAGTACCCAGACCCCCCCCGAATCCATCGGGTCGAGCGGCTCCATGTCGGCGTTTATATCCAGAAGGAACGGGCTGCCCGGCGGAGCCATGAACGAGAAGGTACCGTCGCCGTCGTTATAGAAGACCTTGTTGTACTGCTTGAAGCAGGAGACGACGACGTCGGTCCAGCCGTCCCTGTCGAGGTCGGAGGTGACGACACCGAAGCCGTTCGAGCGTAGATGGGTTCCGGCGGCGAATCCGATTTCGAGGAAGGTCGAGTCGCCGTTGTTGCGGTACAGGCGATCCTGGGGGTCTGGCCGGCACGCGGGGGGGTCGTTGGGGTCGCTCGGATCGTCGTCCAGGTCCGGAGGGCACGTGTAGTAGTTGTCGAGGATGTCGACCGCGTTGGTGACGTAGAGGTCGAGGTCCCCGTCCCTGTCGAGGTCGAACCAGCTGCCGCCGAAGGAGGCTTGGCGTTCGGACATGTGTCCAGCGGAGGTCGAGATGTACGAGAAGGTGCCGTCGCCGTCGTTTGCCAGCAGTCCGTTGATGCTCGACGTGTTGAACGCGCCGCAGGGGAAGAAGAGGTCGTAGTCCCCGTCGTTGTCGAAGTCGCCGGGAAGCACACCCCAGGGGGACCCCCCCGGATAGAGGATGTCGAACCCGAACCCGCTCGCTCCCATGGAGGACGTCACGTCGGTGAAGGTGCCGTCGGGCTCTCCGCGGAAGACCTTGCAGCTGCTGTGGTTCGTGCCGATGGGGGGCGTCAGGAGCGAACCGGCCGGGGCGTTGAGGGGCAACGCGGGGGAGTTGGAGTTGGCGAGAACCAGGTCGATGACGCCGTCCGGCGGACCGGGCATGGCGGGGTCCATCGGGTCGTGGCCGACGACGTCGACCCAGGCCACGCCGCGTCCGACATTGTCTCCGTCGAGTTCCGTTCCGATCCCTTCGAGCGCGTTGGAGTCATCCAGAAACGTCGGGTAGGCAACGTCCGGCGGGGGTGTCGGGTTGAGATTGACACTCCCGGGGACCTGGCCGGAAGCCTGCTGCGCAAAGGGGACCGCAAGCAACAACAGAGTGCAGGGGAGCGAAAAAGGAGTCCTGGCCATGGTCCTCTTCGGAGGGATACGTATTAGGGGGGGGGCGCCGCCCCGGATACTACCCCGTGCAGGGCGATCTTGGTCGATGAGCCCCGGTTCTTTCCCGCGGAGGTGGGCGCACCGGAAGGGAGTGGGGTAGGGGGGGTCAGACTTTTCTCGCAACCCCCTCGAAAGGGGAACTCGATGCCTCGACGACGTCCCCTGCGCCGGCTCGATCGATTCTCCGGGGCCCCAGCGGAGGCGCAGGCCGCCCGGCCTTCGAGGCGCCCGTTCCGCGGCGACTAGGGGCGTTGATTTCGATCCCCGGGAGGCCGATCGGGGCCGCGTCGGGTCTCCAGAAGGCGCCGGAGCCTCTCCGCGTCCACCCGGACCCGCAGGGTCTTCCCGGCGGAGAGCACCACCAGTCCGGGCTTGGCCCCCCGGGGCTTTCTCACCTCCTTGCGCCGGGCCACGTGAACGTCGATCTTGCGCGCTCCCCTGAGGGGGGAGAAGTGGGCGGCCAGATGGGCCGCGTCGAGGGTGTCCTGGGGGTCGGGCTCCTGCCCCTTTTCCAGCCGCAGGATCACGTGGCTGCCGGGGGCGTCGGACGTGTGCAGCCACAGGTCGTTGCCACGGGATTCGTGGAAAGTCAGGGCGTCGTTGTCCGCCGCGGAACGACCGACGCGGATCTCAGCGCCGCGCGCGCTGCGAAAGATGAGGTAGGGGCGGCGGGGTTCCCGACGGGGTTTTTTGTGGGTCTCTTGCTTGGGGAGCAGGACTCCGCACCGGAGCGCCTCCTCTTCCAGCTCGGCGCAGCCTCGGCTTCCCTCCTGCATCCGTTGGAAGAAGTCCTCGATGCGCTCGAGGGTGGCCTCGGCCAGGGCGAGTTCCTCGGGCAGTCGTTCCGCGCTTCGCTTGAGCTTCCTGTAGCGCGCGAAGAGCTTTTCCACGTTCCGACGGGGGCTGAGCCCCTCGTCCAGCTGGATCGTGCGGGGCGGAGCTTCCGCCAGGAAGCTGTCGGGCAGGGTGATCTCCGCCATTCCGCGCCGCACCTCGGTGATGTGGGCGTTCAGGAGCTCGCCGTCCTGACGGACGCGCTCGGCGCGATCCGCCTGACGAGCGCGTTCCTCCAAACCGCGCACGAGATCGGCGGCGCCCCGACGCCGTCGTTCGAGGCGCCGCCGGAGCTCGGCGGACCCGGCCTCCGCGTGGCGCTCGAGCGCTTCGCGGCCGAGGGAGGATTCGACGGTCCACGACAGGGGGGCACGGCCGGCCAGGTCCGAGGGCCCGTCGGGGGGCCGGGGGAAACAGGAGAGCAGGTCTTCGCCGGGCGGAGGGGGCCGGCCCCCGGGCGGTGCGTAGGTCGCGCCGACGGCGAGCCGCTCGAAGCTCCTGGACTTCGCCCCGGGCTCGATCAAGCGCGCCGCGATCCGTCCTCCCGCGTCGAGCAGCAGGAAGTTGGGATGGCGTCCGGTCAACTCGAGGATCAAGCTCGCCCGGGCCCCGTCTCGTCCGGGAGGGCGGCGGGCCCGGACGGCGACGATGCGATCCCCCGCGAGCTGTTCGAGGTGGAAATCGCTCGCCCCGGTGAAGGCCTCTTCGACGGCGGCGAAGAAGGGCGAGGACGCGCCCGCATGCCGGTGGATGCGTTCGATCTGCAGGTGCAAGCGCGCCAGCCCCGCCTCGGCGGAGAGACGCAGACGCAGGATCCTGGCGTCTGTCTGAGGGGGGAGAAGTACGAAGAGGAGATCCCGCGGGGGGTGGGCCGCCACCGCCTGGACGCGGGTTCCCCGGAGGAGGGCTTCGAGCTCGGAAACGAGCTCGCCGATGTGGCGCGCGGAAAGGCCCATCATGGCACCCGGGGGCAACTCTCTGCCTGTGGCACTAGCGCTCCTCGATGCCGTAGACCCAGTTCTGCGCGGCCGGGGTCCATTCGCAGAGATCGCCGTCCTCCCCGAAGAAGAGCGCCAGCTCCTTCTCCGCGGACTCGGGCCCGTCGGAACCGTGGACCAGGTTGTTGGAGAAGGACATCCCGTAGTCGCCCCGCAGGGTGCCCGGTGCGGCCTCGGCGGACTGGGTCGGGCCCATCAGGGTCCGCGTCACCCCGATGGCGTTCTTGCCCTCGAGGCAGACGGCCGCGACCGGGCCGGAGGTCATGAACTCCACCAGGTTGTCGTAGAACGGGCGCTCGCGGTGCACGGCGTAGTGCTCGCGGATCACGTCGAGGGGGAAGCGGCGCAGCTTCAGGCCCACGATCTGAAGGCCCTTCTCCTCGAATCGGTTGAGTATGCGGCCGATGAGGCCGCGCTGAACGGCGTCGGGCTTGAGGAGGACGAGCGTCTTTTCCACGTTGGTAGCCGGGTCGGGGTCTTTTTGGAGGGTGGCGACGAAAGGGCGGCCACACTACTCAGCGTTTGGGATCAGCTCACGCGCAGACTCGCAGATCCGGGGAAAATCGCCAAACTCTTCGAAGGCTCGGGTTGACGCGGCCCATTCGCGGCAAGAGACTGTTTCGCAAATCGGCTGGCCGATCGATTCGGCACGCCGGTCGGCTGCCGAGCCGTTCCGTTCTCACCTCCGTTTCGCGTCCCTCTAAGGTACCCCGCCCGATGGGCGAAGAGCCCAGTGATGCTGGCCCCGACAACGATCGATCACGATCCGATCTCTATCGCTTCTCCGGCGCCGGGGTGCACCTCGCGGCGACGATCGGTGTCTTCGCCTGGCTCGGGAGCCTGCTCGACGGGAAACTGGAGAGCCGACCGTGGTTCCTGCTGGCCGGTGTTTTCTTGGGCTTCGGCCTCGGGCTCTACAACATGATCCGCAAGTTCTTGCCACCCCCTTCCGGGACGCATCCGAAAGATCGATGATCCGGTCGTCCATCATCGCTTTCTTCGCTTGCGCCGCCGCCGTGGCGGTGGCGTGGAAGCTCGGCGGCGTGCTGGGCAACGGGGTCCTCGTGGGATTCGCGACCGGTGCCGGTCTCGGTGGATTGGGAGTGCTCTACCAGCGCCACATCATGCGCACGAGACCGGAACGGGCCCTGCATGCCTTTGTAGCGCTGGCCCTGGCGAAGCTGACCGTGCTCCTGGTCGGTGGAGTTGCACTGCGCTTCCTTCAGGCCACCCAGGACCTGGTGCACTGGAAGAGCTTCCTGATCGCCTACGCGGCGACGGTGGCGCTCATCGTGCCGCTCGGGGCCGTCGGGGCCTTGCGCAACCTGCGGACACAAGTCCCGGCCGCGGTCCGAGCATCATGAAGCGCTTGGGCTCGTACGTCCTCTGCTCGCGCGGCCTCCTGGCTCTGGCCGTGGTGGCCTGCTCCTGCTACGTCAGCGCGAACTACAGCGCGCACAGTTCGGGCAAGAACGTCTTCGAAACCCTCTTCATGCACCTGATGCCCGCGCCCCTGGTGAAGGATCCCGGCGCCGCCCACGGCGAAGAGGAATACCTTCTCGAGCTGCCGTTGAAGGTGCTGCCGTTGGAGATGCCGATGCTGAAGAAGCCGGTCGACTTCCAGCAGCGCATAGCCCCCGAAGTCGAGTATCCCTACACGACCATCTACAACGTCCAGATTTTTCAGGTCGCCTCGGTGCTCTTGTGCCTGATCTGTCTCTCCGGCGTTCCGCGCTACCTGCGCACGCAAAGGGGCGATGCCCTGACTCGCATGTTCGCCGGATTCGCCATGTGGATCCGTGACGAGATGGTCTATCCCACGATGGGGAAGGAGCTGGGCCGCAAGTTCCTGCCGTATTTCCTGAGCGTCTTCTTCTTCATCGCGTTCATGAACCTCGCGGGCCTGGCCCCCCATTCCGCCACCGCAACGGCGAACGTGTGGATCACGGCCGGAATGGCGACGACGACGCTGCTGCTCATGGTCGGGGGCGGGATGATCGTCCAGGGGCCGCTGGCCTACTGGAAAAACCTGGTTCCCCACGCTCCCCTGGCCCTGGTGCCGCTGCTCTTCGTCGTCGAGGTCGTCGGTGTCCTGGTGAAGCCCTTTGCACTGACCATCCGCCTCTTCGCCAACATGACCGGGGGCCACATGGTGGTGCTTTCGTTCATGGGGCTGATCTTCTTCCTGGCCGCGCCGGAACGCTATGGCCAGGGAGTCGGCTGGGGCGTAGCTCCCCTGGCCGCCGGAATCGGCGTCTTCATCATGATCGTCGAAGCCTTCGTCGCTCTCTTGCAGGCCTTCATCTTCACGCAGCTCTCGATCATCTTCATCCAGGGCTCGCTGCATCCGGACCACTGATGTCCACGAACACCGGAGCCGCGCCTTCTTCAGCGCGGAGCCAGAACGATTCTTCACCAACTGACCCGAGACGCCCGCGGCGAACGCCGCCATCCGAAACAAAGAGAACAAACGCATGTACATTCCCATTCAGGAGGTGATCGAGGTTCTGCCCATCATCGAGGAGATCATTCCGGAGGTCGTTGAAGTCGGTCCCAACTTCGGCGCCATGGGTGCGGGCATCGGTGCCGGCATCGTCGCGATCGGCGCCGGCATCGGTATCGGCAAGATCGGTGCGGCGACGGCCGAAAGCATCGCGCGCCAGCCCGAGGCGACCGACGACATTCGAACCAGCTCGATCATCCTGGCGGCGTTCATCGAGGGTGTGGCCCTCTTCGGCGTCGTGGTGACGCTACTCATCGCAATCGCATGAGCGGACAAGGGGGCCCGACTCCGGATGCGTTCCCGGCTGCATCCGCGGGCCTTCGACCCTGACATTGACCACGGATTCGACCCATGATTCTCACCCTCACGCTCTCGGAAGGGACCGGCGGCTTCGACCCGCTCGACCCCGCTTCGATCGGGACCCTGTTCTGGACCTGGGTCATCTTCCTCGGCGCCCTGCCCTTCATCTGGAAGATGGTGATGGGGCCCATCACCGGGGCGCTGGAGGAGCGCGACGCGAACGCTTCGCGTGCCATCGCAGCTGCCGAGAAGGCGGGGGCGGACGCCGAGAAAGCCCGCGCGGACGTCGAGGTCGCCCTCGGTGAAGCCCAGGCGGAGGCGGCCAAGCTGCTCCAGAATGCTCGCGAGCGGGCCGAGGTGCGCGAACACGAGATCGTTCAGGCGGCCAAGCAGGAGGCTTCCCAGATGGTCGAGAATGCGCGCAAGACGATCCAGGCCGAGCAGGACAAGGCGCTCTCCGCGCTCCGAAGCGAGGTCGTCGATCTGACCTTCAGCGCCGCCAACCGGGTTCTGGAGCGCAACGTCGACAGCGAGGACGATCGTCGTATGGTCACACAGCTGATCGGGGGCCAGGGGGCCCCGCAGAACTGATGCTCGACCCGGTCGCCCAGCGCTACGCCGATGCGCTCTTCTCGCTCGCCAAGAAATCGGGCGTTCTGGAAGAGGTGCGTCGGGACGTCGCGCGACTCGCCGAGGAGGTTTCCCAGCCTGGCGCCGGGGCCTATCTCTTCGACGCCCGCGTCTCCGTGGGGGAGCGTCGCAAGCGGCTCGATCCGATCCTCTCCGGGCTACACCAGATGACGCGAAACTTCGTCGGATTGGTCTTCGACAAGCGCCGGGAGTCGCTCCTGAGCCATCTGGGCGAGGCTTTTCACCGCCGCGTGCTCGATGAGCGGGGTGCGGCGGAGGGCCTCGTCCGGAGTGCACGCCCGCTGGGTGCAGCCGAGGTGGAGCGCCTCGCGAACTCCATCGGGTCGAAGCTGGGCAAGACGCTCACCCTCGACAACCAGGTGGACCCCGACCTCCTCGCAGGGGTGCGGGTCATCGTCGGTAGTCGCATGATCGACCACTCCCTTTCCGGACGCCTGAACGGCCTGAAGAAGCGCATGCTCGATGCCCCGCTTCCCAGCCTGGCCGAAGGCTAGCCAACACCCATCAACTTCGGAATCTAGAGAAACGCACCATGGATCTTCGACCTGCTGAAGTCACCTCCATCCTCGAGAAGGAGATCGCCAACTATCAGGGCGAGAGTTCCATGCAATCCGTCGGCACCGTGCTTTCGGTGGGCGACGGCGTGGCCCGCGTGTGGGGCCTCGACGATTGCATGATGAACGAGCTCCTGGAGTTCCCCGCCGGCGTGCGGGGCATCGCGCTCAACCTGGAGGAGGACAACGTCGGTTGCGTCCTCCTGGGGGATGCCTCCCAGGTCAAGGAAGGCGATCAGGTACGCACCACGGGCCGCATCATCTCGGTTCCGACGGGGCCGTCGCTGCTCGGAAGGGTGGTCAATGCCCTGGGCGATCCGATCGACGGACGCGGGCCGCTGTCGGTCGGCGATGACGACTATCTGCCGATCGAGCAGCCGGCTCCCTCCGTGGTGGAGCGTCAGCCGGTGGACACGCCGCTGCAGACCGGCATCAAGGCCATCGACGCGATGATCCCGATCGGCCGCGGTCAGCGCGAGCTCATCATCGGCGACCGCCAGACCGGCAAGACCGCGCTCCTGGTCGATTCGATCATCTCCCAGAAGACGACCGGCGGCGGGGATCCGGAACACCCCAAGCAGGTGATCTGCATCTATGTCGCCATGGGCCAGAAGCAATCCACCGTCGTCGATGTGGTGCAGAAGCTCGAACACCACGGCGCCATGCCGTACACCATCGTCGTTTCGGCCAGCGCAAACGACGAGGCCTCGATGCAGTACCTCGCGGCCTACGGAGGCTGCAGCATGGGCGAGCGTTTCCGAGATGAGGGAAGGGATGTCCTCATCGTTTACGACGACCTCTACAAGCAGGCTCTGGCCTACCGCCAGGTCATGCTGCTCCTGCGCCGTCCGCCCGGCCGCGAAGCCTTTCCGGGCGACGTCTTCAACCTGCACAGCCGCCTGCTCGAGCGCGCCGCGCGCCTCGCCGACAACGCGCCCCAGATCAACCCGCGCTTCAAGAAGGGCGGCGGTTCTCTGACCGCGCTGCCGGTGGTGGAGACCCAGGAAAACGACGTTTCGGCGTACATTCCCACCAACGTGATCTCGATCACGGACGGCCAGATCTTCCTCGAATCGAGCCTTTTCAACGCCGGTATTCGCCCGGGCGTGAACGCCGGTATCTCGGTCTCTCGCGTCGGTGGCGCGGCCCAGATTCCTGGCATGAAGAAGAGCGCCGGTGGACTGCGCCTCGAGCTGGCCCAGTACCGCGAGCTGCAGGCCTTCGCCCAGTTCGGCTCCGATCTGGACAAGGCCACCCAGCGCACGCTGGCTCGCGGGGAGCGGTTGACCGAGATCCTCAAGCAGGGTCAGTACGTCCCGATGCCCGTCGAAGAGCAGATCATGATCATCCACGCAGGCACCTCCGGCGGTCTGGACGACGTTCCCGTCGGCAAGGTGCAGGCCTTCGAAAAGGCCTTTCTTCAGCACATGCAGGACAGCCACCCCGAAGTGGGCGCCGCCATCCTGGAGACAGGCAAGGTTTCCGACGAGGCCAAGGCCACCATGGAGAAGGCCATCGCTGCGGTGAAGCCGCAGTTCGTCTAGACCATGGCGAGCGTCAAGGAACTTCGTCTGCGGATCAAGTCCGTCGGCAGCATCAAGCAGATCACGCGTGCCATGGAGATGGTCGCGACGACCAAGCTGCGCAGGTTCCAGGACAGGGCCATCGCCTCGCGTCCCTACGCGGAGGAGATCTCCACGCTCGTCGGCAACCTCGCAGCGGTCCTGGGGGAGGACCTCGATGACCAGCCGCTCTTCCGTCCCGGGAAGGGCGAGCGGACCGCGCTCCTGCTCGTCAGTTCGGATCGGGGCCTGTGCGGTCCCTACAACTCCAACCTCTTTCGCGAGCTGGAGAGCGCCCTGCGTCGCACCGACGACACATCGAAGATCGACTTCTTCGTGTACGGCCGCAAGGGCTACCAATATCTGACGGGAAGCGGGCGGAAGATAGAACGCTTCTTCGTCGACCCCCAGCTCGAGAAGATCGACTACCGGGGAGCGGCGCGCGTGGCGGTCGTCTTGCGCGAGGCTTTCGAGGCGGGCACCTACAGCAACGTACGCGTTCTCTTCACCGCCTTCGAATCGATGGCCCGGTTCGTGCCGACCTGGATCGACTTCCTGCCCATCGAGCCCTCCTCCCTGGGGGGGGATGGCGATGCAACGGAGGCCGGCGGATCGCTCGCGAGCGGTGACGTCATCCTCGAGCCCGACGCTGCGACCATCTTCGCGCGCCTCGTGCCGCGCTACCTCGAAACGCGCATCTACAACGCGCTGATCGAAGCGCTGACCTCGGAATACGCCAGCCGGCGCATGTCGATGAAGAACGCCACGGAAGCGGCGGGCGACATGCAGAGCGAGCTGAAGAAGATCTACAACCGAAAACGCCAGGAAGGCATCACCAAGGACCTTCTCGACATCGTGGGCGGAGCGGAGGCTCTGCGCTAGCCATGACCACCACCCTTACCAACGGATCCATCGCCCAGATTTTCGGCCCCGTGGTCGACGTCCGCTTTCCCTCCGGCGAACTCCCTCCGATCTTCAACGCCCTGCACGTCGAAGGTACGGCGGGTAGCGGCGGTCGGGTAGGCGTTCTCGTTCTCGAAGTTGCCCAGCATCTGGGCAACGACATCGTCCGCTGCGTCGCCATGGCGACCACCGATGGTTGCCGGCGGGGCATGGAGGTCGTGAACACGGGGGCTCCCATCCAGGTGCCTGTCGGAGAACGTACCAAGGGACGGATCTTCAATCTGCTGGGTGAAGCGCTCGACACCGTCTCCCGCGGCGAAGTTCCGCCCGGCGAGGTCGGACCGATCCACAAGCCCGCGCCGCTCTTCGAGGAACAGGAGGCCATCTCCGAGGTCTTCGAAACCGGGCTGAAGGTCGTCGACCTGCTCTGTCCCTTTGCCAAGGGGGGCAAGATCGGCCTCTTCGGGGGCGCCGGTGTCGGCAAGACAGTTCTGATCCAGGAGCTCATCCGCATCACCGCGGTCGAGAAAGGCGGTTTCTCCGTGTTCTGCGGCGTCGGCGAACGGACGCGTGAAGGCAACGACCTCTGGTTGGAGATGACCGAGGCCACCTACACCACGCCCGACGGCGAAGAGCAGAGCGTGATCGACAACGCCGTGCTCGTCTTCGGGCAGATGAACGAGCCCCCCGGCTCGCGTCTGCGCGTGGCGCTCTCCGGTCTGACGATGGCCGAGTACTTCCGCGACGAAAAGAACCAGGACGTGCTGCTCTTCGTCGACAACATCTTCCGCTTCGTCCAGGCCGGTTCGGAGGTTTCCGCACTCCTCGGTCGGATGCCCTCGGCCGTCGGCTACCAGCCGACGATGGCCTCCGAGATGGGAGCGCTCCAGGAGCGTATCACATCGACGAAGAAGGGCTCGGTGACGTCGATGCAGGCCGTCTACGTTCCGGCGGACGACATCACCGACCCCGCGCCCGTGGCGACCTTCGCGCACCTCGACTCGACCATCATTCTCGAGCGTTCGATCTCCGAGCTGGGGATCTATCCCGCAGTCGACCCCCTGAAATCGACCTCCCGCATGCTCGATCCCCAGATCGTCGGCGAGGACCACTACAACGTCGCCCGGGAGGTCCAGAGGATCCTGCAGCGCTTCGCCGACCTGCGTGACATCATCGCCATCCTCGGCGCGGAGGAACTCTCCGACGAGGACAAGCAGACCGTGCACCGCGCGCGGCGCATCCAGCGCTTCCTTTCCCAGCCGTTCTTCGTGGCCGAACAGTTCACCGGTACGCCCGGTGTGTTCGTGGCCCGTGAGGATACGGTGCGCTCCTTCCGGGAAATCCTCGAGGGCAAGCACGATGACCTGCCCGAGCAGGCCTTCATGTACGTCGGTTCGGTGGAGGAAGCTCGCAAGAAGGCGGAAGGCATGGAGGCCTAGGGCGCCATGGCCGAACTCACCTTGCGGCTCATCACCCCCGACGCAATCGTCCTGGACACCCAGGTAACCAGCGTGCAGGTGCCGGCGACAGATGGCCTGTTGGGAATCCTGCCGCGTCACGCTCCACTGGTCACGGCCCTGAACGTGGGGCCGCTCACCTACGAGGCGGACGGCAAGCGCGAGAGTGTCTTCGTCTCCTCCGGCTTCGCCGAAGTGCGCGACAATACCGTACGCGTCGTCAGCGAAGCGGGCGAACCACCCGCGGAGATCGACGAGGAGCGTGCTCTCGATGCCGAGAAGCGTGCTCGCCGACACCTGGATGAGGCGCGTGTCCCCGGCGCACCACAGATCGACGTCGTGCGGGCCTTGGGTGCCCTGCGCCGCGCCCAGTGGCGCCTCCGTATTCGTAGCGGGAAACGCTTGTGAAGAACTGGCGCCGCACGAGGACCTGTGGGGAGCTGAATTCCGAGAGCATCGGAGAGAGCGTGGTGCTCAACGGCTGGGTCCATGCCCGTCGGGACCACGGAGGCATCTACTTCGTCGATCTGCGTGATCGCTACGGCATCACCCAGCTCGTCCTGGGAGGGAACATCTCCGAGGCCGTCAAGCTGTCGGCGGAGGATGTCATCGCCGTGCGCGGCAAGGTCGTCGCCCGGGATGAGAGCAACGTCAACAAGCAGCGCCCGACCGGCTGGATCGAGATCGACGTCGAAGAGCTGGAGATCCTCTCCAAATCCCTCACACCACCGTTCGAGGTGTCCGGTGGAGACGAACCCGCCGTCGAAACTCGCCTGCGCTACCGCTACATCGACCTGCGGCGCGAGTCGATGCAAAAGAACATCCTGCACCGCGCGAAGTTCATCTCGGCCATGCGCCGTGCATTCGATGACGAGGGCTTCTGCGATATCGAGACGCCGATTCTGACCAAGGCCACGCCCGAGGGCGCTCGGGATTACCTGGTCCCCAGTCGCGTGCATCCTGGCTCGTTCTACGCATTGCCCCAATCGCCCCAGATCTTCAAGCAGATCCTGCAGGTCTCCGGCTTCGACCGCTACTACCAGGTCGCCCGGTGCTTTCGTGATGAGGACCTGCGCGCGGATCGCCAGCCGGACTTCACGCAGCTCGACATGGAGATGTCGTTCGTCGAGGAGGAGGATATCTACGGGGTCTGGGAGAGGATCCTCGTGCGGACCTTCCGGGATGCGATGGGATTGGAGCTGTCCGCCCCGTTTCAGCGCATGCGCTACGACGAGGCCATGGAACGCTTCGGCAGCGACAAGCCGGACTTGCGTTTCGATCTGGAGCTGAAGGACGTGGCTGATTGGGCCCGCAAGAGCGACTTCGGCGTCTTCCGAGGCGCCCTCGACTCGGGCGGCCGCGTCATGGGCCTGTGTCTTCCGGGAGGGGCGAAACTCTCTCGCAAGGAGATCACGGCCCTCGAGGTGGTCGTCAAGGAATACGGAGCCAAGGGGCTCGCGTGGTGGAAGGCCTCGGCGGACGGCGGCGCCGGGCCCCTGGCGCGCTTCTGCGCCGGGAATCTGGCGGGCGACTTGATGGCCCTCGTGGGCGCCGCCGAGGGGGACCTGTGTCTGTTCGTGGCGGATCGCCAGGACACCGTGCGGCGCTCGCTGGGCGAGTTGCGCAGGCACCTCGCCGCAGCTCCCCATGCCGGTGTTGCCCGTAGGGAGGGCTGGGCCTTTCTGTGGGTGACCCACTTTCCGATGTTCGAGCGCGATGAGGAAGCGGAACGCTGGGTGAGCCTGCACCATCCGTTCACCGCCCCCGAGAACTGGGAATTCTGGAAGGAGGGGGACGGGGATCTCTCCTGCATCGCGAGCCGCGCCTACGACCTGGTGGCGAACGGCTGGGAACTTGGCTCCGGATCGATCCGGATTCACCGGGCAGACGTCCAGGCCAAGGTCTTCGAGGTGCTCGGCATCGAAGCGGATGAGGCCCAGGAGAAGTTCGGCTTCCTGCTCGAAGCGCTTTCCTTCGGAGCGCCGCCCCACGGCGGTTTCGCGCTCGGCCTCGATCGCGTGACGGCTCTGACGGCCGGGCTCGACAACATCCGGGACATCATCGCCTTTCCCAAGACCACCTCGGCCATGGATCTCATGTGCGTCGCCCCCTCCCCCGTGCCGCTGGGCCAGCTCGAGGAGGTCCATATCCGGCCCGCCGGGCGAGCCCTGGTCCGGGCCTTCGAAACCACGGCCCCGGAGCCAAGTACAGAGGCTTCTTCCGGGAGCTCCAGGGTATAGCCATGAACCACACCGCACGCGCTCTGGCTTCCCTGTTTCACCTCGGGGGAAAGTCTGTGGGCATCGCCCATCTAGCGTTTCTACAATTATCGGTCTATCCTGCAATTCGGCAGACGGACCCTTCCTGAAACCCCACGAGCATTCTTGCGAAGAAAACAGAAGCCCAAACGCGGCCCCAGCCCCAGTAAGTACCGAATCAACCGGCAGATTCGCATCTCTCAGGTGCGACTCATCAGCGCCACCGATGACCAGGTCGGCGTCGTAGCCACCGAGGAGGCGCGACGCATGGCGGATGAAGCCGGGCTCGACCTGGTCGAGGTCCAGCCCAATTCCGATCCTCCCGTCTGCCGCATCATGGACTACGGCAAGTTCAAGTACGCGCAGAAGAAGAAGGAAAAGGGGGGTGCGAAGACGCGGGCGCACTCCACGCTGAAGGAATTGCGGGTTCGGCCCGCGATCGATCCGCACGACCTCTCATATCGACTGGTCCAGGGGAGGAAGTTCCTGGAGGAAGGGCACAAGGTCCAGGTCGTGTGCATTTTCCGCGGTCGGCAGAGGGCGCACCCGGAAATGGGCTTCAAGGTGATGAAGCACGTGGCGGAGGTGCTGGGGGACATCTCGAAGATCGAGACCCACCCCCGCATGAGCGGGCCGCGCATGTCCATGCTGCTGGCCCGAAAGTAAGCCCCGGCCGTCCCCTTCACGGGGAATCCACTGGGGTTCCCCTTGGCCTGGAGGCCGGCTCCAGCTATCCTGCCCGCCCAAAAGCAGCACGATCCAGCCGGAACACGTGCCGCCCCCGTAGCGGTCTAGGGCTCCTGGCGACCGGGGATCCGCCTCACCTCCCGGCTCTTGCAGATGCAAGCGAGGGCGAGGCCACAAGGAGACGACATGCCCAAAATGAAATCCAAAGGCTCGCTCAAGGGCCGCTTCAAGCTCACCAAGAGCGGCAAGGTCCGTTGCAGCCGACCGGCGCGCGGGCACATGCACGCCATCCACAACGGCAAGGAACGGCGCTCGTTACGGAAGGACATCATCTTCACCGGGACGTGGGCGCGGCTGCTTCGAAAGATGATGGGATGAGGAGGGTCGATTCATGGTACGCGTGAAATACGGCGCTCCGCGCCATCGCAAGAAAGTGCGCTACTTCAAGCGCGCCCGCGGTTTCCGCGGCGGTCGTTCGAAGCTCTGGCGCACGGTACAGGAATCCGTGGTGCGTGCGTGGGCCTATGCCTACCGCGATCGCCGCCAGAAAAAGCGCCAGTTCCGGCGCCTGTGGATCCTGCGCATCAACGCCGCATCGCGGATGCGAGGACTGCGTTACTCGGCCTTCATCGACGGGCTGAAGAAGGCCGGGGTCGATCTGAACCGCAAAGAGCTCTCCCAGCTGGCGATCCACGAGCCCGGTGCGTTCGACGCCCTGGTCGAAGAGGCCAAGGCCGCCCGGCCCTAGATCCCAGGGGCCTTACCCTTTTTTGGAGCGTTGCGGCGGTTGCGCCGGACAACCCGGAGAGGACCTCGGCATGGCGGAAGTAGACGGTCAGGTCTCGGAGCAAGCCGGGGCCATTCGTGTGCGCGCACTCGCTGCCATCGAAGGCGCCGAGGCGATGGAGGATCTGCAGCGCGTCGAGCGTGAATTCACGGCCAAGAACGGGCCTGTGGGGGCGCTGCTCGCCTCGATCAAGACCGCGCCGCCACTCGAGCGGCGCGGGATCGGTCAGGCGGTGAACGAACTGAAGGGGGCCATCACCTGCGCCCTGGAGCAACGGCGCGAGGCGCTGGCGGCGGATCGGCTCGCCGCCGAACGCCGCGCGGATGATTTCGACCCGACCCTGCCCGCGGCCTCGCTGGATGTAGGCTCCTTGCATCCGCTCACGCACGTGGTGCGCCGGCTCGAAGAGATCTTCACCCAGATGGGCTATGCGGTCCTGGACGGTCCGGAGGTCGAGCTGGAGTTCTACAACTTCGACTCCCTCAACATCCCGGGCGACCACCCCGCGCGGGAGCACTTCGACACCTTCTGGTGTCGCAGCGAGGCGCCCGAGGCGGCCTCCGCGCGCCTCTTGATGCGCACCCATACATCGCCGGTCCAGATGCGCGCCCTGGAACGTATGGAGCTTCCTTTTCGCGCCATCGTTCCCGGTCGTTGCTTTCGCAACGAGACCACCGACGCCTCCCACGAACATACCTTTCACCAGATGGAGGGGTTGGTCGTCGGCGAGGGCATCACCGTCGGACACATGATGGGGGCGATGAAGACCTTCCTGCGCGAACTCTTCCAAAAGGACCTCGAGGTTCGGCTGCGTCCAGGCTACTTCCCCTTCGTCGAGCCGGGTTTCGAACTGGACGTGCGTTGCCCGTTCTGTGCCGACAGGAAGACGCGCGGCTGCAGTGTCTGCAAGCGCAGCACCTGGATCGAGCTGTGCCCCTCGGGCATGGTGCATCCGGTCGTCTTGCGTCACGGCGGCGTGGACCCGGAACGCTACACCGGATTCGCTTTCGGCCTGGGACTGTCTCGTCTCGTCATGCTGCGCTTCGGTATCGACGACATCCGCCATCTTCTCGGTTGTGATCTGCGCTTCCTGAGTCAGTTCTGAGGTAGTTCACGATGTTGATCTCATACCGCTGGCTCGCTCGCCACGTCGATCTCTCGGGGCTCTCGCCCCAGGACGTGGTGGATTCCTACACGATGCATACGGCCGAGGTGGAGGGCCTCGAACCCTTCGCACCCCACCTCTCCAAAGTGGTTGTCGGCCACGTGGTGGCTTGCGAAAAGCACGCCGACGCGGACCGGCTCAGTGTCTGTTGCGTCGACCTGGGCGACGGCGGAGAGCCCGAGCAGATCGTCTGCGGGGCTCCGAACGTCGACACGGGGCAAAACGTGGCCGTGGCGCGCGTGGGAACCGTGCTTCCCGGCGGCTTGAAGCTCAAGAAGGTCAAGGTTCGCGGCGTGGAATCGCGTGGAATGATCTGCTCCGAGCGCGAGCTGGATCTCGGCGACGAGCACTCCGGGATCTGGGTCTTGCCCGCGCAGGCGAAGGTCGGCCTACCCGTCGCCGAGGCCCTCGACATCACCGACTGGGTGATCGAGATCGAAAACAAGTCCCTGACCCATCGACCCGACCTCTGGGGCCACCGCGGGTTGGCCTCGGAGCTGGCGGCGATCCACGGCTTGGAGCTGAAAGCCCTGGATTTCGAACTCCCCGCGACGGGAGGGGGAAAGCCCTACCCCGTGCGAGTCGAGACGAGCGGGTGTATGCGCTACCTGGGTCTTGCGATCTCCGGTGTGCAGATCGAGCGCTCGCCCGTGTGGTTGCAGATGCTTCTTCTCGCGGTCGGTCAGAGGCCCCTGGATCTTCTGGTGGACCTCTCGAACTTCGTGATGCTGGATCTGGCCCAGCCGAACCACCTGTTCGACTTGAATAGCCTGTCGAAGGACGGCATCTGTGTGCGCGATGCCCGGCCCGATGAGTGCATGCAGACCCTGGATGAGGTCGAGCGCGTCTTCACCGCACAGGACATGCTGATCTGTTCCGGGGACCGGCCCGTAGCGGTCGCCGGCGTGATGGGAGGCGAGGGCTCCAAGGTGGCCTCGGGAACGAGCGATCTCCTGCTCGAAGTCGCCAGTTTCCACCCCACGCGCGTGAGGCGCACCGCGTCGCGCCTCGGTTTGCGCACGGAGGCATCGGCGCGCTTCGAGAAGTTCCTGGACCCCACCCTGCCCGCCAAGGCGGCGGCCCATCTGGTGCATACCCTGCGCGCGATCCAGCCCGATGTCACCCTGCCACGAGCGCTGGGCGACGCGGGGGACTGGCAGGATCCGGCCTGCGAAGTCGCCTTGCGCCCCGCCCGGGTGAGGGCGGTCCTCGGCATCGAGATTCCCGATGAGGAGATCGAATCGATCCTCGAGCGCCTGGGGCTGGGCGTGACGCTCGGGGAGCCGTGGCGGGTCTCGATTCCCTCCGCGCGGGCGACCAAGGATCTCGCCATCGAGGAGGATCTGATCGAGGAGGTCGGCCGCATCCATGGCTACGACGCCATCCCCGAACAGCCCCTGACGGGCAATCTCGAGCCGTCGACCTTCGATCCGCGTCGTGCCCTCGTGCGGCGGATCGCGGATCGGCTCTCGGGGCCCGCGCTGTTTCACGAGTCGATGACCTATACGTTCCAGGAGAATGCCCTGATCGAGATGCTGGGGGAGGACGAGCGCCCGCACATCCGCCTCGAGAACCCCCAGCACGAGGGGAGCGACTGCATTCGGCGCTCGGTCCTGCCGAGCCTGCTGGGCCACCTCGCCAAGAACCGCCGGCTGCAGCCGAACGTGCGACTCTTCGAGATCGGCAAGGGTTACGTTCCCGAGCTGGCCAACGAGCGGGGCGAGCCGCGCGAGCTGCACCAACTTGCCCTGACCCGGGTGACGCCACGGCCCGAGAAGCAGGATCGCTTCGACGCCGGCGCCTTTGCAGAGCTGCAGGGCGTGCTCGAGGACCTGTGGCGACATCTGGGGCGCGCCGACTTCACCTGGCGTCAAATGCAAGAAGACGTTCCCTCCTGGGCACATCCGGGCCGCTGCGTCGCTGCCTTTTTCGGCGAGCACCGCGTCCCCGTTTGCATGCTCGCCGGCCTGGAGCCCGAGGTGCAGACCAAGCTGGGACTCACGGGCGAACTCGACAGCGAGGTCGCATGCGCCGAGCTCTCGATCGACGAGCTGCTTCAGATCCCGGAAGCCACCGCTCGTTACGAGCCGCTGCCCCGCTTTCCGAGCGTCAAGGTCGACGTGGCCTTGGCGATACCCGAGGACATGCAGGCTACGGTGATCCGAGCCGCGATCGAGAAGTCCGGCAAGGGGCTGGTCGGCAGCGCGGAGCTTTTCGACATCTACCGCGGCGAGAGTCTGGGGGCCCACCAGAAGTCGCTGGCCTACCACGTGCTCCTGCAGGCCGATCGTACGTTGACTGAGAAGGACACCTCCAAGTTCCTGGGGCGGCTCGAACGGGCCGTCGCCGACCTCGGCGGCGAACTGCGTAAGCAGTAGGAGAGGCTGCAGCAACACCGGAGAAGAGACTCCCATGAGCCAGATCAAGAGCGTTCTCAAGGAAGACCGCAGGTTCGAACCGAGCGACGAATTTCGCAAGCTTGCGCGCATCGGGGACTTCGAGACCTATGCGCGCATGTACAAGGAGTCGATCGATGACCCCGAAGGATTTTTTGGACGCATCGCCGACGAGCTGCCGTGGATCGAGCCCTATAGCAAGGTGTTGGACTGGAGCGACAAGCCCTACGCAAAGTGGTTCGTGGACGGCAAGATCAACGCCTGTTCCGTCTGTGTCGACCAGCACGCGAGCGGTCCTCGTAGGGATAAGACGGCTATTCTATGGGAGGGCGAACCGGGAGATCTGAGGCGCTACAGCTACGCCGAACTTCAAGTGGAGGTGTCGCGTTTTGCCAACGCGTTGAAGGCCCGCGGTGTCAAGAAGGGCGATCGCGTGGCGATCTACATGCCCATGATTCCCGAGCTGGCCTTCGCGGTGCTCGGCTGTGCGCGAATCGGCGCGATTCATTCGGTGATCTTCGGAGGATTCAGCGCCCATTCGATCCGCGACAGAGTCGAGGATGGAGGCTGTAGTGCTGTGATCACGGCCGATGGCGGTTGGCGGCGCGGCAAGGTGCTCCCGCTGAAGGCGGTCGTCGACGAAGCGATTGCGGGAATCGACAGCGTGCACACCGTGTTCACCGTCCGTCGGGCGGAGAACACGGTCCCCTGGCAAGACGGACGTGACGTGTGGATGCACGAACTGTTGGCCGAGGTCGACGACGACTGTCCGCCCGAGCGGATGGACAGTGAGGACACACTCTTCCTGCTGTACACATCCGGCAGCACCGGAAAACCGAAGGGAATTCGCCACACCACCGGCGGCTACATGGTGGGCACCTATCTGACGACGCGCATCGTCTTCGATCTCAGAGAGGAAGACGTCTTCTGGTGCACCGCCGACGTGGGGTGGATCACGGGGCACAGCTACATCATCTACGGACCGCTCGCCAATGGCGCGACGGTTTGCATGTACGAAGGGGCGCCGAACCAACCGCACGCGGGCCGTTTCTGGGAGTTCGTGGAGAAGCATGGGGTCAGTGTGCTGTACACCGCTCCCACGGCGATCCGCTCCTTCATGAGCTGGGGCGATGAACACGTCACGAAGTTCGACAGGTCCAGCCTGCGCCTCTTGGGCACGGTCGGGGAGCCCATCAACCCCGAGGCCTGGATGTGGTACCACCGTACGGTGGGGGAGGAACGCTGTCCGATCGTCGACACCTGGTGGCAAACCGAAACCGGTTCGATCCTGATCACACCGCTGCCCGGCGCCGTGGCCACAAAGCCCGGGTGCGCAACCGTGCCCTTTTTCGGTGTCGATGCCCTGGTCGTGGACGAGGAAGGCAACGAGGTGCCGGACGGTGCGGGGGGCCTCTTGGCCATCCGTAAACCATGGCCTTCCATGCTGCGGGGCATCTGGGGGGATGACGCGCGCTACGAAGAGACCTATTGGTCGAAGTTCGATGGCCGCTACTACTTTCCCGGCGACGGTGCGCGGCGCGACGAGGATGGCTACATCTGGATCATGGGCCGCGTCGACGATGTCTTGAACGTCAGCGGCCATCTACTGTCGACGATGGAGATCGAAAGCGCGCTGGTCAGCCACCCCTCGATCGTCGAGGCAGCCGTGGTGCCCCGACCGCATGAGCTCACGGGCGAGGCGATCTGTGCCTTCTGCACGATCGGGCCCGGCTTTCAGTCCGGCGATGAACTGGTGGCCCAGCTCAAGGAGCACGTCGCCAAGGAGATCGGCAAGCTCGCCCGGCCGGCCGACATTCGCTTTGCCGAGGCCCTGCCGAAGACGCGCAGCGGCAAGATCATGCGACGGCTTCTGCGGGACATCGCCGCTGGACGGGAGATCGAGGGAGACACCACGACCCTCGAAGATTATTCCGTCGTCGCTCGGCTGCTGGGGGACGAGAAAGCCTAGACGGCTCGTTCGATTCCCGATCGGCCCGGGGGGTGGCTCCAGTCGTCGGCCCGGGCGGTCGATACGGCTGGTTCGAGGCCATGGTGAAACCCTCTCCAGATCCGTCTGCGACCTCGGAGTCCCCCCGGGGGCTCGACCGCCGCTGGCGTCCTACAGCGCGTTTTTCCCGCTATTCCCTCCGCGGAGGACGGCGGATGAACGTTCGTCGGCAAGCCGAGCTGGAGGGGAGTTTCATCGACCGCTACAGCGGCCGGATGTTCATCGTCGCGATCTGGATCGCGACGATGAACATCGGCGACAGCTTCTTCACGCTCGTCCATCTTCAGGCCGGTGGAATCGAGCTCAACCCGGTGGCGCAATTGCTCTTGGAGGCCGGGCGCTGGGACTTCGTTTTCGTCAAGTCCTTTCTGATCGGGGTCGCCTTGACGGTTCTCATCGTCCACAAGAACTTTTCCCTGGCCCGCATCGGGCTCTGGACCGCCGCGGGAACCTATACCCTGTTGGTTGGATACCACTTGTTGTTGTTTAAGGCGCAGTTCTAGAGGAGAGTACCCGTTGCTCTCCTCCCCATGCGCATACTGCGGATCCTCACGCGCCTGAACCTCGGCGGTCCCGCTCGACAAGCCCTGGCGGCCGATACGCTGCTCCGTCGACGCGGCCATCACATACGGTTGCTCACCGGTCAGCCCCAGCCGGGGGAGGGTGATCTCTTCGACGAGTTCGCGCGCCGCGGCCACGACGTCGTGCGCATCCCTCTCCTGCGACGCGGACTTGCGCCCGCGCGTGATCTCCTGGCTTTGCGTCGGATCCGTAGGGAGATCGCGGCTTTTGTTCCGGACGTCGTGCACACCCACGCCTCGAAGGCCGGAGCCCTCGGACGCCGGGCGCTTTCCAATCGCGCCCAGTCCGCAATCCCCCGCGTCCACACCTTCCACGGTCACGTGCTCGAGGGATACTTCCCGGCGCCCGTTTCCCGGCGCCTGATCGCCCTCGAACGGCGTTTGGCCCGCAATACCGATCGCATCATCGCCGTCTCCCACCACACAGCAGAGGACCTTCTACGGCTCGGAGTCGTGGGTGAGGAAAAACTCTGCGTGATCCAGCCGGGGGTCGAGCTGGACGAGCTGCTGGCCATCGACCGCACCGGCCCGAGGCTCCCCGGTACGCTGCGCGCCCTGGTCGGTGCGGGACCCAGGGCCACCCTCATCGGGGTGGTCGGCCGCCTGGCCGAGGTCAAACAGCCGCAGGTCGCCCTTCGGCTGTTTGATCTGCTCCACAAACGCCACCCGAACTTCCACCTGCTTTTCTTCGGCGACGGTGCGTTGCGCGACAGCCTGGAACGGCGGATCCACGCCCTTGGCGACATCGGCCGGGCACGTTGCCACCTCCTGGGGGTGCGTACCGATATGGCCGGGGTGATGGCCGAGCTCGACGCCGTCCTCCTGACCTCCCGCGCCGAGGGGCTTCCGGTGGCGCTGATCGAAGCCGCGGCCGCGGGGTTGCCCGTCGTGGCCCGCGCGGTGGGGGGCGTGCCTGAGCTCGTCGTGCACGAGCGCACGGGTTTTCTGGGCCAGAGCGACGAAGAGCTGGCCTTCGCCTTGTCCCGGATGCTTGATCATCCGGAGGAAGCCCGCGCCATGGGAGCGCGGGCCCGCCTGCGCATCGCGAGCCTGCACCCGGCCGAACGTCTGGCCGGGCGCCTCGAGGAACTCTATGACGTGGTCGTGGCCGAACGAGCTCAAAGCATGGCGGGGGGGAGCCATTGACGCAGGTGCCCGACATCTCGGTCGTGATTCCCACGTGGAACACACGCGATCTTCTCGAGCGTTGCCTGGATTCGCTGTACGCGAGCGAGGGTCCCTCCTTCGAGGTCATCGTCGTAGACAACGCAAGCTCGGATGGTTCAGCCGCGTTGATCGAAGAACGCTACCCCGCCGTGCAACTGATCGAGAACGACCGCAACGAGGGCTTTGCCATTGCCTGCAATCAGGGAATGAAGGTCTCGATCGGGCGCTATGTCCTCTTGTTGAACACCGACACCGAGACGCCACGCGGTGGGCTTGCGGAGATGATCGCCTTCCTCGAGAAAAACGAGACCTACGGCGCCCTGGCGCCGCGCCTCGTGTTCCCCGATGGTCGCACGCAGTGCGGCGTGCACGATTTTCCGACCCTGTCGACGGCCTTTTTCTTCGCCACGCCATTCGAGCGTTGGTTCCCCGAGTCGCGCGAGCTACGCCGCTATTTCAAACGGGACTGGGACCACGAGACCTCGGAGGACATCGACCAGCCCCCGGCCGCCGTCCTCCTCATCCGGCGCGCGGTTCTGAAGCAAGTTGGCTTGTTCGATGAACGCCTGTGGCTCTTCTACAACGACGTCGATCTTTCCCTGCGGATCAAGCGAGCTGGATGGAAGACGCGCTACCTGGCGGACGTGTGCTTCATCCACCACCACGGGAGCTCGACGGCGAAGTTCGACGACTTTCTGTCCCAGTGGC
This sequence comes from Planctomycetota bacterium, assembly GCA_002683825.1. Taxonomy (GTDB): domain Bacteria; phylum Planctomycetota; class UBA1135; order UBA1135. The sequence continues at coordinate 169,575 of NYUD01000073.1, forward strand.
AAAAGGACCGGCTGTTGTACTACCGCAAGCACTACGGAGTCGCGGGGTCCCAGTGGGTGAAGGCTTGCGTCGGTCTGGCCTTGCTGGATTTCCTGCAACTTCAGTTGCGCAACCGCATGCGCGGAAGGCCTGCGGAACCCGTGTGGCCGCTCGCCCGTCGGTACGCCGGGTTCCTGCGGATGTGAAGGGGTGCGTTCCCGGCGGAAAGGCACCGACGCTCCCGAAGCGCCACCCGCTCCGGCCCGGGGCCGCAGGCCCTAAAAGACGTTGTAGACGAAGGGCGTCGGCCCGTCCCCTGTGGACATGAAGTACAACACGACCAGGGCGCCGATGACCAGCAGGAAGGGCACCGCGATCCAGAGCCAGAACTCTTGTAGAAATTCTTTCATGGGCGTTGAGGTGATTTACCGGCCAAGCATGCAGGGGATGCTCCGCTCGTGCACCGGGTGCAGTTCAGGATACCCGCGAATCGGCGGGGAGTGCGGCGCTTTTCCTGGTGCTTAGAAGAGCGTGTAGATAAACGGTGCGATGAGAGGCGAGCTGGCGGCGACGACCAGGAGGCTACCGATGGTGAGCAGGACCACGACCAGCGGCATCAGATACCAGTGGCCGCGCAGGGTGAAGGCCTTCATGAGCTCGAGGATGGTCGCCAGGCGGCGGCCGAGCTTGAAGGCGACGAAGCCCAGGAGAACCAGGATCAGCCCCGGCAGGATCCAGGTGGAGATGGCGGGGGGCAGGATGTCGAGCAGACTGCCGCCGCCGATGATGAGCAGGAAAATGAGCCCGAGCATCCCGGCGATCTTGAGGAAGACGAGGGCGGGGTTTTCATCCCGGTAAGTGAGGATGAAGGAGACGCTCAGGAACACCCAGAGGACCGCGAAGGGGATCATCCAGGTGGGCAGGCCGCCTTCGGGGTCCGGGATCGTGAGGTGGGTCGAACGCTCGGCGCCGTGGGCCATGGGGAACCAGTTGCGTTTCTCGGCGGACTTGTGCAGCGCGAGCGCGAAGGCGTGGTTGCCCTCGGGGTTGAAGTGGAAATCGTTCCCGAAATAGAGCGGCCGGCCGATGTTCTTGGCCCTTTCCTTGAGAGCCGGGCGCGGGTCATAGGCTTCGATACCCAGCTCGGTCGCCATCGACAGGAAGAGCTCGACCGGCTTGTCGGGCGACCACAGGCTTTCCTCCAGACCGTTCATGGCCGACGGGAGTTGGCCGACCTTCCGGCGTGCTTCGGGATCGATGACGGACTTGGAGGGCAGAGGCACCAAGACGAGCCGCGCGCCGATCGTCTTGCAGCCCTTTTGCAGGGCGATGAGGGCACCCCTGGTGTGGCCGATCGCGTCATCGATGAAGTCGGGCGTTTCGGTCAGAAGGGGACCGAACTCCCTCGGTATGGAGACCGGGGGTCCACTCTGGCCCGCAGGTTCGAATTCGTACGGGGAGACGGCCTTGGGTCTTGGCAGCAGGGGCAGGACGGTCTTCTGAAGGAACTGAAAGAGGGCGAGCTCTTGAAGCGCGGATCCCTTCGGTGCGTTGTCCGCCAGCGTGCCCGTCTCGAGGGTTCCATCCGGGGCGAAGCGCGGCTTGGATCGGTTTCCGTGATAGGCGGTTTCACCTGCCCAGTAGATGTCGTTCTCGTAGGGGAAGATGCAGACGAGATCGGGCTCGTAGTCGACGCCATGGTCGAGGAACCAGAGCACCTCCTGGTCGGTCGAGTAGCCCTCGGTCCCCGCGTTCAGCACCTCGACCCGGCGGCCCTCTTCGTTCCACCAGCGCTCCAGGTGGTCGACGAAGAGATCCTTGCGGTCGACCGTGTAGCCGAGCACGAAGGAATCGCCAAGCATGAGCACCCGATACGTCCCGCCGGGCTTGCGGGTCGACTCCATGGACTCGTCGCGCAGTCCGAGTTCGTTGATCTCGAAGGTGACGTCGAACTCGGTGGTCCCGCGGGTGACGGTCTTGCCGGGGGTCTTGCTCCAGCCGAGCCTGGCGTGAAACTGGTTCAGCACCGGCTGGGGCCTGTAGTCCGGGAAGAGTCGCAGTCCGGCCTCGAAGAGAGCGAATGCCAGGAGTGCGCTGATGGCAAAGGCCAGAAAGACGTTGAGAACACGCATGGTGGGAGTCTTTCTCGGGTCAGCTGACCATTTCGGTCACGGAGTCGCCTTGGTGACGGAGCGCAAAGCGCGTCTCGGCGATCTTCTTCTTTGCATCCGCACGCACGATGTAGTTGTTCAGGAACAGGAGATCCATGCCGGAAAGACTGAACGTGTTGAACGCGTGCGAGGGATCCTCGACGATCGGTTCGCCCTTCAGGTTGAAGGAGGTGTTCATGACGACCGGTACACCGGTGATTTCGCCGAAGCGCTCGATGACGCGGTGATAGCCGGGGTTGGATTGCTTGTAGACGGTCTGGAGCCTTCCCGAACCATCCTCGTGCGTGATGGCCGGTAGCACCGCGCGCTTGTCTTCCCGCACGGGCGTGACATAGAGCATGAAACGTCCAGGGAGGTGTCGTTCCGCCTCGGGAAATTCGAAGAACTCATCGGCGCGCTCTTCCAGCACCGAGGGGGCGAAGGGACGGAAGGCCTCGCGGAACTTGATCTTCTCGTTCAGCTTCTCCTTCATCTCAGCCTTGCGCGGGTCGGCGATGATCGAACGGTTGCCGAGGGCGCGCGGGCCCCACTCGAAACGGCCGCGGAACCAACCGCACACCAGGCCGTCCGCCAGGGACCGGGCCACGAAGTCGTAGAACGCTTCGTCATCTTCGATTTTCTCGAACGCGATGTCGTAGCGCTCGAGGAAGGCCTGGATCTCCGCATCCTCATAGGAGCTGCCGAGGTCGGCGTGGTCGAGGGCCGGTCCGCGCGGTTGGCCGAGCAGGTGGTTGTAGGCCCAGTAGGCCGCCCCGACCGAGCCGCCGTCGTCGCCCGGAGCCGGGTGGATGTAGACGTCCTCGAACGGCCCCTGGCGCAGAAGCTTGAAGTTCGCAACGGAGTTCAGAGCCACGCCGCCCGCCAGGCACAGGTTCTTCAGGCCGGTCACCTTGTGCAGATAGGTGACCATCTTGAGCAGGATTTGCTCGGTCACGACCTGGATGCTCGCGGCCATGTCGCAGTAGTAGGGATCGAGCGACTTGTCGCCCTCCTTCGGGTCGCGCGGCGGCTTGCCGAAGTGCTGGCCGAAGGCATCGGCCAGCGTCGAGTCGCGCGAGAAGTGGTAGGAGAAGTACTTCATGTCGTGCCAGAGACTGCCGTCCTCGCCGACGTTGATCAGTTCGTAGATGCTGTCCACGTACCTGGGCTTGCCGTAGGGGTGCATGCCCATCAGCTTGTACTCGCCCTCGTTGATCTCGAAACCGCAGTACGCGGTGAAGGCCGAATACAAGAGCCCCAGCGAGTGGGGGAAGCGCATCTCCTTCAGAATCTCGATCTTCGTGTCGCGCCCGACCGCCATGGTTGCGGTCGACCACTCGCCTGCCCCGTCCACCGTCAGGATGGCCGAATCCTTGAAAGGCGATGTGTAGAAACTGGAAGCCGCGTGCGACATGTGGTGGTCGCAGAAGAGGATCTTCGAGCCGGCCACGCCCATCTTCTTGGCCATCAGCGACTTGATCCACAGCTTGTCGGAGACCCAGCGCTGCATCGACTCGCGGAAGACCGCCGACGACTTCGGGAAAGTCGCCATGGCCGTTAGCAGCATGCGCTCGAACTTGACGAACGGCTTCTCGTAGAAGACGACGTAGTCCACGTCGTGGATCGTCAAGCCGGCCTGCTTCAGGACGAACTCGATGGCGAGCATCGGGAATCCGGAGTCGTGCTTGAGCCGGCTGAAACGTTCCTCCTCGGCGGCGGCGAGAAGGGTGCCGTCCTGCACGAGTGCGGCGGACGAATCGTGGTAGTAGAACGAGAGTCCGAGGATGTTCATCAGTCTTGCCGACGGGCGGCCTGGATGGTCTCGTTGTTCGCGACCCAGCCCAGCCAGTTACTGTCCTTGGGTCGGCGGATGCGAAGCGGATCGGCGCACAGGCGATAGAGGATCGCGAAGGGGCCCAGGACCAGGAAGTAGAGCAGCGTCAGAAAAATGCGCGAGAGCATGTTTCCGAAGCGCTCGCTGAAAACGAGGAACGCTTTCATCAGGTGCAGGGAAGGGATAGAGGGGCGGGGACAGGAAAGGCTTTCGTCCGAACGGAGGTTTGGCTAGAGGTCTCTCGGAAGTCTTTCTTGTCACCCCTCGGGAGGGGGGGGGAAGGAGAAGGGGGGAATGAGTCTAACCATGCTCGGAAAAAGGGGTTAGTCCCGCGCCAGGGGTTCCTTTGTCGGGACCGGCCCGTGGATGGAGGGCGCTCCGCCGATTACTCTCCAGTGCTCCATGGGGACCCATCCACAGCGCAGTGGCGGCGAAGATCCCGTCGCAACCCCGCCCCTCGGCGCCGCGCCCACGGGGATGGGAATTCCACGGCGACTCGCCCTGGTCGTTCTCGTGGCGGCCCTCGTTCCCGCGGGTTGGACCCTGTTCGCCCCGTGGATCGCGGAGGACACCGCCATTCTCGGCCACGTCGCCCGCAACCCCTGGTGGCAGGACTGGGTGGGACCCCAGTACGGGGTACGGCTGGTGCTTTTCTGGCGGCCCCTGGTCACGAGCGCCTGGGGACTGCAGGCCCAGGTGCTCGGGACGGAACCAGCGCTCTATCGAGCCCTGAACCTCGCAGCCCACGCCGGATGCGCCCTGCTCGTGCTTCGGCTCCTGCTGCAGCTCGGTGTGTATCCCCTGGCTGCACTTCTGGGGGCCCTTGCGACCGCATTCTTTCCCGAGCAGGGCGGCACGGTGACCTGGATCTCGGGTCGCACGGACCTCTTCGGAGCCCTGGGAATCCTGGCCTGCCTGTCGGCGTCCTTTTCGAAGCGCTGGCGGCTCGCCGCACCGCTGGCCTTCCTCGCCTGCGCCTCCAAGGAGTTTGCTTTTTTGTTGCCGGGCTGGGTGCTGCTTCTGCACTGGGCCGCGGGAGAGACCCGACGCACCGTGTTGCAACGCACCGCGGTCGTCTTCGTCGGATGTGTCCTCGCCTTCTTGGCCAGGCGTTTCGCCCTGGGCACCTTCGGGGGCGGCTACGCTGCCCAGCTGCCGGCGCCCCTGGAGGGGATCGTCGGCTGCGCGCGGGCCCTGCGTTCGAGCTGGCATCCCTCCGTCCTCTGTCTCTTGCCCATGCTGGTGCTGGGTGGCTTGTGGGGGAGCCTGTCCGGGCGGATGGCGCTGGCGTCCATCGGGGTCTGGATCCTGGGTCTGGCTCCCCTCTATCCCCTGCTCGCAGACGGCCACCTCGAGGATCAGAACGTCCGGCTCTACTTCGTTTCCGATCTCGGTGTCGCGCTCCTCGTCGGAGCCTCACTGGCGCGCTTGCCGCTGAAGCAAAACCGTACCGTCACGCTCGTGGCCCTGGCCTTCGCCCTGCTTCTCTGGAGGGGCTGGGGCGCTTTCCGGGACGCGTCCGAGTGGAGCCGGGCCGCCCACGAAGCAGGCCGCCAAGAGGAGGCCGCGCGCGCGATCGTGGGTGGCACCGAGTCCTCCCCCATGCCCGTTTGGATCGCAGGCTTCCCCCGCAGCTTCGAAGGGGCGTACTGCCTGGGCTGGGGACTGACGGAACGCTTCCGCTCACCCTTTGCGGAAACCCCGCGTCCCATCTGGCCCTGGCGCAGCGTCTCGGCCTTTTCGGCGAGTGAGCGGGCGCCCCGCAGTCCGCTGCGCGCCGACGGGAGTCTGTGGCCGACCGCGGATCCGCCGCAGGTCCCGCTTCTGAGGGTCGGGACCGAAGGCGCCTCGGCCCCCGAAGCGCTCGTCCTGGACGAGCGCGTGCTGCAACCCGACCCGGCACTCGCCCCCGCGCTGGTCTGGAAAGGCGCCTATCCCGGGGCCGTGGTCGAAGCGCTGGTCTACACGCCCCTGGGTTACGAGGCCGTGGGGCTCGGTGCAGCGGGTGAGCAACAGCAGCATCGACTCTCCCTGAAGACGTTGCTCGAGAAGGGCAACGGCGTGTACTCGATCGCAGGGGTGCTTCAGCAATCCGCCGACCTGGGGGCCTTGAACGCCTTTGTCGAGATCCGCGTTCTGAATCGCTCGGGCGAGATGCTCGCGGTGAGTCCATTGATCGAACTCGTCTGGGACGCCGATTTCCTCCGGCTTTCCCTGGGCGACCGTTAGCGCAGCTCCAGTTGGCCCGTGTACAGCTCGGAGTAGAGGTCGGTACGCTCGTAGGAGCCGTCCTTGTCATCGTCGCGCCAGACTTCGATTTCGAGCACCGCCTTGTCCTCGGAGCGGTACATCAGGAGTGCCAGGCTCTGGATGTTGCGTAGACGCTTGGGGCGCTGGCCCTCGGGCTTGATGGCGGCGATCACGTCGCCCGGCTGGATTCCGATGGAAGCCGCCGGCCCCGTAGGATCGACGCTCTGGACCTTCAGGTAGGGCACGTACGCGGACCCCAGACGCGTCTCCTGCGCGAGGAAGCCGAGTCGTTCGTACACCAGGCCGTGATAGTAATTGAGGCCCGTCGGGCGAAGCGTATGGCGAACCGCATCGCGTTCCACTTCGATCTCGACCGGATCGTGGGGTTGGATCGCCAGCCGTGCCAGGTTGTAGGAGTCCTGGTCGTCGATACTGGCGCCGTCGATCCGCAGGATCCGATCGCCGAGCCGCAATCCGGCGCTTTCCGCGGGCCCACCGCCGAAGACCCGGTTCACGCGAAAGTGCTCATCGACCTCGAAACCCAGCCACGCGAGCGCCTGGTCGAGGGACATGAGGTTCTCGAAGAGCACCGAACGCACGCGCGCGACCGGTATGGCGAAGCCGATGTTCTCGGCCGCGTCCCTCACGGTCGTGTTGATCCCGATCAGTTCGCCGTCGATGTTCAGGAGCGGCCCACCGGAGTTTCCCGGGTTGATGGCCGCGTCGGTTTGCAACAGGTCGGTGAAGCTCAGGTTTCCGGCCTGCACGTTTCGACGCAGGCCGGAAATGATCCCCGTGCTGACGGTGTGCGAGTATCCGTAGGCGTTTCCGATGGCGATGACCGTTTCGCCCAGGATCGGATCGCTGTCGCTCATCGGCACCGTCGGAAAGGTCGTGCCGCCCTCGATCTTCAAGAGCGCCAGGTCTTCCTTCACCACGTGGGATACGAGGGTGGCCTCGTAGACGTGTTGCTCATCGACCTCGTCGAAGCGCACGGTGATGCTGTTCTCACCCCCCTGCACCACGTGGTAGTTCGTGACGACGTAGCCCCCGTCGAAGATGACCACGCCCGTTCCCTCGATACGCCGCTCGACATTCTGCTGGAAGAACCCGTAGTTCACCCGCACGCGCTTGTTGGTCGTGATCGAGACCACCGCGGGCTTGACTTGCTCGATCACCCGCACGATCGGCGTGCGGCGATGATCGCTGGCGGGATCCTGGGAATGGACGACTCCGGCCGTCCCGCAGAGTGCGGCCAGGAAGAGGGTGGGGGCTCGGCGCATGGCTCGTGGGTCCGGCGATGTTCGGAGGCGATGCGACACTTCCAGGCAGCCGCCGGCCTAGAAAAAAAACCTTACGGGGGACAGGGGAAGGTGTGAGGTGAACATGTCGTCCGGCAGGACGAGCAGCTCCGGAGGGCCCTGATCGGGGGCAGGGGAGCCCCTATGGGCCATGGGCGAGGGGGAAATGGGCTCGCGGTCCAGGGACGAGACTCCATTTCTTGGGCTTGGTGGGCCATAGTGGACTTGAACCACTGACCTCTACGATGTCAACGTAGCGCTCTAGCCAGCTGAGCTAATGGCCCGTGCCGCTCGTAGGAGCGGCCGCGAAGATTAGATTCCATCCGGGAAGCCCTGCAAGGGTTTTCCCTCCCAGAGTCCCCAGACGCGAGAAGAGCTGCGTGAAGATCGGCGTTCCCACTGAGGTCAAGAACCACGAGTATCGCGTTTCCCTCACCCCGGCCGGAGCCGACAAGCTGGTGGCCGCAGGTCACCAGGTGCTCGTCCAGGCGGGGGCGGGGGCGAACAGCGGTTTCGAAGATGGCGCCTTTGCTGCGGTGGGCGCCGAAGTCGTAGCGGATGCCGAGGGCGTCTTCGCGGGCAGCGACATGGTCGTCAAGGTCAAGGAGCCCCAGCCGCAGGAGTACGGCCTCTTGCGTGAAGGGCAGCTGCTTTTCACCTACCTGCACCTCGCCGCCGAGCGCGAGCTGACCGGCGCGATGCTCGAGTGCGGCGCCTCGTGCTTCGCCTACGAGACCCTCGAGGTCGGCGGGGGGCTGCCGCTCTTGACTCCGATGTCGGAGGTCGCGGGCCGGCTTTCGATCCAGGAGGGGGCCAAGTATCTTGAGAAACCGATGGGGGGCCTGGGGGTCCTTCTCGGGGGCGTGCCGGGTGTTCCGCGGGCCCAGGTGGTGATCCTGGGCGGCGGCGTCGTCGGCGCCCATGCGGCGCGGATGGCCTGCGGCCTGGGGGCCGACGTGACTCTGTTCGATCTGGACGTCGATCGACTGCGCTACCTCGATGAGGTGATGCCGAGAAACTGCCGCACGGTCTTTTCCACGCCGATGGCGATCCGCGAACACCTGGAAACCGCCGACCTCATCGTCGGTGCGGTGCTGGTTCCCGGAGCCAAGGCGCCCAAGCTGGTCAGGCGCAGCGACCTGAAGCGGATGCAGACCGGCAGCGTCATCGTCGATGTGGCCGTGGATCAGGGGGGCTGCGTGGAAACCACGCGACCGACCACCCACGAGGAGCCGACCTTCGTGGTGGACGGTGTCGTGCACTATTGCGTCGCCAACATGCCCGGCGCCGTTCCGCGCACCTCGACCCTCGCCCTGACCAACGTCACCCTCGACTGGACCCTGCGGCTGGCGAATCTCGGTGCCCGGGCGGCCATCAACGAGTCCGAGCCCCTGCGCAAGGCCGCGAACGTGATCGCCGGTCAGCTCACCTGTCGGGGCGTCGCGGAGGCCTTCGAGATGAGGCTGGTTCCCGCCGCGGAGGCGGTCCGGGCGTTGCCCTAGCCCCTCCCCGCGCACCGTGAGTCTCAGCTCTCTCTTCGAGCCCGATTCCATCCAGCTCGCCCTGCTGGCGATCCTCCAGGGGCTGACCGAGTTCCTGCCGGTCAGTTCCTCCGGGCACCTCGTGCTCGCCCAGGCGACCCTCGGAGAGCGCTTCACGATGGACGCGCTCGGCGTCGATGTGGCGCTGCACCTGGGTACCTTGGTCGCGGTGGTCGCGGTCTATCGCCGTGCCCTGGCGAGGATCTTGGCGGATCTACTTTCCGGCCACCTGCGTGAGACCCTGCAGATCGTCGTGGCCTCGATCCCCGCCGCGACCCTGGGGCTGGTCTTCCTGGAGAGCTTCGAGGGAGCCTTCCACGACCCCCGCAAGGCCGCCCTGGGGCTTCTGGCCACGGCGGCGATCCTGCTCCTCGGAGAGCAGGCCCGACGCCGGCAGATTCGACACGTGGCCGTGGACGCAGGGGAGCCGGAGGATGCGCCCCTGACCTGGAAGCAGGCGATCCTGATCGGCCTGGCCCAGGGACTGGCCGTGTGGCCGGGGGTCTCGCGTTCGGGTGCGACGATCGCGATGGGACTCCTTTGCGGCTTGCCCGCGGCCCGGGCGGCCCGCTTTTCGTTTCTGCTTTCCGTCCCCGCGATCGCCGGCGCGTCGCTCCTGCATCTGCCGGATGCCCTCGCGGGGGGCGCCCCCGGAGCCGGCGCGGCCCGTCTGGCCGCAGCGATGCTGCTGGCCGCCCTGGTGGGCTACGGTGCTCTGCGCGCGCTGTTGTCTTTCCTCGGGAGGGGGGCCTTCTCCTGGTTCGCGATCTACTGCGCGGTTCTGGGCGGAGCCACCTTGCTCCTGTAGGAGACCAACCACGCGCTGAGGTTTTCACCCGGGCACTCGGTGGCCTTCCAGTGGTCGTGCCCGTAGACCCGCGAGCGCGGGATCTTGTGGCGCTGTCCGAGGGCGCTGACGAGCTCTTCGAGCGAGACCAGGGACGCGCGCGTGGGTCGCTCCAGGTCGTAGTGGCCGAGCAGGCAGACGCCGATGTTGGCCACGTTGTTCGGGCCCTTGGAGTGGGCACCCTGCCACTCCAGGGGGCGGCCCTGCCAGATGCGCCCCTTGGGATCGACGAGGAAGTGGTAGCCGATATCGCCGAAGCCGCGTTCGCGCATCTGGAAGCCCTGGATGCGACGCAGAACATCGGCCACCTCGGGTGCCGTTTGACTGCCCTGGTCACGGGAGTGCTCGGCGGAGTGGTGTACGGTGATGCGGTTCCAGGGCTGCGTGCGACGCGTGAGGCGCGCGGCCACGGGCGCCTTCGCTCCCCAGCGATCGCGGGTTCGAATCTCCAGTCCGGAGCTGCGTCGGGCCTCGCGGTAGAGCCCGTCGTGACGGCTACGAAGCTCTTGCAGTCCCTTCTCGGCCCGGCGCTTCTGGCGCGGGTCGAGGTCGCTGCGGGCGAGGGCGCGCTGGAAGCCGGCCTTGGCCGCGTTCAGTCGCAGGGTCATCAGGTCGCCGTCGAGCCGGCTGACCTCCCGGCGCGAAAGGGCCAGCCGCCCCTCGGCCAGCTGCAGCTCGGCTTCCCCCACAAATCTCTCGTTGCGGCGACGATCGGACCCAGCCAGCCAGTCCTCGATCTCGATCAACTTGGCCCAGGAGGCGGGCCGGCCGTCCCAGCTCGGTGAGGAGGAGGTCGCCGGCTCGAGAGTCTCGGAGCCGGGAGAATAGGCTTCCATGTCGCCCGAGAGGCCGACGCAGCCGACGGCGGGGGCTGCGGTGAGGGCCAGCGGGAGGAGTCTTCGGAGGGAGGGTCTTAGCACGGAGAATTCCCTGAACGAGATCGCGTGCTTCGGAGATACAAGAACCCATCGTCGGAAACAACGCTCTTCGAACCCTTCGGGCCCTTTTCGTGCGTCCTCCCCTGCCCCACACTCTCCCCATGCCTGCATCCCTCGCTCCCCGAGTTCTTCGGCGGCAGCTCGTCTTGTGCACCCTGGCGGTCCTGCTCCCGGCCGCGCGTACGAGAGCATGCCCCCCGAACCCCGCGCCGCTGGCCTGCCAGGCGGTCGAGCGTCTGGGGGAGGAGGAGCGTTCCCAGCTCGACTACGACCGCCGGCACGGAGCCCTTGGCGGAGCCCTGGAGGAGCTTTGGGAAATCCTGGAGGAAGATCCTGATGATGTCCTCTCACGGGCCTTGCTCGCGCGCTGCCTCCTGGACAAGTGCGACTATGACGAGGCCTTGAGCGAGGCCCGGCGGGCTCTCTCCGATGCGCGCAGGCTGGGCGATGAGAAGGCCCTGGCCCCCTGCATCCGTGGACTCGCACGGATACGGCTCGAGCTCGGGCATGTGCCGGAGGTGCTGGCCCTGCAGGCGCAGATGGGAGAGCGGCTGGAGACGGAGCCCGATCCCCGGGAGGCCTGGATTTTCGCTCGCGCGCTGATCGCAAGCGGTCGCCGGGAAGAGGGTGAAGCGTTGCTGCTGAGGGGTGCCGAGAGCGTGGCCGCGTCCGGTTGGGAAGAGATCCTTGCGAGGGGGTTGTGCCAGCGCGAGCTGGGCTTCATCGAACGCGCCGCGCGGACCGTGACACAGGCGGAGAAGCTCGCCTTTGACGGCGACGGGGTCGAGCCCGAAATCCTCGTGGCCCTGGGGGAGATCTATTTCGAAGCCTACGGGGAGGTCCATGAAACACGCTCCCTGCTCTACTCACCGGGGGAGCTCTTTCGGGAAGCACTCGAGCTGGATCCGGAAAACCAGGGGGCGCTCCTGGGGCTCTTCCGCCTCTATCGCTTCAACTGGCGGCGCACGCGAAACACGCCCAGCGAGTTTCTCGGTCGGCTGCTCGGTCCCCGGCCGGATTGCATCGCCGGGAAGATCGCCGAGGTCTCCGGAGCGCTGGACGACGGTGACCTGCCGACGGCCCGTGCAGGGCTGGTGCGCCTGCAGGATCTGGCCCCCGGTCGTCGTGACGTGATCGTCGAGAAGGCGGCCCTGGCCTGGGTCGAACATCGACGCGACGATGCGCAGGCCTGGATCGATGAACTTCTGGCCACGGACCCCACGGACTCCGGACCGGAACGCGAGATCGGCAAGCATCTGCTCGAGCTCTATCGCTTCGCCGAGGGACTTCGGTTTCTCGAGCGGTCGGTCGAGCGCGACGGAGGCGACCATCGTGCGTGGACCGAGCTCGGACGGGCCCAGGCGAACACCGGCGATGAGGACAGCGCTCGTCGTTCCCTGCAGAAGGCTGTGGATCTGGCGCAGGGGCGGCGTAACGCCTGGCGGGACAACACGCTCTTGGTTCTCGAACGCATGGAGAAGGTGCAGGTCGATTACCCCACCGAGGCCCTGACCTTCGCCTGGCGCGCGGACGCGGCTCCGATCTACGAGGTGTACCTGGAGGACTTCTATCGCAGCGCCCGGGAAGAGCTCTCGGCACGCTACGGCTACACCCCGGGTCCGGCACGCATCGAGGTGTTTCGTCGCTGGGAGGACTTCTCGGTCCGGTCGACCGGATTCCAGGGCTACCCCGCCCTGGGGGTGTGCTTCGGCCCCGTGGTCACCGCGGTCTCTCCCCTCTCGGAGTTGCGCGGGTCTTTTTCGTGGGCCCGCACCTCCTACCACGAGTTCACCCACGTGATCCACCTGGGGCTCTCCCACAACCGCTGTCCGCGCTGGATCACCGAAGGGCTGGCGACCTGGGAGGAGGGCGTCAAGAATCCGGCCTGGTGGCGCAACCTGCGTCGCGATCTCGTCGATGCGCGGGCCAACGGCCGCATCTTTGCGATCCGTCGGCTCAACGCCGCCTTTCGAGGTCCGCGCGTGATCTTCGCGTACTACCAGGGCGGACTTCTGTGCAAGATGATGATCGAAAAGCACGGCTTCTCGCCGATGGTGCGCATGCTGGAAGCCTTCGATCGCGGTGCGGACTTGGACGGCGTGCTGGCGGAGATCTTCGATGCCACGCCCGAGGAGATCGACGCGGAGTTCGAACGCTTTGTCGACCGTGAGATCGCCGGGCTCGCCATCGAACCGAGATGGTCGCGGGGCCACACCCTGAGCCTTCGCTTCCGCCTTTCGCGGCGCCCCCCGGAGGGGCCTCCAAAGGAGTTACGCACCTGGGCCGACGACTGGTGTCGTGTGGCCCGGGGAATCCACCTGCAGGGCGATCGGGTCGGAGCCGAGGAGGCCATGCGCCTGGCGGAGCTCGTCGGCGAACTGCCTCCGCGGGGCCTGTTTCTGCGGGCCGAGTTTGCGCTGGCGGACGAAGAGCCCGGGGCTGCGAAAAATCTCTTTCGGCGGGGATTCGAAAGGGGCGGCGAGGACTACCGGGCGCGCATGGCTCTGGCGGCCCTTGAATTGAGCGCCGGTGATCGCAGGAAGGCCGAAGAGCAATACCTGCAGGCGCAAAAGGACTTTCCGGGCTTTCCCGATTCCTACTTCTCCGCGGAGCTGCGGCTGGCGGAACTCCTCGAAGAGGACGGGGAGCTCGACCGCGCCAACGAAATGCGCCGGATCTGGTTGGGCTACAACGCGGGCAACTATCCGGTGCGCATCGACGTGGCGGAATGGCTGGACGAGCTGGGACGCTACGAGGAGAGCGTAGAGCTCTGGCAGGAAGGCAACGAGGTCGATCCGTTCCGTCGGCATCTGCATTACCGCTGGGGACAGGCGTTCCATGCGCTCGGGCGATTCGAGGAAGCGGAGCGCGAGTTCCGCGTCGGTTTGCTCGTGACCCCCGAGCTCGACGGCGACGTGCAGCAGGCGGATGCCGAGGGGCTTTCGATGGTGGATGTTCTCGACCTGACCGAGATGAGCGAGGAAGATCTCCAGGAGCTCTCGCCCCAGGAGTTGAAGAAACGGCTGACCGAGGCCCTGCGCGCCCGCTACGGCGAAAACCCCGAGGCTGCCGGTGGGGGGGCCTGGTTGGCGCGCTACCACGCCGAGGAGCCGCTGCTGCACGGTTGGCAAGCCCTGTGCTTCATCGAGCTGGGCCGCATGGACGAGGCCCGCGCGGCGCTCGAGGCGGCGCTCGATATCGACGGGAAGTGCGTTCCGGCCCTCGAGGCAGAGAAGCGCCTGACGGAATAGACCTCTTTGCCGAGCGCGTCTAAGATCCCGACCATGATCTTTTCTCGCCTCCGGACGGGGTGCTAGGTGCGCGGGCGGTTCTTCGTGCTCGACGGCGTCGACGGGTGTGGCAAGAGTACCCAGGCCCGGGCACTGTGCGAGCGTCTTGCGCGCGTGCGGCCGCAGCCGCCACTGCACCTACGCGAGCCCGGCAGCACGCCCGCCGGAGAACGCATCCGCGAGGTGGTTCTGGATTCGAAACTGGCCCTTGGAGCGGCCTCCCAGGCGCTCTTGCTTGCGGCCGCACGGCGACAGACGCTGGAGGAGCTCGTGAGGCCTGCGCTTCAACAGGGGCGGGACGTCGTCTGCGAACGGTTCCACCCCTCCACCTACGCCTACCAGGGGATCGCCGGCGAGCTGGGGGGTGAATTGGTTCTGGAGCTGTTGTCGGCCTGGGCGGGCCGACCCGAGCCGGATCTGGTGCTGCTTCTGGACCTTCCCCTCGAGCGGGCCCTGGAACGCCGCGCCGGGAGCGACCGTTTCGAGTCCGAGGACGAGGCCTTTCAGCGCCGCGTGAGCGAGGGTTACCGCATGTATGCCGAGGGCGTTGCGGGCACCGTGGTCGTGCCGGCGGATGGCGATGTCGAACGCGTGGCTGAGCGCGTGTGGAAGGAGGTGGAGCGTGCAGGTCTTTGAACCCGTGGGTCACGCCGGCGCGGTGAGAAGTCTCTGGCACGCGGCCGAGGTGGGTCGTTTGCCCCACGCGCTTTGCTTCGAGGGGCCCGAGGGGATCGGTAAGTTCCGGGCGGCCCTGTGGTTTGCAGCGGGGCTTCTGTGCAGCGAGGGGCCGGGCGAGCCCTGCGGGGCGTGCGGTCCGTGCAAGCGCGTCTCTTCGGGGGGGGCCGGGGGCAATCACCCGGATCTCCTGGTGATCGATCCGATCGAGGAGGGCGAGGAGCGCATCCGTATCGCGAGCATCGCAGAACGCTCGGACTCGGGCGGTGAGAGCGACCGCTCCCTGGAGTCGTTCCTGGACCTGCGCGCCATGGAGGGCGGCTATCGTCCGGTCGTCGTGCGGGAAGCCCAGCGCATGAACGTCGCTGCCCAGAACGCCCTCTTGAAGACTCTCGAGGAGCCCCGACCGGGGACCCTGCTCGTGCTCGAGACGCATCGCCCGGAGCTTCTGCTCGAGACGATCCGAAGTCGCGTGGCGCGCCTGCGTTTCACGGCCCTCGAGGCGGAGGCGTGTGCAGCGCTGCTGGTCGAAAAGGGGCTGGCGCGGGAGGTCGCGCTGGAACTCACGCGGGCCTCCAACGGTTCCCCGGGCCGGGCCCTCTGGCTTTCGGAGAAGGGGGCCCTCTTGGCGCGAGAGATCCTGTGGGACGTCGCCCGCGGCGTGACTTCTCCGGTGCGGGCGTCCCGTCTCCTGTGGGAACTGGAAGGCCGCTTTGCCGGCAAGACACCGGCGGCCAAGGCCCGCGAGCGCGTCCGCCTGGGGCTCGACCTCGCGCTCGAACTGTGTCGCGAACGGCTCGCCTTCCAGTCCGGAATCCCGCCTGAGGAGCTGGCTGCAGGCGCGACGATCGCCTCCTTACCGCCGGTTTCCCGACTGGAAGAGGGACTCGAGAAACTGATGGAGTGCAGGGCCGATGTGGATCGGAATCTGGGACCGGAAGCGATTCTCGATCGCGCCTTGTTGGTCTTGCGTCCCTGAGAGGCGATACTCTCACGGGTTCTTTTCCCGGGGAGTGGACGAGACATCGAAGACCCGATTCGCAACATCGCCCTGCAGGATGGACGGTACTCGCCGGAGGCGTTTCGCTTCCTGTTCGAGGCCCTTTCCCAGGCCATGCGCATGGCCGGCAAGGCGGAAGCAGAAGGCGCCGAACGCCATGTGAGTGGCGTGGAGGTGCTCGCGGGCATGCGCGCCCTTGCTACGGACCTCTTCGGTCCCCTCGCGGCGCAGGTCTGGCGCGCCTGGGGTGTGCGGGAGCCCATCGACTGGGGTCGCATCGTGTTTCTGCTCGTGGAAGCTCATCTCTTGAATCGCCAGGAGACCGACACGATCGAGGACTTCCGCGAGGAATTCGATTTCGATGAGGTCTTCGTGCGCACCTACAGGCCCGTCCTGCCCGAGGATCCCAACGATCTGGGAGGTCCCGAACTCGGCTAGCCGAGACTGCGGAAGCGAAAGCGATGCTCGAGCGGCTCTCAAGGCGCAAGCGCAACATCGTTCTCGGCCTCCTGGCTGTCTTTCTAGCCTGGTTCTCCTGGACGATTCGCTCGGTCCTGAACCCGCTCTTGATGGGGTATCTGCTCGCCTACATCCTGCATCCGCTCGTGCTGCGCGTGGAGCGGCTCGGGTTCACCCGTCGCTCCGCCGTCAACCTCACTTTCACGGCCGGATTCCTCGGAGCCGTCGGCTTGCTTCTGGGGCTGGTCCTGCAGGGGCGTGCCCTGGGAAGGGAGGTCGGCCCGGAAGACGTCCAGGCAGAAACGACCGACGCGCCGGTGGTCCCGTTCCACGATCGCCTACAGGGGCGCGTGACCGAGTTTGCAGACACCGTTCGCGGTTGGGGCGTGGAGATGAGCACACCGGTGGTTCCCGACGTTTCGGCCACCATCGCCACCCTCAGCGACTACCTGCTCGAGAACACCGACGAGAGTCTGGAGGTGGCCGGCCGCGGCGTCAGCTACTTGCGGCGTCTTTTCGCGACGCTTTTCCGCATCGGCGGGCTCTTCGTCCTCGTACCGCTCTACACCTACTACTTCCTCTTTGTGTTGCGCCCGATCCACGACACGGTACGTCGCTACCTGCCGAAACGCGATCGCGCGCGAATTTCTCGCGTCGGAGGCAAGATCGGTGCCGTCATCGCCAGTTTCTTCCGTGGTCGTTTGACCGTGTGTTTCTCCAAGGGCGTGTTCCTCTCGGTCGCGCTGACACTGGCCGGGGTCCCGTACGCCTTTCTGTTCGGGATGCTCTCGGGGATCCTATCGATCCTGCCGTTCTTCGGGCCTTTCCTCGGTTTTGTTCTGACCTCCGTCGTGGGGGTCGTCGACCACGGCGTGGTCGGCTCGCTCATGCGAACCAGCATCGTCTTCGCTCTGGCGGAGTTGCTGGAGGGCTATGTGCTCCTGCCGAAGATCCTCGGCGACAGCCTCGGGCTGCATCCCCTGGTCGTGTTTTTCTCGTTGCTCGCCGGCGGGGCGGCGCTGGGGATGATGGGGGTGCTCGTGGCCCTGCCGCTGACGGCCTCGATCGTGATTCTCGTCGGGGAGTTCGTGGTGCCCGCCCTGAAGGACTGGGCGGATGAAGATCCGGCGGATGCCGGGTAGTTGAGAGCTACGGAAAGGGCGAGGGCACACCGGACTCGTGCGAGCAGTGAGCCGCGGTGCGGGGCCGCCCTAGTTCTCCTTCGCTCCGGCTTCCAACCCGCCGAGGAGCGTCAGGATCTCATCGAGATCCTCCTCGGTCAGAATGACTCCGCCCTGGCGCGCCTGTTCGATCAGGTTGCGGGCCCGGGCGATCTCAGGGGGGGTCCTGGAGCGTAGGGCGGCGAGGCCGTCGGATCGGTCGGCGCCGGCGTCGACTTCCAAGAGATCGGCGTATGCGGAGACGTCCTGGATCTTCGTGTCGAGTCCGGTGAGCGCGACCTCGATGGCCTTCTGGATCTGGACGTCTTCGACGAAGTCGCCTGCGGGGAATTCACGGCCGCGGTCGTCCTGAACGTGGCGGCGAATTTCGGCCCGCAGTACGCGGCGGACGTCCTCGCGGGAGAGGTTGGTGCCCAGCTCGGCCATGAGGCTGTCGAATTCCGGGTAATGGTCGGGATTCTTCTGGTCGTTGACCGCCAGTCGAGCGAAGAGGTCGCGGTTGGCGGCGTAGTTGCTCCGGACGTAGTCGCGCAGTTTGTCGTCGCGTAGGACGCGGCGTTGCTCGTCCAGGCGCCAGCGGTCGATCAGCGGAGATTGGACTTGGACTTCGGGCGTGACGCCGCCGGGCGAGAGGATGTTGCCTTCGCGGTCCAGTTCCCGGTGGATCGAGCGTCCACTGGGTAGGAGGTAACGAGCGATCGTCAGCTTGACGCGCGGAGCGTAGTCGACCTCGCCGTCGCCGTCATGGTCGGTGATGATCTTCTCCCAGCTGTTCCACTGGTAGTCGCGGTTTGTGTCTTCCCATCGGTCCTCGAGCTCGTTCTGCAGGACGGGCAGGAGTTGCTGGACCGAGCCCTTCCCGTAGGTGAGCTGGCCGACCAATGTGGCGCGTTTATGATCCTGCAGCGCGCCCGAAACGATCTCCGCGGCCGAAGCGGTTTGCCGTCCAGTGAGAACGACCAGCGGCATGTCCTCGGGGATCATGGCGGGCTCGATGGTCTTGAGCGTTTCCCGCCGACTCTCGTGTCCGCGGCCCTCGGTCGAGACCACGACCTTGCCGGCCGGCAGGAAGAGGTCGGCCACTTCGCGGGCTTCGGACAGAAGACCACCGGTGTTGTAGCGCAGGTCAAAGATCAGTCCGAGCATGCCCTGATCGAGCATCTCGGGGATCCACTTGCGAATCTCGTCCATCGAACGCTTCGAGAACGTGGTGAGCTGGATCAGGCCGATGCCGCCGGGCAACATCTGGTAGGTGCCGGGCGGGATCGTCACGCGCGCGCGCCGCACCGTGACCTTCATCTCCTCGGTGGGGCGCTCGATCAGGGACGGGTCCATGCCCCGCTTCCAGACGTAGAGGTCGACGTCCGTGCCCGGCTTGCCCTTGAGCTTCTTGATGATCTCGTCCACGGGCTGGTCGAGAGTAGCCCAATCGTCGATCCGCACGATCTTGTCATCGGTCTGGACGCCCACCTTGTAGGCCGGACCCGAGTAGATCGGGCGCACGATGGTGAACAGGTGATCGTCCGGGTCCTCATTGACGTAGGCGCCGATTCCGCCGTACTCCGCTTCCAGCTCCTGGAAGAACTTGCCGTAGTCCTCGGGCGTCAGGTAGTTCGAGTGCGGGTCCATCCAGTGCAGCATCCCGTTCATGGCTGCCTTGATGAGCTTGGTACGATCGACGGTCATCCCCTCGAGGTGGGTGGCCTGGATCATGTGGAGCACGTAGAGGAACTGCTTCAGCTCGGCAGGCACGTTCTGGTCGTTCGATTGGCGGCGCAGCTCGCGATAGCGCCTGTCGACCAGCTCGCGCGTCTGTTCGCGCTTGAGGTAGGCCTTGGCCAGCGCGCCGCGCGCATCGGGGGTGCGCTCGAGCCGTTCCAGGGTGCGCCGAAGTTCCCCTTCGATCGGCATGTGATCCAGCTCCGCCAGGGCCAGGGCTCCCTGGGTGCGCAGCTCCGCATCGTTGGAGCTGAGGAAGGACTTCATGACCTTGTTGGCTTCGCGCCGTTCGCGGCCGCCGCCGATGACGTAGCCGCTCTTGGCGAAGGACAGGCGATAGGCGGGGGAACGGCCGGTGTCCTTGGCGGCCTTGAGGAGATCCTTGGTCAACTGGCTGCGCTTGGAGTTGGTCAGGCCTCGGAAGAGGGGGTCCCCCAGGAGTTCGGCCGCCGCGCTTGCGTATTCCTCGTCGGGGTGCGCGATCAGGAGCTCGAGGGCGCGGGCCAGGGGGGCCGCTTCGGGGTCGGTTCCCTGTATGCGTGCGGCAGCCGCCAGCAAGAGGGCTCCGGGTGAGAGTGCCTTGCTGTCGCGCAGCTCTCGGTCGAGGATGCGATCGAGTTCGCCGGGCTCCCCCAGGGTGGCGGCATCCCGCAGCTCGCCCGCCCGGGTCCAGATCTCGTCCACGGGACGAGAAGCGTTGGCCTGGAGCTCCTGGCGGACAAGGGCGCCGAGCTCGCCATCCTCCTGGGAGGCGGTGAGGGCTGAGGTGGAAAGGCCGAGGAGGAGCAGCGCAAGAAGGCTTCGCAGCATGATGGGGAGATGGGTGGAAGAGGAGCTCGGAGTGTCGATGAAGCTGATGTACGGTCTAATCTAGTCTGCGCCGAGGGCGTGGGGAATTTCGGAAGGCCTCCCGAGCTATTTCGAACCGGGGGCACCCCGTACACGAGCCGAAGCCGCCACCCAGCCGAATCCTTCATGAATACGGACTCCGATTCTGACCCAGGCCGTGACAGGGAGAAATCGGCTCCCGGACGGCTTTCCCATCTCGAGAAAAGCACTTCCGGAAAAAAAAGTTCCGACGGGCTGCGTTCGGTGATGGTCGACATCAGCGCGAAGACTCCTACGACGCGTCGGGCTCTGGCGCGCGTAAGAATGCGGTTTCCTCCGGGCAGGCTGCAGGGGGTTCTGGAGGGGGCCGGCCCCAAGGGGCCGATCGAGGAAGTGGCCCGCAGCGCGGGCTTTCTGGCGGCCAAGAGGACGGCCGAGCTGATCCCGATGTGCCACCCGCTCCTGCTCGACCACCTGGAGATGGATCTGATCCGGATCGAGGAGAATGTGCTGGAAATCCGTTTCGGGGTTCGCACCCGGCGGGGGACGGGGGTCGAGATGGAGGCCCTCGTGGGAGCGGCGCTCTCGGCCCTGACGGTCTACGACATGACCAAGGCCCTCGACAAGGGGATCCGCATCGAATCCCTGGAGCTGCTGGAGAAGAGCGGCGGAAAATCGGGCACCTGGAGGGGCCCCGAGGCCTCCGGGGAAAGGGCCGACCCGCAGGCCGACTGATACGGGCCGCGCACGGTGGTATCCCAGTGCGGGGGCACATAATGAGGCCAGGCGTGGGATCGGGGGCTCGGGACTCGTATGCTGCTGGCCGGTTCGGGCTCTATCCGGGCCCATCTGAATATGGACCTCACCGACATCCGCAAACTCGTGCGCCTGATGATCCGGGCCGAACTCTCCGAGCTGGAGATCGACGACACCCAAAAGGGCATGCGCGTGCACCTCAAGCGCGACAGCCGTTCCGGCAGCGAGGCCAGCTTGCCCTCCTTCGTGCAGATGATGCCACCCGCCATGGCCACCCCCCAGGCCGAGCCCCTGCGGGGCTCCGAGGGCGGGCTCGAGCTCGATGAGAGCGAGCTTCCGGCCGGAACGGAAGTGTTCGCGAGCCCCATGGTGGGGACGTTTTATAGGGCTTCATCGCCGGATGCCGAGCCCTTCGTCACTCCCGGGCAGAAGTTCACCGAGGACAGCGTGCTTTGCATCGTGGAGGCCATGAAGGTCATGAACGAAATCAAAGCGGAGTCGCGCGGTGAGATCGTCGAAATTCTCGTGGAGAATGGTGAGCCAGTCGAGTTCGGCCAACCGCTATTGCTGGTCAAGAAGGGCTGAATGTTCCGCCGTGTCCTGATCGCCAACCGCGGCGAGATCGCGCAGAGAATTATCCGGGCCTGCCGCGAGCTCGAGATCGAGTGTGTTGCGATCTACTCGGAGGCGGACGCCGACGCCCTTCATCTGCGCCAGGCGGACGAGACCATCTGCATCGGCCCGGCGCCCGGAGCCAAGTCCTACCTCAACATTCCCGCCATCATATCGGCGGCCGAGATCGCCGACGTCGAGGCCATCGTGCCGGGCTATGGCTTCCTGGCCGAAAACGCGCACTTCGCGGAGGTCTGCCGCTCGTGCAACATCGCCTTCGTAGGACCGGATCCCGAGACCATCGAAGCGCTTGGAAACAAGGCCAACGCCCGGGCGATGGCCCTGCGAGCCGGCGTTCCGGTCGTGCCGGGCTCGGATGGGCCGGTGGACGATCCCGATGACGCGCTGAGGGTCGCACGAGAGATCGGCTATCCGGTCATGATCAAGGCTTCGGCCGGGGGGGGCGGGCGCGGCATGCGGATCGCTTCCAACGATCCCAGCCTCGTCAACTCCTTTCACGCGGCCAAGGCGGAAGCGGAAGGGGCGTTCAAGGACGGCACGCTGTACCTGGAGAAATTCGTCGAGAACCCGCGGCACGTCGAGATTCAGATCCTCGGCGATCGCAATGGGGATGTGGTTTGGTTGGGCGAGCGGGATTGTTCCGTTCAGCGCCGCCACCAGAAATTGATCGAAGAGGCCCCCTCACCCTCCATTCGCCCCGAGCAGCGCCAGGCCATGGGGCACGCTGCCGTCACCATCGCGAAGGAGGCGGGCTATCACAACGCCGGTACCGTCGAGTTTCTGCTGGACAAGAACGGGGATTTCTTCTTCATCGAGGTCAACGCAAGGATCCAGGTCGAGCATACCGTGACCGAGATGGTGACCGGCATCGACCTGATCCAGGAGCAGCTCAGGTTGGCCAGCGGGGAGAATCTGCGTTTCAAGCAGGATGACATCCGGGTTCGGGGACACGCGATCGAGTGCCGCATCAACGCCGAGGATCCGGCCCGGGATTTCCAGCCATCGCCCGGAAAAATCGATCTCTTCGTTCCCCCCGGCGGCCCCGGCGTGCGCGTCGATTCGCACTGCTTCTCGGGCTACTCCATCTCCGCGCACTATGATTCCATGATTGGCAAGTTGCTCGCGCATCGCAGAGACCGCAGGAGCGCCATCGCGACCATGCTGCGAGCGCTCCAGGAATTCGTGGTCCTGGGCCCGAAAACGACCATCCCCATCCACCGGCGCATCCTGCGCCACGCCGACTTTCGGGCCGGAGAGCACGACACCGGTTTCGTCGAGCGCTACTTCTCAGGCCCTTCCGAACGAAGCGTATGAGAGCCGTGTTTCACTTCGACGAAGAAAGAGCTCGCAACACACCGTGTCGGTTCCTGGCGGTGCTGTGCTTCTCGGCGCTCTGTCTGTCCGCTTGCTATTCACAGTTGCAGCGACTGCCCGGCCCCCTGCCGCCGCTGAAGCCCCCCCCGGAAGAACCCCCTGTGTCCGCGATCGAGGCCCTCGTACAACGCCACTCCGACCCCGTCTGGATCCGGCGTCCGGGCGCACTGGACGACTACCCCTTGCCCTACTATCGCAAGCGCGAGCGCGTGACCGCAGGGACGATCGTCCGTACCGGATACGGGGGCCGGGCCGAGCTGATCTGGCCTGGCGACGCCAGCAATGTCGTGCTTTTCGACAACGGCGCCGTGCGGATCACCAATCCCGAAACCGACGAGGTGCTCGTCGAGTTTCTTTCGGTAAGCCGCTGCCTGCTCCACCTGACGCCGGAGGATCGAGTGGTGCTGCCCGGAGGCAGCGTTCTACGCGGTGATTCGGTCCACCCCTCGGGCCCCTTCCTCCTCGAAGAGTTCGATTTCCAGTACCTGCGGCTGACCAACCAGACCAAGCTGTCTGCGCTCCTGCGCTATCGTGAGGCCGAGGTCGAGCTGGTTCCGGGAGAATCGGTGGACCTGCCGCGGCTCGGGGACACCGCTCCGCGCTCCGATCATCCCGCCTCGGAGGAGCTCCTGGGGGGGCGGATACGGATCGTGGGACGGGTCCAACCCTCCGTGGGCCAGGGAGTCGTGCGGCTGCGCGCCACGCGCCCCACGGAAATCTTTGCTCAGGGGATCAAGGTCCGACTCGCCCCGGAGGAGGAGGTTTTCTTGGAGGAACTCTCGAGCACAGGCGAGTTTCCGACAGATGACACCCCTGGGAAGGACTCTTGATTACGATGCACTCTCGTAGTGAACCTCAGCCGCAGGACTTGCCCTCTGAATCATGAAGAAACCCCGCGCACTCATCACAGGGGGTGCTGGCTTTCTAGGCAGTCACCTGTGCGAACGGTTTTTGGCCGACGGTTATCGAGTCGTCTGTATGGACAACCTGATCACCGGGGATCTCAGAAACGTCGAAAGGCTTTTCTCCGATCCGGACTTTCAGTTCCATCACCAGGACGTCACCGAGTTCATCCACGTTTCCGGCGAGCTGGACGTCGTCCTGCATTTCGCCTCACCCGCGAGCCCGATCGACTACCTCGAGCTTCCGATCCAGACGCTCAAGGTCGGGTCCCTCGGCACCCACAAAGCCCTCGGTCTGGCCCACGCCAAGGGCGCTCGCTTCCTGCTCGCCTCGACCTCGGAGTGCTACGGTGATCCGTTGATCCACCCCCAGACCGAAGACTACTGGGGCAACGTCAACCCGGTCGGGCCCCGTGGAGTCTACGACGAGGCCAAGCGCTTCGCCGAGGCAATGACCATGGGCTACCACCGTTTCCACGGTGTCGAAACCCGCATCGTGCGCATCTTCAACACCTACGGTCCGCGCATGCGCCTGAACGACGGGCGTGCCCTGCCGGCGTTCATGTCTCAGGCCCTGCGGGGCGAGGACCTGACCGTTTTCGGTGACGGTTCGCAGACGCGTTCCTTCTGCTACGTCGACGACCTCATCGAAGGGATCTGGCGACTCTTGCACTCGGACGAGGTGATGCCGACCAACATCGGCAACCCCGCTGAAATGACGATCCTGCAGTTCGCGGAGAAGGTGCGCGACCTGGTCGGAAAGGGCTCGAAAATTGTTTTCAGGAAGCTGCCGCAGGACGATCCAAGGGTGCGTCAGCCGGATATCGCGAAGGCAAGAAATTTGTTCGGCTGGGAGCCCGAGGTCAACCTCGACGAGGGGTTGCGTCGGACGCTCGAGTACTTCCGCAGCAACGTCGAGGTCTCGAACGAGTCCGTTCGTAGATAGTCCACAACATGTGCGGAATCGTCGGCGTCTATCTGCGGCAGGATGCCTGCCTCCCCATCCTGGTGGCGGGGTTGCGCGTGCTTGAGTATCGCGGGTATGACTCCGTCGGCGTCGGGGTTCTGCAGGGGCCGGAGGTCGTCGTGCGCAAGCGCGCTGGTCGTATCGAAGAGCTGGAGAAGGCTCTCGGCCAGGGGGATCTAAGCGATGCTTCCATCGGGATAGGTCATTCGCGCTGGGCCACCCACGGCGCACCGACGGATGACAACGCCCATCCCCATACCGACGTCGCCGGACGGGTCGCGGTGGTCCACAACGGCATCATCGAGAATTACCTCGAGATGCGTCGCGAGCTGGAGGAAAAGGGCGTCGTCCTGAGTTCTGAAACGGACACCGAGATCATAGCCCACCTCATTGCCGAAGAACTGGACTGCGGGGTGGCGCTCGACCAGGCGGTACATCGCGCGCTGGGAAGGCTCCAGGGTTACTACGCTCTCGCGGTTCTGATCGGCGGCGACCGCCCGCAGCTGGTCTGTGCCCGAAAGGGACCGCCCATCTGTGTAACGGCAACCGAGCAAGGCGCTTTCCTCGCCTCCGATGCACTCGCTTTGCTTCCCCACGGACGCGAGATCGTCTTTCTCGAGGACGGAGACGTGGCCGTCCTGGCTCCCGCAAGCATCACGGTGCGCGACGCCGACGGGCGCGTGGTCGAACGTCCAGCCAGGCGAATCGACTGGGATGCGCAGGCGAGCGACAAGGGCGGCTGGCCACACTACATGCTCAAGGAGATCCACGAGCAGGCGGACGTCGTCGGTCGCTGCTCCAAGGGACGGGTGAATCTCGCCCGGGGCGCTGTAGAACTCGGCGGCCGGGGCTTCACCGATCACGAACTCCGGAAGATAGCGCGCGTCCAGTTCCTGGCCTGCGGCACGGCCCTGCACGCAGCCCTGGTCGGTCGCTACATGCTGGAAGGGCTTGCAGGCATTGCCTCCGACGTCGACTTCGCATCCGAGTTTCGCTATCGCCAGCCTGTCCTCAGTCCACAGACCCTCGCGATCGGTGTCTCGCAGTCGGGCGAGACTGCGGACACCCTGGCAGCCCTGCGTCTGGCCAAGGAGCTCGGCTGCAGCCAGCTCGCCATCTGCAATTCGATCGGCAGCAGCATGGTGCGGGAGGCGGACTCGTCGATCCTGATCGAGGCGGGCCCCGAGATCGGGGTGGCCAGCACCAAGGCCTTCATCGGGATGCTCGTGGCCGTGTATCTGTTCGCCATCCGGGCCGGCCGTGCCCGGGGGGTTCTGTCCGAAAAGGCGGCTCGAGGGCGGCTGGAAGAGCTGCACAAGGTGCGACCCTATGTGGAACGCCTCTACGGCGAGGATATGTCCGCCCGGGTCGAGGGACTGGCCCGACGCCATGTAAAGGCCAAGGGTTTCCTATTCATCGGTCGTGGGGTCAACTATCCGATCGCCCTGGAGGGCGCACTGAAACTGAAAGAGATCTCCTACAAGCACGCCGAGGGTTATCCAGCCGGCGAAATGAAGCATGGACCGATCGCCATGATCGAGCCGGAGATGACCACGGTGGTCCTGGCGTCGAACGATGCCGTGGCCAGCAAGGTGCGTCAGAACATCGAGCAGGTCCGTGCCCGTGGTGGTCCGGTGATCTGTGTCGGCAGCGATGCCGAGAGCATGGCGGTGGCGGATGAGGCCGTCGAGGTTCCCGAGGTGGGGCCGTGGCTTTCCCCGCTGTTGAACGTGATTCCACTGCAGTTGTTCTCCTATTTCATCGCACGGGAACTCGGCTGCGACATCGACAAACCGCGCAATCTGGCCAAGAGCGTGACGGTCGAATGACCGACGATATGAAGATACTAGTTACAGGTGGTGCCGGCTTCATTGGCTCCCACGTCAGTGAACATCTCGTGCAGCGTGGGGATCGCATTTGCATCCTGGACAACTTCAACGATGCCTACGACCCCGCGATCAAGCGTGCGAACATCCAGGCTCTTGCCGATTCGTCACGGGCCAAGGTCGTTGTCGGAGACGTGCGGGATCAAGCTCTCTTGGCGGATCTGTTTGCGCGCGAGGATTTCGATGCTGTCGTGCACCTCGCGGCGATGGCTGGTGTGCGGCCTTCTCTGAAGGATCCGCTGCTCTACGCCGACGTCAACATCCGCGGCACCCAGCTCATTTTGAGTGAGCTCGAAGAACGTCCACGCGTTCAGATGGTCTTCGCCTCTTCGTCGAGCATCTACGGCATGAACGAGAAGACGCCTTTTTCCGAAGACGATCGCGTTCCGACGCCGGTCTCGCCCTATGCGGCATCCAAGCGTGCGGGAGAACTGTTTTGTTGCACCCACCAGCACCTCTATGGCAACGATGTGTCGTGCCTGCGCTTCTTCACGGTGTACGGACCGCGCCAGCGGCCCGAAATGGCCATTCACCGCTTCGTTCGCAATTGCCTGGAGGGCGAGCCGATCCCCTTCTTCGGAGACGGGTCGAGCCGGAGGGACTACACCTACATCGACGACATCGTCCAGGGTGTTCTGGGGGCCCTCGACCATTCTTCCGGTTTTGCAATCTTCAACCTGGGCGAGTCCCAGACCATCGCACTCTCCGAGCTGGTCGAGGCCATCGGGGAGGTCTGTGGCGTCGAGCCCGTGCTCGATCGGCGCCCGGCCCAGCCCGGCGATGTGCCCGTGACCTTTGCCGATATCACCAAGGCGCGCCGTTTCCTCGGCTACGAGCCGCGGGTCCCTCTGCACGAGGGGTTGCGGCGTTTCCTCTGCTGGTATCGCGACCAGTCCGAGAAAGTGGCCCACGGTTCGGACACATGAGGGAACTGGCCCACGTTCTTACGACCCGATACGCTCTCACTACGTTTACAGCCCAGGCATCATTCCCATGAAAGGCGTCATCCTCGCGGGCGGTCTCGGTACACGGCTCTATCCGCTGACCAAGATCACGAACAAGCACCTCTTGCCGATCTTCGATCGACCGATGATCTACTACCCGATCGAGGCCCTCGTCAAAGCGGGGATCGCCGACATCATGATCGTCACGGGCGGCAAGAAGTCGGGAGACTTTCTAAGCCTCTTGGGAAACGGCAGCGATTTCGGCCTGAAGCACCTGAACTACACCTACCAAAAGGGTGAAGGCGGGATCGCAGAAGCACTTGGCCTGTGCGCGCACTGGGCGGCCGGTGAAGAGATCTGCGTGATCTTGGGCGACAACATCATCGAAAAGAACATCACCGCCGCGGTGCGCAACTTCCGCGAGCAGGATGGTGGCGCGAAGATCATGTTGAAGGAAGTTCACGATCCCGAGCGTTTCGGGGTTGCGGACCTGCGGGGGGACAAGGTCATCGGGATCGAGGAGAAGCCCAGGAACCCGTCTTCCAATCTGGCCGTCATCGGCATCTACATGTATGACGCGCGCGTCTTTCAGATCATCCAGGAACTGGAACCTTCGGATCGTGGCGAACTCGAGATCACGGATGTGAATAACTGGTACATACGGGACAGCTCAATGACCTACGAGGTTCTCACCGGCTGGTGGACCGACGCGGGTACATTCGACTCCCTGCGACGGGCCGCGAATCTCGTCGCCGAGGGAGGAGCCAACCACGGCGAGAAGGAGCAATAATCCCTTGCGCGTGCTCGTGACCGGCGCCGCGGGGATGCTGGGCAGCCAGCTCTTGCTCGATGCTCCGGCCGGGGTGGAGGTGTTCGGAACCGACCTGGCTCCGGCGGGTGCAAGAGAGGGGCCGGTCTTCGCCCACGGGGGGGTCGATCTGGGCGAGCCGGAAGAGGTCGAGCGGCTGCTGGATGAAATCGCCCCCCTGGACGCCATCCTCCATTGCGCCGCCTACACCGCCGTGGACAGGGCGGAGGAGGAGCCCGAGCTCGCCCACAGGGTCAACGCCCTGGCGCCCGAGAACGTCGCACAGGCCGCCCAGGAACGGGGGCTTTTCATGGTGCTCGTCAGCACCGACTTCGTCTTTGACGGCCGGGGCCATGAGCCCTACCGCCCGACCGACCCCAAGGCTCCCCTGGGGGTGTACGGGCGCACCAAGCTGGAGGGCGAAGAACGCTCGAACCGCGCCCATCCCGAGGGGCTGGCCATCGTACGCACCCAGTGGCTGTACGGACCCCGGGGAGAGCATTTCCCCGGGACGATGTTGCGACTCGCCTCCCAACGCGATGAGCTCAAGGTCGTAGACGATCAGGTGGGATCGCCGACGTCCACTCTGGAGCTGTCGCCGGCCCTGTGGGACGTCCTGCGAAAGCGTGCCACGGGGATCTACCACGCGGCGTGTGAAGGCCGAGCCAGCTGGTATGACTTCGCCAAGGCGATCCTCGAGCTCTGGGATGACAATACTCCCGTCCACCCGTGCGGGACGGAGGAGTTCCCCAGGCCCGCGCCGCGACCCGCCTTCAGCGTTCTGGACTGCAGTGACTTGACCCGACTCCGCGGGCGCGCGCTCGAGCCCTGGCGTATCGCGCTCTCTAACTACCACAGGGCGGAATCCCAAGTGCGCCATGAGTAGCGTAGGTGTCCTCGTCACCGGTGGAGCGGGCTTCATCGGCAGCAACTTCCTTCACCTTCTGGCGGAGACGCGGCCGCACTGGAAGCTGGTCAACCTCGACGTTCTGAGCTATGCCGGCAACCTCGAGAACCTCTCCGCGCTCGAGAAAGAGACCAACTACACCTTTGTGCACGGAGACGTGGGCAAGTCCGAGGACGTTGGACGCGCCCTCGATGAGGTGGGCTCCGGTCCCACCTGGGTGATCCACTTCGCGGCCGAGAGCCACGTGGATCGCTCGATTCAATCCGCTCTGCCGTTCGTGGAAACGAACGTGATGGGCGTGCAGGTCCTTCTGGAGGAATGCCGGGCGCGGGGGGTCGAGCGTTTCTTGAACGTGGGCACGGACGAGGTCTACGGATCCCTGGGCGAGACCGGACTCTTCACGGAGGAGACCCCGCTCGCTCCCAATTCGCCCTACTCGGCCAGCAAGGCGGCCGGCGATTTCCTGGTGCGGGCGGCCTTTCACACCCACGGGTTCCCGGGGCTGATCACGCGCTGCTCGAACAACTACGGTCCCTACCAGTTCCCCGAGAAGCTGATCCCCCTGATGATCGCCAACGCTTCCGGGGACAAGGAGCTGCCGGTCTATGGCGACGGAAAGAATGTCCGCGATTGGCTCTACGTCCGCGATCACTGCGAGGCACTCCTGACCGTCCTCGAAAAGGGGACCCCCGGTGAGGTCTACAACATCGGCGGGAACAACGAGTATCCCAACATCCGCATCGTGCGGATGATCCTCGAGGTGCTGGAGAAGCCGGAGAGCTTGATCCGCTTTGTGACCGACCGACCGGGCCACGACCAGCGCTACGCCATCGATGCTTCGAAGATCCGGCGAGAACTGGGCTGGGAGCCGCGTTTCACCTTCGAGAAGGCCCTTCCAGAGACCATCGCCTGGTATCGCGAGAACTCCGAATGGCTCGAGAATCTCCAGAGCGGCTCCTATCGGGATTACTACGAGCGCCAGTACGGCGCCAGGGCCTGAGGACCCGACCCAGAAAAAACTCCCTCTTCCCCGTTCAACCTCCCGGGAAGAGGGGTCGATAGAACCCGGAACTCTCCCCCATGACCTCCCCCCGACGCTTCCTCGCACTCTTGCTTGCCGGCTGGGTAGTGATAGGCCCCTGGGCCGTACTTTCCGGTTGTGCGAGCTATCTGCCCGACAAACGGCTCCTGCAGTATCTCAACCAGGAGGGTTTCGGGAAGCGCTACGTGGGCGACTCCCAGGAGCAGAATTACCTGTCGATCGGTGACACGGTCACGTTCATCGATACCTACAACCCCGAGATTTCGGCCACCCGCCAGGTCGACGTGGACGGGACGATTCTCGTGGATCAGGTGGGGGCGGTGTGGGTCGCGGGCTACACCCGAAGCGAGCTGGAGAGCTATCTGACCCAGAAGCTCTCGCCCTACTACCGCGAAACGGACATCAAGGTCACGATCACCACGGGGGGGCGGAAGGTTTACTACGTCCTCGGTCAGGTGACCCGCAAGGGGGCCTATGATTTTACAGGCGATCTGACCCTGTTCGAGGCGGTTCTTCTGGCCAGCCCCAAGCCAAACGCAGCCAACCTGGGCCGGGTCAGGCTCATCCGGGCGGATCCGCGTAACCCCTTGATCATCGAAGCCAACGTTTCAGACCTGTGGGAACGGGGAGATTCGACCTACAACATACCTGTCAAGGAATACGACATCATATTCGTGCCTGCCACCTTCCTGCAGGGGATCGCGGATTTCATCTCCTCGTTGTTCGTGCCGGTGATCTCGGTCTTCCGCGAGGTCATTCTGGCGATTTTCTTCGCCAGCAACCCCGAGATATCCTTCGGGCGCGGGGGTAGACGCCAAGGCTTTTGACCGAGGGGTCGCCACCATGCTCGACGCCCAAGCCCAAGCGCAGATTCAGGACTTCGTCCACGTCCTCAAGAAGAGGAAGTGGATGATACTCATGCCGTGTCTGTTCTTCGTGACCCTCGGGTCGGCCTTCGCCGCAATCGTGCCCAAGAAGTATCGGGTCGACACGGAGATCGAGGTCAAGCCGACGCGTGTTCAGACGGACTACCAGTTGCGTAATCCCTACGAGTCCGCCGCCGCGCGCGAGATCCCGAACGCCACCAAGCACATAAAGAACAACAACCGCGTTCGTCGCGTCATCGAGGGGGACCTCGAGAATTGGCCGGAATATCATCGGGCCAGCAAGGCGGTTCAGCGCGACATCATCGAGTCCGTGGTCGACGATCTCGAGGTCGACATGGACGATAAGGACAAGAAGGCACAAGTGTCCTCGACCTTCGTCAGGATTATCTACCGCGATCCTATGCAAGCGCGCGCCCCCTTGTTCCTGAATCAGTTGCGCGAAGCCTGGCTCGAGGACGTGGTGGCGTGGGACTTGACCGAGCTCAAGAAGGAACGCGATGCCTATTTCAACCAGAAGGCCGAAGCGGAGAACGCCCTGGGCGGGCTGCAGAGCCTCTATTTCGAGCTACGTAGGGAATTGAACCTCGACCCGCGGGCGCTCGTCGAACGCCAGGACGGGCGATCCGGCCCCGACAACGATTTCATCTATGCACAGCTCCTGACGGAGCACGAAAGACGCACCGAGGCGCTCCAGGCCCTGGAGAGTTCTCGGGGGCAGCTCGAGCAGCTGGATGAGCTCTTTGACATGGAGCCTGAGCAGGTCTTCGAGGAGCGGCGGGACGATGGCGTGAGCTACAAGAAAGAAATCGGCACCGCCCTCGCCGAGATCGATGAGCACCTCGCCGTCCGAGACCGGATCACCCCGCAGAACAGCAGGTACAAAGAGATCGAACGGGATATCGAGGACCTTCGGAAGCGCATCCTGAGCCTCGAGGCGCTCGAGCGCGGGGGAGGCTCGATCCAGGTGACCGTGCCCAACGAGCGCAAGCGGGAGTTCGGTCGTTTGCGCGAGGAAACGCAGACCGAGCTCGCAGGTTACGCCCGGGTCATCGCCCGCGCCGACGATCGGATCCAGGAGTACCAGAAGGACATCGCCGGTCGCACGAAGAAGTACGAAGACCTGCACCAGCTCGAGAACCAAATGCGCATCGCGCAGGAGGAATCCGATGTCGTCGCCAGGGAGCTGGCGCGCACCGAACGCTCGGTCGCCATCCTCGAAGAGGGGTCGGGGCGGCCGTACTCGATCGCCAAGGATGCCGAAAGTGATGCCGACGCCGTCGAGCCCAACCCCTGGGCCATCGTCGCCCTCACCGCACTTCTGGGGCTTGCCGCCGGGATGTTCCTTTCCCTGATCGTCGAGTACGGCAGCAATTCCTATCGCACCGTGACCGAATTGGCGGGCGTGATGTCGGTTCCCGTGCTTGGCGCGATCGAGCCGATCGTAACCCACGCAGAGCTGCGCAAGTCTCAGTTCCGTCGCGCGATGGTCGGTTTTTCGACGGCCATCCTGGTGGGCGGCATCGCGTGGGTCACGTACATGTACAAGTTCTCTCCGGAAAAACTTCCGGTCGAGATCCAGCAAGCCCTGACCACGATCGAGCTCAATCTTCGGTAGGGGCTAGGGTCGCCGCCAGGCCGCCATGCGCGACATCATCGTCTCTTTGATCATCGTCGGCCTGATGCCGACCTGCTACAAAAGGCCCTTCGTCGGTCTGGTCGTGTTCTCGTGGCTTGCGTACATGCGCGTACAGGACCTCACCTGGGGCTTCGCGAAGTATCAGCGCTGGTCCTACTACATCGCGATCCTGACCTGCTTCGGCTTCGTCGTTTCCAAGGAACGCAAGCGCTGGTTTCTGCCGGATCCGCGCTGCTACTTGATGTTGTTCCTGGCGGCCTGGATCGCGGTTGGAGTGGCTCTCTCCGTCCAACCATCCAGCTATCAGTTCTCCCGACTGATGGAGTTCTTCAAGGTCATCGCGATCGCACTGTTCACGACAGGGGTCGTGACGACCCGCGAACGGTTGCGTGTGATGCTCTGGGTCATAGCACTGTCGTTCGGTTTCTATGGGGTGAAGTCAGGCCTCTGGGGCATTTTGACCTTCGGTGCGCCGATTCTTTCCGGGCCCGGGGGGATGATCGCCGACAACAACGACTTCGCGCTGGCGATGGCGATGAGCGTGCCGATGCTCTTTCACCTCGGCTGGACGGAGCGCAAGCCGGAGCTGAAACGCGCCTTCTTCGTCGCCCTGCCCCTAAGCGTGATGACCGTCGGTCTGACGCAATCACGTGGGGGGTTTCTTGCCCTGAGCTGCGGCTGTGCGGTGCTCGTCTGGCGTTCGCGCAACCGTTTTCTCGGGATCGCAGTGGCCGTTGTTCTGGGCTTCGCCGCCCTGTTTCTGGCGCCCGACAGCTACATCGAGCGTCTGAAGACCATCAAGGACTACCAGACGGAAGGGTCGGCAGCCGGGCGCATCCGGGCCTGGGGGATCGCCACGCGCATGGCGGTCGACAACCCGGTCTTCGGGGTCGGCCTCAACAAGTTCCGATGGCACTTTCTCACCTACAATCCAACTCCCCTGCGTAAGGAGATCGATGGAACGGCCATCATCGTAGCCCACTCGAGCTACTTTCAGATCTGGGCCGAATGCGGAACGCCGGCGCTTCTCATGTTCTTCATTCTGATGTTCACGTCTCTGTGGACGTGCTGGAGGGTTCGAAAGAAGGCCAAGCAACGATATATGACGTCGTGGATCCTAAACTACGCCACGATGTTCGAAGCATCCTTGGTGACCTTCATGGTCGGGACCGCCTTCATCAACCGGGCCCACTTCGACCTGTTCTACCACTGGGTCGCCTTGATCATCGTCTTCGGGTATCTCGCCGACCAGGAGATGGAGAACCCCGACAAGTATCCTCTCCGCGACGGCGGGCGTTCCGAACTGCAGCAACTGCGTCCTCGCGGTTTCGAACGTCGCCCGCGGGTGTCCGCCTTCCTTCCACGCGGCGTCTGAGTGCCTGAACCATGTGCGGATTCTGCGGCCTCGCACTGAACGACCCTCGCGAAGCACCCTCGCGAAACCTGCTCCGTCGAATGAGCGATTCAATCGTTCACCGCGGACCCGACGACGGCACGGTTCACGTGCAGGGGCCGTTCGGCCTGGGTTTTCGACGACTCTCGATCATCGATGTGGCCGGGGGGCGCCAGCCTCTCTTCAACGAGACCGAAGACGTCGTCTGCGTGATGAACGGAGAGGTCTACAACTTCCGCGAGCTGCGTCGCGAGCTGATCGATCGGGGGCATCGTTTCCGCACGGGGTCGGACGCCGAAGTGCTGGTCCATCTCTACGAGGAGATGGGCGAAAGGCTCGTGGAACGACTCGTGGGAATGTATGCCTTCGCGATCCTCGACCTGCGCGGTGAGCGACCGCGGATGGTTCTGGGCCGCGATCGGCTTGGCATCAAACCCCTGTACTTTGCCGAGACCGCCGATGGGCTCTTCTTCGCCAGCGAGCCCAAGGCCATACTCGAGAGCGGCAAGGTGGCGCGCGAGATGGCTCCCGAGCCGCTGCTCGACTACCTGGTGCAGGGCTACGTCGGTGGGCGGCAGTCGGCCTGGTCGGGAATCCAACGCTTGCCCCCCTCCGGGATCCTGATCTGGGAGAGCGGCCTTGCGCTGCGCGTGGAACGCACCTGGGATCTGCCCCTGGATTCCCTGCGGGAACCGGCGGGTGACGGAGAGGTCCTGGAATGGCTCGATCGGGTCGTTGGCGACCGCCTTTTCTCGGAGGTGCCGCTGGGGGCGTTTCTCTCGGGTGGTATCGACAGCAGTGCGGTGGCCGCGAGCATGCGCGCCGGTTCCGAAAAGGCGCCGCTGTTGTGCAGCGTCGGGTTCCACGAGCGATCCCACGACGAGCTTGACCTGGCCCGCAAGACGGCCGCACACATCGGCGCTGAACACGAGACGGCATTGCTCGAACCGGACCCCGGTCTGGCGGTCGAAACCCTGCCCTGGTTCTACGACGAGCCCCTGGCGGATCCCTCGACCGTGCCCACGTATCTCGTCTCGAGAATCGCCCGGGAATACGTGACGGTGGCGCTCTCAGGCGACGGAGGCGACGAGACCTTCGGCGGCTATCGACGCTACGTCCACGACGTGGCCGAGAACCGTCTACGCAACGCCCTGGGTTCTTCCGGACGCGCGGTCCTGGGAACGGTGGGGCGCATCTATCCGCGTATGGACTGGGCCCCGCGTTTGCTCCGCGGTCGAACCTTCCTCACGAACGTCGCCGACGACCCGGCGCGAGCCTACTGGCGCAGCGTGACGCGCATCGAACGCTCCGAAGCGCTCGAGCTCATGCATCCTGACCTCGCGCAGCGCTTGCTCGATCACGATCCCTTCGACGCTTTCGCCGAGCACTATCGGCGTCCCGAGATCGACGATCCGCTCTATCGCGCGCAATACGCGGACTTCCACACCTACCTGCCCGATCAGATCCTGGCCAAGGTGGACCGCGCTTCGATGGCGGTGTCGCTCGAGGTCCGTGTGCCGATCCTCGACCACCGTTTCGTGGAGCGTTTCGCTCCGTTGCCGGCCGGCCAGAAGATTCGGGGCGGCCGGGGCAAGCACGTTTTCCGCGAGGCCCTGAGGGGACGCGTTCTTGCGGAGGTGCTGGACGGACAGAAGCGCGGCTTCGACACTCCTCTGGCGGCCTGGGTGCGCGGCCCGCTGGAGCCGGCGGTGGCGGAAGCGATCGAGACCCTGCCCGCGGATTGGTTTCAAAAGCCGATGCTGAAGCGACGCCTCGAAGAACACAGCGCGGGACGACGCGACCATGGACGACTCCTGTGGAGCCTATTGGTGCTAGAACACTGGCGCCGTCGCCATGCTGTCCGAGGGTTGTCTGCGTGAGGGTCGAAGTTCTGACCTCGCTCTATCCCGGTTCGTCGCGTCCCTTCGAGGGCATTTTCGCCGAACGGCGGTGGCTCGGCATGAGTGCGCGCGGACACGGTGTAGCCGTCGTCCAGCCGCTGCCGATCACTCCGGGGCCGTTCCGTGCGAGCTGGCGCGAGATTGCCGGGATGGCCAGGCAGGAAATGCGCGGTCCGATCGAGGTTCTGCGGCCGCGCTATCTGCATCTACCCGGGCGGGCGCGATACAACGCGCGGGCTTTCGCACGCAAGGGCGCGAGCACGATCCTCGGCCGTGCTCGGCCCGACGTCGTCGTCGCCGACTACGCCTGGCCCGCGGCGGCCGTCGCGCCACTGCTGCAATCCCACGGCATCCCGCTCGTCGTCAGCGGCCGCGGCAGCGATGTGCTGGAAGTCGCGGGGGAGGCCGGGTTGAAGGAGGAGCTGGCGGCCTATCTGGGGCTGGCGTCGCACTGGTGCGCCGTGTCGGAGGACCTCCTCCGTGCGATGGATGGACTGGGAGGCCGCCTGGGGCGGGGACACCTCGTTGCGAATGGCGTCGACCTGGAGACCTTCCGTCCCGGGGACCGCGCGCAGGGGCGCAAGCGGGTTGGTGAGGCGCTCGAGGGTCGGCTGGTCGTGTGTTGCGGGCACCTGATCGCACGCAAGGATCCCTTGCTGGCGCTCGAGGCCTTTGCGGCGGGAGCGGGCCCCGGCGACCGCATGGCGTTTCTGGGACGGGGGCCGCTCGAATCCGCCCTGCGCGAACGCGTGGCCGCCCTGGGGCTCGCGCAGCGCGTTCGCCTGGTCGGTGAGGTGAAGCCGGTGGAACTCGCCGCCTGGTATGCCGCCTGCAACGTGCTTTTGCTGACGAGCCGTCGAGAGGGACGACCGAACGTCGTGATCGAGGCCCTGGCCTGTGGGCGTCCTGTGCTCGCCACGGCGTCGGGCGGGACCGGCGAGCTGTTGCAGGGCTGCGAGGAGCGGATGCTGGAGCGGGGCCGCGATCCGGAAATTCTCGGACGCAAGCTCGGCTTACTCTTGGAATCTGCGCCCGCTGCGGATGAGCTACGGGCCATGGTCGAGCATCTCTCGTGGACGGCGAGTTTCGAGGCTCTGGAGCGCTGCCTGGAGGAAGCGGTGGAAGGGCGCTAGTACGCGCGCGAAGGATGCGCATTCTCTACCACCATCGCACCCAGGCCGAGGACGGCCAGGCGATTCACATTCGCGCCATGATCGACGCGTTCGAATCCCTCGGTCACGAGGTGGCGGAGGTCTCGCTCGTGAAACGCACCGCGGCCCGAGAGGGCCGGGCCCGGGGTCAGGCCGCAGAACAGGGTTCGAATTGGGGCTGGGTGACGCGGCTGCCGCGATTCGCTCGCGAGCTGGCCGAGTACGGCTACAACGGGTTGGCCAGGCACACCTTGATGAAAGAGGCCACCTTCTTCGAGCCGCACTTTCTCTACGAACGCTACGCCTTCGGCAACGCGGCGGGAGTTCTGGCTGCGCGTCGCCTGCGCCGGCCCATGGTTCTGGAGGTGAACTCCCCGATGGTTGTCGAGCTTGAGAAGACGCGCGGGCTCTCCTTCCCGAGGTTGGCCCGCCGGGTGGAGGACTTCGTGTTTCAATCCGCGGACCGGGTGTGTGCGGTCACCGAGGTCCTGGCGGAAATGCTGGTACGCCAGGGTGTCGAGCGCGAGCGCATCCTGGTCACGCCCAACGGCGTCGACCTCGAACGCTATACGGTGGAGGATCGAGCTGCGGCCAAGCAGAGTGCCCGGCGCCGGCTCGGTCTCCCCACAGGGCAGGGCCGGGCCCCCCTCGTGCTCGGTTTCGTGGGCTACTGTCGTCCCTGGCACCGGCTGGACGTGTGTCTGCGCGCCCTGGAGCATCCGGACCTGCAGCACGCCGTGCTCGCCCTGATCGGCGAGGGGCCCGCGCACGAGGAGCTCACGCGCCTGGCCGACGAGCGAAATCTCTCGGATCGGCTTTTCTTCTGCGGTTCTAGGCCCCACGCCGAGATCCCCGAGCTCCTGCACGCCTTCGACGTGGGCCTGATCCCTGCCATCAACCCCTACGCTTCGCCCTTGAAGCTGCACGAGTACATGGCGGCTTCCCTGCCGGTTATCGCTCCGGATCAGCCCAACCTGCGCGAGGTCTTGACTCCGGAGCGGGATGCTCTCTTGGTTCCGGCCGGTGACCACCAGGCCATGGCCGCCGCACTCGTGCGGCTCGGCACCGACGAAGCGCAGCGGCGACGCCTGGGTGCGGCGGCGCGCACGACGATCGAGGAGCGCAACCTCACCTGGCGAGCCAACGCACGGCGGGTCGTGGCTGCGATGAAGGAAGTGACGTGAGTCCCCTCCTCCACGGTCTGTCGTTCGACGTCGAAGAGTTCTTTCACGTCGCCAATCTGCGCGAGCGCTTCGCACGTGCAGATTGGAAGGACGTGCCCTCGCGCATCGACATCGGGATGGGGCGCAT
The DNA here is from genome assembly GCA_002683825.1 of Planctomycetota bacterium. Taxonomy (GTDB): domain Bacteria; phylum Planctomycetota; class UBA1135; order UBA1135. The sequence goes on from NYUD01000073.1 coordinate 208,065, forward strand.
TCTCGATCTGCTCGAGCGCTGCGACACGCGCGCAACTTTCTTTTTTTTGGGCTGGGTCGCCGAACGTCGCCCCGATCTGGTTCGGCGCTGTCTCGACGGCGGCCACGAGGTCGCCAGCCACGGCTACGAACACCTCTTTCTGAACCAGCTGGGGCCCGAGCGGCTCGATGAGGACCTGGAGCGCACCGAGGAGGTCCTCGTCGCCGCGGGCGCGCCCAGGCCCACGGGTTTCCGCGCCTCCACCTTCACCCTGACGCGCGAGACCTTCTGGGCCTTCGACATCCTGTGTCGACGCGGCTACCGCTACGACTCCAGCATCCACCCCATCCGCCATCCGCTCTACGGCGTGCCCGATTTCGAACCGGGGATCAGCCGCGTTCAGCGGGAGGCCGGCCGGATTCTGGAGTTCCCGGTGGCGACCTTTCCCTTTTGCGGGCGCAACCTGCCGGTCGGTGGGGGAGGGTACTTCCGCCTCTTGCCGGGAGCGATCACCCGGGCCGCCGTCGGAGCCCTGGAGCGCAGGGGCCGGCCGGCGGCCTTCTATCTCCATCCCTGGGAGTTCGACCCCGACCAGCCCCGACAGCCGGCCCCGCTCCTCAAGCGTTTTCGCCACTACTTGAACCTGCACCGCACCCTTCCCAGGTTGGAAGGCTTGATTCGCCGTTTTCGGTTCGGGACCATGCAGGAAGCCCTCACGAGGGCGGGATTCTGAGGGGGGGAATCCGCGGATCCCCCGGGGCCCCCTGGCGGGGCCGTCCCGGCGTCGGGGCTCTTCCGGGGAGGAGGCGATTCCCCGGCCTGCCGCCGTTTTCTCCGAAGTCATGGACATCGATTTTTCCAAACCCGACCGAATCCGCGGCCGTGGCGCGATCGCAGGCCTGATTCCGCCCGTTTTCGGGTGAGCAGCTGGAAATCCTGGAGGAAGTCGTACGCTACGAGTCAGGCGGTGAAGGGTCACAACAAAACCACGTCGGAACGGAACCTGGCGCCCGGGGGGGACCTCGCGCGCTCTTCTTATCCCGTGGGGATTCAGGAACTCGAGGAGGGGGCCTACGACGTCCGCTTCGCGCGCACGGTCGAGGACGTCGAGCGCGTTCAGCGCCTGCGTTTTGAGATCTTCAACCTCGAGCTCGAAGAGGGGCTGGGGTCGTCCCACGAGACGGGGCGCGACAGCGATCGCTTCGATGCGCAGTGCCACCACATGCTGCTGATCGATCGCAAGAGAAGCGAGGTGGTGGGAACCTATCGACTCATGACCGCCGAGATGGCCCGCGCCGGAGAGGGGTTCTACTGCGATGACGAGTTCGATTTGACGAGCCTCCCGGACTCCGTTCTCGGCCGGGGCGTCGAGCTAGGTCGGGCGTGCATTCTGCGCGAGCACCGGAACGGGACGGCGCTCTTCGCGCTCTGGCGCGGACTGGCGTCCTATCTCGTCTGGGGCTCGAAGCGCTACCTCTTCGGGTGCTGCTCCCTCACCTCCCAGGAGCCGAAGGAGGGCTGGGCGCTGCTGCGCTACCTCGAGCTCGAGGGCCACATGCATCCCGACCTGCGCGTCTTTCCCCGCGCCACGCACGCCTGCGGAACCCGGCCACCTCAAAGCGCCGAATCGCCCCGGCTGGCCCCACCCAGGTTGTTCCAAACCTATCTGCGTTGCGGCGCCAAGTGCTGTAGCCCCCCGGCGCTCGACCGCGATTTCAAGACGATCGATTACTTCGTGGTTCACGACATGGAGAGGATTTCAAGGCGCCTGCGAGCTCTTTTCTTTCACGGTTTGGAGTCCCCGCCTCTCGAAGCATGAGCCGACTGCGTACGAGCAGCCGACTGATCCTGGCGACCACCGTGACCTTTGCGGCTTGGTTCGCCCTGCTCTTCGGTTCCCTGCCCGCCCTGGCCCTTGGCCGGCGTATGCTGGGGCGTTGGCGCGCCTTCGTGATGGGTACGTGGGGACGGACCCTGGCCCGTGCGATCGGGATGCGAATCCACGTCCGCGGCACCCCTGGCAAGGGCCTGATCGTCGCCAACCATCTCTCCTACCTGGACATCGTGGTGCTCGGGGCCGCCACGAGGAAAGGCTTCGTTTCCAAGGCCGAGGTGGCCAGGTGGCCCTTCATGGGGTGGATGGCCAGGACTGCGGGAACCGTCTTCGTAGACCGGGGCAAGAAGCGCGAACTGGCCCGGACCGCCGGGCGCATGAGCCGGAAAATGTCCGACGGCCAGGGACTCTGCCTTTTTCCCGAGGGCACGAGCAGCCCCGGAGCGGCGGTTCAGGCTTTCCGCTCCTCGCTCCTGGAACCGGCTGCCGAGGCCGAAATTCCGGTGGGTTACGCCGCTTTGCACTACAGCACCCCACCCGGCTGCCCTCCCGCCCATCTCTCCGTCTGTTGGTGGGGAGAGATGACCTTGGCGCCCCATGTCCTTAACCTCTTGCGCATGCCGAGCTTCGACGCGACCGTGGCCTTCGGTTCCCAACCCATCGCCGACACCAACCGAAAACTCCTGGCCGCGAAGCTCCATCACGCGGTGGCCGAATTGTTCCATCCCACGGTGGATCCGAGCGAGGTATGTCTGACCAGTCCCACCTGACCCACTCCCTCCTTCATGTGCTCCAGCAGGGAGCCCGTTTGATCGAGCGACTGCCGCCCGGGTTGTACGCGCAGGCGCCCGTCCCGCTGTCGAACGCCGGGGTGGGAGCGCACCTGCGCCACTGCCTCGACTTCGTCCGTGCGCTGGTCGAAGGCTTGCCGAAGCAGCGGATCGACTACGACTCACGCCAGCGGGATCCGGCCATCGAGGAGGACCCCGAGGTTGCGCTCGAGGCCCTTTCCGGTTTGTGCGAGCGCATCGCCTCGCTTTCGACTGCCCAGCTCGACTTCGAGCGCCAGGTTCGCGTACGCCAGGACGCTCCCGCCGACGTGCCCGAGGAGTCCTGCTGGGTGCGTTCGAGCGTCGGCCGCGAATTCGGACTGGTCATGAGCCACACGATTCATCACTACGCCCTGATCGCCATGACACTGCGTCACTTCGGTGTCGACCCGGGAGCGGAGTTCGGCGTGGCTCCTTCAACCCTCGCTTACTGGAGGCAAGAGGAGCGGTGTGTACCGCTAGTTGGCTGATCCGTCCCGACGGGTACGAGCTCTTCTTCAACCGGGACGAGCGCTCAGAACGCCTGCGTGCCGCCGAACCCGAGGCGCTCGAGCTTCGTGGGCGAAAGGCGATCGCACCGCGTGATGGGGATGGCGGTGGAACCTGGATCGGCGTCAACGACCGGGGCCTGGGCCTGGGGCTCCTGAACGTGTGGGACGATTCCGAAAATGTCGCGGATTCGCCGCGCAGTCGCGGGCTACTGGTGCTGGACCTGTTGCATTCGGATTCGCAGGCCCACGTTCAGCGCTCCCTGGAGGAGTTGGATCTCACGTCCTACCGGGGCTTTCACCTGGTGGTGTTCACTCCCGGCCGGGAACCGCTCGGTCATCGTTGGGACGGTCGCGAACTCAAGAGCGCGGCGGTGGCTGCGCCGCTGGCCTCCTCCTCTTTCGACGCGAAGGGAGCCCACACGGAGCGCGCGCGCCAATGGGATGGTCTGCGCGAGCGCCACGGGGGCCTCACTCCCGGTTTGCTCGAGCTCTTTCACGCCAGCCACTACCCCGAGCGCGGGCCCTACTCCGTCTGCATGCACCGCGAAGATGCAAGTACCGTGAGCGCCACGCACATCTGTGTGGAGGCGGGCGAAGCACGCGTCCGCTACAGCGGGGGCCCACCGTGTACGGTCGGCTACGGTGACGTCGCGGTGCTCGCATTGAGCACCGGGGAGATCGCCTACCCGTGAGTCCGCGCCGCTACCCGCGGTTGCGAACGTGGCTGATCCCCTTCGCCCTTCTCCTGGCGGCCTCCCATCTCCTGCGCGCCCTGCGGGGTCGGCCGGACTTCATCGAAACGGGGTCGTTTCTGCACGCCGTCGAGTTACCCCTGTTCGACCGCAGCGGGCCCTTCGACCGCACGAGTGACCACGGGACCTATCCCGAGTCGGTCAAGATCGTGCTCGAGGAATTCGGACCCCGCTGGCCCGGCGAGAACCGCAGCGGGGAGGTCGAGAGGCGCTTGCCGGTCGTGCTCTTGCACGGCAGCCCCGGCCGTCGCAACGACCTGGCCGGGATGGCGCTCGTTCTGGGACGCAAGCGTGTGACCATGCGCCCCGATCTGCCCGGTTTCGGGCGTTCGACGCGCCACCTGCCCGACTATTCGATCTTCGCCCACGCCCGGTACGTGCGGGCGCTTTGTGACGAGCTCGGGATCGAACGCTTCCATGTCGTCGGCTTCAGCATGGGCGGCGGCGTGGCCATCGCTTTGGCGGACTTGTGCCCCGATCGCGTCGCCTCGGTGGGCCTTTTGGCCTCGATCGGAGTGCAGGAGCTGGAACTGCTCGGGGACTACCACCTCAACCACCTGGTTCACCGCCTGCAGTTTGCGCTGGTGTGGAGCCTGCACGAGCTGGTTCCGCACTTCGGACTCCTGGACCAGGCGCTGCTGTCCGTCGAATACGCGCGCAACTTCATCGATACCGATCAGCGAGCGCTGCGGGGGATGCTGGAGGCCTGGGGCGGCCCGATGTCGATCCTGCACGGAAAGACGGACGCCCTCGTGCCGATCGCGGCGGCCTTCGAGCACGAACGGATCGTGCCCCAATCCGAGCTGGCGCTCTTCGGCGGGGGGCATTTCATTCCCTTCCTCGAAGCGGAAGCGGCCGGCGCCCACCTCGACGAGTTCTTCGATCGCGTCGAGGCGGGAACCGCCCCCACGCGCTCGATGGCGACAGGGGTCCGGGTGGCCCGTGCGAAGGAACCCTTCGATCCCCTTGCGGTTCCCGCCGTGGCCGGCTTCGGCCTCCTGTTCTTCGGTCTCCTGATCGTCCTGGCGACGCTCGTCAGCGAAGACCTCACCTGCATCGCCGTGGGGGCCCTGGTGGGGCAAGGCCGGATCGGCTTCGTCGCCGGTGTCAGCGCCTGCGTCCTGGGAATCTACATCGGCGATCTGCTGCTCTTTCTGGCCGGCCGCTGGGTCGGCCGAAGGGCCCTGCATCGGGCACCGCTCAAGTGGATTCTGAGCGAGCAGCGGGTGCTCAGGAGCTCGGTCTGGCTGGAGCGGCGGGGGCCACTGGTGATTTTCCTGTCGCGCTTCATGCCCGGCGCCCGCCTGCCGACCTACTTCGCCAGCGGGATCCTGCACACGAGCTTTCTGCGCTTCTCCCTGTGGTTTGCGCTGGCCGCGCTCCTGTGGACTCCGATTCTCGTCTGGCTGTCGGGAAGGATCGAAGGCGCCCTCAGCGATCGGGTAGAGCTCCTGCAGGACAACCTCGCCCTCGCCCTGCTCGTGACTCTGGCCACGGTGTTCATTCTCGTGAAGGTCGTGCTTCCCATTTTGAGCCGTCGCGGGCGGCGTCGGATGATCGGGCGCTGGAAGCGCTGGCGTCACTACGAGTTCTGGCCGGTGTGGCTCTTTTACGTGCCGATCGCCGCGTATTGCGCCTGGCGCGCCCTGATCGAGCGCAAACTCCTGGCCTTCACGGCGGCCAATCCCGCCATTCCGCACAGCGGGGTCATCGGCGAATCGAAGGGGCGCATTCTCGAGCTTCTCGAGGCCTCGGCGGGGGACGCTCTTCTGTGTTTCCAGACGATTCCCGGGACCTCCACTGCGCCCGAGCGCATCGAACGGGCACGGTGTTTCCTGGAACAGAACGGGCTCGACTACCCGGTCGTGCTCAAGCCCGATGTCGGCGAGAGGGGCGCGGGCGTTCAAGTCCTCGAGGATGAGGCCGCCCTGGAAGCCGCCCTCTGCGACGAGGGGAGCGAGGCCTCACGCGGGGCCTGGATCCTGCAGGAGTTCTGTCCGGGGGTGGAGTTCGGGCTCTTCTACGCGCGCCGTCCGGACCGCGACACGGGCGAGCTCTTTTCCATCACGAAAAAGGAACTGCCGCGGGTGGTCGGGGACGGCCGGCGAACGCTCGAGGACCTGATCCTCTACGATGGGCGCACGGTCGCACAGTCGGATTTTCTCCTGGAGAAGAACCGCGAGCGGCTGGAATGGGTGGCGCCCCGGGGCGAGGTCGTGCTGCTCGGCGACATCGGTTCCCACTGCCGGGGCACACGCTTCAGCTCCGGGGAGGAGATACGCACGCCCCGGCTCGAAGAGGAGCTGGACCGCATCGCGAGATCGATCGCCGGGTTCTACTTCGGCCGCTTCGATGTCAAGAGCCCCGGTGTGGAGGACCTGCGGGCCGGGAGTTTTCGCATTCTCGAGCTGAACGGCGTCACGTCGGAAGCCGGAGAGGCCTACGATCCCGACGGCCACGTCCTGCGGGCCTGGGCGACGATCGCATCCCAGTGGCGTCGGGCCTACGCGATCGGCGCCATGAACGCCCGGCGGGGAGCCCGGGTCAGCGGGGTCTTCGAGCTCCTCTCGCTGTTGTTCCGAAAGCGCCCTTGAGGGGCCTCGAGGTGGACGGGAGCCCCTGCCGGGGGGAGTTTTGCAAGCGATCGGCTTTCACGGGCGCCCCAAAACAGGGATCTTGTCGAAGGAAGAGGGGGCGATCGGGGCTAGAATTAGGGCTGGCCCCCTGGACTCTAAGTTTCTGTAACCCAATGAACACGCTGGCCTTCGGAATGCCCGGTCTCTGGGAGATGTTGGCGATCCTGGGAGTCGTCTTGCTCATCTTCGGTGCGCGGAAGCTGCCGGAGCTCGCACGGGCCATGGGCAGCAGTATCACCCAGTTCAAGAGGGGGCTGAAGGATGAGCAGGACGAGCTCGGAGCTGGGGACGAAGCGGACGAGCCGGACGGGTCGGACAAGGGTTCCTGAGGGCCGTTTCCGTGCGGCCCGGGGTGAAGCGCGGGACCCGGCGACGGGACCGAGACGTGGGATCTAGCTACGGGGTCGTGCTGTGCGGGGGCCGCAGCAGCCGTATGGGGCAAGACAAGGCCTTGCTGCGGTTGGGGGGAAAGACCCTGCTCGAGCGTAGCGTCGAGGTGCTCTCGGGTTTTTGCGAACGCGTCTTCCTGGCCTGTGGTCCGGAGGAGCGCTACGGGGAAATGGGTCTCCAGCTCCTGCTCGACCCCGAGGTCGACCCGGCCGGGTCCAGGGTGGGCCAGGGCCCCCTGGTCGGGCTGCTGGCGGGCCTCGAGGCGGTCCAACGTGAGGCGGTGCGTGAAGCCCGACCCCTCTGGTCGGCCGTCCTCGCCGTCGATCTGGTGCGGGCCTCCGGCGCGCTCTTCGAACAACTTCTCACCCGCGCCCGCTCCGAAGGAGCCGACGCCTGCCTGTTCGCCACGGAGGACGGCCTGGAGCCGCTCCTGGGCGTCTATCGCACGACGTGCCTGGCGGCCGTACGGGCCGCCGTCGCGGCCGGGGAGCGCCGCCTGGTCGGCTTTCACCGTGGATACGGAGCGCTGAAAATCGTTCGCCTCGAGGAACACGAACTTCCTCGCGAGCTGGGGGTGCGTGAGCCTGCACGGAACGTAAACTCTCCCGGCGACTTCCTCCAGGAGGGAGGATGCCTGCCATGAAGAGCTCCCGCGAAGCCCTATCCGTACTTCTGGAACCGGTCGCCGATGGAATGGAGCGGATGCGTGCCGTCCTTGCCGCCCAGCTTCAGGAGACTTCGCCTGCCGTCAGCGACATGACGGAACACGTCCGTCGCTTCCGCGGCAAGGGGCTGCGTGCAGCCTTGGTGCTGTTGGTCGGCGAAGCGACCGGCAACACCACCGACGAACATGCTTCGGTGGCGGCGATCGTCGAGATGATCCATCTCGCCACGCTGGTGCACGACGACATTCTGGACGGCGCAACCGTGCGGCGTCGGGTCGCCTGCGTGAACGAACGCTGGGACAACCAGACCGCGGTCCTCTTGGGGGATTTCCTGTACGCCCGTGCCTTTGCCCTTTCGACGGATCTATCGTCGCGTCTGGCCAGTCGCCTGCTGGCGGAAACGACGCGGGGCATCTGCGTGGGGGAGATCGAGCAATCCACCCGCCGCTATGATTTCGAACTGGCCCAGACGACCTACGAAAAGATCGCTTCGGCCAAGACGGGGATTCTCTACGGGACGGCCTGCACACTGGGAGCGCGCTATCCTGGAGGCAACGAGATCGTCGGCGATGCGATGGAGACCTTCGGCAACAGGCTGGGACTCGCGTTTCAGATCATCGACGATTGCCTGGACCTCACGGCCAGCACCCAGGGCCTGGGCAAGAGCGTTGGCACGGACGTGGAGGACGGCAAGATCACGCTGCCGGTGTTGCGCGTCTATTCCCACGCGGACGAGGATCAAAGGGCCGCGATTCGCGACGTCTATACGCGACCGGGATTGACCGATCGCGCGGCACGCCTGCGCGAAGTGTGCGATCTCGAGCCCGGGCTCGTGTACGCACGCAATCGTGCCCGTACGCTGCTCCATGCCGCCCTGAAGAATCTGAAGAATCTCCCCGACACTCCCGCGCGGGGCGCGCTCTTCGGGATGGCGGAGTTCGTCAGCGAACGTGGTTTTTAGATTGTGACTTTGAGGCCATGATGCAAGTGGGTGAGAGATTCATCATCGACGGCAGGACCGTCGCCAAGGAGGTACGGAGCGAGGTCGCGGAGCGGGTAGCCGCTTTGCGGCGCATGGGCGTTGTGCCCAGGCTGTGCGTTTGTTTGGTCGGTGACGATCCGGCCTCTCAGGTGTACGTGCGGAACAAGGACCGGGCCGGTGTCGGGGCCGGGTTGGAGGTCGAGACACACACCCTGGCCGCGACGACTGCGACGTCCGAACTCCTGGCCCTCATCGAGCGCTTCAATCGTACGGATGAGATCCACGGGATCCTCGTTCAGTTGCCGCTGCCGGAGGGGATGGACACGCAGGCCGTCCTGCACGCCGTCGATCCGGCCAAGGATGTGGACGGATTGCACCCGGCCAACGTGGGCGCGCTCTGGCGCGGCGAGGAGGGCCTGGTGCCCTGCACTCCGGCGGGCTGCATCGAGCTTCTCGACCGTTCGGCCATCCCCATCGAGGGCAAGCGCGCCTGCATCATCGGACGCTCGGCCCTGGTGGGCAAACCGGTGGCGGCACTGCTGCTGCAGCGAAATGCCACGGTGACGATCTGTCATTCGCGTACGCCCGACCTGCCGGCCCGGGCGCGGGAAGCGGAGCTGCTCGTGGCGGCGGTGGGGCGCGCGGAGCTCGTCAGGGGCGACTGGGTGCGGCCCGGGGCCGCCGTTCTCGACGTCGGCATCAACCGCGGGGACGACGGGCGGCTGGTCGGCGACGTGGCCTTCGCCGAGGTCCGCGAGGTCGCCGGAGCCGTCACTCCAGTTCCGGGAGGGATCGGTCCTATGACGATTGCGATGCTCCTGCAGAACACGGCCCGCGCAGCCGCCCGCCAGTCCGGAATCGCCTGGGAATCCCTCACCCCCCAGCCATGACTCCCCGTTGGCAGGACTCCCACCAGGGTGGGGGCGGGATGCAGTTCGCGATGCCGCGCATCACGCCGATGGTGAAGCGCATCCTGCTCGCGAACGTGGCGGTGTTCTTGATCTTCAACGTGATCCTGTTCAAGCCGACCGCGGTCGATGGGGGGGCCGCGTTCAGCTTCCTGCAGCGGACCTTCGCGCTCTCCCCGGCGCTATGGCTGGATTGGTTCCCTCTGCTGCCCCTCTGGCAGCTCGTGACCTACGGATTCATGCACGGCGGGCTCGGCCACATCTTCATGAACCTGCTGATGCTCTTCTTCCTCGGCACGATGCTCGAGGAAATGGTGGGCGGTCGGCGGTTTCTGACGTTCTATCTCGTGACCATCGTCCTGGCGGGCTTCGCGCAGATGATGCTCGGCCTGATCCTGGGGGAAGTGCGACCGATTCTCGGGGCATCGGGCGGTGTACTCGGCCTGGTGGCTGCGGTCGCGACGCTGCGTCCGCAGACGCGCATCATCTTCATCATCGTGCCCCTGACCTTGCGCACCTTCGCTCTTATCTATGTGGGGTTGGATCTCTACACCCAGATCATGGATCTCAAGGGAGCCAGCTCCGGCGTGGCCAGCTTCGCCCACCTGACTGGGGCCGCGATCGGCTACCTCTCGATCCGCCGCGGCTGGATCTGGAACGACCCGCTCGAGCGCTTCGACGCCTGGCGGGCCGGGGCCGCCGCCCAGCGGGAGGCCAGCAACCAGGAGCGGGTCGACGCGCTTCTGGCGAAGATCGCTCGCGAGGGTATCCAGTCCCTCTCCGGCCGCGAGCAGTCCTTCCTCAAGCGGGTTTCCAAGCGCCGCTAGCGCGGGTTTCAGCCGGGGGTACGCCTCGGGGCCCTTCACGCTAGGATGGGCGCTCACCAGATCGTCCTTCCTGGGTACTGAAAGGGCACGACCCGGCCTCCTGAGCCCCCGATTCGTACTCCCAGACGAGATTCGAGCGCCATGCGTCCGTTCACGACTCTCCTCACGATTCTCTGCCTCTTGATCCTCCAGGCGATTCCGAGGGCCCAGCGCGACAGCGAGTTCATGAAGCTGTTCGAACAGGCCCGCGAGATCAACGACAAGGGGGAGATGCGGCGGCTGGTCTCCAAGCACTACGACCCGGCCATCACGACATCGGTCGAGATCTGCCAGGAGATCGCCCGTCGCAGCAACGACACGCTCGAGGATCAGATCTCCGCCCTCGCAGCCGCCTGGCGCAAGGCACACAAGTCGTCCTTCGTCGACGACATGTACAGCCTGTATTCGTTGAAGCTCAAGGGCGCCTACAAGAAGGCTCACCAGGACCTCCTTGAGCGCTGGTATCCGATGCAGCAAACCTATGCGAACGCCATCTCGAGCAAGGACGACCCCAAGCTCACGGAACTCGGAAACGAGTTTCTGCCGATGGGCGACGCCTTCGCGGAGCTTGGCGATGGGTTCATGGCGGCCACCTGCTATCGCAGTGGCGGGTACTGCTTCGACGAGACGAATCGCAAGGAGGGAGCGGATCTGAAACTGGCGTGCGAGGCGTGGGGGAAATTCCTCGATAGTTGGAGTGGGTTGCAGTTGAAGGGCGACGCCTTCACCCAGATCAAGATTCGCTTCGAACAGCTCGAGTTCGAAGGTTACGGCGATCCGTCCAAAGGACCCGACGCGCGCGCGAAGGCCAAGGCCGCAGCGAACCCCGAGTATCAGCCCAAGCCGATCAACGCGAGCTTCGAGCTGGTCGACTCGATCGCCTCGGTGCAACGTCCGATCTATTCGGGCGACGAGAACTACCAGCTGTGGCCCTCGATCTATCTGCAGAAGAAAGGTACGAGCGCTACCTTCTTAACCCTGAAGGATCTCTCGCCGAAGGTTCTGCGTACCTCGTACGCGAAAGCTTACATCGACCTGAATGGGGACGGCGAGGGCGACGTCGAGATACCACTCGGCGGCAAGATCACGCCGGTGCGATTCAAACTCGGCGAAGGGAGCGAAGCCCGTGAATGGGCCTTCCTCGCGACGGTCGGTCTCGAACGCGACACCTACCAGGGTTTCGACTTCAACCTCGGCCCTACGGATGACGCGATGATCATCTACTTCGCGGGTGCGGGAAGCATCGTCGGCCTGATCGGCGAGACCCCCATTCGCGTGATCGACGACAACTGCGACGGCCGCTACGGCAGCAAGCCCATGTCCTGGAACTACCTTGGAACCGCTGCCGATTCCTTCCAGCTGGACGTCGACTCGCTGGTGATCGGTGAATCGAAGGTCGCCGTGCCCTGGAGCGAACTCCTGAAGGTGGAGGACGCCTGGTACAAGCTGAATTCAAACGAGGGCGGTACGGACATCGTCGTGGCGCGTGCAGACGTGGAGTCCGGCTCACTCAAGCTCAGCATGAAGGGGCCCAAGGCCGACTGGGTCATCGTGCAGGGCACGGGCTCCCTGGAAAACTGCTTCTATCGGGTCGGCAAGAAAGGCGTCGAGGTGCCCGCTGGCTCCTACAAGCTGTACTGCGGTCAGGTCAGCAAGGGCAAACGCCGTTCGATGATGAAGGCGCTGATGCTGCCGAGCACCAGCATGCGTTCCTGGACCGTCAAGCCGGGCCAAACGACGACCCTCGAGCTGGGTGGGCCCTTCGGCTTCGATTTCACGTTCAGGCAGGACGATGAAACGGTCTCGGTCATAGGAGACTCGATCGTCGTGACGGGCAAGAACGGCGAAACCTACCAGCGCCTGTGGGGTTGTGTCGTCCAGCCCGAGGTTTTTGTGCGCAGGAAGGGAACCAAGAAGGGCAAGGGCGCGGTCAAGATGAAACCCGTTCTGTCCCAGCAGGAGCTCGAGATGCACGAGAACGACCGTCGCTGGACCTGGTTCCCGATCACGGAAGATTTCAACAAGAAGAAAAAGGGGCAGGACGTCGAGTTGCAGCTCTTCCAGAAAAAGAACAGGCTCTTCGGGAAGATCCAATCAGACTGGAAGGAATAGGGGCCCGTTGCTCGACCTGAAGTTCATTCGTGAAAACCCCGAGCTGGTCAAGGCCGGGGCAAGGAAGAAACGCCTCGCGTGCGACGTCGATCGCTTGATCGGCCTGGATGAAGAACGCCGTTCGGTCGGACGGCGCGTGGACGATTTACGCTCCGAACAGAAGCGTGCCGGCAAGGCCATGGGCAAGGCCTCGCTCGAAGAGCGTGGGACGATGCTGCAGGCTCAGAAGAGCCTGAAGGGGGAGCTGAAGGGCCTCGAGGAGCAGCTGGGTGCGATCGAAGCGGAAATGTACGGGCTCCAGCTCGAGATCCCCAACGTGCCCGCGGACGAGGTCCCCGAGGGCAAGGATGACACGCAAAACGTGGAACTGCGCAGGGTCGGCGAGCCGCCGGCCTTCGATTTCGAGCCCCGCGACCACGTCGACCTCGCCACGGCCCAGGGATGGCTCGACATCGAGGCCGGCGCTCGCCTGGCCGGCAGCCGCAACTACGTCTTGATCGGCGATCTCGCGCTCCTTGAAGCGGCCCTGATGCAGTTCGCCTTCGATCATATGATCGGGAAGGGATTCGTGCCCTTGAGCGTGCCCATGCTGCTGCGCCGCGAGCCCCTGGTGGGTACGGGTTACTTCCCGGGGGGTGAGGACCAGACCTACCGCACCGATGATCGCGACGAGCTCTATCTGGCCGGAACCTCCGAGGTCCCTGTGACCGCACTGCACGCCGGTGAAATCCTTCCCCTGGAGGCGCTGCCGAAGTTTTATGTGGCCCGCACGACCTGCTACCGGCGCGAAGCGGGGACCTACGGCAAGGACACCAAGGGCATCTACCGCGTACACCAGTTCCAGAAGGTCGAGCAGGTGGTCATCGATGTGGCGAATGAGGAAAAGAGCATCGCCCACCACGCCGCGATCCTGCAGAACTCAGAGGAACTCCTGCAGGCCCTCGAACTACCCTATCGCGTCGTGAACGTCTGCGGCGGAGATCTGGGCGTCCCGCACGTACAGAAGTTCGACATCGAAACCTGGATGCCCGCTCGAGGTAGTTTCGGCGAAACACACTCGGCGTCGCGCTTCTACGACTACCAGGCCCGGCGGTTGAAGCTGCGCTACCGTGATGCTGACGGCAAGGTGCGCGCGTGTCACACATTGAACAACACCGTGGCGGCCAGTACGCGGTTGTTGATCGCACTGCTGGAGAATCACCAGCAACCGGATGGCAGCATGTGCGTGCCGGCGGCCCTGCAATCCCTGGTGGGCGGACGTCAGAAGTTGGGGCGCGCACTCTAGCGGTCGGAACTCCGGCGCCTTCGTCTCGGGCCCCGTCCAGCTGGACTACGGCGGCGTCTAATTCGCAAGCACCGGCGGCGCGATCTTCGGCACGATCGGAATCACGCCCGTATTCTGGATCGTTTGCAAGCTGGGTGGCAACCGGATGATCCGCTTATAGCTGATCGTACGTCGATCTATGATCAACTGTTCTCGTACGAGTCGGGGCGCAAGTTCGAGGGTCAATTCGATCTCGATACGATTCGGAACCCCCGTACTCTCGTCCCCCGTGTCCCCCCAGGAATCCACGGGTTCCGCATCCGGACCATCCTCTTCGTAGACCTCAATTTCGAGTCCCTTGACGCGATCGTGCAACAGCCCGAAACTGCCCCCGGTAAACGGCTCGTCGTCCATTCCAAAGCTCTCCCTGCGATACAGCTCCAGGAAGTCATCCGCGTCCGGGCGCCGGCGCAGGTGATAGCCGACCTCGTTGATGTCCGCCCGGCGGAAGTCCTCGCTCGAGTTTTCCCGGAAGGGCTGCAGGCTATCCACGGTCGTGATGAAGTCGATCGTGTCGGCATCAAAACCGGACAGATTTCTGTCCCGGATGCGGATGGTCATCTGTGGATCGATGTTGTAGGTCAACATCGAACGGAGGTCGTTTTCGATCAGGTTGAGAATCGCCGGTCCCGCCAGTTGTTGCTCCTGGATGTTGTGGATGGTGTCGCGCGTGTTGCGGGCGATGTTGAGGATCTGAGTGATCGTCAACATGATGAAGGACATGATCAGGACTGTGACGAGAACCTCCACAAGCGTGAAGCCGCCGTTGCGCGAATCCGCCAGGTCACTGTCCCTTGTGTCGCACAGGCTGCGCATCAATTCGGGGGAAGGAATTCTTCCTCCTCAGAGGCCTCTTCCTGGTCGGGATTGATGCCATAGACCTGCATCCAGGGAATCCAGCGCTCGATCGTGACCTGGTTCGGGTATTCGCCCAGCCTGGGGAATAAAACCGTGATGTAGACCTCCTCGTAGGGCTCGCTCACCGCTTCCTCGTCGTCGAGTCCCTCTTCCTCGAGGCGTTCCTGCTCCTGTTCCCGTTCCCAGGCCCAGTTGTCCCAGTAGCCCGTTTCTTCCTCGTGGGCGTACTCCTGCGGCCGATTGTCTTCGCCGAAACCCAGCTCCCAGCGCCAATCTTCGTAGCCCTCTTCGGCATAGGTGCCGTGGAGCTTGTCGCCCTCGCCGTCGAGTTCCTCCCAGTAGAGTCCGGCTTCGACCCGCCCCAGACTCAGCAGGGCGAGTTCGCGGGCCACCTTGCGGTTGTGGGTTTGGGCGGCGCTGAACTTGGACGTGTTCAAACCCTGCAAGACCAGCACGAGGGCGAAACTCACGATCAGCAGGGTGACCGCAACTTCGGCCAGGGTGAAGCCGGAACGAGCGCCTCCAGGTGTGGGGCCGGGGCGATTCATCAAAAGTCGGCCTCGCTGGCCAATTCGCGTTCGAAGTAGCCTTCGTGGAAGCGGATTTCACCCGTGAGCGGTAAGGCTTCGATCGTGAAGTCGCGCTCGAATTGTTCCTGGTAGAGCACGACGCGGTGATAGCTCGAGGCCCCGAGCGCGTCGAAGCGCACGTAGACCTCCCTGTCGGCATCGGTATAGGTCACATCGTCGATGGTGACCTCGCGGATCTGGAGCCCCTTTTCGGCAAGGTCATGCCTGCGTTTCCAGACCCGCTCGTCATCCTCCGAGCGGGCGAATCCACCGCCCTCCAGAAAGGGCGAGCGGACCGCATAGCTGTCGCCGTCGATGTCGTAGTAGATGCGAAACTCGCAGTTGAAAGCGATCGCGTCGGAACGGGTACCGTAGAGCGTCTCCGATAGGTTGCGGACCGCAGTGTTCAGCCTCTGGTTGGGTAGTAGCGCTTTCCAGGACATGAAGACCGCAGTAGCGATGATCCCGAGCAGCAGGGCGACGACCGTGACTTCGATCAAGGTGAAGCCGCTTCGCCTTCCAGGCCTGCCAGCGGTTGTCTGCAGCAGAGTATCCAAGGGGGGGTCGTTCCAAACGAGGTGTCAGATCTCTTTGTTGATAATCATGATGTTGTCGAAATCCCTGTCCTTGCCTTCGCCTCCGGGTGCGCCGTCGCCGCCAAAGGTGAAGACCCGTAGCCGGTTGCCGCCTTCAGGCGGCTCGTAGCCGTACTCGAAACCCCAGGGGTCGGTCGGTACCTGGTCGCCTTCGAGGTAGGTCACCCCGCTGTCGTCGGGGGTGACGAGCGCTTCCAGGGAATCTGGATAACGGCCTTGGTTCTCGATGGCGTATTGCTTGAGGGCATCGACGATGGTGATGACCTCGCCCTTGGCGATGCCGACCTGGCTCGTGAAGAGGCGGTCGATCACCTTCTTGCCGACGGTTGCCGCCAGCAGACCGATGATCACGACCACCACCATCATTTCGGCCAGCGAAAAGCCCGCCTGCTTGCTTGGTTTGTCTTGGAAGTTCTTCATTGCGCGATAGTGACTAGATGTTTCCGACCTCGAGGATCGGGAGGATGATCGAGTAGACGATGAAGCCGACGACGACGGCAAGCACGACGATCATCAGCGGTTCCAGGACCACCGTGACCCGTTCCGTCACGACTTCGATTTCTTCATCGTAGGCGTCGGCGATGCGATCCAGCATCTGTTCCAGTTCGCCGGATTGCTCGCCCACGGAGACCATGTAGCCTACGACGGAGGGGAATACTCCGGTGGCTTTCAGCGGAGTGGCGATATCGGTGCCCTCCAGGATTCGCGTTCGGATGTGGGCCGTCGCGTCGGCGATGACCCGGTTGCCGACCACCGTTTCGGTGATTTCCAGGCTGCGCACGGCGGCCACGCCGCTCGACAGCAGGGTGGCGAGGGTGCGCGTGAAGCGACTGATGGCGCTCTTGCGCACCAGTTCGCCGATAATCGGAAGCCGCATTTTGAATCGATCGATCGCAAGCTGTCCCTTGTTCGTCTTGTAGATCTTGTTGTAGACGACCGACGCGAACGCGACGCCCAGGGGAATGACGATCCAGTAGTCCTTGAACAGGGTGCTGAGAAGGACGAGGAGTTGCGTCGGACCCGGCAGCGCCTGGCCGGTGTCCTTCAACATGTCGGTGATCTTCGGTACGACGAAGGCCATCAGCACGGAGACGACGACCGCGCCTATGAAGATCATCAGGACAGGATAGGTCAGGGCGGAGGTGATCTTTCGTTGCAGCCGGCGCTGGCGCTGCAGAAAGTCCGCGAGCCGCAGCAACACGACGTCCACCTGCCCCGTGACTTCCCCCGCACGAACCATGTTGACGTAAAGGTCGGTGAACAGCTGCGGATAGTCCCCGAGCGCATCGCCGAAGGACGAACCCTGGGTGATGCGCTCGCGGAGGGAGCGAAATATCGTTTCCAGCCGGCGCGTCTCGGTCTGTTCGATGATGGCGGAAAGCATGTCGGACAGGGGAATACCCGCTGCCAGAAGCGTTCCCATCTGGCGGGTCAAGGCGGCAACGATCTCGAGGTCGCGCCCACTGGGTCCGGCGGGTTGCTCGCGCATCTTGTTGATACGCTGCAAGAGTCCCGGCCCTTTCGCCCGGGCTGCGGCGCGCTCCTGGCTGGTCTTGCGCCCGCCCTTGGCGACCTTGAGTTCGCTGACCAGGATATTTTCGAGCCGTAGCCGCTGCCGTGCCTCCCGCGGGGTGTCCGCGTCGATCACGCCCGTCTTCGTCGCACCGCCGGGGACGTAGGCTTTGTACTGAAAAATCGGCATGGTCCCTGGAGAACTCTCGGACTAGCCCATATCCAGCTGCGTGACGCGCAGGACTTCATCGGGGGTCGTCAGGCAGTCCATGATCTTTTCCTGACCGTCCATACGCAACGTCCCCATCCCACGCTCGATCGAAGAGCGCTTGATCTCGGTGGCCGTCGCTCCGTTCATGATCTGCGTTCGCAGGATTTCGTCGACGGGCATGAACTCATAGATGGCGGTACGGCCGGCGTAACCGGAATGGAAGCACTCGTCGCAGCCCTCGCCGAAGGAGATCTCACCGTTCAGCTGTTCGGGTGCCAGTTCAACCTTGCGTAGCTTGGCAGCCCACTCGTCGCTGATCGGAACCATCACGCGGCAATGCCGGCAGATGGTCCGCACGAGGCGCTGGGCGACGACCAGAATCAGGGAACTGGCGACGAGGTAGGGTTCGACGCCCTGATCGACCATGCGCGTGATCGTGCTGGGAGCATCGTTGGTGTGAACGGTAGAAAATACGAGGTGGCCTGTGAGGGCCGCGCGGATGGCAACCTCGGCGGTTTCGAGGTCCCGGATCTCGCCGACCATCATCACATCGGGATCCTGGCGCAGGAAGGAGCGTAGTCCCGCGGCGAAGGTGAGGCCCTTCTTGTTGTTCACCTGAACCTGGGAGATGCCGGCCAGGGTGTATTCGACCGGATCCTCGATCGTGAGCACGTTCTTCTGCGTCGTATCGATCTGTCCCATCGATCCGTACAACGTGGTCGTCTTTCCCGATCCGGTCGGTCCGGTGACCAAAATGATGCCGTGACTCCAGGTGACATAGTCCTCGAGCATGGCCTGGTTCTTGTCGGACAGACCGATTTCGTTGAGCGCGTACAGCTTGGCCGTCTTGTCCAGGAGACGCATGACGATGCGTTCGCCGTTGGATGTCGGCACGGAGCTGATCCGCACGTCGACCTCGCCGTCGCCGATGCGGATCGTCGCGCGGCCATCCTGCGGCAGGCGCCTCTCGGCGATGTCCATGCGCCCCATGACCTTGACGCGACTGACGATGGCTTCGTGCGCCTTGCGCGGAATCGAGTCCATGTCGTAGAGGATGCCGTCGATGCGGAAGCGCACCTGGGTCCGGTCGGCGTAGGGGTGGAAGTGCACGTCGGAGGTGCGTAGTTTCAACCCCTGGAACAGGATCGTGTTGACCAGTTTGATGATCGGCGCCTTGTTCGAGACGTCGAGCACGTCCTC
This sequence comes from Planctomycetota bacterium, assembly GCA_002683825.1. Taxonomy (GTDB): domain Bacteria; phylum Planctomycetota; class UBA1135; order UBA1135. The sequence continues at coordinate 226,780 of NYUD01000073.1, forward strand.
GGCTTCGTCGATCTTGTCGGCCAGTCCGGCAATGTCACCGTCTTCAGCGACGTCGGCCAGTGCCTCATCGACACCGTCGGCCTTGTGCCGGTACGCGCGGGCGATCAGCGTCGTGATCTCCGTGCGGGGCGCGAGCACCGGTTCGACCTCCATCCCAAGGAGTGCGGCCAGGTCGTCCATCGGCTGCGGATCGAGTGGCGCGCAAGTCGCCACCCGCACCAGGCCCGAAGATTCTTCGGACAGTGCGACCAGGTTGTAGTTGCGCGTAAACTGCACGGGAATGCGGTTGACGAAGCTGCTGGGGACGGCCGTCCCCTCCAGTCTCGAGACGAACTCGTATCCGAGGTGTCGCGCGTAGACCTCGAGCAGCTGGGGCTCGGCGAGATACTCCTTTTGCAGGATCACGCGGTCCAGGGAATCTCCGGTACTGCCGGCGATGCGCCTGCATTCCTCGAGGCGGTCTCGTGGAAGCCCCGCATCGATGAGGAGATCGGAGATTTTCGCCACTAAGGATTCTCCGATGCGTCCTCACCGTCACCCTGATCGAGGCTACGGAGCAGTTCGCTGCGTCGTAGCGCGTCCAACCCGACGTCCTCAGTGCTCACCTCGCCGCGTTCCGGGGTCCGGTAGAGAGGCACCTGGAAGGAGTCGAAATCAATCACGGAGTCATCGATCCCGAAGTTCGGGTCGAGCACGCGCACGCGGTCGGAACCTATGATCTCGGCGGCCTGGAGTTTCTTTTGATAGGAGACCTCCGCCAGGTCCGCAAAGTCACGATCGTGCAGGATGTGGGGTGTGACGAAGAAATAGAGGGTCGTGCGGTTTTTGGACTTGGTCGTGCGCCGGAATAGAGCTCCGATCAACGGCAAGTCGGAGATCCACGGCACGCCATCAAGCTCTTCACGAAAGATGTCCGAAACGACCCCACCGATGACCATCGTGTCCCCGTCGGGAATGTTGACCGAGGTGCTCATTTCGCGGGTGATCCGCGGGGGGGGGATGGCGCTGGCGGTGAAGCTCGAGGTGAAGTTCGAGACCGACAGGGAGATATCCAGGCGCAGGTAGCGGGCCGCGCTGATCGAGGGAGAGATCTCCATCGTGATGCCGGCTTCCTGGTACCCGTTGAAATTTTCCTGGGTCTGTCCGCCGACGCCGGTCGAGGTCACCGTCGTCGTTGGTTGTTCGTCCAGCGTGACGACCCGCGCCGCATGGTTGTTGTTGACGAGCACCGAGGGAATGTTCAGGACGTTTGTATCCGCACGGTTCTGCGCAGCCGCAATGAGGAAGGGCACGTTGACATTATTACCGGACAGGATGCCGGCGCTGAACGGGAATCCGCTCACCGGCGTGCGGGTGTCGGAGATGCCGTCCGAGTCAAGGTCATCGATGGTCGACAGACCGAAGCTGGTAACGCCGTAGCCGCCGTCGCCGTTCACATCGGCGAAGGCCAACTCCACTCCCAGATCGAAGAGCGCACTGTCGGTGAGCTCGATCAGCGCGCTCTCGATCAACACCTGGTCCTGGCGTTGGTCGAGCTGGCGGATGAGTTCGAGGACTTCCTCGTAGCGTGTCTTGTTCGCCGCGATCAAGAGCGTGTTGGAATTCGGGTCCGGCACGACAACCACGTCGTTGCTGGTGCGCGAACTGCCGCCACCACCGCCCTGCGCACGGCCGCCGGTGCCGCCCTGGGTGTTACCTGACAGCCTCTCGGCGTCCGATAGAAAATTTTCGAGCACCTCGGCGAGATCGTCGGCGTTGACGTTTTCCAGGCTGTAGATGTGGAAGTTGCGTTCCGGTTCGACGACCTCGACATCGAGACGAGCCACGAGGTCCTTGATGCGCGGCATTTCATCGGGCATCGCCATGACGAGCAACGAATTCGTGCGGCCGTCGACGAGGATTTTTGATTCGACCGTGTTGGATTGCAACGCGCCGCCCGGACCTTGGCCCTCGGCGCGAGGACGTTGAGCGGTGCGGGCGGACGATCTCTGGGCTTCCAGGAGTTGCTCGAGTAGTTCGGAGACATCTTCGGCAGCGGCGAACTCGAGTGGGATGACGTCGAAGACGGGTTGAACGTCATCGACCAGGGCTGACTCGGCGTCAACAAGTTGGAGCAACTTCGCCAGGGAATAGATGTAGCTTCCGAAGCCCTGCAGGATGACCGAGTTCGTCCCTACGGCGATCATGCTCTGGGTGGCCGTGTCCGTGATCAGCGCGCGCAGTTGGGTCTGTATGGTGCGAGCATCCAGGTTCGGCAGGTGGAGCACGGTCGTGATCAGTGTCGCGGGCTGATCGGCGTAGGTTTCGAGTTCATCGGGCAGCACATAGACCGCGCGCGCTCTGAGGTTCGCCTGACCACCGCCTGTTCTCGCGAGGCTTTGAATCAGGATGATAGAGATGTGGGGCGGACCGACCTCGACGCAGACGAAGTCGTTGATGAACATCTGGATCTGGAAGAAGGGATAGAAGTCCTCCTTGCGGATCGTCTTTTCGCCGAACATCACCACGTTCAGGCTCTGGAGACTCTGCTCGGTCTGGGAGTTGTAGGTGAAGTTGAGGCCCGTCGCGTCCTGACAGAGCTTGACGAAGTACTCGAGAGAGACGCGCTCGTCCTTGTCCTCGGAAAAATTGATGATGTAGTAGTCGTCGGTGGCCTGGATCGGAAAAAACGGCTCCGTTTCCTGGTCCTGACGGCTTGCGATCACCGGTGCGAGAAGCAGCGTGGCAAGGATCGGTCGGAGAGGTGCCTTCATGCGTCGCCGGATCGTTTGGAGATTCTGTGTATCCCTTTGGGAGATACGGGGTTAGGTCCCTTTATCGAGCGTTGACGTGGGAACTTTAGGAGTTCCCAAAGCTCCCCGTCAAACCACCCAGCGGGCCCATCAGTACCGGGTTATCGCTCCTTGACGTTCCGAGGTCACGAAACTTCCCGGAGTCCTCCCACGTTTGAGTTCGGCTCCAACCGCGGCGGGGACCCTGCTAGAGTTCGCCCCGGCCGCTGCCGCAGGGGGGGCGAGCGCTCCTGCCCGCCCCCCCCTGCGTCCTTCCTGAACCCCTCCACCCGCTCCCTGAGACCTCCGACCTTGAAACCGAAGAAACCCGGGTACGTCAATCTTCTCCAGGAGTTTTCCATCCCCTTGATCGCCGGGGTCCTGGTCGCGCTGGTGCACGCCAACCTGGGCTGGGAGAGCTACGAGAAAATAGTCTACTGGAACCCCTTCGCCGAGTTATTCGGCCCGGAATGGGGCGTGGTCTTCCACCACGAGACGACGCTGCACTTCCTGATCAACGACATCTTCATGGTGTTTTTCTTCGGGATTGCAGCCAAGGAGATCACGGAGTCGATTCTGCCGGGGGGCAGTCTCAATCCCATCGGCAAGGCCCTCAATCCGCTCCTGTCGACACTCGGAGGCGTGGTGGGGCCGGTGGGCGTTTTCTTTTTCGTCCTGTGGGTTTGCGTGAAGGAGGGGCTCTTCCCGGGATTCGAATGGCCGGTACTGGCGAATGGCTGGGGAATTCCGACGGCGACGGACATCGCCCTGGCCTGGCTGGTGTCACGCGCGGTTTTCGGGGCCGGCCACCCCGCGGTGAGTTTCCTCCTGCTGCTGGCCGTGGCGGACGACGCCATCGGTCTCGTGATCATCGCCGTCTGGTACGGCGACCCCGGCCATCCCCCTGAGCTCTCCTGGTTGCTGCTCGTTCTTTCGGGGATGGTCCTGGCTTTCGTACTGCGTCTGATCAAGGTCCAGAAGTGGCAGCCCTACGTACTGATCGCCGGTCCCATGGCCTGGGCGGGGCTGGTCCTCTCCAACCTCCATCCGGCCCTGGCCCTCGTCTTCATCGTTCCCTTCCTGCCGGGACCGAAGCGGGACGTGGGCATGTTCCTGGATACGGAAGGCGCCGTCCCTGCCCCGGGCAATCACGACAACCACACGCCGCTCTTCAATTTCGAGCACGACCTGAAGACCTTCGTCGACCTGGGGCTCTTTTTCTTCGCCTTTGCGAACGCGGGGGTGCGGTTCACCGCGATCGGCCCGATGACCTGGATCATTCTCGGTTCCCTGGTCGTCGGAAAGACCGTGGGCATCACCTTCTTCGGCTGGCTGGCCCTGAAGATGGGGATGCCCCTGCCCGCGAGTATGGGCGTCAAGGAACTCGTCGTGGCGGCCTTCATCGGTGCCCTGGGGCTTACCGTGGCTCTTTTTGTCGCGGATGCGGCCTTCATCGATCCGGAATTGCTCGGACAGGCCAAGATGGGCGCGCTTTTCTCCGGTTTCGTCGGGATCGTCGCCATCCCCCTGGGGTCGATGCTGGGCATCAAGAAGATCCGAACCCTTCGGACCCGTCCCGGTGGGACGGAGGAAACCTAGCCGGCGAGCAGGTATGCTCCCGTCCAACGATGCGAATGCAGGAGCTCCTTCGTCCCTCGGACATCTTGTGTGGATTCGACGCCCCCGACAAGTGGGGGGTGCTCGACCGGTTGATGGAGCATTTGCGAGGGACCGCGAGGTACCCCGAGGAGCTACAGCAAAAGCTCCACGAGGCCGTCCACGCCCGCGAGCGGTCGATGTCCACCGGCATGGAGCGCGGGATCGCCATTCCCCACGCCGCCGTGGAGGGACTCGATGAGATCGTCGCCTGCCTGGCGATTCTCCCGGAGGGGGTGAACTTCGAGAGCATCGATGCCAGCCCCACCCAGTTCTGCGTGTTGCTCTTGATTCCGCCGCGCGAAAAGCTCCTGCACATCCGCACCCTGGCCGAGGTGGCGAAGGTCCTGGGCAAGGAGCCCGTGCGTCAAGCGCTCCTGCAGGCCTCCGACTCCGACGAGGCCTGGCACGCCCTGGTGGAAGCCGGCTAGGCCCAGTCCGCCGCGCGCGTCTCGAGGGCCTCGGCGATCTCCTTGCCGCACCTCTCGTAGACCGCAAACGAACCGCCGATCGGATCCTCGATGTCCCCACCGGCGGGGTCGAGCAGGGACAGCATCCCGTCCTGCCCGGGGGGCAACATCCGGCGCAGCGCTTCCAGGTGCGCGTGCGTGAGGCAAAACACGTGGTCGAGTTCGGCGGTGAGCTCGGCGGTAGCCGGGGTCGAAAGGTGGTTGGAGAGATCGATTCCCTTCCGCGCGAGAATCTCGAGGGTGTGCCCGCTAACCGGAGCACCCCTCGTCGCACAGGTGCCGAACGAGGTGAGCTCGAACCCGAAGGCGGCGATTCGTTCCCGCGAGTCGCCCTCGGCGACACCCAGGCGGTCGGCCAGGAGACCGAGGGCCAGGCCCTCGGCCATGGGCGAACGGCAGGTGTTGCCCGTGCAGCAGAAACCCAGCCGCAGCCCGGCGGTCCTACGTAGGTCCTCGATGGGCAGGAGTCCCTCGCGCAGGAGATCGAAATGCCCCTGCCCAAGGCGTAACACGCCGGAGGATTCGCCCAGGCGGCACGGCCCGCTGTCGACGATCAGAGCCAGCTCGCTGCCAAAACGCTCCTCCACCGCGATACCGTCGGTACAGGGCTCCTCACCGCTCAGGTTGGCGCTGGTCAAGCAGATGGGGAAGTCGAGCGCGGAGATGAGAGCCACGGTGGTGCGGTGGGCCGGAAGGCGCACCCCGACCCAGCCGGTGTTGCCCAGCCCTTCCAGACCCTCCGGGACACCCCTCAGGACCAGGGTCAGGGGCCCCGGCCAGTAGCGTTCCGCGAGCCGCCGCGCGAGGGGCTGCAGGTCGTCGAAGCGATCGATCACGTCCCGCCGGGCCACGTGCCAGCTGAAGGCCCGCTCGTTTTTGGCTCCCTTCAGGCGCCGCAGCGCCGCGATGGCCTCGGGATGGTCGGCCCGGGCGGCGATCCCGTAGACGGTTTCGGTCGGCAGGGCCACGAGAGCACCCTCGGCCAGGTGCTTTACGACCCGCTTGCGAAGCTTGCGGGACGGTTTCTCCGCGGAGACCTCCACGCGCAGTGCGAGTTCGGAACCTTCGTTCATAGGGGAATAGCTCGGAGGCTGCTAGCCTAGCGTGGGTCTCGCCGCCCATGAACGAAGCATCTACGGATCGTGACCAGGGATCTGCTCCGACGGGGGATGGACCCCGGCGTATCCGCTTCCTCGTGCGCCTGGCGGATGGCCTGGCCCACGAGATCAAGAACCCGCTCTCGACCATGTCGATCAACCTCACCCTGCTCCAGGAGGAATGGGAGCGTGCGGGGGCGGTGCGAAACCCCGGTGCCCCGGAGCGCACACCGCGGGAAGAGCGCAGCCTGAAACGCATCCGGACCCTTCAGCGGGAGGTTCAGCGCCTCGAACGCATCCTCGAGGATTTCCTCGACTTCGCCCGGGGGGGCGACGTCAACCGGCGTCCCGAGGACATCGCCCGGATCGTTCAGGAGCTGGTCGATTTCGTCGAGCCCGAGGACGAGAGCGTCGGAATCCGCCATCACGTGGATCTCGTCCTCGGCCTGCCTCTGGTGCTCGTCGACGAGGCCCAGATCAAACAGGCTGTCTTGAACCTCCTGGTCAACGCGCGCCAGGCGATGCCCGAGGGGGGCGAGCTTCTCATCCGTGCACGACGCATCGGTACCCAGGTCGAGATCTCGGTGACCGACACGGGAACGGGCATGGGCTCGGAGAAACTCGAGCGTTGTTTCGACGAGTACTGGTCGGACAAGCAGGGAGGCACCGGATTGGGGCTTGCGACCACCCGCCGCATCATCGAAGAGCATGGGGGTACGATCACCGTCCTGACGGAGGAAGGCCGCGGCACTTCTTTTTCCATTTGCCTTCCGCTGGCCGTAGAACTCACGGGTTCGCGTTCGAACCCCGATCCCACCCAGGAAGACACTCCGTGACGCTCGAGGAAGCCTCCATCGATCCCGTTCGGGTTCTCATCATCGACGACGACGAAGGCCACGCCGAAGCCCTCGCGGACGGGCTCGAGATCGAGAATGCCTCCTGCCGCATCGCCCACTCCGGTCGCAAGGGGGTCGAGTTGATGAGCGAGTCGACCTACGACGCGGTCCTGACCGATCTCGTCATGCACGACATCGACGGGCTCGAGGTCCTGCAGGAAGCGACCCGTTTGCAGCCGGAGGCGGTCGTGTTGTTGATCACGGGGCACGGCTCGCTGGAGACGGCGATCGACGCGATCCGCATGGGGGCCTCGGACTATCTGACCAAGCCCGTGCACATCAACGAGCTGCGCACGCGGCTCGGGAACGCGCTCGAGCGCGGGCTCCTGCGGCGCACGAACCGCGAGCTGCGGCGGCAGCTGGACAAGCGCTACGGCTTCGAGGGCATCATCGGCCACTCGCCTGCGATACAGCGCGTCTTCGACGTCTTGCGACAGGTTTCGACGTCCCATGCGACGGTGCTGGTCCTGGGGGAGAGCGGTACGGGCAAGGAGCTCGTCGCCCGTGCCATCCACATCGAGAGTCCACGCAAGAAGAAGCCTTTCGTCCCCGTGAACTGCGCAGCGCTGTCCCAGGGGTTGATCGAATCCGAGCTCTTCGGTCACATCAAGGGCGCCTTCACGGGTGCGGTCTCGTCCAAGGAGGGCATGCTCGTCTATGCCCACGGAGGCACGCTCTTCCTCGACGAGGTGGGGGACATGGCCCTCGAGACCCAGGCCAAGCTGTTGCGCGTACTCGAATCCCGGGAGGTGCAGGCCGTCGGAGGTAACGCGGCGCGCAAGGTGGACGTGCGAGTGGTGGCGGCGACCAACCGTGACCTGCAGGAGATGGTGGGCGAGGGGACGTTCCGCGGGGACCTGCTCTTTCGCCTGCAGGTGGTCACGGTCGAACTGCCGCCGCTGCGCGAGCGATCCGGCGACATCCCCCTGTTGATCGATCACTTCCTGGGCGACCTGGCACAGGAGCACGGACGGGACATTCGCGGGATCGCTCCCGAAGCGCGGGCCACACTCATGCGCTATTCCTGGCCGGGCAACGTGCGCGAGCTGCGCAACGTGATCGAGAACATGGTGCTCCTCGCCCGGACGGAGGTGCTGACGGTCGAGGATGTACCCGATCGCGTCCAGGGCAGCACAGCCGGCCCGGGACACGGTCAGGGACACTACGAGCTGGCCGGACGCAGCCTGGCCGACGTCGAGCGGGATCTCATCGGCGCCAACCTGATGCTGGCCGCGGGCAATCGTCAGAAGGCCGCCAAGCTGATCGGGATCGGCGAACGAACGCTGTACCGCAAGATCAAGGAGTATGGCCTGAGCTGACTCCCGGATCCGGGCATGTCAGCCTGGCAGGGGGGGGTCGGGGGCTGCCAAATCGGCGCTAGAGGCGTGTCTCTCCGGCCCGAATTTCGCTCCGGCGAGACCGGAAAAGGCCTTGGCGCAGGCAGGAACGTCGTTTTTTCGCCAATGGGGAGACTTGGCACGGGGTTTGTTTCTACAAGCCTGTCCTCGCCAACCCTTCCAGGAAATCGCATGAGCAAGCAGCAAAAGATCATCGGCATCGACCTGGGTACCACGAACTCCGTGGTCTCCGTCGTCGAGGGCGGTGAGCCGAAGGTCATCCCGAACCTGGAGGGCGCTCGCACCACGCCCTCGGTCGTCGCCTTCCAGTCCGACGGCAACCGCCTGGTCGGAGCCCCGGCCCGCCGGCAGGCGGTCACCAACCCCGAGCGCACGGTCTTCTCCATCAAACGCTTCATGGGGCGCCGCCACAGCGAGGTCGCCAGCGAAGAGCGCACCGTGCCCTACAAGCTGCTCGGCAACCCCGACGAACTCGTCAAGGTCACGATCGACGACAAGCAGTACACGCCGCCCGAGATCAGTGCCATGGTGCTCTCGAACCTCAAGGAGGCGGCCGAGAGCTATCTCGGCGAGAGCGTCGAGAAGGCGGTCATCACGGTCCCCGCCTACTTCAACGACTCACAGCGTCAGGCGACCAAGGACGCGGGCACCATCGCCGGTCTCGACGTTTGTCGCATCATCAACGAGCCGACCGCTTCCGCGCTCGCCTACGGTCTGGACAAGCAGAAGACAGGAAGGGTCGCGGTCTACGACCTCGGCGGCGGCACCTTCGACATCTCGATCCTCGACATCGGCGACGGGGTCTTCGAGGTTCTCTCCACGAACGGTGACTCGCATCTCGGTGGCGACGACTTCGATGAAGCGTTGATCGATTTTGTCGCCGATGAGTTCAAGGCCTCGGCCGGCATCGACATCCGCTCCGACGCGATGGCCCTGCAGCGCCTGAAAGAGGCCTGTGAGAAGGCCAAGTGCGAGCTCTCGAGCGCTCCCCAGACCGACATCAACCTGCCCTTCATCACGGCCGACAGTTCCGGTCCCAAACACCTCCAGCAGGCCGTTACACGCGCCAAGTTCGAGCAGCTGGTCGAGCAGCTGGTCGAGCGCACCGACGGTCCCTGCCAGAGCGCCTTGGCGGACGCGAACCTGAAGGCCGAAGACGTGGACGATGTCATTCTCGTCGGCGGTTCCACGCGGATTCCGGCCGTACAGGAGCGTGTCCAGAAGATCTTCGGCAAGGAGCCGAACAAGGGCGTCAATCCCGACGAGGTGGTCTCCCTGGGAGCCGCCATCCAGGGCGCCATCCTCTCGGGCGAGGTCTCCGAGGTCGTGTTGCTCGACGTGACGCCGCTCTCCCTCGGCATCGAAACCCTCCGTGGCGTCTTCACGAAAATTATCGAGCGCAACTCGACCATTCCGACCTCCAAGAGTCAGATCTTCTCCACCGCCGGGGACAACCAGCCCTCGGTCGAGATCCACGTGCTTCAGGGCGAGCGAGAATTCGTCAAGGACAACCGTACGCTCGGGAAGTTCCACCTCGACGGCATCCCCCCCGCACCGCGCGGGATGCCGCAGATCGA
>NYUD01000074.1 GCA_002683825.1 Planctomycetota bacterium
GGGCGATCGACCCCTTGGCCGAGGCGTGTGAGGTGGCATGGGACAGGGGAGACGGGGGGGGGCGGAGCCGCCGAGCGCGGCCTTTCCTGAGACTACGCGGTTGCGCAAATTCTGGGAAGACCGCAGCTGGATGGCCTCGCGCATTCGACGCAGAGAAGCCCCTCCCGGTTCCCCTCTAGCGGCTGCGGGCGGCTTTCTTCGAGGCCGAAGGACGGGGTCGCCCGGGTTCGAGCATCGACAGGAGCGCCATCGAGGTTCCGAAGGCTGCGCTGCGGGGGAAGACCCGGTCGTTGAAGGCGCCGGACTCCTCACGGACCGAGAGCAGGGTGTCGAGGTAGCGCGTGCGCCACTTCTTGCGTGTTCCCTCGGGCAGGAGCTCGATCGCGACGGATGCGTAGTAGTGCCCGTAAAAAAAGTAGTAGGGCGCGACGCCGTAGGGCGCCACGTGAGTCCCGTTCTTCTTGCGCCGCACCTCCAGCTCGTTCCAGTGCTCGAAGAAGGCCTCAACCGCCACTTCGACGTCCTCGAGCGAGGACCGATCGGCTGCGTAGAGCACCGCCTCGACGATAGGTGTTCGAGCGATGGAGCCGGGCAGCTTGGGCATGGCCTGACTCGAGCTGTAGGCGATGGCTCCCTCGTCGGTACGGCACTTCTCGAGGGAATCGAGCGCCTCTTCCAGCACCCTGGAATCGACTTTCTCTCCCTGACGCCGGGCTTCCCAGAGGGCGATGAGTGTCGGGGCCGTCATGAAGGGCGAGGCGGCCGGCGCCGTTCCACGACGCGCGTAGTTCCATCCACCGGTCTTCTCGATCGCGGTTTCCTCGAGGGCCTTCACCAGCCACGAGACGCGCTTGTTCAGCGCTCGCTTGTGTTTCTTCGCAACGAGGTCCTTGCCGCGCAGCTCTAGCAGGAACTGCAGGGCGTAGGTGTGTCCCCAGCCGCGCACGTCATAGGAATTCGAGAAGCCTATTCCCATGGCTTTTTCTCGCAGCTCGTCCAGGATGAAGTCCAGAGCTCGCTCGACGGCCTGGCGCACCTCTTCGGAGGCGGCGTACTGCGAGGTCTCGAGCAACGCCCAGGCCGCGATCGCCGTTCCACCGACGCGATAGCCGGGGGGGATGTTTCCCCTCTCGCGATAGACGCCTTCGTAGGGCCATTCCCCGAGGACCTTGTGGCCGTCGAGGGCTTCCTGGCGTTCGAGGAGGAGCTCGACGCACTTCTCCACCAGCGGAGTGAGGTCGTCGTGGTCGAGCTCGTGGCCCGGCACGGCCATCAGCAAGGCGGAGAGCGTGATCGAAAGCATGGGGTTCATCATACGGGGCGGGGTCGTGACGCGTTCGGGCAGTCTCCGACCCTCCCCGGGTTTTCCCGCCTTCCTTCGTACTCGCCCCTCTCGAAGTCGCATACTCCGTAAAGCCTGGGCACAACCTCCCTTTCCGCCGCGCCTGCGTACTGTGCCCTCGACCCCCGGGGATCAAAATAGTCGGATGGTCTGGATGCCTCTTCTGTTGCTGGCTCTGGTGTCACTCGTGGGGACCGCACCTGCGGCGGACGGGCACGCCCCTGAAGAAGGAGAGCCCCAGGGGCCCTGGCCGATCTTTCGGGGCGATTCAGCCCTGACCGGGCGGGCGGCGGGTTCCCTGGCCCTGCCCCTCGAGGTGGCCTGGAGCTTTCAGGCGCAGGGCGCCATCACCTCGTCGCCGACCGTGAGCGAGGGGCGGCTCTATTTCGGCTCGGACGACGGCAAGCTCTATTGCCTGGACGCCGGTAGCGGCGCCGAGGTCTGGGCTTTCCAGACCCAGGACATCATCGAGGCGCCACCGCTCGTCCTGGACGGCAGGGTCTTCGTCGGTTCGTCCGACTTCTTCTTCTACGCCCTGAACGCGGAGACGGGGGAGCTTGTCTGGAAGGTCGAGACGGACGACAAGATTCTGGGGGGAGCGAACTTCACGCGCATGCAGGATGGAGCGCGGGTTCTCGTCGGGAGCTACGACACCTACCTCTATTGCTTCGATCCCGCGACGGGGGAAACGCTGTGGAAGTACGGAACCGAAAACTACGTCAACGGCACGCCGGCCATCCTCGACGGTCGGGTGATCTTCGGGGGCTGCGATGCGGTTCTGCACGTGGTCTCGGCCACGACCGGGCGAGCCGTCAAGACCCTCGAGCTCGGCTCCGAATGCCACGTCGCCGGCTCCGCGGCGCTGGCCGACGGCAGAGCCTACTTCGGCCACTACGGCAACCAGTTCGTGTGCGTGGATCTCGAAAAGGAGAAAGTGGTCTGGTCCTATGACAGTCCACGACACCCCTTCTTCTCGTCGCCGGCGATCGGGACCGACCGCATCGTCTTCGGCGGACGTGACAAGCGCTTGCACTGCGCCCGTCTGGCGGACGGGAAACCCCTGTGGAGCTTTCCGACCCGCCGCAAGATCGACAGTTCGCCCGTGATCTGCGGGGACTCGGTGGTCTTTGGATCCGGCGACGGACGCCTTTATGTCGTCGGGCTGGAGGATGGCAAGGAGCGCTGGCAGTACGATATAGGCAAGGCCATCCTTTCCTCGCCGGCGGTGGTCGACGGTTGGGTGTTCGTCGGTGCCAACGACAAGAAACTCTACGCCTTCGCCAAGAAACCCCGGAGACCCGAGAAAAACGGGCAATGACCGAACCGCAGGCCGAAACCCGCGTAGGAAACTACTTCGTTTCCAACTATCCCCCGTACTCCTTCTGGAAGCCCGCACAGCGCGGCTCGGTGGATTCCGTGCTGACGCGCAAGTGCCCCGTGGACGTGCCTCTGGGCATCTACGTTCATATTCCTTTCTGTCGCAAGCGCTGCGATTTCTGCTACTTCAAGGTCTACACGGACAAGAACTCCAAGGACGTCCGCCGCTACATCGACGGAGTCCTTTGCGAGTTGGAACTCTTCGCGCAATCATCCTATCTGTCCGGACGCAAGCCCAGCTTCGTCTACTTCGGCGGGGGGACCCCGTCCTACCTGTCGGCGGACCAGATGGGCCGGCTCTTCACCGGTATGCAGGAGCGCTTCGCCTGGGATGACCTCGACGAGGTCGCGTTCGAGTGCGAACCGGGCACCCTGTCGGAGGTCAAGCTGCAGGCGCTCTTCGACCTGGGGGTGACCCGCCTGTCCCTGGGGGTCGAAAACTTCGATCCGCAGATCCTCGAGCTGAACAACCGAGCCCACCGTGCGGAGGAGATTTTTCGCACCTACGAGCTCGCGCGCCGGATCGGTTTCGATCAAATCAACATCGATCTCATCGCGGGCATGGTGGGAGAGACGGACGACAACTGGGCCCGATGTGTCGAGAAGACCATCGAGCTGCAGCCCGAGAGCGTGACCGTCTACCAGATGGAGGTGCCCTACAACACGACGCTCTATCAGCGGATGAAGGAGGAAGGTAGCGACACCGCAGCGGTTGCCGATTGGGACACCAAGCGTCGCTGGACCGATGAAGTCTTCGGACGTCTACTGCAGGAGGGTTATCACCAGAGCAGCGCCTACACCGTCTGTCTCGACGAGCGTATCCGTTTCGTCTACCGGGACGCCCTGTGGCGTGGGGCGGACATGCTGGGCGCGGGGGTTTCTTCCTTTTCCCAACTCGGCGGCGTTCACTTTCAGAACGAACACACCTTCGAGGCCTATCTGGCGCGCATCGAGGCCGGCGAGATCCCGATCGCCCGCGCATTCGCGATGAACCAAGAGGAGCGCTTCCGGCGCGAGTTCATCCTGCAGATGAAGCTCGGGGATCTGGCTACCGGGTACTTCCTGGAAAAATTCGGGATCGACCCGTTCGAGCGCTTCGGGGATGGACTGCGGAGATTCGCCGATCAGGGGTTCTTCGAGTTGCAGCCCGACCGGATTCGAGCGACGCGCGCAGGATTGCTGAGGATCGATGGACTGCTGCATTCGTTCTTCCTGCCCGAGCACTGCAGCGACCGCTACAGCTGATGCGCATCGTCCAGCTCACGCCGGGCACCGGCAGTTTCTATTGCGGTAGTTGTTTCAGGGACATCGCGCTTGCCAAGGGGTTAAAGAGCCGCGGCCACGACGTCGTGGTGGCACCCCTGTATCTCCCCTTCATGCTCGAGGAGTACGAAGAAGAACGTCCGGTTCTGCTCGGGGGGATCAATGTCTACCTGCAGCACAAGCTGCCCTTCCTGCGCCACCTCCCGCGTTTTCTCCAGGACTGGATGGATGCCCCGTCCCTTCTGCGTTTGGCCTCGCGGCGCGCTTCCATGACGAAAGCCTCGGAGCTCGGCGAGATGACCGTCTCGATGCTGCGTGGAGAAGAGGGGCGACAGGTGCACGAACTGGAAAAACTCGTCGCATGGCTGCGCGGTATCGGAGCCCCGGATGCGCTGCTGCTCTCCAACGCGATGCTGGTCGGCCTGGCGCGGCGCCTGCGCGCAGCCCTGGGCGTGCCCATCTATTGCACCCTGCAGGGCGAGGCCCCCTTCCTCGATGCGTTGCCGGCGCAACATTCGCGCATCGCCTGGGAAACCCTGGGTGAGCGGGCCCGGGAGATCGACGCCTTTCTGGCCGTCAGCCGCTTCACCGCCGATCTGATGAGCGAGAGGCTGGGGCTCCTGGCGGAGCGGGTTCATGTCGTGCCGAACGGCATCGATGTCGAGGGGGCGACGGCTCCGGCGCCCGTCTCCTCCTCTTCGAGCGGCCCGCCGACGATCGGATTTCTCGCTCGCCTCTGTGCCGACAAGGGCATCGACACCCTCGTCGAGGCATTCTTGCAGCTGAAGCGACGGCCGGGTATGGAGGCCGTCAAGCTCGAAGCGGTCGGCGCGCGCCTCAAGGAGGATCGTGGATTGTTGCGCACGCTCCGTGAGAAATTGGAGCGGGCGGGGTGCCGGCGGGACGTTCGCTTTCGCGCCAACGTAACCCGTGAACAGAAGCTGGAGTTTCTCGGCCGCATCGACGTGCTTTCGGTGCCCGCGACCTACGGCGAATCCTTCGGCCTGTACCTGCTCGAGGCCTGGGCCAACGGAATCCCCGTGGTCCAGCCCCGCCACGCAGCCTTTCCCGAGCTCATCGAGGCCACAGGGGGTGGGCTCCTGTGTGAGCCGGACGACCCGGGGCTCCTGGCCGACGGGCTGGAAGAACTCCTTTCGAACCCCGCCCGGGCCAGGGAGCTCGGCGCGGCGGGAAGGGCCGCGGTGGCGTCCGATTTCACCGCCGACCGCATGGCGCGCGACGTCGAGCGCTTCTGTACCCCCGGAGCTTAGATTAGGATGCCGCGCCGAAATGGCCTGCGAATACAAACTGCGCCACCGGGTCGAGTTCGTCGACACCGACATGGCCGGCATCGTGCACTTCTCCAACTTCTTCCGCTGGATGGAGCACGCCGAACACGCATTCTTCCGTTCCCTGGGGTTCTCGCTCCACAATCAGGGAGCCGAGGAAATGTCAGGCTGGGCTCGGGTGCGTGCCGGCTGTGATTACAAGATGCCCCTGCGCTACCAGGATCTGGTCGAGGTCCAGTTGCGCGTGGTGGCCAAGGGTGCGACGACCCTGAGCTATGAGCTCGTGTTCTTCCGGATCGACTCGACCGAGCTTTGCGCGCCGGAGGATGCCCGAGGCAAACTCCAGGAAGTCGCGCGCGGAGAGATGAAGACCTGCTTCGTCACGCGCCCTCGTGGAGAGGCGATCCAAGCGAAGAAAATACCGCGCCGGATCGATGAGGCCATCCAGGTCGCGCAGCAAACCCCTTGAACCGAATGGAATAGAGAAGGGATGCCCGATAACTCCAGCTCCGCCAATCTCTGGATCGCCTTCGCCCTCTTGACCGTCAGCATGTGGGGCCTCTACGGGATTTTCCTGCACCAGGGCCAGGTCCACATGGGCGATCCGGAGAACGGTCGCTACAAGGCCTTTCTGTGGGTGGGGATCGCGTACTTCCTCTTTGCGGTGGTGGCTCCGCTGGCCCTCTTGCTTTCGAAAGGGGCCTCCTTCGACATGCCCATGAAGGGCGCGCTCTGGTCCCTGATCGCCGGGATCGTGGGAGCCGCGGGGGCTTTCGGTGTGCTCCTGGCTTTCGGTGCGAAGGGACATCCCGCGGTCGTGATGTCGATCATCTTCGCGGGTGCGCCGATCGTGAACGCCGTCGTCGCGCTGGCGTGGCATCCGCCCGCGGGCGGTGTATCCGCGATCCGCTGGCCCTTCTTCGCCGGCATCGTTCTGGCGGCCCTCGGCGGTACCCTGGTGACGCTCTACAAACCCGGTCCGGGACCTGCCGGGAAGGCCGCCGTGGAAACCGGAGAAAGCCGGGAATCGCAACTGCCGGGATGACGCCGCTCCTCGAACTCGAGAACGTCGCCAAGACCTTTGCCCCCGTGGAGGGGTGCGCGAATACCGTGCTGTCGGGCATCGATCTCGAGATCGGCGCCTCGGAAACCCTGGCGATCGTGGGGCCTTCCGGATCCGGCAAGAGCACGCTCTTGTTTCTGCTGGGCACCCTCGAGACTCCCACGACGGGGAGGGTTCTGTGGGAAGGGCGCGATCTGGCCGAGCTCTCCACGGGCCGGCTCGCGGACTTTCGCAATCGCGAGATCGGCTTCATTTTCCAGGAGCACCACCTCCTGCCCCAGCTCTCGGCCTTCGAGAACGTTCTGGTTCCCACCCTCGCCTCGAAGGCCGGCCGCGATCGATCCTTGCTGGCCCAGCGCGCCGAGGGTTTGCTCGCCACCGTCGGCCTGAAGGATCGCATGGCGCACCGCCCGGCCCAGCTTTCCGGGGGGGAGCGCCAGCGCGTGGCCTGTGTGCGCGCGTTGATCAACGCTCCGCGGCTCCTGCTCGCGGACGAGCCGACAGGTTCCCTCGATCGCCGTTCCGCCGACGAGTTGACCGACCTGCTGCTCTCCTTGAACGAAAGCGAGGGGGTTGCGCTGGTCACGGTGACACACGCTCCAAAGCTCGCGCAGCGCATGCAGCGCGGCTTCGAGCTTCTCGATGGCTCGCTCTGCGAGGCCGGGAGAGAGACCGGCACATGAACCTCGGGACCCTGCTCGGACGCGGGTTGCGCCACCACGCGCGCACCCATCTGGGCGTGGTCGGGGGCGGCGCCGTGGCGGCGGCGACCCTCGTGGGCGCCTTGGTGGTGGGGGACTCCGTGCGCTTCAGTCTCGCGCGGCACGCGGCGTTGCGGATCGGCCGGGTTGACGCGGCATTGAGCGCGCACGATCGCTTCTTCACCCAGGAACTTGCCCGGGGGATCGAAGGCGAACTTCCCCGAACGCGCAGCGCGGCCGTGTTAAAGCTCGGCGCTGTCGCTTCGCGTTCCGATGGAGGGGCGCGTGCGCACGAGGTGCAGGTCCTCGGCGTCGATGCCGATTTCTTCGCCCTGGCCCCGGGTGCAGAGGCGCCCGAGCTCCCGGCGATCAACGGCCGGCTGGCCACGGGACTCCGCTGGCGAAGCGGCGAAGAGATCGTTCTGCGTATCGAGAAGCCCACGGGAATTCCCGGGGACATGGCGTTGGCGGTCGAAGAGGACACGACCGCGCCCCTGCGCGTGGCGCCGGTCGCGATCGCCACCGAAGGGGAATTCGGGCGCTTTTCCCTGTCCGCCGGCCAGCTTCCACCGGCCACGGTGTTCGTCGAGCGTAGCGTCCTGCAGGAGGCGCTCGAGCTCGGGCCGCGCGCGAACCTGCTGCTGGCGGATCTCGACGACGGTGTGGCTACCGGCGAGCTTCAAGAGGCCCTGCGGGACTGCTGGAGCCTGGCGGACGCCGAGCTCTCGATCCGGGAATCGGGCGACGCTCTCGAGCTGGTGAGCGGGCGCATCTTTCTCGAGGAAGCGGTCGTCGAGGCAGCGGCCTCGCTCGAGCGGCCCTTGATGGGGGTGACGACCTATTTCGTGAACCGGCTCGCCGTCGGTGAGCGCTCGATTCCCTATTCGATGGTCAGCGCGCTTGTGGCCATGGAATCGGCCTCCGGAACCGACGGCGCGGATCGGCTCGGAGCCTTTGCGGTCGTTCCGCGGGACCTCGCTGCCGACGAGATCGTTCTGAACGACTGGGCCGCGAAGGATCTGGCTGCGGTGGCGGGGGACGAGTTGACGCTTAGCTGGTTCGGTATCGGACCCGCGCGCAAACTCGTGGAACGGCAACGCACGCTGGGTGTGCGCGGTAGCGTGCCCATCGAGGGCCTCGCCGCCGACCGCAGCTTGATGCCGCCCTTCCCCGGTCTGCACGACGCCGAGAACTGCCGCGCCTGGGAGCCGGGTCTGCCGGTCGACCTGGACCGCATCCGCGACCGGGACGAGGCTTACTGGGAGGACTACCGGGGCACGCCCAAGGCCTTTGTCTCCGCCCAGGCGGCCCGGGAGATGTGGTCGTCGCGCTTCGGATGGCTGACTGCCATCCGTACGCCGGGGCGGGACGGGGAGCGCTTCGCCGCCGGGTTACTGGGGGTCCTCGATCCGCAGGATGTCGGGCTCTTCTTTCGCGACGTGCGCACGCCCGCACAGGCCTCGGGGACCTCGGCCACGGACTTCGGCGGCCTCTTCATCGGGCTGTCGGTGTTTCTCATCAGCGCCGCACTCCTTCTGACCGGACTCCTGTTCGTCTTCGGCTTCGAGTCGCGATCGAGCGAGGTCGGGCTGTATCTGGCCCTGGGCTTTCCACCGCCGCGGGTGCGCCGGCTGTTCCTTTTCGAGGCGCTGGTGCTGGCGGCGATCGGCTCCGGGATCGGGAGTTGCCTGGGGCTCGCGTACACGCAGGCCGTCCTGCGGGGACTCGACACGCTCTGGCGCGGGGCCGTGGGGCGTGCGACCCTTTTCTTTCACGTCGAGCCGCTGACCGTGGCGATCGGCGCGCTGTCCGCCTTCGTCGTGTCGACGCTAGCCATGCTGTTCACCCTGCGACGCCTGTCGAAGGGGTCCGCCGTCGGCTTGTTGTTCTCCCGGCCGGGCGATGGAGCGTTGTGGGAAAGCGATGGGAGGGGGGGCGTCCCGGATCGGCGACGCAGCCGGGTCTTGATCGGCGCGCTTCTCATCGGCGCCCTCGTCCTGGTCGTGCGGGTGGACCCGCGCGCCGGATTGGCTGCGGCGGGCGCGTTCTTCGGCGCCGGGACGCTCGTGCTGACGGCGGGCCTGGTCTGGACGCGTCTCTTTCTGAGCCGACCGCGCTCGGCCCTCGAAGATCCCCGCACGCTGGCCCGGCTCGGCGTCAAGAATGCCCGCCGGCGGGCGGGCCGCAGCCTCTCGGTGTGCGCCCTCATGGCCATCGGTACGTTCCTGGTCTGCGGCATCGGCGTCTATCGTCAGGGAGCCACGCCGCAGGATGCGGGCCGGGCCTCGGGCACCGGCGGCTTCGCCTTCTTCGCCCGCGCGAGCGTGCCGGTGCTGGCGGATCTGACGGTCGAAGCGGGTCGGGAAGCGTTCGGTCTCCAGGAGGAACTCGTCGCGGGAGTCTCCTTCGTGCCCCTGCGCGTGCGCGACGGGGATGAGGCGAGCTGTCTGAATCTCGCTCGCCCCCAGGAGCCGCGCTTGATGGGAGTGGATCCAGGAAAGCTGCTTCGACGCGGCGCCTTTTCCTTCGCCGATACGATCGAAGAGCTCGAAGAGCCCTGGTCGCTGCTCGAGCGAGAGCTTTCGAACGTCGGGGGCGAGCGCGTCGTTGCGGCGATCGGTGACGTCACGAGCCTGACCTGGACCCTGAAGAAGAAGGTGGGCGATGAGCTCAAGTACACCGACGAGCGCGGGCGTCCCTTTCGCCTCCGCATCGTCGCCGCCCTGTCGGATTCGATCCTGCAGGGGGATCTCATCATCGCCGAGGAGCGCTTCGAAGAGCTCTATCCCTCGGAGAGTGGTTATCGCGCTTTCCTGATCGACGCCGAATCGGGTGGCCCCGCGGAGCGCAGGGCGGCGGGCCGTGAGCTGTCGCGCGGGCTGGCCGACGTCGGCTTCGCTCTGGAGCCGGCGGGTCGCAGACTCGACGACTTCCACGCCGTGCAGAACACGTACCTGTCGATCTTTCAACTTCTGGGCGGTCTGGGGATTCTGCTCGGTAGCGCGGGGCTGGGGATGGTCGTTCTGCGCAACGCCCTCGAACGGCGCGGCGAGCTGGCGCTGGCCCGGGCCCTGGGGTTCAGCCCCGCTTCGATACGCTGGTGGATGGCGAGCGAATACGGCTTCCTCCTCTTGCTCGGACTCTTCACGGGCGCGGGCGCGGCGGCCGTCGCCATCGTGCCGGCCCTGCGGGGCGCAGGGCCGGAGCTCGCGACCGGCGCTATGGCCCTGCTGCTGTGCGCCGTGGCCGCCAACGGGCTCGTCTGGATTCTCTTCGCGACCCGGGCGGCCGTGCGCTCGGCGGGTTTCGCCGCCTTGCGCGAGCAATAACGCCGGCCGAGCTGGGTTGTCCAGCCGCTACACTTGTCCGGCGTCATCGAGATCCGAGAGACTCCATGTTCACACTTCTCCTAGCGCTCACCCTTTCCGCCGGCCCCTCCCCTCAGACCGGGAGCGACGCCACGATCGAGCTGACCGAACGCGAACGGCTTTTTAAAGAGCACTTCGGGAGCTCGCGACTCGTGGGGTCCTTCACCCTGGATTCTCATCCGGACGATGCGCCCAAGAAGGACAGCTACGAAATCCAGTCCATCGAAAAACTTCCCGATGGTCGCTGGAAGATCACGGCGCTGGTTTCCTACGGGGAGCGGTCCGTGCCTTTTTCCCTTCCGGTCCCTGTCGAGTGGGCGGGGGACACACCGGTGCTTTCCATCACGAAATTGCCCATACCCTTCATGGGAACCTACAGCGCGCGGGTCCTGATCGACGGCGAGCGCTACGCGGGAACGTGGAGCGGCAAGGACCACGGTGGGCACATGTTCGGCTATCTGCGGCCGAAGAAGGAACAGGAGAAGGCCGGGGATGAAAAGGAGGAGAACGGTTCCCCGAAGACGGGGATGGCCGGGCAAAACTGGCCGCAGTATCGCGGCGAAAAGGGCCGGGGTGTGGCCGAGGGCTTCAGGACCGTGGCGCGCTGGGACATCGAGAACGGCGACAACATCCGCTGGCGCACCGAGCTCGTGGGTATGGCCCACTCCTCACCCGTGATCTGGGGCGAGCGGATCTACCTGACCAACGCGGTGCGCAAGCAGGGCCGGGCTTCCCTGAAGGTCGGGCTTTACGGCTCGATCGAACCGGTGCCCGATGAGGGCGAACACGATTTCCTCGTGCAGTGCGTCGACAAGCGCACGGGCAAGCTGCTCTGGAGCCGGACGGCGTGGAGCGGCGTGCCCAAGTACCCGCGCCACCCGAAGGGCAGTTTTGCCGCATCGACCCCCGCGACCGACGGCGAGAACGTGGTGGCGTTCTACGGGGTCGAAGGACTCTTCTGCTACGACACCGAAGGTGATCTCAAGTGGAAGAAGGACATGGGGGATCTGTACTCCGCCTTCTTCGTGGCGCCGGACAATTCGTCCTGGGGCTTTGCGAGCTCTCCCGTGATTCACGAGGGCAAGCTGGTCGTTCAGTGCGACGTCATGGGGCAGAGCTTCCTGAGCGTCATGGAGCTCGACACGGGCAAGGAAATCTGGCGCGCCGAGCGAGACGAAGTGCCGACCTGGTCTACCCCGACCGTTCACGTCTCGGGCGCTCGCAGTCAGGTGATCTGCAACGGATACAGGCACATAGGTGGCTACGACCTGGCGAGTGGCGCCGAGCTCTGGAAGCTCGTCGGTGGGGGCGACATTCCCGTTCCAACGCCGATCGTGGCTGATGACACCATCTTCATCACGAGCTCCCACGGGCGTATGCGACCGATCTACGCGATCTCCACCGCGGCCGATGGGGAATTTTCGATGGATCCACAGGAGAGCGAGCACATGCTGTGGAGCTATCGCAACAAGGGCATCTACATGCAGACCCCGCTGGCCTACGGCGAGTTCGTCTACTTCTGCTCGGGCGAGGGCGTGGTGCGCTGCCTGACCGTTGAAGGTGGCGAGGAGGTCTATCGCGAGCGCCTCGGTGCGGGGCGCTCCGGCTTCACGAGCTCGGCGGTTGCGGCGGATGGAAAGCTCTACTTTTCCAGTGAGGAGGGCCGGGTCTTCGTCGTGCGCGAAGGCTGGGAGTTCGAGCTGATCGCCGAAAACGACCTCGGCGAAGAGATGATGTCGACTCCGGCGGTTTCGGAAGGCGTCTTGTACTTCCGAACGCGAGCTCACCTGGTCGCCGTCGGGAAAACCGACGCGTAGCGGTCGCCAGGTGGGAAAGAAAATCGTAGCTCAGGTCCTCGGGCGAGTTTGGCGAGGAAAAAAGCGTACGGACCAGCAGCCGAAATCCTCTCGCCTGGCCGCCATGGCGCGCTGGCTCGCGATCTTTCTCGCCGTCGCCGGCGTCGGTTGCCTGGCGGCCCATCAGTACGAGTTCAGCGTCGGGGAACGCTCCGGCCGGCTGATCAAGCTCTCCCACGAAGGGATCCTCTTCAAGACCTGGGAGGGGCAGTTGAAGCTCTCCGCATCTTCCACGGATACCTGGGCATTCAGCATTCCCGACCCGGAGCTGGCCCGCGAACTTCAGGAACGGATGGGGCGGGACGTCACGCTGCACTACAGCAAGCGCCTCGTGGGGCAAGCCTGGGTGGGCGAGACGTCCTATCTCGTCGACGGCGTTCGCTGACGCTAGCGGGTCTCGAAGACGATGCCCCCGGCATCGACGAAGCGTTGCAGGCGACGCTTGTCCTCGCTGCTGAGGCGGTTCGTGCGTTCGCCTGCGTGCTCGGCGATGGCCGCGCGCTGGGAGCGGGGGATGAAGGGCGTCTCGGCGCCCTCGTCCAGGCGCACCTGCAGCCGCCAGCGGGAGATCGTCGGGTCATAGCGCACTTCAATCAGCTCGGCCTTGCCCTGCAGATGATCGGCGAGCTCGAGGGCCAGGGCCCCCTCCAGGTCGAAACGGTCGCGTCGGGTCGCGGGCTTGTCGGCCTTGGGGATCGGGTTGTGGGAGTCGTAGGAGACGACTTCGCCGGTCTTCTTGTTCAGGGTGACCCGCATGCTGCGGTAGCCGACGGCGATCGGTTCCTCGAAGGTGCGTCGCAGGACGATGGTGGCATCCGTGGCGCCCAGGATGCGCAGGTTGGTTCCCGGGGTCGAAGGAGCGACGACGACCAGGCGCTGGTTGAGCGCTTCGACCAGCCCTTTGTTGTTGTCCTGGATCGAGGCATCGACCAGCTCGATCGGTTCCGTCACGTCGCGAGCGGGTTGGCGCAGGCGCGTGACCGAAATGTCGAAAGCGTGCGCGTAGTACACCTCGGTCACGACCTCGAGCCGCACGTGCGGATCGGGAGACGTAGCGGGGAACGATTGCGTGCGCGCGAGGGTCGACAAGGAGATCCCCACCTCCGGCCGAAGTCGCTGCACGCTCGTCTCGCCTTCCGACGTCTCCTCGATCATGACCTTGGAGATCAGGTTGAACGGTAGGCCGAAGGAGGAGGCGGACGAGATCTTCAGGGTCACCTCATGGTCGCCCTGCCAGGACTCGCCTTCCGCCATGGAGAGGGCCTCGCTGGGAACCAGCCAGTCGATGTCCCGGCCGCGGACGTTGATGCCGGAGAACTCCGGGAACGCGACGAGGTGCATCGCGTTCTTGGCCCCGCTGCTGGCCGGTCGTACGCCCTTGCCCGAGAAGGGCCCGCGTCGCGCCTGAAAGGTGGCTGCCACGCCGCTCAAATCGAGCGTGGAAACCCATTGCTCGAGGGCCGCGGCGTCGGGATGGCTCAGGTAGACGTCTCCAACCTGGAAGTCCTGGCGCGGCGGATAGACCGGGCGCAGGGTCATGCCTTCGAGGGTTTCTTGCCATTCCCCGGTCAGGGTTTCGCGGGTGTTCTGGCAGGAGCCGCCCGCGAGAAAGAAAAGGCCGATGAGGAGGGAGAGTGCGCTGGGTGTTTTCATGACGGGTGCCTCGGGTTCGGGAGGCGGCAGTAGATCGAGACCGTGCCGCGAGGGCAATGGGGTTGCCCGGCGCCGCTCCAATGCCCCCCGAAAATCCAGGAGAGGGGCTCATTCGAGGTCTTTTTCAGGAAGTTGCAGTGGATCGAAAAATGCGGGCGCTGAACCCGGCGGTTACGGGTGATGCCGGGGCGCCCGGTGGGCCTTGGGTAGGGGCCCTCAAACGCCGAAAGAGGAAGGGGTTTCCAGCTCAACCCCGATCCGTGCCCCATGCTTGCTCCCAGACGTGCTCCGAACCCGGTCCATCCGGCCCTCCCTGTCCCCTTCTGCGGGGCGGGTCTGGCGCTCGTGAACAGGGCCATCGAACCCGTCGCCGATCCGGGACCCGATTTCTGCGCTCCTTCGTCGGCACGGCGGAGAAGAGCGTCCCCGCGGCCCGATTCGAGCGCTGGACGAACTGAGGTGTCAGCCATGCAAGATTGGAGAACCTGGAGGTTCGGCGTGGCCGGGATGGTGCTCGCGGGCCTGGTTTCGGCCCAGAGCGCCACGTTCACTCCGACCGAGGATGCCGCGCTCCTGCGCGAGCATCCGGAGCTCAACTTCGCCTCGAGCGAGCTGTCGGTCGAGTGGGAGAAGTACTCGATCGGGAACGCGGTGCGGCGCAGCTTGCTGCGTTTCGAATTGACCGGCGTGGAGGGGCTGTCCTTCGATTGCCTGACGTTGAAGCTGACGGCGACGGCCCTGGGAGGCGGCACGACCTACTTCGAGGTACGCCAGGTCACCAGTCCCTGGAGTGAGACCGAGGCGAACTGGAACGACCAGCCGGGCCTGGGCGGGGTCATCGGCAACTGGACACGCCACATCGCCAGCGGCGAGGTGGTCTACATACCGCTCGATCCCGGGGCGCTTCGAAGCAGCGGGATGTTCGACATCGCCCTGGTCGGTCACACCTACGGAGGCACGTCACCGGTCGAGTTCTTTTCGCGGGAAGGCAGCGCGCCGCCCGAGCTGATCCTCGGCTGTAACGGGGTGGTGCAGCGCGCAGGCTTCGCCGTCCGACATCCGGAAGGACCGGCCCCGCTCACGATCCAGTTTGAAAACTTCTCCGGGGGAGATGCGACGAGCTGGGCCTGGGATTTCGGTGACGGCGCGAGCTCGACGCTGCGGGATCCGACGCACGTCTACTCGCTCGAGGGGCGCTATACCGTCAGCCTCACGGTGGCGGGTCCGCTGGGCTCCGATACGCACGTGCGCGAGAGCTACATCTTCGCTCACCCGCCCGATACTCCCCTGGGGGAGGTGATCACCTGTTCGAAAATCAGCCAGATCTCGGGCGGCAGCACGCCCATGCTGGAGGATCAGGACATGTTCGGCCGCTCCGTCGCGAGCCTGGGGGATCTGGACGGCGACGGGGTCCGGGATCTGATCGTGGGCACGGTGGGGGACGACGATGCGCCGACGGAGAGCGGCGCCGATCCCCCCGGCACGATCGACGACAACCGCGGCTTCAACCCCGGTGCGGTCCACATCCTCTTCATGAACCCCGACGGAACGGTGCGCACGTTCCAGAAGATCAGCAATCTGTACGGCGGGCTGCAGACGCTCCTGGAGGATATCGACGGCTTCGGTCGCTACGTTGCGGGGATCGGAGATCTCGACGGCGACGGCATCGTGGATGCCGCGGTGGGGGCGACGCGGGACGACGACGGCGGGATCGATCAAGGCGCGATCTACATCCTGTTCTTGAACAGGGACGGCACCGTTCGGGCGGAGAGCAAGATCAGCGCGACCGCCGGCGGCTTCACCGCGGCGTTGGATCCGGACGACCAGATCGGCCGGGGGATCACGAGTCTCGGAGATCTCGATGGGGACGGGATCCAGGATCTGGCGACCGGGGCCACGGGGGACGACGACGGAGGGCTGGATCGCGGCGCCGTGTACATCCTGTTCATGAATCGCGACGGCACGGTGCAAAGCCACACCAAGATCAGCGCCATGCAGACCCAGTGGACGGGTTTTTGGTTCGGGATGGACGTCGACTGCCTGGGCGACGTCGACGGTGACGGTGTGGTGGACCTGGCCGTGGGAGTGCTTCTCGAGCAGTCGGTTCCGGCGGCTTCGGGAGCGGTCTTCGTGCTTCTCATGAACCCGGACGGGACGGTCAAGGGCGAGTCGTTCATCAACGCCTTCAACGGGCTCTTGGCGGGGGAGCTGGAGGCCGACGACGAGTTCGGCGGTGCGGTTGCGGGCATCGGCGATCTGGACGGGGACGCCATTCCCGACCTCGCCGTGGGGTCCATCCGCGACGACGACAACCTCAAGGGTGAGCGGGAGATCACCGACGACTTCGGCGCCGCCTACATCCTCTTTCTCAACAGCGACGGGAGCGTGCGCGAATACCAGAAGCTCAGTGAGACGCGCGGTGGCCTCGACACCACGTTCGACAAGTACGTTCGTTTTTGCGAAGGGCTCGGAGCCGCCGGCGATTTCGACGGCGACGGCTGGGTGGATCTGTGGGCGGGCTCGCGCTTCGATCGCGACGGGGGTCCGAACAACGGGGCGATCTACCTGCTGCGTCTGAGGGGCGGCACGGTGGCGGCGCCGGGAGCGGACTTCAGCGCCGGACCCGGGGCGGGTCCCCTGCCCCTGACCGTGGGCTTTTTCGATCGCTCGAGCGGGCCTGTCACGGCCTGGATGTGGGACTTCGGGGATGGCGCCACGTCGAATCAGAAGAACCCGGTTCACGAGTACGGGGTTGCGGGAACGTATACGGTTTCGCTCTCGGTGAGCGCCGTCTCGGGGAGCGACGGTTTGACGCGAACCGACCTCGTCGTCGTTTCACCGCCCGAACCCCCCGGTGCGTTCTTCTCCCTCGATCCCGATTCGGGGCCCATGCCCTTGACGGTGAGCTTCAGCGATCAGAGCACGGGAGCGGTCAGCGCCTGGAGCTGGGACTTCGGCGACGGCGGGACGTCGGGTGCGGCCGACCCGACCCATACCTTTGCACAAAACGGCACGTATGCGGTCGAGCTCGTGGTCTCGGGTCCGACCGGAAGCGACACACGGCGTGTAGAGGCCGCCGTCACCGTCGGCATGCCCGCCGCTCCCACGGCGGCCTTCAGCGGCACTCCGCTGAGCGGAGATGCGCCCCTGCAGGTGGCCTTCGTGGACGCGACCGGCGGCAACGTCAGCGCCTGGAGCTGGGATTTCGGCGATGGAACCCACGCCGGCCTTCAGAATCCCTCACACGTTTACGCCCGACCGGGCACCTACGACGTATCCCTGTCGGCCACGGGGCTCGGAGGAAGCGACACGATCAGCGCGGCCGACTTCGTCACGGTCGGGGGCGAAGTCCCTGCAGGTCTGAGCGACGGCGGCTTCGAGAACCAGGTCGCCGGGCTCTCCCCCCTCTCTCCCTGGGTCGTGCTCGCCGGAGGGGGACACCGCGTGGGGCCGATCGGTGCGGCGCGGGATGGGGGCATGCCGAGCGAGGGGTCGAAGTGGCTCGAGGTGTCCGCGGCGGGCTCGTTCGATGCCACGCCGCCGGGCGTCCCCGGGAGCTTGACGACGCCTTCAGTCGGTGCGAGCGGTGTCGCCCAGGTCTTCCGCCTGCCCCCCGACAACAAGCTGGTCGCCTTCGACGCCGAGTTCTTGCTGGGGGGGCCGGAGGCGTCGTCGTCGTTCAACGACTGGATGAGCGTCGACATCTCCGATGGCGTGAGGACGTTGAATCTCTTCTACGCGGATTCGTTCACGCCGCTGCCGGAGCTTTCCGTAGAGCACGGCCTGCCGATGAGCAAGACGGCGCACGTCGCGGTGGATCTCATCCACGCCTTTCCCACCGCTACGGAGGAGACGATCTTCACCCTGAGTGTGCATCTCGGCAATGGCGGCGACGGGGCTGCGCCCTCGATCGGTCGCGTCGACGGTTTCCGTCTCGAGCCCTTCGATCCCGATATCCGGCGTCTGGGTTGCGGCTTCAATCCGATCGGCAGCCTGCTCGTCCTTCAGGGATCCCCGCTTCTGGGGAGCTCGATGCGCTACGGCATCGACAATCCCCTCGGCACCCAGAACGCCGGGGCGATCCCCGTTTTCCTGGTCTCCGTCAGTCCCGACCTGAATCACCCCTGTGGAACGACCTTTTCCGGGATCGGCATGGGCGGCGGTCCGGGCGAGTTGTTGATCGGTTTGCTGTCCGCGGACATCCTCGGTGTCTTCGGGGGAAGTGCGTGGGGTGGCGTCGGTGCGCCCTCCGTCATCGACATCCCGCTGCCGAATCTGCCTTCGATCACCGGCTTGACCGTCTACGTCCAGGGATTTTTGTACGACGGCACGCCCGGCGCGACCGTGCGGATGGGGATGAGCGACGGGCTGGAGATGACGCTCTCCCTGCTGCCCCCCTCGGGGCTTGCGAACCTCAGCCGGAACCAGCCGGCCGTGCAGTCGAGCGACCTGGGTGGCTTCGCCACCGCCGAGCGCGCCGTCGACGGTTCGATCGACGGTGACTTCGCGGGGGACTCGGTGAGCCACACCGAGAATGAGCTGGAGCCCTACTGGGAGGTGGACCTCGAGTCCGTCCGGACGATCGAATGGATCGATCTGTGGAACCGCACGGATTGTTGCAGCCGGCGTCTGGAAGGGGCCTTCGTGTTCGTCTCCGACGTTCCCTTCGTGTCCACCGTGACCGGCGAGGTTGAAGCGCAACCCGATGTCTTCAGCCGCCAGCTCACCACGTGCACCGACACCCTCAATCGGGTGGAGGTGGGGCGGACGGGGCGCTACGTGCGCATCCAGCAGACAGGGATCGGCTACCTGCAGCTGGCCGAGGTGGAGGTGATCGGGTACACGATGCCCGGCGCTGTGCGCAGTGCGGGCCTGGAGGCGCAGTACTTCGACGAGATGGATCTGACCGCCCTGAAGTTGGTGCGAACAGACCCGCAAATCGAGCTCGACTATGAAAGCGACGCTCCCGTTCCCGAGCTGCAGCCCGGCTCCTTCTCGGTGCGTTGGCGCGGTTTCCTCAGGCCCGCATCCAGCGAGCTGTACACGTTCTTTGCGGAGACTTCGGATGGAGTTCGACTCTGGGTCGACGGGCAGTTGATCATCGACGACTGGTTCGACCGCCTGGTCGACGAGAGTTCGGGGACGATCCTGCTGGATGGGGGAAAGGCGGTGCCCATCGTCATGGAGTACTACAAGAACACGGGCGCAGCCCTGGCGCGCCTCTCGTGGGCGACGGACACGATCGGGAAGGCGATCGTCCCGGCCGGGCGGCTGACGCACTGGAACCCGTGAGTCAGGGGTCTAGGTCCGGATCCAGCGCCTGGCCTTGAGTTCGAAACGCGGCAGCGTAGCGGGTTCGGCCAGGTGAACCGGGACGCGCAGGTGGTAGGTCTGGCGAAAGTCGTTCTCGATCGCCCCGACGAGCTCTTCACGTGCCTCGGCGCTCTCGCCGGGACGTGCCTCGACCCGGATTTCGAGCTCGCTCATGCCCCGTTCCGTGCGAATCTCACAGGTGTATTCGGCCACCTGCGCGTGGCCGCGCACGAGCGCATCCACGGCCGATGGAAACAGGTTGACGCCGCGCACGACGATCATGTCGTCGGTGCGTGCAAGGATGCCTCCCAGGAGACGCAGGCTGGGTCGTCCACAGGCGCAGCACCTGCTTTCCCGGGGGCGTACGAGGTCGCCGGTCCGATAGCGAAGCAGCGGCGAGTCGGTGCGGCCCAGGTTTGTCAGGACCAGCTCGCCCTCGTTGCGTCCGTCGAACTCGATGGCTCGAGCGGTCCGGGGGTCGATGACCTCGGGCAGATGGAAGGATTCGGCGACGTGGACCGAGCTCGGGTCTTCGACGCACTGGTAGGTCACGGGGCCCATTTCGGTCAGTCCGTAGTGATCGAAGACGCGCGCGCCCGGGAAGGAGGCCTCGAGCCGGCGTCGAACGGGCTCCAGGCAACCGCCCGGCTCCCCGGCAACGATGAGTTTGGTGACCGACGAGGCCGCGAGGTCGATGCCGTACTCCCGCGCCGCTTCGCACAGCCTGAGAGCGTAGGTCGGTGTGCAACAGAGGACCGTCGCACGATGGTGCAGGATCGAGCGCAGGCGAGCTTCGGTGTCGAGGGCCGCACCGCACAGGGCCAGTGCCCCGAGGTCGTGGGCCGCCTCGAAGGCGAGCCACAGGCCGATGAACGGGCCGAAGGAAAAGGCGACGAAGACCCGGTCCGTGGGGGTGACGCCGGCGACTTCCAGGACCGTGCGCCAGGCATCCACGACCCAGCGCCAACCCGGCCGGGAATCCAGCCACTGCATCGGCGTGGCGGTGGTGCCGCTCGTCTGGTGCAGGCGGATGTATTCTTCGAGGGGCCGGGTGAGGTTCGAGCCGTAGGGCGGATGGTCCTGCTGATCCTGGATCAGCTCGGCCTTGTGCGTGAAGGGGACCTTGGCCCGGTACTCCTGCAGCGAGCCCAGCTTGCCGTCGACTCCCGCTGCGCGGAGTCTCTCCGAGTAGAAGGGGTTGCGTCCCCTCAGGTGGCCCAGAAGGGATCGCAGCGCCTCGAGCTGGAAGGCCTCGATCTCTGCATGAGAGTGAAAGTCGTTTTCCCGGGTCACGGGCCCATCATAGGTGAGCCGCGCGGATTCCTGAACCTTCGGGACTAGAGCGCCGCCGACTCGGAATTCACCACTGACGACCAGATGCGCAGAATTCCGCAGAACTTCGAAAAGCCCTCCGCTCCATCCACGGGGATCAATCCCTCGGCCCGCGCTCGAGGGAGGGGCGGGTCCGCCCGTAGCGAGGTGCGGATGGCGTCCAGAAGGCTCGTGCTCGTGACTTGGTCGGGATGGATACACCTCGCCAGTCCGAGCTCTTCCATTCGTTTCGCGCGGATCAGCTGTTCGTCGCGATGGAGGACACGGGGGATCAGGATCGAGCGCTTCGCGTGGACGATCAGTTCGGTCATTGTGTTGTAGCCGCACGTCGACAGAACCAGATCGGCTTCGCGGAAGAGGGCGTCGGTCGAGGGGACGAAGTCCAGCACCTCGGCCGGCAGGCCGTCGGCCATGCTTTTCAGGCGTTCCTTGAGGTCCGGTTCGACGAAGGGACCGGTGAGGATCACCGACCGAAAGCCGACGTCCGGGCCGGCCTCGCGCATCATGTTAAGGAAGGGTTCGATGAGCTCGGCGGCGCCGCCGTCTCCGCCACCTGCGGAGAGGACGATCAGGGGAGTGTCGTTCGAGGCCGTGGACGTCGGTACGTCCTCGGGCGAGTTCGTGTCCGTGTCGGCGACGTAGTTGACATAGTGTGCCTTCGCCGCCACATCGTCGGGGAATCGGTATTCCCGCACGGTGTCGTAGACCTTGGAACAGCCGTAAATCAAGATGTGGTCGTAGATGTCCCGTAGCACCTCGTAGACGCCCTGTTTCTCCCATGCGGCCTCGAGCGCATCCGGATTGTCGATGATGTCGCGCAGGCCGAGGATCAGCTGACAGTTGCCCTGATCCTTCAGCCGGCGGAGCGCGGGCAACATCTCACCGCGCATGCCCAGGGGCGAGTGATCCACCAGCACGACGTTGGGGGAGTAGTCGCGAACGGTGTGTAGCAGAAGGTTGGTGCGCAGGGATTGAATGCCGGAGCTCGACATCGAGAGGGAGCGGGCTTCGTACTGATCCGGCGCCACCTTGCGCACCGCCGGCAATTTCAGGTAGTCGGTGCCCGGCGGAGTCTCGAAGCGATGGACCATGGGAGACCCGGTGACCAGAAGGACCGACAGGTTGGAGTGGTCGGCGGCCAGTCTACGAACGAGCTTGTGGCAGCGACGCAGGTGTCCCAATCCGAGGGTATCGTGGGAATACACCAGTAGCCGGGTGCCTTCGCCGAAAGCCGCCTCATGACCTTCGGGTTGGTGGGTCTCGGCTTCGGCGGTCGTGTGGTTTGCCGAACGATCGGCGAGGGCGACGAGCACTCCCGTGGCCGCCTCTTCCCCTTCACGAATGGGCTGCATCATCACGTCGACGGCAGCCTCCGAGCCGTCTTCGGTCAGGAAAGCGAGCTGGAGGAGGTTACGCGACTGTCCGGTTCGCAGGACGTCGTTGATGATCTCGACGATGTCTGTTTCGACACTCCGATCGGCCAGGCGAAGGACCTCCCCGACACGTCGCCCGCAGGATTCGTGGGTGGGCCAGCCGATGAACTTGGCCGTGCTCGGGCTTGCGAACAGGACCACGCCATTGGCATCGGAGACCAGCACGGCGTCATTTCGGTATTCCAGCGCGGAGGTCAAGGACAGCTCGCGCGCTTTCGCTTGCCTGTGACGATCTCTGGTGCTGAGGGCCGTCTGGATGGCGGCCCGGATCGACGCTGTCGAGAAGGGTTTGACGACGTAACCGGAGGCACCGACCGCAGCCGTTCTTTCGACCGTTCGTGCATCACCGTAGGCGGTGATGAAGATGATCTCGCAATCGTAGTGCTCGCGCAGGAGGCCCGCCGCCTCGACGCCATCGCTTTTCTCCGCCAGGTGGATGTCCATCAGCACGATATCGGGCGTTTGGCGTTCGGCCGCCTGCAACGCCTCTTTCAGCGTCGAGGCCGTTCCGCTGACCTCGTGTCCGAGTCCTTCGACCAGACGCTTCAGGTGCATCTGAACGATCATCTCGTCCTCGGTGATGAGAATTTTGCAAGTGCTCATGAGGCCAACAGGTTGGGGGTTTGCTGTTGACGGAAACGAATGCTGATTTGCAGGCCGGAGTCGCCCTCGAGTGCTACTTCTCCGCCCAGCTGCCTGGCGAGGGTATCGACCAGGTTCAGTCCCAGGGTCTCGGAGCGTTCTTGATCGAAGGGGTCGTTCAGTCCCCGGCCGTTGTCGGCGACCTCGAGGATGCACTCGCCTCCCTCGTGGCCGCGCAGGGAGATATCGATCGAGCCGCTGCTTGCGTCGGGGAAGGCGTGCTTGAAGGCATTGGCGACCAGCTCGTTGATGATCAAGCCGCAGGAGAGGGCCTGATCGACGTTGAAGGTCAGTTCGTCGACGTGGAGCTGGACCAGGATCGAGTCGTCGTGCTTGTGGGATTGCAGGACGTGGGACATCAGCATCTCCAGGTAGGAGGGCATTGCGATCTCGCTGAAGTCGTCGGACTGATAGAGCTGCTCGTGGATCAGGGCCATGGACCGGATGCGGTTCTGGCTGTCCTCGAAGCGCGCGATGGTCTCGCGATCTTCGACCTGGCCTGCCTGCATGGCAAGCAGGCTCGAGATCACCTGCATGTTGTTCTTGACGCGGTGGTGGACCTCTTGCAGCAGGAGTTTTTTCTCGGAGAGGGAGTGACGCAGGCGCTCCTCCATCTGCTTTCGTTCCGTGAGGTCGAGAGCCATGCAGACGAAGCCCACGGGCAGACCGCCGTTTTCGGTGAGTTCGGACCCGGTGAAAGACACGGGCACGGCGGAGCCGTCCTTGCGCTGGAAGACGGTTTCGTTGGTGGACAGGATGCCCGCGTCAGCGGGCGCGCCGGCGGGCTCCTTTTCCTTGCAGATCAGGCTGAAGTGTTTCCCGATGAGCTCGGAGTGCTCGTAGCCCAGCAGGTCGAGGGTGGCCTGATTCACGCTGGTGATGAGCTTCGCTGCATCGCAGACGATCAACGCGCCGCCGATGGAATCGAAGACGTTTTCGAGGTTGCCCATCGAGACCGTCGTCGTCGCCAGCTGGGAAGCCATGCGGTTGAAGGCCTGCGCGAGAACGCCGACCTCGTCGTTCGAGCGAACGGGAACGCGCGTGTCCAGGTGACCCTGGCCGAGATGGCTGGCGGCCTCCTGCAGGTCCTTCAAGGGCCGGTGGATCGAGCGCCACAGGAGGAACCCCAGACCGAAGGCCAGGAGGGCGGCGATGGCGCTGGTCTTCGTGGCCAGGCGTGTCGTCTTGGTCGTGCTGGTGACGAGATCCTGGAGCTGTTCTCCCAGCTGTTCTTCGCTCTTGGCCTGAAAGGCGTAGACGAGTGGCAAGAGCTCTTCCTCGAGGAAGGGAGAAAAGGAGTCATCGAGATATTGCTGTGCGCGCGCCGGCTCTGAGCTCAGGGAAAGCAGGGCATCGATGTGGTCGTTGAGGGTCTCGCGATGCTTGCCGAGCAAGGCCACCCAGCGCGCCACCACCACGGAGGGGGAGGGGAGCGAGGGTGCGATGCCCGTCTGCAGCAGGTTCAGGTACTGGTCGAAGCTTTCGCGCGCGGCGATCATTCGTTCGCTGCCCGAGTGTTCGGAGGGGTCATCGCGTTCGAGAACCTCGTCCAGTTCGGCCGTCGCGATCCTGCGGCCGACGAGTTCATAGGCGCCCGTGCGACACTCCGTCACGGCCTGCGTGATCTTCGTAGCCAGCTCCAGATGACGGAGAGCGCTCTGGGGTGCCTCCTCTCCGGACTGGGGCAACGAGATGACCAGGCCCGAGATCTCGATCGTCTCCGGTGCGACCCCGTCCAGGTCCGATCGGGTCGAGGTGCCCTTGATCTTGTCCTTGGTTTTGACGCCCTGGGTCTTGATCTTGTCGGCCGTCCAGTTCCCCTCGTCGACCCTGCAGGTCACCTCGATCCGTTGTCCGGCTTGCAGTCCCCCGAAGCCTGCCGCCGCGTCCTCGGCATCGACGAATTCGGCGTCTTTCTCGACCACGATGGTGCGACCGAAGAGCAGGATCTCACGCGCACCGGAATCGAGTTCCTGGATCGCTCCGCGCAGCTTGGGCCGGCGCGGGCCCGGCGCCACTCCGACCTTGGTGGCGACGAAGGCGCCGTTCGGACTCCAGTACCCCTCGATCTCGAGGCTGACGCTCTCGAGGTCCACCCGTCGCAGGTCGAGCCCCATGTCGGAACGCAGGGCGGCGACCCGCTCCTGGGTCAGGCGGCTGTTGAAGAAGGAGGTGACCGCGACCACCAGCATCAGCGAGACGATTGCGAGGAAGGCCAGGGTCAGTCGAAGACGGAGACTCATGTATAGGCTTTGCTTAGCAAAAAACGGACATACTGACGAGATACGTTTCTCGGCGTCATACGCCGAAAAATCAAGATCCGTGCCCGCTTGTGAGGGAAGGATCGGGGGGGGTCCGTCCCGCAGGATTCCAGGGACTGACGGAACGTTCCGGAATCTGGACGTCCCCTGACCCCGTCGCAAGAGGTCGCCGGGGCCCTCCCGGACTGGTTCCGCCCCTGCCAGAAGATATATTGAAGCCCCCTGGGCCCTCGGTGGCCGGGACGTTCGTATCACGATCCCAGGGCGGCATAGCCAAGTGGCTAAGGCGACGGATTGCAAATCCGTTATCCCCGGTTCGAGTCCGGGTGCCGCCTCCATCATTCCCGTCGATGTAGTTGCGCGTGCAGACGGCACTTACGCAAGCGAGCTAACTTGCCGCCTCGCTCGCAGAGTCGGACGAGGCGCCTTCCAGTGCCCACCTAGTGCCCAAACGGGAGTCACTTTGTGTCGGATCGGGCAGTCGGGAAACGGCTAAATGCAGCGCTTCGGTCCGGACGTGCGTGTAGATCTCGGCCGTGAGTGCGATGGTCGAGTGCCCGAGCATCTGCTGGCAATGAGCCATTGGGACACCGTAGATGGCGCAGTGAGTAGCGAAAGTGTGGCGCAACGAGTGGGGCGTGAGGCGACCTCGCTCGTTCTCTCGTTCGATCGCTGCGCGACACAACAGTTCTCGGAAGCGCTTCTGCGCGTCGTTGCGGTTGCGCTGCGTCCAGGGCATTGCACCCGGGTTCAGGAAGACGAGATCACTGCCCGCGGGCAACCTGCCGAGAAGGTCGTGGTGCATCCTGCGAAGCGCCAGCAGTTCGTCCAGTAGCGTCTTCGGAATAGGCACCCGACGGTCACGGCCACTCTTTGCAGCTTCGCCACGGAAGAAGAGTTCGTTCCGGCTGGTATCGACGTCCGCCCATCGCAGGGCCACCGTCTCTCCCCATCGTGCGCCGGTTGCTGCCAGGGCCAACCAAACCGGGTACTGCCCGACCTTGTCTCCACTTTCCTGGTCGACGGCCTTGGCTTCTCGAAGAAAGGCCGCGAGTTCTTCCCTGGAAAAATCGCGTTTGCGGATGGTGTGCCGTTTGCCCACAGGAAGCGAACGGAGCCCGCTCAGTGGGTTCTCTGCGATGATCCCCGCTGAGACGGGGCGTTGGTGCATGGATCGAGATGGGGCGGCCCACCTCGTGCGCTATCGGGCCCTCAGTCCCTGGGGGAGGGGCATCTGGCGACCCCGCTCGATTCATGCACCAACGCCTCTCCCCGTGGGTGTTCGCCGTCGACTTGGCCCAACGAGAGATCGAGGCCCCGCTCCGCGCCACCCACATGCCTGCGGAGTGTGCGGCGACAAACCTGGTTCGGTAACGCCCCCTGCATCAGTTGTCCTCGAACAGCGACCCGGCCACCCAGTCTTCAGTATTGAGGGCCGATCTGTTGTACCCGCCGCTGACCGAGGACCAGAAGCCGTCGGCCGCGTTGGAGCGCCCGCCGCTGACC